>NZ_CP012257.1:2400000-3035698 GCF_001277175.1 Cronobacter universalis NCTC 9529 | reverse complement strand
CGGGGTGGCGCTGGTCACCTCCGGGCCGGGGTGCAGCAACCTCATTACCGGCATGGCGACCGCCAACAGCGAAGGCGACCCGGTGGTCGCGCTCGGCGGGGCGGTGAAACGCGCGGATAAAGCGCGCCAGGTGCACCAGAGCATGGATACCGTGGCGATGTTCAGCCCGGTCACCAAATATTCTGTTGAAGTCTCGTCCTCGGACGCTATCGCCGAAGTGGTTTCCAACGCCTTTCGCGTGGCGGAGCACGGCAGACCGGGCAGCGCCTTTGTCAGCCTGCCGCAGGATATTGTCGATCAACCGGCGCAGGGCAACATTCTGCCGGCGGGCAACGCGCCGAAGCTGGGGCCTGCGCCGGATGCGTGTATCGACCACGTCGCCGGGCTGATTCGCAACGCCAAAAACCCGGTCATCCTGCTGGGCCTGATGGCGAGCCAGCCGGAGAACAGCCGCGCGCTGCATCGCCTGCTGGAGAAAAGCCATATTCCGGTCACCAGCACTTATCAGGCGGCGGGCGCGGTGAATCAGGAGCACTTCACGCGCTTTGCGGGCCGCGTCGGGCTTTTCAACAACCAGGCGGGCGACCGCTTGCTGCATCTGGCGGATCTCATCATCTGCATCGGCTACAGTCCGGTGGAATATGAGCCAGCCATGTGGAACCGCGGCAACGCGACGCTGGTGCATATCGACGTGTTGCCAGCCTATGAAGAGAGCCACTACGCGCCGGAAATCGAGCTGGTGGGGGACATCGCGGGCACGCTGGAGAAACTGGCCGGGCGTGTTGAACAGCCGCTGGTGTTAAGCGATCGCGCGTCTGAAATTCTTGTCGACCGTCAGAACCAGCGCGAGCTGCTGGCGCGCCGGGGCGCGCAGTTAAACCAGTTCGCCCTGCATCCGCTGCGCATCGTGCGCGCCATGCAGGACATCATCAATAACGATGTGACGCTCACCGTGGATATGGGCAGTTTCCACATCTGGATCGCGCGCTACCTCTATAGCTTCCGCGCCCGTCAGGTAATGATTTCCAACGGTCAGCAGACCATGGGCGTGGCGCTGCCGTGGGCCATCGGCGCATGGCTGGTGGAGCCGTCGCGTAAAGTGGTGTCTGTTTCCGGCGATGGCGGTTTCCTGCAATCGAGCATGGAGCTGGAAACCGCGGTGCGCCTGAAAGCCAATGTGTTACACATCATCTGGGTGGATAACGCCTACAATATGGTGGCGATACAGGAAGAGAAAAAATATCAGCGGCTCTCGGGCGTGAGCTTCGGGCCGGTGGATTTCAAAGTTTACGCCGAAGCGTTCGGCGCTGCCGGGTTCGCGGTGGAAAGCGCGGAAGCGCTGGAGCCGACGCTGCGCGCCGCGATGGATGTCGACGGGCCGGCGGTGGTCGCCATTCCGGTGGACTACAGCGATAACCCGCTGCTGATGGGCCAGCTCCATCTCAGCCAGATTCTCTGACTTACCAAAAGGAACGGATTATGAAAAAAGTAGCACTGGTGACCGGCGCAGGGCAGGGGATTGGTAAAGCCATCGCCCTCCGACTGGTCAAAGACGGTTTTGCGGTCGCGATTGCCGATTACAACGCCGAAACGGCCAATGCCGTGGCGCAGGAAATCAACGAGCAGGGCGGCAGCGCGGTGGCGGTGACCGTGGATGTGTCGAAACGCGACCAGGTGTTCGCCGCAGTAGAACAGACCCGTAAAGCGCTCGGCGGCTTCGACGTTATCGTCAACAACGCCGGCATCGCGCCGTCAACGCCGATTGAGACCATCACCGAAGAGGTGATCGACAGGGTCTACAACATCAACGTCAAAGGCGTTATCTGGGGCATGCAGGCGGCGATTGAAGCGTTCAAAGCCGAAGGCCACGGCGGGAAAATTATCAACGCCTGTTCGCAGGCGGGCCACGTCGGCAACCCGGAGCTGGCGGTTTACAGCTCCAGTAAATTCGCGGTGCGCGGCCTGACCCAGACCGCCGCGCGCGATTTAGCGCCGCTCGGCATCACCGTCAACGGCTTCTGCCCGGGCATTGTGAAAACCCCGATGTGGGCGGAAATCGACCGTCAGATCTCCGAAGCCGCCGGCAAACCGCTCGGCTACGGCACTGAAGAATTCGCCAAACGCATCACGCTTGGCCGCCTCTCCGAGCCGGAAGATGTCGCCGCCTGCGTCTCGTTCCTGGCAGGCCCGGATTCCGACTACATGACCGGTCAGTCACTGCTGATCGACGGCGGTATGGTATTTAGTTAATCCTTATCATCTACCTTTTTTCGGCATGTCCGAAAACCCACCGTTATTGCGGTGGGTTTTTTTATGGCGAGGTAAAAGGTTTATTCGTGGTGTTTAATGATGTTGCTGCGATTATCTGTTGAGCGATATTCTCCGTCTTTAGCAGGAATTGCCACCGGACGAGGCTGACAGATGAAAGAACACCTCCTGAAGTTTTCATTAGTACTGCTGGCAGGCTGCGCAGGGCCGGGCGATCGTTTACCGGATATCCAGCCGGGTCATGTAGAAATGAACGGCAATACGCCCTGCATCACTTATGCGGTTAAGGCTGGCGATCGTCTCTCATTCGTTGAAATCGCAAATCACAGCGGCGCGGTTGACAGTTTTCGAAAAAGCGTGCGTGAAGAGAGGGTATATCCGCAACTGGGGCAGTGTCTGCCGACGCTGGGTTATCATTTCGAAAGCGGCAATAAGTATGTTGCGTATTACAGTGTGGATAATGCTGGCAATGAACGAGAACGCATTATTGAAGTGAACTTTTTGATGCCATAAGTTCGCCAGGGCAGCCATTACCGAGCAATAAAAAGCCCCTTTCGGGGCTTTTAAATAAAGACGTATAGCGTTTATACCAGGCGCTCAATAATACCGATTTGCCCGCAGCAAATGACTGTATTTAGTCTTTGCTCTGCAACAGGAAGCGATAAATCAGACCGCCCACTACGCCGCCCACCATCGGGACTACCCAGAAAACCCACAGTTGCCGTAAAGCCCAGCCGCCCTGGAAAATAGCGACAGCGGTGCTTCTCGCTGGGTTCACCGACGTGTTGGTAACAGGAATGCTGATTAGATGAATCAGCGTCAGGGCGAGACCAATCGCCAGCGGCGCAAATTTCGCCGGCGCGTTTTTATCCGTTGCGCCATGGATAATCAGCAGGAAGAACGCCGTCAGCACCAGTTCAGTCAGGATGGCCGCCGAAAGGCTATAACCATCCGGCGAGTGTTCGCCATAGCCGTTGGCGGCAAAGCCGCTCGCGACGGCGTCAAAGCCCGGCTTACCGCTGGCAATCGCATACAGTACGCCTGCGGCGGCAATACCGCCGATGACCTGGGAAATAATGTAGGGGATCACGTTCTGAAAGGTAATACGCCCACCCGCCCATAAACCCAGCGTGACGGCCGGGTTAAAATGACCGCCGGAAATATGCCCTACGGCATACGCCATGGTCAGGACGGTCAGACCAAACGCCAGCGCAACCCCTGTAAAACCAATGCCCAGTTCAGGATACGCCGCAGCAAGCACCGCGCTCCCGCAACCACCAAATACCAGCCAGAATGTGCCGAAAAATTCAGCCGCACATTTTCTCAACATATCAATGTTCCTTATTTATATTATTACCGATAACTGTTTATTTAACGGCGGAACATCATAGCGTTTGAAATTAATAACGGAACCGGGCGTTATTCTTAATCAGGAAGCAGATATTACGAGCTGTGCAGAGATGATTGTTTTTTGTGAATTAAACAGAACTATTTGATATTGTGTTATAGTTTTGTTGAGTTTGTGTGTAATCTAAAAGGGAACATTGAAAGGTGCGTAGTATACGGCCCGCTCCAGGCGTGCGTGATCAGAGTTTTATTTACTTTATTTTTACTCGATACTTTTTAATTTCATATTCTGGTGACGTATCTTAATAATATTAAAATTTTCTCTTGAAAATGACTACTATGTCCAGGCGTTACAGAAAGCTTCATATTCGGCATTAAGATCAAGTAATTCAGAATCTGAAAATATCTCATGGTCTGACAACCCCTGGTAACGCGGTGCTTCGTGTTCTTCTGTAATTTTTTTATAACGATTTTTCAGTCCTGAGATGAGTTCGTCTGGGATATCGTTATCATTCGACGGATCATTTTTAGCGCAAACTAAATAAAACATTGCAGCTTTTAAGGGATGTAAAGATAACGTTGAATGGTTTTCACATAAATAGTTAATTGCGCAGGAACTGTGTGTGTCTGACAGAAGGAGGCTATCGAGACAAAAGGATTTAAAAAGTCCATTCTGTATAAACGTCGACTCCACTATTTTCTTTCTGAAATACATTGATGTTTCTTTATCGATCATGTCAAGCTTACTCAGATAACGATCGGCCTCTTCTGAACCTTCATCTTCACAATCACAATTGATATGCCATGGGTCTATGTAACCTTGTTTAAGATAAAGGATCAAACCATCAATCAGTTTGTTTTTTAATTCCAGAGGCGTTTCATTTTTGGTTAACCTGCAGGAAGTATGCACTGCTAAATGTGTGTAACGATAAAAATAAAAAGAATAAGTGCACATCGTTTTTATACAGGTCGTGGCTTCTATAAGATAATAGTACCCGAGGCGACACCGGTAAGCACACTTTTTTGTCGCGTTTTGAATGATGCGTTAGCCAGGCCGGTATTCTCGCGGCGGAGTGACAGCATCCGAAATCGTATTTATCGTTTAAAATTCGCAGATTGCACAGGATAATTTTTCCCTGATCGCAATTTACAGCGGGTAATCTTGCCCGATTGCGAATCCTTTGGCGGTTGACGATAACGCCTTATCGGCTCTGTATGTTGAAAAATTTAAAGGGGTTCTGGCAAAGAGGGATACTCTCAAATCTGAACAGGCAAAGGAGAAAGCGATAGCCTCCAGCGCATAAAGGCTGACGAAAGTAACAGATAAGCCCTGATTCCTTTTAGTATCTCGAAGAGAATATATTCAGCGTTCTTTCGCATCAATCCATGCAATTAAATCGGCGAGGTTATGCTCAGAAAAAACGGCTATACCATGTGCAGAGAGTAGCGATGCTGCGACGCCCATACCTGACTTACGCCGGCCACTAAATGAACCGTCATAGATAAACTGGCTACCGCATGTCGGGCTGCCGTCCGTTAACAGCGCAGCGGTACAGCCCGCATCCTGCGCCGTGCGTAGCGCCAGCCAGGCGCCAAGCTGATAGTGCTCTGTTACGTCTTTTCCTGTAATTTCAATTATTCTGTCCTGAGTTTTATTATCACCAGAAACAATCTCAGCCGGAGGGCGTGGGGTGGGTAAACCCGCGGCCAGTTCAGGACAGTGGATCACAAGACGCTGCTCTTCCTGCCAGCGCCGCAGCTGATTGATCATCTGTGCTTTTTCGCTCCCGTCGTAGCGCACTTTGAATCCCATCAGACAGGCACTTACCAGGATTTTATTTATCATCGTAATTGGACATCAGGTCTAATGATACTTAAATGATATCAGCTTCGCTTTTACATAAAAATGCCTTTGGCCGCACCTGTTTATATTATGGGAAGTTTAGGGACGTCCGGATCAGTCTCACCACTATTCAGCTGCAAGGTGCCGCACCGCAGCCACAAAAATAATGGCCGGATTTCAGTATCTGTTTTTCTAAAAACACCGGGGAGAAAAATTTTACTCACCGGTCCAGCACCAGAATCAGACTCTACGCATCGTCGTTTAATTACAGGGAAAAGTCAGATGTCACGGTTTGCAGGTAAAAATATATTAATTACGGGGTGACCAGTGGTATTGGTCTCGCGGGTGCCTGTCAGTATTGATTCAGTGCAGAACGACGGTGCGCAACCTGAAGCGGCCGTTGCACGGGCAAAAAATGGCGTCCCCTGCAGGAATCGAACCTGCAACTAGCCCTTAGGAGGGGCTCGTTATATCCATTTAACTAAGGGGACGAGGCGGCGTCAGTATACCGATTTTTACACCGCCGTTAAGGGCTTAGCCGCCTGTTCGGTTAAACAATCGCCATCGTCAGCCTTTTTGTGAGCCGCGCCCGGTTTCGTTTTCACGCGCGGCCTTTTCCTTTTTCAGGCGCGCTTTCTCTTCCGATTTCTTCTTATTGCTCATGTCGTTACGGATCTGCGCATGGCTTAACAGCGCGAAGATAAACGTACCGCCGATGATGTTGCCCGCAAGCGTCGGCAGGGCGAACGGCCAGAAGAATTCGCTCCAGTGAATGGTGCCGTTAAAGACGAGATAGAGGATCTCGACGGTGCCGACCACGATATGCGTTGTGTTGCCAAGCGCGATAAGCCAGGTCATCAGGATGATCACCACAATCTTCGCCGCACCCGCAGACGGGAACATCCACACCATCGTCGCGATGATCCAGCCGGAGATAATCGCGTTCGCGAACATCTCGCCCGGCGAGTTGTGCATCACTTCCATGCCGATAGTCACAAACGCGTCGCGCGTCGCCTCATCAAAAATCGGCATAAATTCAAACGCCAGCGCCGCAAGGCCGGTGCCGACGATATTCCCGAGCAGCACAACGCCCCAGAGCCGCAGCAACAGCAGCATATTGGTGCCGGTCGGGTTCTGCATCACCGGCAGCACCGCCGTGACGGTGTTTTCGGTAAAGAGCTGCTGGCGCGCCATGATGACGATGATAAAACCAAAGGTGTAGCCGAGGCTTTCCAGCAAAAATCCGCCGGGAATGCCTTCCAGGTGGACGTGGAAAATGCCTTTGGCGAGCAGCGACGCGCCCATCGACAGCCCGGCGGCGATGGCCGACCAGAACAGCGCCATCGCGTCGCGCTCCATCTCTTTCTCGCCGTCCTGGCGAATATGCTCGTGGATCGCCATCGCGCGCGACGGCAGGGCCTCTTCATCCACTTCTATCTCTTCGCCGCTCTTTTTTTCTTCACTCTCGACTTCCAGCTCATCCGCGTCGTCGATTTTTTCCTCGCCGATTTTGTCCATATGGGGCTCCTGTCAGGTTAGGGGGCTTCGTTAAGCGTAGCGCGTCGGCGGACGTTATCAGGAAAAACAGACAATTCGGCCTGCGCGGTGGCGATTTTGCGCGCTATCGCGCAGGGTTTCGCCGCCTGCGCGGCGCGTGAGGTGGCCGCGTCATTGCCCTGTGGTACTATTCCCGACTCGCCTGAAAGGAGCCGCCCCATGTTAGAAGCCCGGAATCTTGCCTGCCTGCGCGACGAGCGGTTGCTGTTTCGCGCGCTCTCGTTTCGCGTGTCGCCGGGCGAGATTGTGCACCTGACCGGCGCGAACGGGGCCGGGAAAACCTCGCTGCTGCGCCTGCTGGTGGGGCTGGCGCGCCCGGAAGAGGGCGAGGTGTACTGGCGCGGCGAACCGCTGGCGCGCACGCGTTCAGCCTTTCATCAGGAATTGCTGTGGCTCGGCCATCTGCCGGGCATCAAAGCGGCGCTCACCGCCGATGAAAATCTCGCGTTTTATCACTCGCAGACCCGGCGCGAGGCGCGCTGGCAGGCGCTCGCCGCCATCGGGCTTGGCGGGTATGAGGATCTGCCGGTTGAGCAGCTCTCAGCAGGCCAGCAGCGCCGCGTGGCGCTGGCGCGTCTGTGTCTCAGCGACGCGTCGCTGTGGGTACTGGATGAACCGCTGACGGCGCTTGATGCCGCAGGCGTGGCGACGCTGACGGCGCGTCTGGAGGCGCACGCGGCACGCGGCGGGGCGGTAATAGTCACCACTCACCAGCCGCTGGCGCTTACTGGTGCGCATCGTACATTAACCCTGACGCCGGAGCCCGCCGCATGATGGGCCGCATTATTCGCCGCGAACTGCGTCTCGCCGCGCGTCACCAGGCTGAACTCCTCAACCCGCTGTGGTTCTTTCTGGTGGTAATTGTATTGTTCGCGCTCGGCGCAGGCCCGGAGCCGCAACTGCTGGCACGCATAGCGCCAGGCGTGGTGTGGGTCGCGGCGCTGCTCGCCTCGCTGCTGGCGATGGACCGGCTGTTTCGCGACGACGCGCGCGACGGCGCGCTCGAACAACTGATGCTGCTGCCAACGCCGCTGCCTGTGGTGGTTATCGCGAAAGTGACCGCTCACTGGGTGGCGACCGGACTGCCGCTGGTCGTGCTCTCGCCGCTGGCGGCGCTGCTGATGGGACTGAACGGCCATGCGGCGCTGACGCTGCTGTTGACGCTGTTGCTCGGTACGCCGACGCTGAGCTTTCTCGGCGCGCTGGGCGCGGCGCTGACGGCCGGGCTGCGGCGCGGCGGCATCCTGCTGAGCCTGATTATTCTGCCGCTGGCGATCCCGCTGCTCATTTTCTCCACCGCCGCGGTGGACGCTGCCGTAATGCAGCTTCCGGTCGGCGGCTTTTTCGCGATCTCCGGCGCGTTTTTGACAGCAAGCGTCACGCTTTTGCCGTTCGCCACCGCAGCGGCGCTGCGTATCAGTATTCAGTAGGCCTGCGCGTGCGGGCGATAACGTTTATGTGAGCAACAACATGTGGAAATTCTTACACCCCTGGGCGCGGCCTGAACGGCTTTACGGGCTCTGTCGACGGCTGACGCCGTGGTTCGCGTGGCCGTGCGTCGTGATGCTCGCGATTGGCTGCGTCTGGGGTTTTGTTTTCGCGCCGCCCGACTACCAGCAGGGCGACAGCTACCGCATCATGTATCTGCACGTTCCGGCGGCGATGGGATCGATGGGCATTTACGCCTCAATGGCGGTCGCGGCGTTTATCGGGCTGGTGTGGCAGAACCGGGCGGCCGATCTCGCCGTGATGGCGATGGCGCCGGTGGGCGCGGTCTATACCTTTATCGCGCTTGCGACCGGCTCCGCCTGGGGTAAACCGATGTGGGGCACCTGGTGGATCTGGGATGCGCGGCTCACTTCCGAACTGGTGCTGCTGTTTTTATACGCGGGCGTCATCGCGCTCTGGCACGCCTTTGACGACCGCCGCCTCGCGGGCCGCGCCGCGGGCGTACTGGTGCTGGTGGGCGTGGTGAACCTGCCCATTATTCACTACTCGGTGGAGTGGTGGAACACGCTGCATCAGGGCTCCACCAATATGCAACAGAGCATCGACCCGAGCATGCGCGCGCCGCTGCGCTGGAATCTCGCCGGTTTTCTGTGCCTGTTTGTCACGCTCACGCTGATGCGCCTCGGCAATCTGCTGTTGCTTCAGGAGCGCCAGCGCCCGTGGGTGGCGGCAGTGCTGGAGAAAAAATCATGACCGCCGCGCTGACTACGTTTTTCCTGATGGGCGGCTACGCCTTTTACGTCTGGCTGGCGGTGGCGATGACCGTTATTCCGCTGGCGCTGCTGATAGCGCATACGCGCCTGGCGCGCCGCGCGCTGCGCCGGGATATCGCGAAACGTCAGGCGCGCGAGCGCCGACGCCAGGGCGCGGAGGTGTCGCGATGAACCCGCGTCGTAAAACGCGCCTGTGGGTCGCGCTCGTGGTGCTGGCGAGTCTCGGGCTGACGCTTGCGCTGGTGCTCTACGCGCTGCGCGCCAATATCGATCTCTTCTATACGCCGGGCGACATTCTCTACGGCAAAGGCGCTGCGCAGGAGAAACCAGAACCGGGCCAGCGGCTGCGCGTCGGCGGCATGGTGATGCGAGGGAGCGTGAAGCGCGACAGCCAGAGCCTGAAGGTGAGCTTCCGGCTCTATGACGCGCGCGGCGCGGTGGATGTCGATTACGACGGCATCCTGCCCGATCTCTTTCGTGAGGGCCAGGGCGTAGTGGCGCAGGGCGTGCTGGGCGACGATCATCGTATTCACGCCCGAGAAGTGCTGGCGAAGCATGACGAAAATTACACGCCGCCGGAGGTGAAAGCGGCGATGGACGCCAACCACTCGCGCCCGGCAGCGGCGTATAAGGATATCCGCCCGTGATGCCGGAAATCGGAAACTTCTTGCTGTGCCTCGCCGCAGGCCTCGCGCTGCTGCTCACGCTCTGGCCGCAGTGGGGCGCGATGCGTCAGGCGCCGCGGCTGATGGCGCTGGCGCACCCGCTCGCCTGCGCGCTTTTCGCCTGCCTGCTGGGCGCGTTTCTTATCCTCGTGCATGCCTTTGTGGTGAATGATTTCACGGTGCTCTATGTGGCGAGCAACTCCAATACCGAGCTGCCGGTCTGGTATCGCGTGGCCGCGACCTGGGGCGCGCACGAAGGCTCACTATTGCTGTGGGTGCTGCTGATGGGCGCGTGGACGCTGGCGGTCGCGATGTTCAGCCGCGCCATGCCGCAGGAGGCGATCGCCCGCGTGCTGTCGGTGATGGGCGGGATCAATTTCTGCTTCCTGCTCTTTATTCTGCTGACCTCAAACCCTTTTACGCGCACGCTGCCGGAATACCCGATTGAAGGGCGCGATCTCAACCCGCTGTTGCAGGATATCGGGCTGATTTTTCATCCGCCGCTGCTGTATATGGGCTATGTCGGGTTTTCGGTCGCGTTCGCCTTTGCCGTGGCGTCGCTCTTAACCGGGCGGCTCGACACCGCCTGGGCGCGCTGGTCGCGCCCCTGGACGCAGGCGGCGTGGGTGTTTCTGACCATCGGCATTGTGCTTGGCTCCGCCTGGGCCTATTACGAACTCGGCTGGGGCGGCTGGTGGTTCTGGGACCCGGTCGAAAACGCCTCGCTGATGCCGTGGCTCGCGGGCACCGCGCTGATGCACTCGCTGGCGGTCACGGAAAAGCGCGGCAGCTTCCGCGCCTGGACGGTACTGCTCGCCATCACCGCCTTTTCGCTCTGCCTGCTCGGCACATTCCTGGTGCGCTCCGGCGTGCTGGTCTCCGTGCACGCGTTCGCCTCCGATCCGGCGCGCGGCATGTTTATTCTGGCGCTGCTGGTGATTGTTATCGGCGGCTCGCTGCTGCTCTATGCCGTGAAGGGCGGCAGCGTCAGGGCGCGGGTGGGGAATGCGCTCTGGTCGCGCGAAAGTTTTCTGCTCGGCAACAATATTCTGCTCATCACCGCCATGCTGGTGGTGCTGCTCGGCACGCTGTTGCCGCTGGTGCATAAGGCGCTGGGGCTTGGGTCGATTTCCGTCGGCGCGCCGTTTTTTAATGTGCTGTTCAGCGCGCTGATGGTGCCGTTCGCGCTGCTGCTCGGCGTCGGGCCGCTGGTGCGCTGGCGGCGCGATGAGCCGCAAAAGCTGCGCCGTCGCCTGCTGGCGGCGCTGGTCGTTACGCTCGCGGCCTCACTGCTATTGCCCTGGCTTTTGCAGGACAGCATCAACGCGATGACGGTCGCCGGGCTGATGATGGCGGTCTGGGTGCTGGCGCTGACGCTGATGGAGCTGCTCGAGCGCGCCACGCACCGCCACAGCCGGTGGCGCGGGTTAGTGAAATTAAGCCGCAGCCAGTGGGGAATGACGCTCGGGCATGTGGGGCTTGCGGTAACGGTTATAGGCATCGCGTTCAGCCAGAACTACAGCGTGGAGCGCGACGTGCGCATGACGGCGGGCGACAGCGTCGCTATTCATCATTACCGCTTTGTGTTTCGCGAGGTGCGCGGCGCGCAGGGGCCGAACTGGCGCGGCGCGGTCGGGATTATCGATGTGCTGCGCGACGGTAAACCCGAGGCTACGCTGCGCGCCGAAAAGCGCGCCTATAACAGCAACCGCGTGGTGATGACCGAAGCCGCCATCGACGGCGGGCTGACGCGCGATCTCTACGCGGCGCTCGGTGAAGAGCTCGACGACGGCAGCTGGGCGGTGCGGCTTTACTACAAACCGTTTGTCCGCTGGATCTGGTATGGCGGGCTGCTGATGGCGCTCGGCGGGCTGCTTTGTCTGCTTGATCCGCGTTACCGGCTGAAAAAAATCCAGGAGGCCGCATGAGACGCCGCATTTTACTGATCCCGCTGGCGCTGTTTCTGCTGCTCGCCGCCGTGCTGTTCTGGCAACTCACGCGTAACGCGGCGGGCGATGATCCGTCTCAGCTGGAATCCACGCTGGTGGGCAAACCGCTGCCCGCGTTCCGGCTCGCCGCGCTTGATGACCCGAACGTGACCTACGATCGCGCCGCCCTTCTGAACGGAAAACCGCTGCTGCTTAACGTCTGGGCGACCTGGTGCCCGACGTGCCGCGCCGAGCATCAGTTTCTCGACGGGCTGGCCGCGAACGGCGTGCGGATCGTCGGGCTTAACTATAAAGACGATCGCGCTAAAGCCGTGGCGTGGCTCAATACGCTCGGCAACCCTTACGCGCTCAGCCTGTTTGACGGCAGCGGAATGCTGGGGCTGGATCTGGGCGTGTATGGCGCGCCGGAGACGTTTGTTATCGACGGGCGCGGCGTGATTCGCTATCGCCACGCGGGCGAGCTGAATGACCAGGTCTGGCGTCAGGACGTCAAACCACTATGGGATGCGCTGAATCAGGAGGTCGAGCCGTGAAACGTCTGTTAGCTCTGCTGGCTGGCCTGCTGCTGGCATGTCATGTTTCTGCCGCCATCGACGCGTACCCTTTTCAGAACGAGGCGCAGGAGCGGCAGTTCC
The DNA here is from genome assembly GCF_001277175.1 of Cronobacter universalis NCTC 9529. Lineage (NCBI taxonomy): Bacteria > Pseudomonadati > Pseudomonadota > Gammaproteobacteria > Enterobacterales > Enterobacteriaceae > Cronobacter > Cronobacter universalis. Next base: position 3,023,212 of record NZ_CP012257.1, on the reverse strand, counting down.
GCGAGCTGACCAGCGCGCTGCGCTGCCCGAAGTGCCAGAACAACAGCATCGCCGATTCCGGTTCGATGATCGCGGCCGATATGCGCCAGAAGGTCTATGAGCTGATGCAGCAGGGGCAGAGCCGCGAGCAGATTGTGGCGTATATGGTGGCGCGCTACGGGAATTTCGTGACCTACGATCCGCCCGTCACGCCCGGCACGATCCTGCTCTGGCTGCTGCCCGCGCTCTTTGCGGCAGGCGGCGTTGCCGTACTGGTGGCGCGCGCGCGCCGCGAGCCTCTCGCGCTTGATGAAGACGAACAGGAGCGGCTGCGCGCGCTGCTGAATGAAGAAGGAAAACGCCCGTGAGCGCGTTAATCATGGTTATCGTCGTCCTGCTGGCGGGCGTTGCGGCGCTGGTCTTCTGGCCGTGGCGCGACAAGCGCGCGATCAGCCGCGATGCGCTGAACCGCACGCTCTATTATTCGCGCCTGCGGGAGCTTGACGAGGAGCCGCCCGAGGCTCGTCAGGCGCTAGAGGTGGAGTTGCAGCACAGCCTGCTGGCGGATATTCCCGGGCCGCGCGCGCAGAAAACGAGTCATACGGGTAATGGTGCGTTGCTGGCAGGCGTGCTGCTGGTTGTGGCGGTGAGCGGCGGGCTGTTCATGGCGACGCATAGCCTTAAACAGGTGAATGACTGGCAGGCGGCGGCGCGCGAGACGCCGGCGCTTGTGGCGCGCGTGATGGACCCGCACGCGGCGCCGCTCACGGTGGAGGAGCTGACGCGCCTCGGGCTTGGGCTGCGCACGCGTTTGCAGGACGACCCGCATAACGGCGCAGGCTGGGCGATGCTCGGGCGCATCGGTATGGTGCTCAATAACGCCGATACCGCCACAGAGGCGTTTAAACGCGCCTGGCAGCTCAATTCGCAAAGCACCGAAGCGCGGCTCGACTATGCTGAAGTGCTGGCGCGCTCAACGCAGCCGGACGATAACCGCCTCGGCGAGCAAATGCTAAAAGAGGTCGCGGCGCAGGCACCTGATAATCTGCGCGCGCAGGGGCTGCTCGCCTTCAGCGCGTTTCGCCAGCAGCGCTATACAGAGGCGATTGCCATCTGGCAGGCGATGGTGGCGCGCCTGCCGCCGGACGATGCGCGCCGTGCGGCGGTAATGCGCGGCATTGCGCAGGCGCGGGTGGACAGCGGCATGGACAACGCGAGACTGGCTGTTAAAATCACGCTCTCACCCGTTTCGAAAAAAGCCTTGCCGGATAAAGGGATACTCTTTATCAGCGTGACGGATGGCGCATCAAACGTACCGGTGTTGGTGAAAAAATTGCCGCTGGGCCATTTTCCGCTGACAATTACGCTTAATGACGCCGACGCGATGCTCCCGGACCGGGGGCTTGAACACGTCACGCAGGGCATCGTGAAGGTGCATATTTCCCGGGACGGCAACGCGGCCGTGCAGCCGGGAGACTGGACAGGCGAGCGCCGTTTCACCACGCTCAATCCGGCTTCGCCGGTGGAAGTCCTGGTCGCGCCTTCGCCATCAGGAGCGGGTTAGTTACTATTTACAGGGAGACTGCTATGAACTTTCGCCTTACCGGGCTTGCGCTGGCGGCCACGCTTTTAGTGGGCTGCGCCAGTTCGTCAGAGCCGCAGCAAGGGCGTTCCGACCCCTTCGAAGGGTTCAACCGCACCATGTTTGCCTTTAACTATGACGTGGTGGACCCTTATGTGCTGCGCCCGGTGGCTGTCGCCTGGCGCGACTACGTGCCGCAACCGGCGCGCAACGGGCTGGGCAACTTCACCAGCAACCTGGAAGAACCCGCTTCGATGCTTAATAAATTCCTGCAGGGCGACCCCTACCAGGGGATGGTGCACTTCACCCGTTTCTTCCTGAATACCCTGCTGGGGATGGGCGGTTTTATCGACGTGGCCGGTATGGCGAACCCGAAACTGCAGCGCGAAGAACCGCACCGTTTCGGCAGCACGCTTGGCACCTATGGCGTCGGTTACGGGCCGTATGTGCAGTTGCCGTTCTACGGCAGCTTTACGCTGCGTGAAGATGTCGGCGATATGGCGGATACCACTTATCCGGTGCTCTCCTGGCTGACCTGGCCGCTGTCGCTCGGTAAATGGGCGGTGGAAGGCGTGGAGACCCGCGCGCAACTGCTGGATTCCGACGGCCTGCTGCGCCAGTCTTCCGATCCTTACATTCTGGTGCGTGAGGCCTACTTCCAGCGTCACGACTTTATCGCCAATGGCGGTAAGCTCAAGCCGAATGAAAACCCGAACGCGCAGGCGATCGAAGGGGATCTTAAGGATATCGATTCGGAATAAAACGCCGGATGCGACCATTCTTAAGGTAAATAAAAAAAGCGGGCCGGGGCTCGCTTTTTTATTTCTGAACGATAAGGCGCAATAAAAAAGGCGAGCCGCAGCTCGCCTTTGTCGTGATATTTCTATCAGAAACGGTAGTTAAAGTTCATGCCATACAGCCAGGCTTTACCTTCAGATTTGAAGGTGTACGAGCCTTCGGTGAATTCAACATGCTGGCCGTGCATATAAGACACACCGGCATCCACAGAGGCGTCTTCATTGAAGGCGTAAGTTGTACCGGCGCTCAGCCAGAGACGATCCTGGTCAGGAATCGAGATGGAGCGCTGCTGCTCTGGCACCGGGCTGTCATCAAAGGCGATACCGGTACGGAAGGTCCAGTTGTCGTCCATATAATAGGTGGTGCCAAGGGCGATGCGGTATGCGTCCCGGTATTTTTCTTCTTTCTTAAACAGCGTATCGCCGTTGTTGTTGGTCGCTTTCAGCTCCTGGAACTGGCTCCAGCTGGTGTAGGTCAGGCTATAGTGAATCGCCCACTGCGGCGCGATACGGTTATAACCAGAGACTTCCCACATTTCAGGCAGGTTCAGGGTCAGCGAGCCGCCGGTGGTGCTGCCGCCTGTGCCGTAAGGAAGACCAAGACCCAGTGCGGCGTTAACAGGATTCAGACCTGCCGGCAGGCTGCTCTTATAGTCGCCGTCAAAGTCGATTTTCACTTCTGACCGGTAAGTCAGTGCGTAGCGGTTGTTCTTATCCAGCTCATAAAGAATACCGGCGTTCCAGCCAAAGCCCCACTCGTCGCCTTTAAGATGCGCAATCTGGGTATCGCTGGTAACGCCAGCCAGTGACTGTGCCGTCTGGGGATCAATCAGACCTGCTTGCACAAGGCCCGGTAAGCTTGGGCCGAGGCTTTGTGTAAGATCGCCCGCGTAACGCTCGATTTTCGCGCGCGCATACACGGCGTCGAAGCCCACACCGAAGCTCCAGTGGTTATCGAGGCGATAGGCGCCGCTGAGGTTCAGGTTGAGCGTTTCGAGGTCGGTTTTGCCGCCTACGGAACCTGCCGCATAGTCGTTGTTATATTCAGTCGCAAGGCCATAGTTGGAGGTGACGGACGCCCCCCAGCCAAACTGCTCGTTAATCGGCGCGACAAAGTGCAGGTTTGGCACCCAGGCGGTCGGCGCGATGTTATCGGCGTCCAGGCTGCGGCCCGTACGGGATTGACCAGACACATTCACATCCGGGTCGACGAAAATCGCGCCGCCGGAGAATGTCGGGCGATCGAACATGGTAATCAGCGCCGGGTTACGGCTGACGTTGCCTGCGTCATCCGCCATAGCGCCTTCACCGGAATAGGCACGGCCCAGACCGGAGGCAGAGAATTCGTTTAACTGGAAACCTGCGGACCAGGCCTGAGAAGACACGATTGCCACTGCGACTGCTAAAGCAGATTTGGTAAACAGGGTTTTCTGGCGCATGACCATAACCTCATCCATTTATTTTTATTCAAATAATGTTACGTGACGTAACAGGAGCGCGGAGTGTAGGGTCTGAGGTACGGCATGGAAATCAGACCAGTGGCGAGAGTATAGGTTCGACCAGCAGAGATGTTGCAAGTATGTTTATAAGTTTTTTCAATTGTGATCTAAGAAACGCGATCCGTTTAGCAAATTTTCGGGGTGCGCCAATTCATCAATCTGGTGATTATTGCGTTAGATCATTTTTAAGTGTGATTTCGGTCACTTATAAGCGTAAACGGGAAGAACAGGTAGAGCGGTTGCAGCGCGGGGCGTAAAATAGCCTTATCTCTTTTCAGGAAATACAGAGGAAATCACCATGACCAAATGCAGTGCTGATGAAACCCCGGTTTGCTGCTGTATTGATGTAGGCACCATTATTGATAACACCGACTGCGTCGCCTCTTACAGTCGCGTGTTTGAAAACCGCGCCGACGCCGACGCCACGCTCGCGGCGCTCACCGCCAAAGCGCGTGAAGTCGAATCCGAGCCGTGCCAGATCACCCCGCGCTTTACCGAAGAAGCCGATGGCGTGCGTCTGGATATCGATTTTGTTTTCGCCTGCCAGGCGGAAACTGTCATTTTCCAGTTAGGCCTGCGTTAATCCTGCCGCTTACGCCCCGGCCTCGCCGGGGCGCATTTCTTGTTACGTAATTCGTGTTTTGCCTCGCAATTTTTCCTTTATGTGATTGGCTGAATGTAAAATTCTGGTTAAAACTGTTATCAGGTCAGACCACTTAATACATCTTTAGCCTTTTCACAGGGGAACGTTATGAGTCAGGCACTACCGCTGGTCACCCGTCAGGGGGATCGCATTGCCATTGTCAGTGGGTTACGCACGCCTTTCGCCCGTCAGGCGACGGCGTACCACGGCGTTCCGGCGGTCGATCTCGGTAAAATGGTGGTCGGCGAACTGCTGGCCCGCAGCGAAATCCCGCCTGAAGTTATTGAACAGCTCGTCTTCGGCCAGGTGGTGCAAATGCCGGAAGCGCCCAACATCGCGCGCGAAATCGTGCTCGGCACCGGCATGAGCGTCCATACCGACGCCTACAGCGTCAGCCGCGCCTGCGCCACCAGTTTTCAGGCGGTGGCGAACGTCGCCGAAAGCCTGATGGCGGGCACTATCCGCGCCGGGATCGCCGGCGGGGCCGATTCTTCCTCCGTGCTGCCTATCGGCGTCAGTAAAAAACTGGCGCGCACGCTGGTGGACGCGAATAAAGCCCGCACCGCCGGGCAGCGCCTGAAGCTCTTCTCGCGCCTGCGTCTGCGTGACCTGCTGCCGGTGCCGCCCGCCGTGGCGGAATATTCCACCGGGCTTCGCATGGGCGACACCGCCGAGCAGATGGCGAAAACGCACGGCATCACCCGCGAACAGCAGGACGCGCTGGCGCATCGCTCGCACCAGCTGGCGGCGCAGGCGTGGGCGGAGGGCAAATTGCGCGATGAAGTGATGACCGCTTACACGCCGCCGTACCGCGAGCCGCTCAGCGAAGATAACAATATCCGCAAAACCTCGTCGCTGGCCGATTACGCGAAACTGCGCCCGGCGTTCGACCGTAAACACGGCACCGTGACTGCCGCCAACAGCACGCCGCTCACCGACGGCGCGGCGGCGGTGATTCTGATGACGGAATCCCGCGTCCGCGAACTCGGCCTGACGCCGCTCGGCTATCTGCGCAGCTACGCTTTTACCGCGGTGGATGTCTGGCAGGACATGCTGCTGGGCCCGGCCTGGTCGACGCCGCTGGCGCTGGAGCGCGCCGGACTGACGATGGCCGATCTCACGCTTATTGATATGCATGAGGCTTTCGCCTCGCAAACGCTCACCAACCTGAAGCTGATGGCGAGCGAGCGTTTCGCCCGCGAGGTGCTGGGCCGCAGCCAGGCCACCGGCGAAGTAGATGAAAGTAAATTTAACGTGCTCGGCGGATCTATCGCCTACGGGCACCCGTTTGCCGCCACCGGCGCGCGAATGATCACCCAGACGCTCAATGAACTACGCCGCCGCGGCGGCGGTTTCGGGCTGGTCACCGCCTGCGCGGCGGGCGGGCTCGGCGCGGCAATGGTACTGGAGGCCGAATAATGGAATCGACATCCGCATTTGTTTTACAGATGCGCCCGGACAACGTGGCGGTGGTGACCATCGACGTGCCGGGCGAGAAAATGAACACGCTGAAAGCGGAATTTGCCCGCGACGTGCGCGCCATCGTGAAAACGCTTCGCGACAACCGCGATCTCGCGGGCGTGGTGTTTATCTCCGCCAAGCCGGATAACTTTATCGCCGGCGCGGATATCAACATGATCGCGCACTGCCAGAGCGCGCAGGAGGCCGAAGCGCTGGCAAGCCAGGGCCAGCAGATCATGGCGGAGATCCACGCGCTGCCGGTGCATGTGGTCGCGGCTATTCACGGCGCATGCCTCGGCGGCGGGCTGGAGCTGGCGCTCGCCTGCCACAGCCGCATCTGTACCGACGATGCGAAAACGCAGCTCGGGTTGCCGGAAGTGCAGCTGGGGCTGCTGCCGGGCTCCGGCGGCACGCAGCGGCTGCCGCGCCTCGTTGGCGTCAGCACCGCGCTTGAGATGATACTGGCGGGCAAACAACTGCGGCCGCGTCAGGCGCTGAAAGCCGGGCTGGTGGATGATGTGGTGCCGCAGTCTATTCTGCTGGAAGCCGCTGCCGAACTGGCGAAAAAAAGCCGTCCCGCGCCGCGCCGCCTGCCGGTGCGCGAGCGTCTGCTCGCCGGCCCGCTTGGTCGTGCGCTGCTGTTTCGCATGGTCACGCAGAAAACGCACCAAAAAACCCACGGTAACTATCCGGCGTCGCAGCGCATTATTGACGTGGTGCGCACCGGCCTTGAGCAGGGCAGCGCCAGCGGTTATCAGGCCGAGGCCCGCGCCTTTGGCGAGCTGGCGATGACGCCGGAATCCGCCGCGCTGCGAGGGCTGTTCTTCGCCACCACCGAGCTTAAAAAAGAGACCGGCAGCGAGGCCGCCCCGCGCGCGCTGCATTCTGTCGGCGTGCTGGGCGGCGGGTTGATGGGCGGCGGGATCGCCTATGTCACCGCCACCAAAGCCCGGCTACCGGTACGCATTAAAGACATCAACGAAAAGGGCATTAACCACGCGCTGAAATACAGCTGGGATCTGCTTGAGAAAAAAGTGCGCCGCCGTCATCTGCGCGCCAGCGAGCGCGACGCGCAAATGGCGCTGATCTCCGCCAGCACCGATTACCGAGGGTTTCACCAGCGCGATATCGTGGTGGAAGCGGTTTTCGAAGAGTTAACGCTTAAGCAAAACATGGTGGCGGAAATCGAAGCGCATACCGCGCCGCACACGATTTTCGCCTCTAATACCTCGTCGCTGCCTATCGGCGATATCGCCGCCGGCGCCGCGCGCCCGGAGCAGGTCATCGGCCTGCACTACTTCAGCCCGGTGGATAAAATGCCGCTGGTGGAAGTTATCCCGCACGCGGGCACCAGCGCGGAAACCATTGCCACTACTGTGCAGCTTGCCAAAAAGCAGGGCAAAACGCCGATTGTGGTGGCCGACTGCGCCGGGTTCTACGTGAACCGCATTCTGGCTCCTTACATTAATGAGGCGATGCGCTGCCTGATGGAAGGGGAGAGCATTGAGAAAATCGACGAGGCGCTGGTCAAAAGGGGCTTTCCGGTCGGCCCGATCCAGCTGCTGGATGAGGTCGGGATTGATGTCGGCACCAAAATTATGCCGGTGCTGGAGCGCGCTTACGGGCCGCGATTCAGCGCGCCGGGAGACGCCGTTGCAGCAATTTTGAATGACGATCGCAAAGGCAGAAAAAATGGCCGCGGTTTCTATCTTTATCCGGCGAAAGGGCGTAAAAGCAAAAAGCAGGTTGACCCTGCGGTTTACGGGCTTATTGGCGTTAAACCGGGCGGGAAGCTGAGCGGCGAGGAGATTGCCGAGCGCTGCGTCATGATGATGCTTAACGAGGCGGCGCGGTGTCTGGATGAAGGTGTGGTGCGATCTGCGCGCGACGGCGATATCGGCGCGGTGTTTGGCATCGGTTTTCCGCCGTTTCTTGGCGGCCCGTTCCGGTATATGGATACGCTCGGCGCGGCGGCCGTGGTGGCGACGCTCACGCGTCTTTCCACCCGTTACGGAGACCGTTTTACCCCGTGCGACAGGCTGTTGCGCATGGCGCAGACCGGGCAAACATTTTGGCACGCGGGGAACCCGCAGGCTGAAACGACGGTCTGATATAGCGTAGTTCCTGGCTTCGAAAACGCAGCGCTGGCTAATTTGTAAACAGTGATTGACTATACTTACGTCAATAAGGTAAAAAACAGCGTTTCATTCGAAGTACGGATCAGGCACAATGCCCGACCGCCAGACGATACCCTTAAAAAGCGCGCTGCTTTTTTCAAGGCTTCGCTGGCGCTTCTGGTCAACAAAAGCGGTGCAATATGCAAGTTTTTATCATGCGTCACGGCGACGCAGCACTCGATGCCGCCAGTGATTCGGTTCGTCCTCTGACCGCATGCGGTTGTGATGAATCCCGTCAAATGGCGACCTGGTTAAAAGGTCAAAAGGTGGATATCGAACGTGTTCTGGTGAGCCCTTTCCTGCGAGCCGAACAGACACTGGACGTCGTGAAAGAGGCCATGAGCCTGCCTGTCAAAACCGAAGTTCTGCCGGAGCTCACGCCGTGCGGCGATGTGGGTCTGGTGAGCGATTACCTCCACGTTCTGGCCCGTGACGGCGTCAGCGCGGTCATGGTTATCTCCCACCTGCCGCTGGTCGGTTATCTGGTGGCGGAGCTCTGCCCTGGCGAAACGCCGCCGATGTTCTCCACGTCCGCTATCGCCTGCGTGACGGTCGAGGGCGATAACGACAAGGGCGTCTTTAACTGGCAGATGAGCCCCTGCAATCTCAAAATGGCGAAAGCGATTTAACGTAAGCCTGAACCATCAAAAGAAAAAGAGCCGCTGATGCGGCTCTTTCTGTTTCTGCAATACAGGCGGCGCTTAAGGCAACTGCGGCGGCTGCCACTCTTCCACTTCAATTAACACCAGCAGCGCGGCGTCGCCGCCATACTCTTTCGGCGCCTGATGAAACGCCATCACATGCGGATGCTGGGCCAGCCACAGCGGCGTCTGCTGTTTGAGAATATGTTTACCGTGGCCATGCATCACGCAGGCGCAGAATACATGTTCGCGGCGGCAGGCGGCGATAAGCGCGCCCAGCTCCTGCTTGGCTTGCATCTGGGTCAGGCCGTGGAGATCGAGAAACAGCTCGGGCGAATAGTCGCCGCGGCGCAGTTTTTTCAGCTCGAAGTGATCCACGCCGGGGCGCACATAGCGCATCGGCCCGTCGCTGTTCAGAAGCGGCTGGAATTCATCGGAAAAATAGTGGCTCGCGTCCACCTGCTCCTGCAACAGGCGTTTTGGCGGCACTTCACGCAGCTTTTTACGCGCGGGCGGATGCACGATGGTGTCCTGTTTCAGCTCGCGCGTTCCGCTCATCAGCGCGCGAAACAGCGACTTTTCTTCCTCACTCAGCGATGGCTTCTTTTTCATCTTGTTCTCTTCTTCCTCTTTGCGCAGGCAGTTTACCCGAGTTTGGCGCGTCGCCAAACAAAAGCCATTTTTCGAGGATGACGCGCCGGTTGCTGATTTATCGCCGCCTTCATGGCAAACTAGCCGCCGAATTTAACGCGGAGCGTCATGCGGAGGGCAGTGTGGATAAAATTTTCGTCGATGAGGCAGTCAGTGAACTGCATACCATTCAGGATATGTTGCGTTGGTCGGTGAGCCGTTTCAGCGCCGCCGGCATCTGGTATGGTCACGGCACGGACAACCCCTGGGATGAGGCTGTGCAATTGGTGCTGCCGTCGCTCTACCTGCCGCTCGATATTCCGGAAGATATGCGCACCGCGCGCCTGACCTCCAGCGAGCGCCACCGTATCGTCGAGCGGGTGATCCGCCGCGTTAACGAGCGCATTCCGGTGGCGTATCTCACCAACAAAGCCTGGTTCTGCGGCCACGAGTTTTATGTCGACGAGCGCGTGCTGGTGCCGCGTTCGCCGATTGGCGAGCTAATCAATAACCGCTTCGCCGGGCTTATCGACCACGAACCGCAGCACATTCTCGATATGTGTACCGGCAGCGGCTGTATCGCTATCGCCTGCGCGTACGCCTTCCCGAATGCGGAAGTCGACGCGGTGGATATCTCTGCCGACGCGCTGGCCGTGACCGAGCACAATATTGAAGAGCACGGACTTATTCATCACGTTACGCCGATCCGCTCTGATTTGTTCCGCGATCTGCCAAAAGTGCAGTACGACATTATCGTTACCAATCCGCCGTATGTGGATGAAGAAGATATGTCCGATCTGCCGAACGAATACCGCCACGAGCCGGAACTCGGCCTGGCGGCGGGCAGCGACGGGCTGAAGCTCGCGCGCCGCATTCTCGCCTGCTCGCCGGACTACCTGACCGACAACGGCATTCTGATTTGTGAAGTCGGTAACAGCATGGTACATCTGATGGAGCAGTACCCGGACGTGCCGTTTACCTGGCTTGAGTTCGACAACGGCGGCGACGGCGTCTTTATGCTGACCAAAGCGCAACTCATCAGCGCCCGCGAACACTTCAGCATCTACAAAGATTAACAACAGGCGGGCGCAGGCCCGCTGAATCATAAAAACACCACAACGACACGACAACGGAGCCGTGATGGCAGGCAACACTCTTGGACAACTCTTTCGCGTAACCACTTTCGGCGAGTCGCATGGTCTGGCGCTCGGCTGCATCATTGACGGCGTGCCGCCGGGCATTGCGCTGAGCGAAGCCGACCTGCAACACGATCTCGACCGCCGCCGCCCAGGCACCTCCCGTTACACCACCCAGCGCCGCGAGCCGGATCAGGTGAAAATTCTCTCCGGCGTGTTTGAGGGCGTGACCACCGGCACCAGCATCGGCCTGCTGATTGAAAATACCGATCAGCGCTCCCAGGATTACAGCGCGATCAAAGATGTGTTCCGTCCAGGACACGCCGATTACACCTACGAACAGAAATATGGCCTGCGCGACTATCGCGGCGGCGGGCGCTCTTCCGCGCGTGAAACCGCCATGCGCGTGGCGGCAGGCGCCATCGCCAAAAAGTATCTGGCGCAGAAATTCGGCATCGTCATCCGCGCCTGTCTGACCCAGATGGGCGATATTCCGCTGGAGATCAAAGACTGGGCGCAGGTGGAGCAGAACCCGTTCTTCTCCCCGGATGCGGATAAGCTGGAAGCGCTGGACGAACTGATGCGCGCGCTGAAAAAAGAGGGCGACTCCATCGGCGCGAAAGTGACGGTGGTGGCGGATAACGTGCCGCCGGGCCTCGGCGAGCCGGTATTCGACCGTCTCGATGCCGACATCGCCCACGCGCTGATGAGCATTAACGCCGTTAAAGGCGTGGAGATTGGCGAAGGCTTTGGCGTCGTGGCGCTGAAAGGCAGCGAAAACCGCGACGAAATCACCAAAGAGGGGTTTCAGAGCAACCACGCGGGCGGCATTCTCGGCGGCATCAGCAGCGGCCAGCAGATCGTCGCGAATATCGCGCTGAAGCCCACCTCCAGCATTACCGTGCCGGGCCGCACCGTTAACCGCTTCGGCGAGGAAGTGGAGATGATCACCCGCGGGCGTCACGATCCGTGCGTGGGTATTCGCGCCGTGCCGATCGCCGAGGCGATGATGGCTATCGTGCTGATGGATCACCTGCTGCGTCACCGCGCCCAGAACGCGGATGTCACCACCACGCTTCCTCGCTGGTAACGTCATGAAAAAAGTCTGCTTTGCCTTGCTGGCGCTGCTTGCCTGCAGCGCGGCAAGCGCCGCCACGCCGTGGCAGAAAATCACCCAGCCGATCCCGGGCGCCGCCCAGTCGATCGGCACCTTTTCCAATGGCTGTATCGTCGGCGCGCAGCCGCTGCCGATCGCGTCAGATCACTATCAGATCATGCGAACCGATCAGCGCCGCTATTTTGGCCACCCGGAGCTGGTGCGCTTTATCGAGCGCCTGAGCAACCAGGTGAGCGAGTTGCAGCTCGGCACCGTGCTGGTGGGCGATATGGGCATGCCCGCGGGCGGGCGCTTTAACGGCGGCCACGCCAGCCACCAGACGGGCCTCGATGTCGATATTTTCCTGCAACTGCCGAAAACGCGCTGGAGCGCGGCGCAGCTGCGTCGCCCTCAGGCGCTGGATTTGGTATCGGGCGACGGGAAATCCGTGGTGCAGTCGCTCTGGAAACCGGAAATCGGCGGGCTGATTAAGCTTGCGGCGCTTGATGATGAAGTGACGCGTATTTTCGTAAATCCGGCCATCAAACAGCAGCTCTGCCTGGATGCCGGGCCGGATCGCGACTGGCTGCGCAAAGTGCGCCCGTGGTTCCAGCATCGCGCCCATATGCATGTGCGTCTGCGTTGCCCGCCGGACAGCCTGGAGTGCGTCGAGCAGGATCCGCCGCCGCCGGGGGATGGCTGCGGCGAAGAGCTCCAAAGCTGGTTCAAGCCTGCCGCGCCTGGCAGCAGCAAACCTGAGAAAACCACGCCGCCGCCGTTGCCGCCGTCGTGTCAGGCACTGCTCGACAAACACGTTCTTTAACACCGACTAAGGATGGCCGTGATGGACTGGTTTATGGTTTCGCCGCTGTTGCTGACCGCGCTCTTTTTTGTCGCGATGCTCGCGGGCTTTATCGATGCCCTGGCGGGCGGGGGCGGGCTTCTGACCGTGCCTGCGCTGCTGGCGGCGGGCATGTCGCCTGCCCAGGCGCTGGCGACCAATAAACTGCAGGCGTGCGGCGGCTCGATCTCCTCGTCGCTCTATTTTATCCGCCGCGGCGTGGTCAGCCTGCGTGACCAGAAGCTCAATATCCTGATGACGTTTATCGGCTCGACCAGCGGCGCGCTGCTGGTGCAGCATGTGCAGTCCGATATTCTGCGCCAGATCCTGCCGGTACTGGTGATCGCTATCGGCCTCTATTTTCTGCTGATGCCGCGCCTTGGCGAAGACGATCGCCAGCGCAGGCTGTATGGCCTGCCGTTCGCGCTGGTGGCGGGCGGCTGCGTCGGCTTTTACGACGGCTTTTTCGGCCCCGGCGCAGGTTCGTTTTACGCGCTGGCGTTTGTGACGCTCGCCGGTTTTGGGCTCGCCAAATCCACCGCCCACGCCAAGGTGCTCAACGCCACCTCCAACGTCGGCGGCCTGCTGCTGTTTATCATCGGCGGCAAAGTTATCTGGGGCACCGGCTTTGTCATGCTCGCCGGACAGTTTCTCGGCGCGCGCTTAGGCTCGCGTCTGGTATTAAGTAAAGGACAGCGCCTGATCCGCCCGATGATCGTTATTGTGTCGGCGGTGATGAGCGCCAAATTGTTATATGACAGCCACGGACAGGAGATCCTCCACTGGCTGGGGATGGCGTAATGCGTGAACACCACTATCAGGATTTAATTGCTATTTTCGACGGCTGTTTTGCCGGCGATTTTAATACCCGTCTGATTAAAGGCGACGACGAACCGATCTATCTTCCGGCAGATGCCGATGCGCCTTATCACCGCGTGGTCTTCGCGCACGGGTTTTACGCCAGCGCCCTGCATGAGATTTCGCACTGGTGCATCGCGGGGAAAGCGCGACGCGAGCTGGTGGATTTTGGCTACTGGTACTGCCCGGACGGGCGCGATGCGCAGACGCAGAGCCAGTTTGAAGACGTGGAAGTGAAACCGCAGGCGCTGGAGTGGCTGTTCTGCGTGGCGGCGGGCTTTCCGTTTAACGTCAGCTGCGACAACCTTAACGGCGATTTCGACCCGGACCGTATCGCGTTTCAGCGCCGGGTACACGGCCAGGTGATGCAGTATCTGACCGACGGCATTCCCGAACGTCCGGCGCGCTTTATCGCGGCCTTACAGGATTTTTACCAGACGCCGCCGCTGGCGGCGCAACAGTTCCCATGGCCGGAAGACTTGTGCTAATCGCCATGTTATTAACCGAGGAAAACGAATGATTGCCGAATTTGAAGCACGTATTCTGGCGCTGATTGATGAGATGGTGGAGCACGCGAGCGATGACGAACTGTTCGCCAGCGGCTATCTGCGCGGGCACCTGACGCTCGCCGTCGCGGCGCTGGAGCAGGGGGACGATCACTCCGCGCAGGCGGTCTATACCCAAGTGACCAACAGTCTCGAAACCGCGATCCACGCGGGCGAACTCTCGCCGCGCGATCAGTCGCTGGTGCTGGGCATGTGGGATAACCTGTTCCAGCAGGCGAAGCTCAACTGAGTCTGAACCCCTGCGCGCCGCCGGGCACGCAGGGGTTTATTTTATGGCGCCGGCGCTTCCAGCCGAAAGACCCGCGTTCCCGCGTTCAGCCGGGTCACCTGATCCGACATCACATCCGCCGATCCCGCCAGTTCTTCCACCATAGAAGCGTTGCTCTGCGTCACTTTATCCAGCTCCGCAATCGCCAGGTTTATCTGCTCGATACCGCGCTGCTGCTCCTGCGTCGCCATGTTGACTTCGTTCAGCAGGTCGTGGACGCGCGTTGCGTTGGCGATAATATCGTTCATGGCGTTTTCCGCCGTTCTTACCAGCGTCGCCCCTTCGCCTACTTTATCGGTAGTGCCGACAATCAGCTGGCGGATATCTTTCGCCGCCTCAGAGCTGCGGTGGGCGAGGTTACGCACTTCGCCGGCGACCACCGCGAACCCTTTGCCATGCTCCCCGGCGCGCGCCGCCTCTACGGCGGCGTTAAGCGCGAGGATGTTAGTCTGAAACGCGATCCCCTCAATCAGGGCGATTATCTCCGTCATTTTGTCTGCGCTCGCGGAAATCGCCTGCATGGTGCCGGAAACCTGACTCATCACCACGCCGCCTTGTTGAGCGCTGGAAGCGGCATTACCCGCCATCAGCCGCGCCTGATGCGTATGCTCAGCGTTATTTTTTACGGTGGAGGTGATCTGCTCCATGCTGGCTGCGGTTTCGATAAGCGCGGCGGATTGCTGCTCGGTGCGGGCGGAGAGCTCGCGGTTGCCGGAGGCGATTTCTCCCGCATGGCTGAGCACCATTTCCGCCGACTGGCGAATGGCGGCGATAAGCTTGCGCAGTTCGTTTTGCATGGTGCCGAGCGAGCTCAGCAGGTTATTGTCGCCGCGCCAGGTGACCGGGTGGCTTAAATCGCCCTGTGAAATGGTATACGCGATCGCCTGCGCTTTGGCGGGCTCGCCGCCGAGCTGGCGCATCAGGTTGCGGGTAAGCACGGCCGCAATGACGCCGCTTGCCGCAAGCGCCACCATGCCGAGGATAATTTGTATCCAGGTCGCGGAGGAATACCCCTGCGCCGCGCTTTTCGCCTCGGCGTCCGCCGCGGCGATTTCGTTTTTCTCAAGCACCGCCAGGTCCGCCATCAGTTGTGTGCGGTACTGGCGCGAGTTATCGCCGCTGATTTTACTGGCAAGCGTAATATCTTCCCGCGCTAATGCCGCCAGCACCTGATTATTGGATTGCGAAAACGCGTTAAAATTATCGACGATTTTAATGGCGAGCGGCGGCAGCGCCTCGCCCTGATATAAATGGACATAATGATTTTGCGCATCAAGGAAATTATTAATCGCCTGCTGAAGCTCTTTTTGATGTTTTTCCCGCTCCGCGGCCGTAGAGGAGGCGATCATCTGCACCTGCTGGAGCCGCAGCTCCGATAAAACGCCACGCATTTCAAGCGTATACCGGACGGCTGGAAAGCGCTCGGTCAGAATAAACGAGGCGCTCTTATTATTATTGCTGAGAAAATAAAGTGATAAAGCTCCCATTACGAGCATTAACGCCAGAATAATGGAAAGGCTCATTATTATCTTTTGAGAAAATTTAAGATTATTCATTGTTAGCGGGCCATGGTCATTACCGGAACGGTAAACACTATTAACGGCACGGCCCGGCGTTTCCACAGAGGGCTTTATTAACCTGGATCAAGCTTTAGTGAAATGATTTTTCAGAAATATCAGAAGAGTGTATCAGCCATTGCGGCGCGTCAGGGCGCGCCGCAACAGGATTAACCCGCCGCGCGGCCTTTCAGCAGCTTACGTACCCACAGGCGGTTTGGGTTCAGCGCCGCGAGCGTCGCGCCATCAAGCGGCAGCGGCTCGCCGTTCATCTGCGAGGCTAAAATCTCCGCGGCCAGCGGCGCGCTGCATAATCCGCGCGAGCCGAGCGCCCCCAGCACAAAGAGATTCTCCAGCACCGGCGCGGGCGCGACCGTTTCCGGCGTACCGGCGTAATGAGAGAGCGTGGCGTAATCACGAAGCGTCGCGGCGTGATCCGGCGCATTGCCAACCATCGGCAGATGATCGCGCGTGGCGCAGCGCACGCCGCACCGCGCGTCGCCCGCGCTCACGTCCACCTCCTGCGCCCAGGTGGCCGCAGGCAGACAGTCAATCAGCCGCTGGCGGTTGTGCTGCTGGTCTTCTTCCTGATAGCGCATCTCGCTGACACCGCGATGATAGCTGGCGCCGATGCAGTGCATGCCGTTCGCCGGGTTTTGCGGCGTCAGGTAGCCGTCATAACAGAGCACCTGGCGCAGCGCGCCGAGGCCCGGCGTGGTGGGAATATGGCTCACCTGGCCGCCGACCGGGTAGACCGGCAGCGTTTCGGTTTGCGCAAAGCCGCTGAGCTGATGGCCGTTCGCCAGCGCCACGGCGGCGTGACGCGCCTGCGCGCCGCTGGCGAAATCGAGCCGCCAGCCCCCGTTTTCCGGGTGCAGCGCGCTGACCCTGTGCCCGTAATGGATCCGCAGGCCGTGCGCCTGCGCAAGTTCCAGCACCCCCGCGGTCAGTTGCGCCGGGCAGAGCCAGCCGCCCTGCGGATATTCAATGCCGCCGCAGCCGGTCTCCACGCCGCAGCGTTCGCGCACTTCTCGCGCGTCAACGCCGCGCGCCAGCGCGTCCGGCAGGCCGGGCTCCAGCATCTGGCTGATTTTGGTCCGGCTTTTTTCATCCCAGCCAAGCTGCGTCACGCCGCACCAGTCTTTATCGAAACTGACCGGCAGCGCGTCATAGAGCCGGCGGGCAAAGGTAAACGCCGCCGGGAAGAAGGCGGCCAGCGCGGCGTCATGGTGGCTTAATAAAGGATAGAGCGCGCCCTGGCGGTTGCCCGAGGCCCCCTGCGCCGGGGCGTCATCTTCGCAGTAGAGCGTCGCCTGCCAGCCACGCCTCTGTAAGGCGAGCGCGAGCAGGGCGCTGGCGATACCGCCGCCGATAATCGCCACGTCTTTATCACCGCTCGCCGGACGACGCGCATACCAGGGGACGCGGGCGGGCGGCGGCGCGTCAAGGCTCAGCGCGCCCGTCAGCATTTCGCGCTTGCGCCCGAACCCCTTGCGCTTCGCCACGTTAAAACCAGCGTCAATCAGCCCGCGGCGCACAAAGCCTGCTGAGGTGAATGTCGCGAGCGTACCGCCGGGGCGGGCGAGGCGCGCCATCGCGGCGAACAGGCCGGGCGTCCACATCTCCGGGTTTTTCGACGGCGCGAAACCATCCAGAAACCAGGCGTCCACCTGGCGGTTGTGCGTGTCATCCAGCGTGTCGACCAGTTCATTGATATCGCCCAGCCAGAGATCGAGCGTGACGCGTCCGTCATCCAGCAGCACTCGCTGACAGCCCGGCAGCGCCATCGGCCACTGCGCCTGGAGCTGTTGCGCCCAGGGCGCGAGCTCCGGCCAATGGGCGTGCGCGCTGGCAAGATCGGCTGGCGTCAGGGGGAATTTTTCAAAACTGATAAAATGCAGGCGTTGCAGCGCGGCGTTCGGGTGCGCGTCGCGAAACGCCGCGAACGCCTGCCAGAGCGTCAGAAAATTCAGCCCGGTGCCAAACCCGCTTTCGGCGACAATAAAGCTGTCACGCGGGTGTGTCATAAAGCGTTCAGGGAGCTGATTGCCGTTCAGAAAGACGTAGCGGGTCTCTTCCAGACCGTCGTCATTGGAAAAATAAACGTCATCAAAATCTCGGGAAACAGGTGTACCCTCATTATTAAACGTCAGGCTGGCGGGCTGTATGGCGATAGGTTTCACGTAAATTGCTCGAATGACAGGCAGTCGCACGATCTTAGCGAGCCCGGTCGGACATCGCAAATTTCTTGCCAATATGGCTGATCGGACTTGTTCGGCGTACAACTGTACGCTATCTTGCGACACGACACTTACTTAGCGTACTCGAAGAGGTATTGAATGAAACGTGCAGTAATTACTGGCCTGGGCATCGTTTCCAGCATCGGTAATAACCAGCAGGAAGTCCTGGCATCCCTGCGTGAAGGACGCTCGGGGATCACTTTCTCTCAAGAATTTCTCGACGCAGGTATGCGTAGCCACGTCTGGGGCAACGTGAAGCTGGACACCACCGGTCTGATTGACCGTAAAGTGGTGCGCTTCATGAACGACGCTTCTATTTATGCTTACCTCTCCATGCAGGAAGCTATCAAAGACGCTGGTCTGCCCGACGAGGTGTATCAGAATAACCCGCGCGTCGGTATCGTCGCCGGCTCCGGCGGTTCGTCCAAAGCTCAGGTGTTCGGCGCTGACGCGATGCGCAGCCCGCGCGGCCTGAAAGCGGTCGGCCCTTACGTGGTCACCAAAGCGATGGCCTCTGCGGTTTCCGCCTGCCTCGCGACCCCATTCAAAATCCACGGCGTTAACTACTCTATCAGCTCCGCTTGCGCGACTTCCGCGCACTGCATCGGCAACGCGGTTGAGCAGATCCAGCTTGGCAAACAGGACATCGTGTTCGCTGGCGGCGGTGAAGAGCTGGGCTGGGAAATGGCGTGTGAGTTCGACGCGATGGGCGCGCTCTCCACAAAATACAACGAGACCCCGGAAAAAGCGTCCCGTACCTATGACGCGAGCCGTGACGGCTTCGTTATCGCAGGCGGCGGCGGTATGGTCGTGGTCGAAGAGCTGGAGCACGCGCTGGCGCGCGGCGCGCACATCTACGCAGAAATCGTCGGCTACGGCGCAACGTCCGATGGCGCCGACATGGTCGCGCCGTCTGGCGAAGGCGCGGTGCGCTGCATGAAGATGGCGATGCATGGCGTGGATACGCCGATTGACTATCTGAACTCCCACGGCACGTCTACGCCGGTTGGCGACGTGAAAGAGCTGGGCGCTATCCGCGAAGTGTTCGGCGACAACACGCCGGCTATTTCCGCGACCAAAGCGATGACCGGCCACTCGCTGGGCGCCGCAGGCGTTCAGGAAGCGATCTACTCGCTGCTGATGCTGGAGCACGGCTTTATCGCGCCGAGCATCAACATTGACGAGCTGGACGAGCAGGCGAACGGCATGAATATCATCACCGCGCCGGTTGAGCGTGAGCTGACCACGGTTATGTCCAACAGCTTTGGTTTTGGCGGCACCAACGCCACGCTGGTAATGCGTAAATACCAGGCGTAATGTCTCTTTAAAAGAAATGGAGCCGAAAGGCTCCTTTTTTTATGTTTATTCTCCGCGTTTTACTTCCCCGCGTTTCCTTATCTGAAACCTTCCGGATAATCTCCTTGCCGCCGCGGCGTCATACATAAAATTTATGTTAAGAATAACCTCTTGTTTTAATAGTTTTTAACATCAGCTATTGCTGATGAGGATGAGGGTGAAAAAGCCTTTATTTTACCCGCACTTACTATTATCCGAAGAAAGTTTAATTTCACTTAAGTAAGATAAATTGTATTTCGCGATTAATTAACAGTTTGAAAAATATAATTTATTTAAACAAAACTGTCTCTGGAATGCTTTCCCTTAAAGTCTCGGCGATTTTTGTCGATATATCTCTATATATCCAGGCGGCCGTTTGATTCGCAACGACGGCGCCTTATATCAGAAACACATATTACATCATGCCATTCTTAGACTTTTCAAAAAGATAAGAGTGAAGGATACAGCATAAAAGAAATCCGAAATCAGTTTTGCGGAATTCAGGGAAAAGTTGTTTGCCTCTTACGAGGCCTTGCCAGCCGGGGAAACCAACCATGCCCACAGACGTATCTCTGGGTAAAGGGACTTTATTAACCAAAGGGAGAGTGATTTCACTCCTTATCCTGTCATGTTCAGGGGCAGCCTCCGCCAGCGTAAAGAAGGATGCCGATGACGTCTTCACATATGTGCCTTCTGTGACAGCGGCGGATGTCGTCACGCGAACTAACTTTAACCGACCGCTGTTTATCACCAGCGCGTCCACCGCGCGCGCGGCGGGTATCAACGGCGCGGGCGTTAAAGTCGGCGTGGCGGATACCGGTATTCTGACCACGCATCCGGCCCTGCAGGGCGTGGTGAAGGGCACCCTGAACTATGTCGATCCGAAAACTAACAACCTGAGCGTCGGCGACGTCCGCGGCCACGGTACGATGGTCGCCCAGACGCTTGCGGGCCGTAAGACCGCTCTGTTTACCGGCGGCACCGCGACGGGCGCGACGCTTATCAGCGCGCGTATCATTCCTGATGTCGCCAATACCCGCCAGAGCCTGAACTTCGGGCAGATCAACTACGATCTGGCGCGCGCGGGCGCGAAGATCATTAACAACTCCTGGGGTATCCCCGACTGGAACCCGGCCAGTACCGCCACGACCAACTATTTCGTGAGCGCCTGGAAGCCGTTTGTCTCGTCGTACAACGGGATCATTGTGTTTGCGAGCGGCAACGACGGCGCGGCGAACCCGATAGGGGTCGCGAAACTGCCGTCACTGGCGCCCGCTTCAGGGCTGGATAAAGGCTGGCTGGTCGCCACGGCGGTCGACACCTTTAATCCGGGCTATATCGCAAGCTACGCCAACCGTTGCGGCGTCATGAAAAACAGCTGTCTGGCGGCGCCTGGCAGCGTTTACGTACAGTCGACCGACAGCACCGGCAAACCGGTGCTGCGCCTGGTGAGCGGCACGTCATTCGCCGCCCCCCAGGTCTCCGGCGTGGCGGCGATGGTCTGGCAGAAGTACCCCTATTTCACCAACGATCTGGTTCGCCAGACCGTGCTCGGCACCGCGACCGACATCGGCGCGCCCGGCGTTGACGCGGTGTTCGGTTATGGCCTGCTGAATGCGGCGAAAGCGATCAACGGCCCGGCCAAATTTAACTGGGGTACCGTGAGCGTGGCGTTTAACAGCTACACCTCCACCTGGAGCAACGCCATCAGCGGCAGCGGCGGATTAATCAAAAGCGGCACCGGCAAGCTGGTGTTGACGCAGGACGCCAGCTACACCGGCGCAACGCAGGTGTTGGGCGGCACGCTGTCGTCGGCGAAAAGCCTGGCCTCCGCGGTGACGATTGGCCGCGCGGGCACGCTGGATGTGCGCACCGTCAGAGGCAATGTCGATAACAGCGGTTATGTATTGCTGCGCGACGGTAAAACGCGGTTTATGCGCAACTACACGCAGCGTACCACCGGCAGCCTGGCGTTTATGCTCGGCTCGACGCTGGATGTGGCGGGGCGCGCGACGCTTGCGGGGAATCTGCATCTGCTGGGCGTGCCGGCAGGCTACGTGACCCAGGCGCGTCAGCCTCTCGTCAACGCTGGCGCGCTGTCAGGCCGGTTTAGCCGCTTTACACAATCGGCGGGCGTGTTCCTGACCGGGTCGCTCGGTTACAGCACGAAGCAGGCGTGGCTTAACATCAAACGTTTACAGGTTACGCAAACCAGGGTCGCCAGCGCGTCAGCGGCCACGCTCTCCGGCGCCGCGCGTCTTGAGCAGGCGTTCAGACAGCTCGATAAGCAGGTGGCGAGCGGCGTGACGGTACGCGCCAGCTCGTTTGCTTCGGCGGCTGGCGAATTACAGCGCATCCCGAACAATCAGTCCGCCCGCGCGGCGCTGGAGAGCCTCTCCGGCCAGCTTCCGGCGGCGACGGCGGCGCTCACCTGGCAGGCTATCAACGTGAATCAGCGCAGCAGCGCGAATCACATCACCGCCCTGCTGGACGCGCCGCAAAGCCGCAGCTGGAGCGATACGCTCTCCTGGAACGGCAGCCTTGGGCGCAACGGGTTTTCGCCGGTAAGTTACTCCATGAAAGGGTGGGTGACCGGCCAGGACCGGTTTATCGATGAGCACACGTTTATCGGCACCTCGCTCTCGCGCACCGACACGTTCAGCGCGCTGAGCAGCGGCGGCGAACGCAATACCGGCAGCCTCAGCGAAGCCGCGCTTTACGGCGGCAAAATCTACGGCGGTTACTACCTGACGGGTCGCCTGGCGTCCGGTTATTACGACGGCCAGCAGAAACGTATGCTGTGGCTCGGCAGCAGCTCCGAGCGCGTCAGCAGCCGCCAGAGCGGCAGCTGGATGTCGCTTGGCAGCGAGACTGGCTATCGCTTTAACGTGGACGGTCTGGAAGTGACGCCGTTTATCGATACGCAGTACATCACGCTGAAGCAGGACGCCTTTAGCGAGAAAAGCGCATCGGGTTTCGGCCTGCGCGCCGACAGCCAGACCACCACGCGCTGGCAGGCGGGCGCGGGGCTGCGCGCGGCTTATGCGTTCGATCTGCAAACGCACGGGCGGCTGGATCTGAGCTTCCAGACCCACCTGCAACGCGCGTTAAGTCAGGATGAAGGCCACTACCAGGCGAGCTTTACCGGCGTGGATCAGCCGGTGCCGCTCCACGGCGTGACGGCGCCCGAGAAAACGCTGACCAGCGCGGTATCGCTGGGCTGGCAGGTCAATCCGGCGCTGAACCTGAATCTGACGGGCGAGCAGGAGACCAGCGACGGGCGCAACAGCAACCGCAGCGTGATGGCCGGCGTGTCGTTAAGTTTCTGATACGGGGATTGCAGTATAAAGAAAAGGCGTCGCAAGACGCCTTTTTGCTGTCTGTCAGATAACCAGCCAGAGCAGAAGGATAACCAGCACCAGCAGGAACATCGCAAGGCCAGGTTTGGCGGAAATCTGCTTCACCGGCTGGGTGAAAAACGCGATAAGCGGGCTGTAGATAGGCTGAATATGGCGCACTTCAAGCGTTTCCGGCGACCCTTCCGAGCGACGAATAAATACCTGATTGAGAATATCCTGCACCTGCGCGGTGGTCAGCACCGTTTGCGGCGTCGCCTGGAAGCGCTGCTGCGCGTAGTCGCTGATCTCCTGCCATTCGCGCGATTCCAGCGGCTGGCGCAGCGCGGCCTGAATGCTGTGCAACGTCGGCGCGGGCTGGTCGGCAAGCGTCTGGCGCGCGACAAGCCAGGTGGAGAGCGCCGCGAAATGCTTCGCCGGGATCAGCTCGCCGCTTTTCACACCAGAAAGCTCCAGCATCGACTGCCAGATAAGCTTCGGCGATTCGCCGGTGGCCGCCGCAAGCTTCGTCACCTGCTGGTTGAGCGTATTGTGCTCCGCAGGCTGCATCGGGCGGTCGGTCGCCGGGCGCTGCTGCGGCTGGGGGATATTCAGCTGCGCGTTTTGCAGCAGCGTCAGCACGCTTTTCAGCTGCTCGCCGGAAAGCTGGTTCAGCGCGGTATGACCGAACTGCTGGCGAATATAATCGCTCACCGCCTGGCGATTGTTGCCGACGTTCAGAAGCTCCGTCAGCTGCGACAATACCTGACGCTGAGTATGCGTCTGCTGCGCCTGGCCGAGCCGCTGGTTAAGATTCTGTTCGGCCGCGGGGAAGTGGCGCGAGAGTAGCGGCGCATCGCTCTTTACGCCCAGATCGTGCTTCATGCCGGCCCAGACTTCGGCGCTTTGCTGCTGGGTCAGCGCCACAAGCCTGGTGATAAGCCGCTCAAGCACCGTGCGCTGCTGGGTGGAAAGCGGCTGCTCGCCTGCGGAGTGGGGCGATGTGGGAGGCTCCCCCGCCGGGCGGGGCGTGGCGCCATGAATGGGTTGCATCATCAATAATCCTTAACCTGACCGGACGGTGCCGCGAAACTAACCACGCTGTTAAGTATGCCTGGCGGCGAGATTATGGCACACTTAACGGCTATCTCCCGCACATAAACAGGTAGAGAAACGTGAAAATCCTCGTTGATGAAAATATGCCTTACGCACGCGAGCTGTTCAGCCGTCTTGGCGAGGTGCAGGCCGTGCCGGGCCGCCCGATCCCGCAGGCGGAACTGAACGACGCCGACGCCCTGATGGTGCGCTCGGTCACCCAGGTGAATCGCGATTTGCTGGACGGCAAAAACATCCGGTTTGTCGGCACCGCCACGGCGGGCACCGACCACGTTGATGAAGACTATTTACGCGAGGCGGGCGTCGCGTTTTCCGCCGCGCCCGGCTGCAACGCGATTGCGGTGGTGGAATATGTCTTTTCCGCGCTGCTGATGCTTGCCGAGCGCGACGGTTTTGCACTGACTGACCGCACCGTCGGGATCGTCGGGGTGGGCAACGTCGGCTCTCGTTTACAGGCGCGCCTGGAAGCATTAGGCATACGTACGCTGCTGTGCGATCCGCCGCGCGGCGACAGCGGCGATTTCCGCCCGCTTGACGAACTGGTGCGCGAGGCAGACATTCTCACGTTCCACACGCCGCTCTTTAAAGACGGGCCGTACAAAACGCTGCATCTGGCCGACGAGGCGCTGATCGCGCGCCTGAAGCCCGGGGCTATTCTGATTAACGCCTGCCGCGGTCCGGTGGTCGATAACGCCGCGCTGCTGGCGCGCCTTGAGGCGGGGCAGCCGCTCAGCGTCGTGCTGGACGTCTGGGAGCCGGAGCCTGCGCTGAACGTCGAGCTTTTAAAACGCGTTGATATCGGCACCGCGCACATCGCGGGCTATACGCTTGAAGGCAAAGCGCGCGGCACCACGCAGGTGTTTGAGGCATACAGTCAGTTCCTCGGCGCGCCGCAGCAGGTGGCGCTGGCCACGCTGTTGCCGCCGCCGGAGTTTGGCCGCATTACGCTTCAGGGGCCGCTCGATCAGGCGACGCTGAAACGGCTGGTGCATCTGGTGTATGATGTGCGCCGCGACGACGCGCCGCTTCGCCGCGTGGCGGGCATTCCGGGCGAATTTGATAAGCTTCGCAAAAATTACCAGGAGCGCCGCGAATGGTCGTCGCTATATGTACAGTGCGATGACGAGGCCGCCGCCGCGCTGCTGCAAAAGCTGGGTTTTAACGCGACCCATCATCCGATCCGTTAATCGCTGATTCTCTTATTCCCCGCACAACGGGCGGGGAAGGCATTTTTATTTTCTGGAGTAAAACCACCATGTCTGAAGGCTGGAATATCGCCATACTGGGCGCGACGGGCGCCGTGGGAGAGGCCCTGCTTGAGCAACTCGCCGAGCGTCAGTTCCCGGTGGGTGAAATCTATGCGCTGGCGCGCAACGAAAGCGCGGGCGAAACGCTGCGTTTCAACGGTAAAAGCGTGCAGGTGCAGGACGCCGACGCGTTCGACTGGACCCAGGCGCAGCTCGCCTTTTTCGTCGCAGGCCGGGAAGCCAGCGCGCGCTACGTGGATGACGCCACCAACGCCGGTTGTCTGGTTATTGATTCCAGCGGCCTGTTCGCGCTGGAGCCGGACGTGCCGCTGGTGGTGCCGGATGTGAACCCGTATGTGCTGGCGGATTACCGCAACCGCAACGTAGTGGCGGTGGCCGACAGCCTGACCAGCCAGCTTCTGACGGCGCTGCGTCCGCTGATGGAAGCGGGCGGGCTGTCGCGCATTCAGGTGACGAACCTGTTGTCCGTTTCCGCGCAGGGCAAAACGGCGGTGGACGCGCTGGCGGGCCAGAGCGCGCGTCTGCTGAACGGGATGCCGGTCGATGAAGACGATCACTTTGGCCGCCAGCTGGCGTTCAACATGCTGCCGCTGCTGCCGGATCGCGAAGGCAGCGTGCGCCAGGATCGTCGTCTGGTGGATGAAGTCCGCAAGGTGTTGCAGGACGAGGGCTTGATGATTTCCGTCACCAGCGTGCAGGCGCCGGTGTTTTACGGCCATGCCCAGATGGTGAATTTCGAAGCGCTGCGCCCGCTCGCGGCGGAAGAGGCCCGCGACGCGCTGGAGCGCGATCAGGATATTGCGCTCTCTGAAGAGAACGACTATCCGACGCAGGTGGGCGACGCCTCAGGCAGCGTGCATCTTTCTATCGGCTGCGTGCGTAACGACTACGGCATGCCGGAGCAGATCCAGTTCTGGTCGGTCGCCGATAACGTGCGCTTCGGCGGCGCGCTGATGGCGGTGAAAACGGCGGAGAAACTGCTGCAGGAGTATGTGTACTGATGTCGGAAAGTCTGGAAAAGCCGGTGAGGAAAATCGCGCTCGGCATTGAGTACGACGGCAGTAAATATTACGGCTGGCAGCGCCAGCAGGAAGTGCGCAGCGTCCAGGAGAAGCTTGAGAAGGCGCTCTCGCAGGTGGCGAACGAGCCGGTTAACGTCTTCTGCGCGGGCCGTACCGACGCGGGCGTGCACGCCACCGGCCAGGTGGTGCACTTCGAAACGACCGCTGTCCGCAAGGACGCCGCCTGGACGCTGGGCGTAAATGCGAATTTACCTGGTGACATCGCGGTGCGCTGGGTGAAAGATGTGCCCGCGGAGTTCCACGCCCGGTTCAGCGCCACGGCCCGCCGTTACCGCTACGTTATCTATAATCACCGTTTGCGGCCGGCGGTGCTCTCGCAGGGGGTGACGCATTACCACCTGCCGCTGGACGCACAGCGTATGCACCGGGCGGCGCAGTGCCTTATCGGCGAGAACGATTTTACCTCGTTTCGCGCGGTACAGTGCCAGTCCCGCACGCCCTGGCGCAACCTGATGCATATCAACGTTGAGCGCTTCGGGGCGTACATTGTGGTGGATATCAAGGCAAACGCCTTTGTGCATCATATGGTGCGCAATATCGTTGGCAGCCTGATGGAGATAGGCTGCGGTAACCAGCCGGAGAGCTGGATGGCAGAACTGCTGGCGGCTAAGGACAGAACGCTCGCGGCAGCGACGGCGAAAGCGGAAGGGCTGTATCTGGTGTCGGTGGATTATCCGGCGCAGTTCGAGCTTCCAAAGCCGCCGATGGGCCCACTTTTTTTAGCTGACTGAAGGCAGTCGGGGAAGAAGAACCAGTATGGACATTATTCGCTTTCTGATTGATTTTATTTTACATATCGACGTGCATCTGGCGGAGCTGGTGGCGCAGTATGGGATTTGGGTATACGCCATCCTGTTCCTGATCCTGTTCTGCGAAACGGGCCTGGTCGTGACGCCGTTTCTGCCTGGCGATTCGCTGCTGTTTGTGGCGGGCGCTATCTCATCGCTGCCGTCCAACGATCTCAACGTTCACCTGATGGCGCTTTTAATGGTCATCGCCGCGATCCTCGGCGACGCGGTGAACTACACTATAGGCCGACTCTTTGGCGCGCGGCTGTTCAGCAACCCGGATTCAAAAATCTTCCGGCAGAGCTATCTTGATAAAACGCACGCGTTTTATGAGCGTCACGGCGGCAAAACGATTATCCTTGCCCGTTTCGTGCCGATCGTGCGCACCTTCGCGCCGTTCGTCGCCGGGATGGGGCATATGTCCTATCGTCATTTTGCCCTGTTTAACGTCGTGGGCGCGCTGTTGTGGGTTCTGCTGTTTACTTACGCAGGCTACTTCTTCGGCGCGATGCCGTTTATTCAGGACAATCTGAAGTTGCTGATCGTCGCCATTATTGTCTTCTCGGTATTGCCGGGCGTGTATGAAGTGGTGCGTCACAAACGCGCCGCGGCGCGCCAGACAAAATAAGCCCTCTGGCGGTTCGACCACTTTTTTATCCAAAGTCGCGGGCCGTTATGGTTTAATGAGCACCATTTATGGTCTGTGGAAGGCAATAATGGCATTATGCGCCCCCACAGAAAAACTGGCATCGACCAGGTTCAGGCAGAAAGGTTATCAATGAGCTGGATTGAACGAATTCTCAATAAAAGCAATATTACTCCCACTCGCAGGGCAAACATCCCGGAAGGGGTGTGGACCAAGTGCGACAGCTGCGGCCAGGTACTCTACCGCGCCGAACTGGAGCGTAACCTTGAGGTTTGCCCGAAATGCGATCACCACATGCGCATGGCGGCGCGCGACCGTCTGCACAGCCTGTTAGACGAAGGGTCGCTGGTGGAACTGGGCAGTGAGCTTGAGCCGAAAGATGTGCTGAAGTTCCGTGATTCCAAAAAATACAAGGATCGTCTGGCTACCGCCCAGAAAGAAACCGGCGAGAAAGACGCGCTGGTGGTGATGAAAGGCACCCTGCACGGTATGCCGGTCGTCGCGGCGGCGTTTGAGTTCGCCTTTATGGGCGGCTCCATGGGTTCCGTGGTGGGCGCGCGTTTCGTGCGTGCGGTTGAGCAGGCGCTGGAAGACAACTGCCCGCTTATCTGCTTCTCCGCCTCCGGCGGCGCGCGTATGCAGGAAGCGCTGATGTCGCTGATGCAGATGGCGAAAACCTCCGCGGCGCTTGCGAAAATGCAGGAGCGTGGTCTGCCGTACATCTCCGTGCTGACCGACCCGACCATGGGCGGCGTTTCCGCGAGCTTCGCGATGCTTGGCGATCTCAACATCGCCGAGCCGAAAGCGCTGATCGGCTTCGCCGGCCCGCGCGTTATCGAGCAGACCGTACGTGAAAAACTCCCGGCTGGCTTCCAGCGCAGTGAGTTCCTCATCGAAAAAGGCGCTATCGATATGATCGTGCGTCGCCCGGAGCTGCGCCTCAAGCTTGCCAGCATTCTGGCGAAGCTGATGAACCTCCCGGCGCCAAGCCCGGACGCGCCGCGTGAAGCGGTGGTGGTGCCGCCGGTGCCGGAGCAGGATCAAGAGGCCTGATAGTCATGAAGGGCAGGGCCATAAGGCGCTGCCCTTCTTGTTTATGAACCGTAACCAGGATACGGGCATCATGGAAAAGCAACACCTTCCCCAAGCCACGTCGCCTCTGGCCACGTGGCTTTCTTATCTGGAAAACCTGCACGGTAAGACCATCGACATGGGCCTTGAGCGCGTCTCACGCGTGGCGGCATTGCTTGATGTGGTAAAACCCGCGCCGTTCGTTTTCACCGTCGCGGGCACTAACGGCAAAGGCACCACCTGCCGCACGCTCGAAGCGGTGCTGATGGCGGCGGGCTATCGCGTCGGCGTCTACAGTTCGCCGCACCTGGTGCGCTACACCGAGCGCGTGCGCGTGCAGGGTGAGGAGCTTGCCGAAAGCCAGCACACCGCCGCGTTTGCGGAGATAGAAGCCGCGCGTGGTGAAACCTCTCTCACATACTTTGAATACGGCACGCTGTCCGCGCTGTGGCTCTTTAAGCAGGCGCAGCTGGATGTCGTTATCCTCGAAGTGGGGCTCGGCGGGCGGCTGGACGCCACCAACCTGGTGGATTGCGATGTGGCGGTCATCACCAGCATCGCGCTCGATCACACCGACTGGCTGGGGCCGGATCGCGAAAGCATTGGGCGGGAGAAAGCCGGTATTTTCCGTGCGGGCAAACCGGCGGTGGTGGGCGAGACGGATATGCCGCACACCATCGCGCAGGTGGCGCAGGAGAAGGGCGCGCGGCTGCTGTGTGTGAACGACGCCTGGCGCTATGAGACGGAACGCGACGGCTGGCGCTTCAGCGACGACAATGGCGAGCTAACTCATCTTCCGCTGCCGCAGGTGCCGCAGCCTAACGCGGCGACGGCGCTCGCCGCGCTTCGCGCAAGCGGCCTTGCGGTCAGCGAGCAGGCTTGCCGCGACGGCATCGCGCGCGCCACGCTGCCGGGGCGTTTCCAGATTGTGAGCGAGGCCCCGCGCATCATTCTGGATGTGGCCCATAATCCGCACGCGGCGGGCTATCTGGCGCAGCGGCTCGCGCAGTCGCCATCCGCCGGGCGGGTGCTGGCGGTTATCGGCATGCTGCATGATAAAGATATCGCCGGAACGCTCGCCTGTCTGGAGAGGGTCGTGGATAGCTGGTATTGTGCCCCTCTGGACGGGCCGCGCGGCGCCCGCGCCGAAGAGCTTGCGGAACATCTGCAGGCCAGCGCTGTCTTTGATAGCGTGGCGCAGGCCTGGCGCGCGGCGCTGGCCGACGCGCAGCCCGCCGATACGGTGCTGGTATGCGGGTCGTTTCATACCGTCGCACAGGTAATGGAAGAGATGGACGCGGGGAGACGAGGTGGCGAGTAAGTTTCAGAACCGATTAGTCGGCACAATCGTGCTGGTGGCGCTGGGGGTTATCGTGCTGCCAGGGCTGCTGGACGGCCAGAAAAAACATTATCAGGATGAGTTCGCGGCGATCCCGCTGGTGCCGAAGCCTGGCGATCGCGACGAGCCGGATATGCTGCCTGCCGCGACGCAGGCGCTGCCGTCTCAGCCGCCGGAAGGCGCCGCGGAAGAGGTGAGGGCCGGTAACGCGGCGGCCTCTTCCATCGATACCACGCGGCTGCCTGCCGATACCGGCGCGGATCTTGATGAAGTGCCCGTGACGCCTGCGAAGCCGAAAGCGACAGAGCCTGCGAAAACACGGACTGCCGATAAGCCCCAGAGCAAACCGCAGCGCGATAAAACCGATGAGCAGCTCGCGATGGTGAGCGAGGCCGAAGCGCCTGCGCCTTCGAAAACCGCGCCGCCGGAGAAACCGCAAACGCCGCCGGCAGGCAAGGCGTATGTCGTGCAGCTCGGCGCGCTGAAAAACGCCGATAAAGTCAACGAAATCGTCGGCAAACTGCGCTCGGCGGGTTACCGGGCGTATACGTCGCCGTCCACGCCGGTGCAGGGAAAAATCACCCGCATTCTGGTAGGGCCGGAAGCGTCGAAGGATAAGTTAAAATCGTCGCTTGGCGAGCTGAACAGCCTGTCGGGGCTGAACGGCGTGATAATGAATTACAGCGTGAATTAAGCGGTCCGGCGCCTGATGCTCAGGCGCGCCGAGAAACCGCATCGCGCCACAGACGGCCCGCTGCAGGCTCTCTTTTTCTGCCCGCGGGCGTAACGGACGGATGGCGTTGAAGATTTTTTCAACGCCATTTTTTATTAACGCGTGGAAAGGAAATCCCTACGCAAACGTTTTCTTTTTCTGTTAGAATGCGCCCCGAACCGGATGTCAGGGCGTTTTATCGTGGGACACATTCATGGTCTGGATAGATTACGCCATCATTGCAGTAGTGGGTTTCTCGTGCCTGGTCAGCCTCATCCGCGGGTTCGTGAGAGAGGCGCTGTCGCTGGTCACCTGGGGCTGCGCTTTCTTTGTCGCCAGTCATTACTACACTTACCTGGCAGTCTGGTTCACCGGCTTTGAAGACGAACTGGTACGTAATGGGATTGCTATCGCGGTGCTGTTTATCGCGACGCTTATCGTCGGTGCGATAGTCAACTATGTGATTGGCGCGCTGGTGGAGAAAACCGGCCTGTCGGGTACAGACAGGGTGTTGGGGATCTGTTTCGGCGCCTTGCGAGGCGTGCTGATTGTCGCCGCCATTCTGTTCTTTCTTGATACCTTCACGGGCCTGTCCAAAAGCGAGGACTGGCAAAAGTCGCAGCTCATCCCGCAGTTCAGTTTCATCATCAGATGGTTCTTTGACTATCTGCAAAGCTCGTCAAGTTTCCTGCCCCGGTAATCGTGCCGGGGGCGGTCTTTGAATTGAGGAAAAGACAACATGTGCGGTATTGTCGGGATCGCCGGTGTTATGCCGGTCAACCAGTCGATTTATGACGCGTTAACGGTGCTTCAGCACCGCGGGCAGGATGCCGCAGGCATCATCACCATCGATGCGAATAATTGCTTCCGTCTGCGTAAAGCGAACGGCCTGGTGAATGATGTATTCGAAGCCCGCCACATGCAGCGTCTGCAGGGCAACATGGGTATCGGCCATGTGCGCTACCCGACGGCAGGCAGCTCCAGCGCCTCCGAAGCCCAGCCGTTCTATGTGAACTCGCCTTACGGTATTACGCTTGCCCATAACGGCAACCTGACGAACGCCCATGAACTGCGCAAAATGCTCTTTGAAGAGAAGCGCCGTCATATCAACACCACCTCAGATTCTGAAATCCTGCTCAACATTTTCGCCAGCGAGCTGGATAACTTCCGTCACTACCCGCTGGAAGCGGACAACATTTTCGCGGCCATCGCGGCGATGAACCGCCTGATCCGCGGCGCTTACGCGTGCGTGGCGATGATTATCGGCCACGGCATGGTGGCGTTCCGCGATCCTAACGGCATCCGCCCGCTGGTGCTTGGCAAACGCGACGCCGGTAACGGCCGCGCCGAGTACATGGTGGCGTCCGAGAGCGTGGCGCTCGATACGCTGGGCTTTGAATTCCTGCGCGATGTCGCCCCTGGCGAAGCGGTGTACATCAGCGAGAAAGGCCAGCTCTTTACGCGCCAGTGCGCCGACAATCCGGTTAGCAACCCGTGCCTGTTTGAGTATGTTTACTTCGCGCGCCCGGACTCCTTTATCGACAAGATTTCCGTCTACAGCGCCCGCGTTGAGATGGGTAAAAAGCTCGGCGAGAAAATCGCCCGCGAATGGGAAGACCTGGATATCGACGTGGTGATCCCTATTCCGGAAACTTCCTGCGATATCGCCCTTGAAATCGCGCGCATTCTTAACAAACCCTACCGTCAGGGCTTTGTGAAAAACCGCTACGTCGGCCGTACCTTTATCATGCCGGGCCAGCACCTGCGCCGTAAGTCGGTGCGCCGCAAACTGAACGCCAACCGCGCCGAGTTCCGCGATAAAAACGTACTGCTGGTTGATGACTCCATCGTGCGCGGCACCACGTCCGAGCAGATTATCGAGATGGCCCGCGAGGCGGGCGCGAAGAAGGTCTATCTGGCCTCCGCCGCGCCGGAAATTCGCTTCCCGAACGTCTACGGTATCGACATGCCGAGCGCCAACGAGCTTATCGCCCACGGCCGTGAAGTGGACGAAATCCGCCAAATCATCGGCGCTGACGGCCTGATTTTCCAGGATCTCGACGATCTCATCGAAGCCGTGCGCGCCGAGAACCCGGATATTCAGCAGTTCGAATGCTCGGTCTTTAACGGCGTGTACGTTACCAAAGATGTCGATCACCAGTACCTGGAATATCTCGAATCCCTGCGTAACGACGACGCCAAAGCGGTCATGCGCCAGAACGAAGTCGAAAACTTAGAGATGCACAACGAAGGTTAATCTTTCCCCGTGCCGTCGCCCCTTGCGCAACGCGAGGGGCGCAATCCCCGTTTGCATCTCGCCGCGTCTTGCGGCAAAGTCTCGCTCAGTGCTCCTTTTCCAGATAACTCCATGAAAAAAATCATTGTCGGCATCTCTGGCGCCAGCGGCGCGATTTACGGCATTCGCCTGTTGCAGACGCTACAGGCGGTGCCGGATGTGGAAGCGCATCTCATCATGAGCCAGGCGGCGCGCCAGACGCTTTCGCTGGAAACCGATATGAGCGTGCGCGATGTTCAGGCGCTGGCCGATGTGAACCACGACGCGCGCGATATCGCCGCCAGCGTTTCTTCCGGCTCGTTTAAAACCGACGGGATGATTATCCTGCCGTGTTCGATTAAAACGCTCTCCGGCATCGTGAACAGCTATACCGACGGGTTGTTGACCCGCGCGGCGGATGTGGTGTTAAAAGAGCGTCGCAGGCTGGTACTGTGCGTGCGCGAAACGCCGCTGCATCTCGGCCATTTACGTCTGATGACGCAGGCCGCCGAGCTCGGGGCGATTATCATGCCGCCGATGCCCGCGTTTTATCATCGCCCGCAGACGCTGGATGACGTGATTAACCAGACGGTAAACCGCGCGCTCGATCAGCTTGATATCACGCTTCCCGCCGATCTCTTCACCCGCTGGCCAGGCGCGTAACGCGCGCCGCCATGAGGCAAAGCGCAGCGCGATGCCTCATTGTGGGGCAATTCTGCAAGCGCGATCATATCCTCGACATTTAATCCCGCCTTTCGCGATTTCACGCTCAGCGTCTGCTGCGCGGAGTGCTATCTTTCATTCACACAACTTCATTGCAACCATTTTTTAACAAATCATGGCGGCGTATTCGGGTACGTAAAGCTGGCATGGGAAGTGCAACGTCCGGTTGCAACACACAACGCAACAGATAATAAAACAGAAAACTTGAGGGTAATGTATGAAGAAGAAGGTGCTCGCGTTCTCCTTACTGCTTGGCCTTTCCACCAGCGCCAGCGTTTTCGCCGCGCTCCCCCAGACGGTGCGCATCGGTACGGATGCCACCTACGCGCCGTTCTCCTCAAAAGACGCCAAAGGCGATTTTGTCGGATTTGATATCGATCTCGGCAACGAGATGTGTAAACGCATGCAGGTGAAATGTACCTGGGTCGGCAGCGATTTCGATTCGCTGATCCCGTCGCTGAAAGCGAAAAAAATCGACGCGATTATCTCTTCGCTCTCTATTACCGAAAAGCGTCAGAAAGAGATTGCCTTCTCTGACAAGCTTTACGCCGCAGACTCCCGCCTGATCGCCGCCAAAGGCGCGACCATTCAGCCGACCATTGAATCGCTGAAAGGCAAACATGTGGGCGTGCTCCAGGGCTCCACGCAGGAAGCCTACGCCAATGAAAAATGGCGCGGGAAGGGCGTCGACGTGGTGGCGTACCAGAACCAGGATTTGATCTACTCCGATCTCTCTGCGGGTCGTCTGGACGCGGCGCTGCAGGATGAAGTGGCCGCCAGCGAAGGCTTCCTCAAACAGCCTGCCGGCAAAGATTACGCCTTTGCCGGCCCGTCGGTGAAAGACAAAAACTACTTCGGCGACGGTACAGGCGTTGGTCTGCGCAAAGATGACGCGGAGCTGAAAGCCGCGTTCGACAAAGCGCTCGGCGAGATCCGCAAAGACGGCACATACGACAAAATGGCGAAGAAATATTTCGACTTTAACGTCTACGGCGACTGACCGTCTGTAACGCGTTCGCCAGCCGGTCACCATAATAGTGCGTGACTGGCTGGCGTGACGCAATCTGGTGCGTCTTATGCACCAGAAAAGGGCGTAAGCGCATTTCTACGCACGAAGAATGAAAATAAATCTATCTCAGGACGCATAAAGTTTTGATTACGAGGCGGCAGTGATGGCACGATAAGTGCAGTTTTTCCGCCTGACATTTAAATATGCGCGTCTGATGAGGATAGTTATGAAAAAAAGGCTGTTAGCACTTTCTCTGGGGCTGGCGCTGTCCAGCATTTCTGGGGCTTTCGCAGCAATTCCGCAGCACTTACGTATCGGCACCGACCCCACCTATGCGCCGTTTGAATCGAAAAACGCGCAGGGCGAACTGATCGGTTTCGACATCGATCTGGCCAAAGAGCTGTGCAAACGCATCCAGACGCAATGTTCGTTCATTGAACAGCCGCTCGACGCGCTGATCCCCTCCCTGAAAGCGAAGAAAATCGACGCGATTATGTCGTCGCTGTCGATCACCGAAAAGCGCCAGCAGGAGATTGCCTTTACCGACAAACTCTATGCGGCGGATTCGCGCCTGGTGGTAGCGAAAGGATCGCCCATCCAGCCGACGCTGGAATCGCTGAAGGGCAAACGCGTGGGCGTATTGCAGGGCACCACCCAGGAAACCTACGGCAACGTGCACTGGGCGCCGAAAGGCGTGGAAATCGTCTCTTACCAGGGGCAGGACAATATCTATTCCGACCTGACCGCGGGCCGTATCGACGCCGCGTTTCAGGATGAAGTGGCCGCCAGCGAAGGCTTTCTGAAGCAGCCGGTGGGCAAGGGCTATCAGTTCGGCGGCCCGTCTATCAAAGATGAAAAACTCTTTGGCGTCGGCACCGGCATGGGCATTCGTAAAGAGGATAACGAACTGCGCGAGGCGCTGAACAAGGCGTTTGCCGACATGCGCGCCGACGGCACCTACGAGAAGCTCGCCAAAAAGTATTTTGAATTCAACGTCTACGGCGATTAATCCGCACGCGTTTGCACGGCGCCCCGCGGGGCGCCGATGGGCCGTGCGCACGCTGAGTACAGGATAAGTCACCATGCTGTATGGGTTTTCACAGGTAATACTCCAGGGCGCGCTCGTCACCCTGGAGCTGGCGCTCAGCGCCGTTGTCCTCTCGGTGGCGATTGGTCTGGTCGGCGCGGGGGCGAAGCTCTCACGCAACCGCCCGCTGGCGCTGATTTTTGAAGCGTATACGACGCTGATTCGCGGCGTGCCCGATCTCGTCCTGATGCTGCTGATTTTTTACGGGTTGCAGATTGCGCTCAACAGCCTTACCGACGCGCTGGGATTCAGCCAGTTTGATATCGACCCGATGATCGCGGGCATTATTACGCTGGGGTTTATCTACGGCGCCTATTTCACCGAAACCTTCCGCGGCGCCTACCTCGCCGTGCCGAAAGGCCATATCGAAGCGGCGACCGCGTTTGGTTTTACCGGCTCCCAAACCTTCCGCCGGATTCTGTTTCCCTCGATGATGCGCTACGCGTTGCCGGGCATCGGCAATAACTGGCAGGTGATTTTAAAAGCTACCGCGCTGGTGTCGCTGCTGGGGCTGGAGGATGTCGTGAAGGCGACGCAGCTTGCCGGCAAAAGCACCTGGCAGCCGTTTTACTTCGCGATTGTCTGCGGGCTGATTTATCTGGTGTTTACCACGCTCTCCAACGGCGTTCTGCTGCTGCTTGAGCGCCGCTATACCGTGGGCGTGAAGAGGGCTGACCTGTGATCGAGATTATTCAGGAGTACTGGAAATCCCTGCTGTGGACCGACGGCTACCGCTTTACGGGGGTGGCCATTACGCTCTGGCTGCTTATCGCCTCGGTGGTGATGGGCGGCGTGCTGGCGCTCTTTCTCGCCATTGGGCGTGTTTCGGAAAATAAGCTGGTCTGGTTCCCCATCTGGCTGTTTACTTATATTTTTCGCGGCACGCCGCTCTATGTGCAACTGCTGGTCTTCTACTCCGGCATGTACACGCTGGAAGTGGTGAAAGGCACCCAGTTACTCAATGAGTTTTTCCGCAGCGGCCTCAACTGTACCGTGCTGGCGCTGACGCTCAACACCTGCGCGTACACCACCGAGATCTTCGCGGGCGCCATTCGCGCCGTGCCGCATGGCGAAATCGAGGCGGCGCGCGCTTATGGCTTCTCACGCTTTAAAATGTACCGCTGCATTATTCTGCCGTCGGCGCTGCGCATCGCGCTGCCCGCCTACAGCAATGAGGTGATCCTGATGCTGCACTCCACGGCGCTGGCGTTTACTGCGACCGTCCCGGATCTGCTGAAGATCGCCCGCGATATTAACGCCGCCACCTACCAGCCGTTTACGGCGTTTGGCATCGCGGCGGTGCTGTACCTGATAATCTCTTATGTGCTGATAAGCCTGTTCCGCAAGGCGGAAAAGCGCTGGCTGCGGCACCTGAAACCGGCTTCAACGCACTGAGTGGCTACGCATGTCTGAAAATAAATTAAACGTTACCGATCTGCACAAGCGCTACGGCGAACATGAAGTGCTCAAAGGGGTATCGCTGAAGGCGAACGCCGGTGATGTCATCAGCATTATCGGCTCTTCCGGCTCCGGCAAGAGCACCTTCCTGCGCTGCATTAACTTTCTGGAAAAGCCCAGCGAAGGCACTATCGTGGTGAATAACCAGAACATCACGCTGGTGCGCGATAAAGACGGCCAGCTTAAGGTGGCGGACAAAAACCAGCTGCGCCTTCTGCGCACGCGCCTGACGATGGTGTTTCAGCACTTTAACCTGTGGAGCCACATGACGGTGCTGGAGAACGTCATGGAAGCGCCGGTTCAGGTGCTGGGCTTAAGCAAACAGGATGCGCGCGAGCGGGCGGTGAAATACCTCGCCAAAGTGGGCATTGATGAGCGCGCGCAGGGCAAATACCCGGTGCATCTCTCCGGCGGTCAGCAGCAGCGCGTGTCGATTGCCCGCGCGCTGGCGATGGAGCCGGATGTCTTGCTGTTCGACGAACCGACCTCCGCGCTGGACCCTGAACTGGTGGGCGAAGTTCTGCGCATCATGCAGAAGCTCGCCGAAGAGGGCAAAACGATGGTCGTGGTCACGCATGAAATGGAGTTTGCCCGCCACGTTTCCTCGCATGTGATTTTCCTGCATCAGGGCAAAATCGAAGAAGAAGGGCCGCCGGACGCGCTCTTTAACAACCCGCAAAGCCCGCGTCTGCAGCAGTTTTTGAAAGGCTCTTTGAAGTAAAACACAACAGACCGGCAGGGACGCTGGTCACGCTTAATCGTCTATCAGTATTAACCCCATCTCATCGGCCAGCCGGTAAATGTCGGTCAGCGCCCCCTGCGCCAGCGGCAGGCTCTCATGCAGCGTCAGCCGGTTGATACGATCGCCGAACAGCATCAGCGCTTTCCCGCCATGCTGGCGCGACGCCCAGCTAATACCGTGAAGGCGCGGATTCGCGGCGTGAATGGCGGCCGCCCACAGGCGCGTTTGCGGGTAGAGCCGCGGGGAGCTTCCGGTCAGCGCCGCCTGCGTGACGCCCCAGCGGCGCAGCAGCACCGGCGTCAGGTTAGCGAGCTCAAGCCCCACGTCCGGCGTTAACGTGCTGATACAGAGTTCGCGAGCCTTGCGCAGATCGAAGCTGGCGCCTGAGGCATCCTGCGGGACATCGTGAAACAGCGACTCCATAATCGCCACTTCGGCGTCGATACCGCCATAAAGCGTGGGAATAAGACGGCCATCGGCGCGCTGCAGCGGGCTGAAACGCGCGTTACCGTAGCCGGGGTTGAAGGCGTCGCCCGCGAACTGGCGGCTGTGAACGCGAACTATCCGCTTCCCTGCGGACCATACCGTGACGCGCGGCACCTGCATATCCGCAGGCGGCGCAGGCAGGCGCTCTTCCCTGAGTTTAACCATGCAACGGCCCCTCGGCCTCCGCCTGCGCGGCGGCCAGTACCGCCTGCGGATCGGCTTTCAGACGGTCTTTGGGTTTTTCGCCGCCAAGCCAGGCGTTAGGCGAATGAAACCAGAGCGCGACAGACCAGGGCGTTTTCTCACGAAACAGCGCAAGAATCGATTTGAGCGACGGCAGCGGCTGGCCGCCTTCGTCAAACGCCCAGGCGGGGTAGCGATCTTTGCCATTGACCGGCAGGGCAAACACTTTGCCCGCCTGCTTCCAGCGGTTCGCGGTGGCGCTCGGGTTTTTCAGCGCGGCACCGGCGGCAAGGCTCACTTCGCCGGCGGACAGCCACTGGCCTTCATCAAGCACGGCCTGGCGCAGCGCGTCGAGCCGCTCGCGGTTCCGGGCCTGCAACGGTGTGGCGTGCGCGGGCTCGCTATGATGCCCGGCGCGCTTCATCTGCGACACAGCCGTTACGGCGCTCACAATTGCGAGCCGCAAATCGTTATCCAGCGTCTCTTCATCAACATCGTCCGGCATTTTCAGCATCAGGTAGCGCCCGGCGTCTTCACCCGGGATATCCGAAAGCTGAATGCGCCCCCAGGGCGCGGGCGTCTCCTGAAGGGATGTCACAAGATGCCCGACATCGACAAACTCGACGCTGACCTCCAGCGGATACTCTTTAAGCTTTGCGTGGCGTGGACGAGAAGTCATAGCGCCCCCTTCGTGATATAAATGATATTCGTGATATTGATTATAACTTATACAGTCGAGGGAAAGCCAGCGGCAGGCCAAAGAAGGAGAAATAGCGTCACGCGGGCAATGTCGCTGCCCGCGACGTGAAGACATTAACAGGTCAGCGGGCTCGTGTGGCGATATCCCTCAGCGCCTCTTCTAACTCGAACCAGCGGAAGCCGAAGCCCGATTCCTCAAGGCGTTTTGGCAGCGCGCGCTGGCCGCCCAGAACGAGAACGGCGGATTCGCCCATCAGCAGGCGTACGGCGGTCGCCGGGGCGCGTATAAACGCGGGGCGGCGCAGCGCATGGCCTAGCGCGTGGGCGAAGCGCTCGTTGCGCACCGGGTAAGGGGCCACCATATTAAACGGCCCACGCAGATCGTTATCCAGCAGCCAGATAATCGCGTTCACCATATCGTCGATATGGATCCACGAGAGATACTGGCGGCCGCTGCCTATCGGCCCGCCAAGGCCCAGACGAAACAGCGGCAACAGTTTACTCATCATGCCGCCGTCCGGCGCCAGCACCGCGCCGGTGCGCAGCAGGCAGACGCGGGTCTTATCGCTTTGCGCGCCTTCGGCTATCTGC
Source organism: Cronobacter universalis NCTC 9529 (assembly GCF_001277175.1). Lineage (NCBI taxonomy): Bacteria > Pseudomonadati > Pseudomonadota > Gammaproteobacteria > Enterobacterales > Enterobacteriaceae > Cronobacter > Cronobacter universalis. The sequence continues at coordinate 2,983,297 of NZ_CP012257.1, read as the reverse complement.
TCCCAGCGGGCGCAGAGCTTGTGGGTAAATTCGCTGTGCGGCGGTTCGTCTTCGGTCACCACCACTTCGCCGAGATCGCCGTAATAACCGACCGCTGAGCCGGAGAGAAAAGCCGAGGGCGGTTCGCTGCCGGCGGCCATCAGCGCCATCAGCTGCTGGGTTATCTGCCAGCGGCTCTGGCACAGGCGCTCTTTCTGGGCGGCGGTCCAGCGTTTATCGGCGATAGGTTCGCCCGCGAGGTTAATCACCGCGTCGAACGCGTCGAGATTGCTGAAATGATCGAGCCCCGGCACCAGCGTAATAGCGGCGTCGAGCCGCGCGCGGGCGCGCTCAGGATTGCGGGTGACGACCGTGACGTGATGCCCTAACGCCGCCAGGCGCGATGTCAGCGTGCGGCCAATCAGACCAGTACCGCCAGTAACCAGAATCTCCATAAGTGCCTCCTGCGCGCGTGTTGCGCCGCCCGTGCGTGATGATGAATCATATCACCTTCAGCATAGGCGACCCGGCGGCGATTGCCTGAGATATTGCGCACACCGGGCGAGACTTTTCCTGTAAAGAGAAGCGGTTAACGGCGCGTCTGCGCGTTTAAGTGCCAGCGAGCTGATACGCGCGTTCGGTCGCCGGGCGATGTTTAATGCGCTCAAACCAGTTGCTGACCGCCGGAAAGTTATCGAGGTCGATTCGCTGGCGCTCGTGCGACACCACCCAGGGATAGGTGGCGATATCGGCGATGCTGTAACGCTCGCCGCCAAGCCACGGGCATTTCTCCAGACGCTTATTCAGCACGCCGTACAGCCGCTGCGTCTCCACCTGGTAACGTTCAATGGCGTAGGGCACCGCCTGCGGCGCGAAATGGTTGAAGTGGTGATTCTGGCCGAGCATCGGCCCGAAACCGGCGACCTGCCAGAACAGCCACTGCAAGGTCACCTGACGCTCCCGCAGTTCGCCGCTCAGCAGCTTGCCGCTTTTCTCGGCGAGATAGAGCAAGATCGCGCCCGACTCAAACACACTCAGCGGCGGGCCGCCGTCGGACGGCGCGTGGTCGATAATGGCGGGGATTTTATTGTTCGGCGCAATGGCGAGAAATTCCGGCTTAAACTGCTCGCCCTTGCTGATGTCAACGCGGTGGAGGCGGTACTCCAGCCCGGCCTCTTCAAGAAACAGCGTGACTTTATGGCCGTTCGGCGTCGGGGCGTAGTAGAGATCCAGCATGACAGCGTCCTTTACAGGGGGGATTCAGCGTGCTCAAAGTATAGGCGGTTTGCTGAATAATGCGGCGGCCCTCATATTCGGCGGTATGACAGAAAACGGTTTACGGTATAGTTTTAGCTATCCGCCATCAGAGATGAGAATAGCTATGTCGCAGCCCGCCATTACGCTTTGGTCCGATGCCAGTTTCTTTAGCCCTTACGTGATGTCCGTGTGGGTGGCGCTTCAGGAAAAAGGGTTGCAGTTTCAGTTGCAAACCCGCGATTTATCGCGCAACGAACACTTACAGGCCGACTGGGAGGGCTTTGCCTTAACGCGCCGGGTGCCGCTGCTGGTAATCGACGATTTCGCGCTGAGCGAATCCTCCGCCATTACGGAATATCTCGAAGAACGCTTCGCGCCGCCGGTGTGGGAGCGTCTCTATCCGCACGATATCGAAAAACGCGCCCGCGCCCGTCAGGTGCAGGCGTGGCTGCGCAGCGATCTGGGCGCGTTGCGGGAAGAGCGCCCGACAGACGTTATCTTCGGCGCGGCACGCTACGCGCCGTTGAGCGCCGATGGCCAGGCGGCGGCGGATAAGCTTATCGCGTGCGCGCAGGCGTTACTGCCCCACGGGCAACAAAATCTGTTTGGTGAATGGTCGCTCGCGGATAGCGATCTGGCGCTAATGATTAACCGTCTGGTCATGCACGGCGATCCGGTGCCGGAAGCGCTTGCCGACTACGCCGCGTTCCAGTGGCAGCGCGCGTCGGTCCAGCGTTATATCGCACTTTCTGCCAGGCGTTTGGGCTGATAAGCCAGACGCGATCCGTTATCATGCGTGCACCACAATTTTCATTCGGAAGGTGAGTAATGAAGCTGATGTTTGCTTCGGATATTCACGGCTCGCTGCCTGCCGCGGAGCTTCTGCTGGCGCGCTTTGCCGACAGCGACGCCCGCTGGCTGGTATTGCTGGGGGATTTTTTAAATCACGGGCCGCGTAACCCGCTTCCTGAGGGCTATGCCCCGGGCGAGGTGGCGAAACGGCTTAACACCGTGGCGGACCGCATTATCGCGGTGCGCGGCAACTGTGACAGCGAAGTCGACCAGATGCTGCTGGAATTCCCCATCACCGCACCCTGGCAGCAGGTGCTGCTGGCAAAACAGCGGCTCTTTTTGACGCACGGTCATCTCTACAGCCCCGATAACCTGCCGCCGCTGGCCGCAGGCGATGTGCTGGTTTACGGCCACACGCATCTTCCGGTGGCCGCGCGCCACGGCGAGCAGATCCACTTTAATCCAGGCTCCGTCAGTATGCCGAAAGGCGGGTACCCGGCAAGCTACGGCTTCCTGAATGACGATACGCTGAGCGTCATCACCCTGGAAACCTCGCAGGTTATTGCACAGATCGCGATTTCCCCTTAATTTACCGAACAACCAGAACGCGCCGTAAGAGCGCTTATTAAAGAAGGTTTCCTGATGGTGGAGCAGAATCATTTGGCAGACATGGAATGGGTGGACATTGTCAGTGAAGACAATGAGGTGATAGCGCAGTCCAGCCGGGCGCAGATGCGCGCAGAACGTTTGCGTCACCGCGCGACCTATATCGTGGTGCATGATGGCATGGGCAAAATCCTGGTGCAGCGCCGCACCGATATCAAAGACTTTATGCCTGGCATGCTCGACGCCACCGCCGGCGGCGTGGTGCAGGCGGGCGAAGCGCTGCTTGAGAGCGCCCGTCGCGAGGCGGAAGAGGAGCTGGGCATCGCGGGCGTTCCTTTTGCCGAGCATGGACAGTTCTACTTTGAAGATGAGCATTGCCGCGTCTGGGGCGGGCTGTTCAGCTGCGTCTCCCACGGCCCGTTCGCGCTTCAGGAGAGCGAAATCAGCGAAGTATGCTGGATGGAGCCGGAAGAGATAACGGCGCGCTGCGATGAATTTACGCCGGATACGCTAAAAGCGCTTTCGCTCTGGCTGAGCCGTAACGCGGGCCAGGAGAGCAGCGGTCACAGTAAAGAGAAAGAGCAGGAAGAGAAAAACCCCTCGCTCAGTTAAGCGTCGCGGCCCCGCGGTCGCCAGGACGACGCGCGGGGCGGCTTCTACGGCGTCAACGCCATGCGGATTAGCTTTCGCACAACGCCCGCCACAACGTATCAAATCCCACGGCTTTAAACTCGTCAGAGCGCGCCGGCTCGCGCGTCGCGAAATCCATGGTCGTCTGCGCCAGCGCAAAGAATATATCATCGCCAAACGCGCGAAATTCACTGGAGCGGAACAACGGCAAAATGCATTTCTCGCAAAGCTCATGGAGCTCCGGATAGATATCGGTCACAAGCTTTTCGCTCTCATCGGTAATACGGCTGCTGACTTCGAGCTTACGCGCGGCCAGATTGGCTTCCGGTTTGGTCAGTCCCCAGTCGATAAAGCTGTTCCAGACGTAACGAATATTTTCTTTATGGTCGTTGTTACTGTCGAGCTTGCCTATCATCGAACGGCAGAAATCCTGCTTCAGATGAACATACAGCGCGTTATACAGGTCGTCCTTGGAGGCGAAATAGCGAAACACGGTGCCTTCAGCCACACCCGCTTTACGCGCGATAAGCGCCGTCGGTGCGCCAAGTCCCGCCTCGGCTATCGCTTCGGTGGCGGCTTCGAGAATCGCCATTCTTTTATCTTCACTGCGGGGACGCGCCACGGACATTGCTCTCCTGTAAAAAGGGCAGATTGAATCACGACTCGCCGATCCGCTGCAAGGCTTGCGATCACAGGAAAAAACAGAGTTGACGAATCGGCCGACATTCCTATAATGAGTGTTTACTCACTCATTATCAAGATTCACCGGACGGTATTTTCACTGCGCCGCGTGTGGGCCTTCTGCGCCTGGAAATGAGCGGGTCGCTCATGCGAGCCGGAATTCAGGGCAGGCGAACGCCTGATATATCACTGCGATTACCACTACTGGAGGGATTCTATGGAACTTCCCGCTCAGGTTATTGAAACGCTGACCGACTGGATTGACGACAACCTTCACAAGCCGTTGCGCATTGATGATATTGCGCGCCACGCGGGCTATTCGAAGTGGCACCTGCAGCGGCTTTTCCATCACCACAAAGGGGAGAGCATCGGGCGCTATATCCGTGAGAAAAAGCTGCGGCTGGCGGCGCAGGATCTGCGGGCCACCAACGACCGCGTGCTGGATATCTCAATGAAATATGGGTTCGACTCTCAGCAAACTTTCACCAGGCTGTTCACGCGTAAATTTCAGATGTCGCCGGGCACCTGGCGCAAACAGGGTGACGCCCCGACGAACCACTGAAGGCGCGCGGTTTGCATAGCGCGTCATATTGCCTGACAATGCGCTTTTGAACCAACCGAAAGCCTCTCATGAAGCATCCTCTTGAAACGCTGATCACCGCTGGCGGCATTCTGCTGCTGGCGTTTCTCTCCTGCCTGCTGCTGCCGGCGCCGAGACTTACGCTGACGCTGGCGCAACACCTGATGACAATGTTCCATCTGGTCGATCTTAACCAGCTCTATACCATTATTTTCTGCATCTGGTTTTTACTGCTCGGCGCGGTGGAGTATTACGTGATTCGCTTTATATGGCGGCGCTGGTTTTCGCTGGAGCGTGCATAAGCGCGATACTGTCAGGGTATAAAAAAGGCCGCATCGCGCGGCCTTTTGCTTTCTTGCTGGCAGTGATTACTGCTGTGACGCCTGAATCGCCGTCAGCGCGATGGTATAGACGATATCGTCAACCAGCGCGCCGCGGGAGAGGTCGTTAACCGGCTTGCGCATACCCTGCAGCATCGGCCCGATGGAGATCAGGTCGGCAGAGCGCTGTACCGCTTTGTACGTGGTGTTACCGGTGTTCAGATCCGGGAAGATGAACACAGTAGCGCGGCCGGCAACCGGTGAGTTCGGCGCTTTGGATTTCGCTACGTCAGCCATAACCGCGGCGTCATACTGCAGCGGGCCGTCGATAACCAGATCCGGGCGTTTTTCCTGCGCCAGTCTGGTCGCTTCACGCACTTTTTCTACATCGCTGCCCGCACCGGAGGTGCCGGTAGAGTAGGAGAGCATCGCCACGCGCGGTTCGATGCCGAAAGCGGCAGCGGAATCGGCGGACTGAATCGCGATTTCTGCCAGCTGCTCTGCGGTCGGATCCGGGTTGATCGCGCAGTCGCCGTAAACGTAAACCTGTTCCGGCAGCAGCATGAAGAACACAGAAGACACCAGCGAGCTGCCCGGCGCCGTTTTGATGAGCTGCAGCGGCGGACGGATGGTGTTCGCGGTGGTGTGTACCGCGCCGGAGACCAGACCGTCGACTTCGTCCTGCTCCAGCATCAGCGTGCCGAGCACCACGTTATCTTCCAGCTGCTCGCGGGCGACCGCTTCGGTCATCCCTTTGCTCTTACGCAGCTCAACCAGACGCGCCACGTAGCTTTCACGCACCACTTCCGGATCGACGATTTCGATGCCGGTGCCCAGTTCTACGCCCTGTGCGGCAGCAACGCGCGCGATTTCATCCGGGTTACCCAGCAGCACGCAGGTCGCGATGCCGCGTTCGGCGCAGATGGCCGCCGCTTTCACGGTACGCGGCTCGTCGCCTTCCGGCAGCACGACGCGTTTGCCCGCTTTACGCGCAAGCTCGGTCAACTGGTAGCGGAACGCCGGCGGAGAGAGACGACGGCTGCGCTCGGACGTGGCGGTCAGGGAGTCGATCCACTCGGCGCTGACGTGGCTTGCCACATATTCCTGCACTTTTTCAATACGCTCGTGGTCGTCAGCCGGCACTTCAAGGTTGAAGCTCTGCAGGCTGAGCGAGGTCTGCCAGGTATTGGTGTTCACCATAAATACCGGCAGGCCGGTGGCGAAAGCGCGTTCGCACAGCTTGCTGATGCGCTCGTCCATTTCATAACCGCCGGTCAGCAGGATGGCGCCGATTTCCACGCCGTTCATCGCGGCAAGGCAGGCGGCCACTAACACATCCGGACGATCCGCGGAGGTGACCAGCAGGGAGCCCGGACGGAAGTGTTCCAGCATATGCGGAATGCTGCGCGCGCAGAAGGTCACCGATTTCACGCGGCGGGTTTTGATATCGCCTTCGTTAACGATGGTCGCGTTCAGGTGACGGGCCATATCGATAGCGCGGGTGGCTATCAGATCAAAGCTCCACGGCACCGCGCCCAGAACCGGCAGCGGGCTGATGGCCTGCAGGTGCTGCGCGTCGATGTTGATGATTTTCGCTTTGGTGGAGTCATCGAAAATCTCGGAGAGATCCGGGCGCGTGCGGCCCTGCTCATCCACTGGCGCGTTCAGTTTGTTGACGATAACGCCGGTGATGTTGGCGTTTTTGCTGCCGCCGAAGCTGCTGCGGGTCAGCTCGATACGCTCTTTCAGCTGTTCCGGGGTATCGGTGCCCTGAGACATCACAAACACGATTTCCGCGTTCAGGGTCTTCGCGATTTCATAGTTCAGCGACTGGGCGAACTGATGCTTGCGGGTCGGCACCAGGCCTTCCACCAGCACCACTTCCGCATCTTTGGTGTTTTCATGGAAGCGAGCAATGATCTCTTCCATCAGCACGTCTTTCTGGTTGCTGGAGAGCAGCGACTCGACGTGGCTCATGCGCAGCGGTTCAGCAGCCGGCAGATTGGTGTTAGCGCGCACGATGGTCGTGGTCTGGTCCGGCGTATCGCCGCCAGTACGTGGCTGGGCGATAGGTTTGAAGACGCTCAGACGAACGCCTTTACGTTCCATAGCGCGGATCACGCCGAGGCTGACGCTGGTCAGGCCGACGCTGGTTCCGGTAGGAATAAGCATAATGATACGGGACACGGTTTATCCTCTTTTTGTTGCAGCCAGCCCGCGGCTGGCACCACATAAAACAACACCGCCAGCGAGGCTGGCGGTGAGGGATCAGGCGGTCAGGCGGCAGGCGTCCTGCGCGATAACCAGTTCTTCGTTGGTCGGAATGACCATCGCGAGGGTGGTGCCTTCTTTGTTGATGAAGCCGGATTTGCCGAAACGCGCGGCCAGGTTGCGCTCGTGGTCAACCTCGAAGCCCAGCACGCCCAGCTTGCCGAGGGAGAGTTCGCGAACCATCGCCGCGTTCTCGCCGATGCCGCCGGTGAAGACGACCGCGTCCAGACGACCTTCCATCAGCGCGGTGTAGGAGCCGATGTATTTCGCCAGACGGTGGCAGTAAACGTCCATCGCGCGCTTCGCGTCTTCTTTGGTCGCGTAGTTGTCTTCAACATAGCGGCAGTCGCTGGTCACTTCGGTCAGGCCCAGCAGGCCGGACTCTTTGGTCAGCAGTTTGTTGATGTCATCAACGCTCATGCCCAGCGCGTCGTGCAGATGGAAGACGATAGCCGGGTCGATGTCGCCGGAGCGGGTGCCCATGACCAGACCTTCCAGCGGGGTCAGACCCATGGAGGTGTCAACGCATTTGCCGTTACGGATAGCGGAAACAGAACCGCCGTTGCCCAGGTGGCAAGTGATGATGTTCACTTCTTCCACCGGCTTGTTCAGCATTTTCGCGGCTTCCTGCGTCACATAGAAGTGGCTGGTGCCGTGCGCGCCGTAGCGACGGATGCCGTGTTCTTTGTACAGTTTGTACGGCAGGGCATAGAGGTAAGACTCTTCCGGCATGGTCTGATGGAACGCGGTGTCGAAGACGGCCACGTTTTTATCCGCCAGGTGCGGGAAGGATTTCAGCGCTTCGGCGATACCGATCAGGTGAGCCGGGTTGTGCAGCGGCGCGAAGGAGGCGGAATCTTTGATGCCCTGAATAACAGTCTCATCAATGACCACGGAACTGGTATACTTTTCGCCACCGTGCACGATACGATGACCAATCGCAGTCAGCTGTGCAGACAGCTCTGGTTTTTGTGCCAGAATAGTATTAACGATGAAGTTCAGCGCTTCGCTGTGAGCCGCACCGGCGCCAAGCGCCGCTTCTTGTTTGCCGCCATCCATTTTCCATTTGATACGCGCTTCAGGAAGATGGAAACATTCGGCCAGACCGGACAGGTACTCTTCACCGTTCAGTGCATCGATGATGGCAAATTTCAGTGAGGAGCTACCGCAGTTGAGAACCAGTACTAACTTACTCGACATGGAAGTACCTATTAATGATACGTGGCTAAAAAAACGTCAGTGAGTCTCTCAGCGTAGCGTAAGATGACGCCGACATTTATGATTAACGTCATAGCGAAGAGAGATTCTGCTGTGACGAAGAAATAAACAGAGTTTACGCCATTTTGCGCAAATTTCCGGCGCGAAAGACGGCCTTAAAGATTTGACAGCGCGGGCTTTGCCTTCTACGCCATCGCAGGCGCGCACAGGATAACTGATTGCGACTTGCATTGACAAAATATTTTGAACGTTGTCATAGAGAGTTGTTATCTTGCAGAAAAATTTTATTTTTTATTAATGAAGTTGAGGTAAGGCCATGTCGACACCTGAAAATCGCCCCGTGAGCTTTTTTAGCCTGTTTCGTCGTGGGCAACACTACTCAAAGACCTGGCCGATTGATAAACGTCTGGCGCCGGTCTTTGTCGAAAACCGCGTGATTCGCGCCACGCGCTTCGCGATCCGCATCATGCCGCCCGTCGCCGTGTTTACGCTCTGCTGGCAGATTGCGCTCGGCGGCCAGCTTGGGCCCGCCGTCGCCACGGCGCTGTTCGCGCTGAGTATGCCGATGCAGGGCCTGTGGTGGCTCGGCAAGCGCTCCGTCACGCCTCTGCCCCCCGGCACGCTGAGCTGGTTTTATGAAGTCCGCACCAAATTGCAGGAGGCGGGGCAGGCGCTCGCGCCGGTGGAAGGCAAGCCTGATTATCAGGCGCTGGCCGACACCCTGAAACGTGCGTTTAAGCAACTTGATAAAACTTTTCTTGATGACTTGTAATTGATCAAAAGACGTTTGGGCAAAAAAAGGCAAAGTAAGGGCAGTATCCCACTTTGATCGGGCTTCGCCTGTAACAGGAGCACACCATGGAAATGACCCATGCCCAGCGTCTTATTCTCTCCAACCAGTACAAAATGATGACCCTGCTCGATCCGGAAAATGGCGAGCGCTATCGCCGCCTGCAAACTATTATCGAGCGCGGCTACGGGTTACAGATGCGCGAACTCGACCGCGATTTCGGCGAGCTCAGCGAAGAAACCTGCCGCACTGTCATCGACGTCATGGAGATGTATCACGCCCTCCAGGTCTCCAGAGCCAATATGAAAGACGGCCATACCATCGATGAGCGTCGCGTTACCTTTTTAGGCTTCGACGCGGCCACCGAAGCGCGCTTTCTGGGTTACGTGCGGTTTCTGGTCAATACCGAAGGGCGCTATACCCATTTCGACGCCGGCACGCACGGCTTTAACGCGCAAACCCCGATGTGGGAGAAATATCAACGGATGCTGAAAGTGTGGCAGGCGTGCCCGCGTCAGTATCATTTGTGCGCCAACGAAATTATGCAAATTATTAACGCCTGACGGGAGAAGGCTGTGGAATGTAAAGGGTTTTTGTTCGATCTTGACGGTACGCTGGTGGATTCTCTGCCTGCTGTTGAACGTGCCTGGTGTCACTGGGCGGATCGCTTTGGCATCGCGCATGACGAGGTGCTGGGCTTTATTCACGGTAAGCAGGCGATCACGTCGCTGCGCCACTTTATGGCGGGACACAGCGAAGACGAGATCATGGCGGAGTTTCATCGTCTGGAACAAATAGAAGCGAGCGATACCGAGGGCATCGTCGCGCTGCCGGGAGCGCTGGCGCTGCTGAACTATCTGAACGATGCCCGCATTCCCTGGGCCATTGTGACCTCAGGCTCCATGCCGGTCGCCTCGGCGCGTCGCGGCGCGACGGGGTTGCCGGAGCCCGAAGTGTTCGTTACCGCTGAGCGCGTGAAGCGCGGCAAACCTGAGCCGGATGCCTATCTGCTCGGCGCTGAGCTGCTGGGTCTGGCGCCTCACGAGTGCGCCGTCGTGGAAGACGCGCCGGCGGGTATTCTCTCCGGTCTTGCGGCGGGTTGCCCGGTGATTGCCGCCAATCCGCCAGCCGATACGCCGCGTCTTGACGAGGCGGCGCTGGTGATTAAAACCCTTGACGAGCTGGTTCTGGAAAAAGGGGCGGACGGCTGGGTAAGCGTTAAAAAGCGGCCGTAACGGCCCGCCGACCTCAGGCGCTCTCGCGCCACCTCTCTTTTACGGCGGGTCGCTTCCCGCCGTTTTCGTTTCCTCAGGCCGTGATGACAACAAAAGGATACGTTGTGAATGGTGAATTAATCTGGGTGCTGGCTCTGCTCGGCGTGGCGGTCTTACTCTTCGCCACCGGGAAAATCCGTATGGATGCCGTCGCGCTGCTGGTGATTGTGGCGTTCATCCTTAGCGGTACGCTAACCGTTAATGAAGCGTTTGCAGGTTTCAGCGATCCCAACGTCATTCTTATCGCCGCGCTGTTTGTGATTGGCGACGGGCTGGTGCGCACCGGCGTCGCGACCAAAATGGGCGCCTGGTTGGTGCAGATGGCGGGCAGCAGCGAAACCCGTATGTTAGTGCTCCTGATGCTGACCGTCGCCGGGCTGGGGGCGTTTATGAGCTCCACCGGCGTGGTGGCGATATTTATTCCGGTGGTGATAAGCGTTTGCGCGCGGATGAAAATCGCGCCGTCGCGGCTGATGATGCCGTTAAGCTTCGCCGGGCTTATCAGCGGCATGATGACCCTGGTGGCGACGCCGCCAAATCTGGTCGTTAACAGCGAACTGCTGCGCGAAGGGCATCCGGGCTTTGGGTTTTTCAGCGTGACGCCCGTGGGGCTCGCCATTCTCGTGCTGGGCATTCTTTATATGCTGGTGATGCGCTTTATGCTCGGCTCCGGTGACAGCCGCGAGAAGCCGCAGGCGTGGAGCCGTCGCACCTTTCGCGATTTTATCCGCGATTATCATCTCACCGGCCGGGCGCGCCGCCTGGCGATTCGTCCCGGTTCGCCGCTTATCGGTCATCGCCTTGACGATCTTAAACTGCGCGAGCGCTACGGCGCGAACGTCATCGGCGTCGAACGCTGGCGCCGTTTTCGCCGTGTCATTGTGGATGTTAACGGCGTGACGGAGTTTCGGGCGCGGGACGTATTGCTGATAGATATTTCCGCGTCTGATATCGATTTGCGCCAGTTTTGCAGCGAGCAGCAGCTGGAGCCGATGATTCTGCGCGGCGACTATTTTTCCGATCAGGCGCTGGATGTCGGTATGGCCGAGCTCTCGCTGACGCCGGAAGGCACGATGGCCGGCAAAACGGTCCGTGAGCTAAATTTCCGTAGCCGCTACGGGCTGAATGTCGTCGGCATTAAACGCCAGGGTAAAGCGTTACCGGGCGCTATCGTGGATGAGCCGCTGGAGCTTGGCGATTTACTTTTAGTGGTCGGTACCTGGAAGCTCATCAGCCAGCTCGGACAGAAAAGCCGCGATGTGGTGGTGCTGAACCTGCCGGTGGAGGAGAGCGACGCTTCGCCCGCCCACAGCCAGGCGCCGCACGCTATCTTCTGCCTGGCGCTGATGGTGGCGATGATGCTGACGGATGAAATTCCGAATCCCGTCGCTGCGATTATAGCGTGCCTGCTGATGGGCAAATTTCGCTGTATCAACCCGGAAAGCGCCTGGAAAGCTATTCACTGGCCAAGCATTATTCTTATTGTCGGGATGATGCCATTCGCGCAGGCGCTGCAAAAAACCGGCGGGGTTTCGCTTATCGTCGACGGCCTGATGCGCATCGGCGGCGGCTATGGCCCACATATGATGCTCGGCTGCCTGTTTATCATGTGTGCCGTTATTGGGCTGTTTATCTCCAATACCGCGACGGCCGTGTTGATGGCGCCGATCGCGCTGGCGGCGGCGAAAACCATGGGCGTGTCGCCGTATCCGTTCGCGATGGGCGTGGCGATGGCGGCGTCAGCGGCCTTTATGACGCCGGTGTCGTCGCCGGTCAATACGCTGGTGCTGGGGCCAGGGAATTACCGCTTCAGCGATTTCGTGAAAACCGGCGTGCCGTTCACGCTTATCGTGATGGCGGTCTGTGTACTGTTAATCCCTGTGCTGTTCCCGTTCTGAGCCGCTCAGAGCGGGGAGTCCTGGCTGATTTCATCTAAGGAAAGATGGAAGCTCGGCACAAAGACCTGCATAAAATAGTCCATTTCGGCGCTGTGCCGCTGCGCCAGCGTTTTTTCCAGACGGCTTTTGGCGAGCAGGAATTCATTATTGCCCGCCGAAAGCTCTTCCAGACATTTCAGGTAAGCGCACAGCGCGTCCGCCTGTTTCACCAGCGATTTTTCATCTTCCGTGTAGTGATGTTCATCAAGCAGCGGGGCGAAAATGTCCTGCAACTCTTCCGGCACCATCGCAATCAGCTTCTGCTGGGCGATTTTCTCGATGGCCTTATATTCGTGGGCTATCTGGGAGTTGAAATATTTCACCGGGGTAGGCAGATCGCCCGTCAGCACTTCGCTGGCGTCGTGGTACATCGCCAGCAGCGCGATACGCTCGGGATTGACGTTGCCCTGAAACTTGCGGTTTTTAATGACCGCGAGCGCATGAGCGACCATCGCCACCTGCAGACTGTGTTCAGAGACATTTTCAGTGCGCACATTGCGCATCAGCGGCCAGCGGTTGATTAACTTGAGGCGGGAAAGGTAGGCGAAAAAATGACTCTGACTCATAAAGATCCCTTGTCTGTGACTGCGACAAAAAACCATTGTGAGGGGAGCGGGGGGAAGATGCAAATCTCCCCCCGAATCGGTTACTGATGGTAGCCGGAAAGGAAGCGGCCCAGCTTAGTGATGGCAAGATCGAGCTCGTCGATGCGCGGCAGCGTCACGATACGTACATGGTCCGGCCACGGCCAGTTGAATGCGGTGCCCTGAACCAGCAGCACTTTTTCCTGAAGCAGGAAATCAAGCACCATTTTCTGATCGTCGTGAATAGTAAAACGCTTCGCGTCGATCTTCGGGAACATATAGAGCGCGCCGCGCGGTTTTACGCAGCTGACGCCCGGGATCTCATTGATTAGCTCCCAGGCGCGGTTGCGCTGCTCATAGAGCCGCCCGCCGGGCACGATAAATTCGCTGATGCTCTGGTAACCGCCAAGCGCCGTCTGAATGGCGTGCTGCGCGGGAACATTCGCGCACAGGCGCATTGAAGCGAGCATTTCCAGCCCTTCGATATACCCTTTGGCGTGTTTTTTCGGCCCGTTCAGCACCATCCAGCCCTGGCGGAAACCCGCCACGCGGTAGGTTTTGGAGAGGCCGTTAAAAGTGACGGTGAGCAGATCCGGCGCCAGCGCGGCGATCGAGTGGTGCTGGGCGTCGTCGTAGAGGATCTTGTCGTAAATTTCGTCGGCGAAAATAATGAGATTGTGCTGGCGGGCAATCTCAACGATGTCCAGCAGCAGTGCTTTCGAATAGACCGCGCCGGTCGGGTTGTTCGGGTTAATAATGACAATTCCGCGGGTGCGCGGCGTGATTTTGGCGCGAATGTCGTCGAGATCCGGGAACCAGTCTGAAGATTCATCGCAAAGATAGTGCACCGCTTTGCCCCCGGAGAGCGACACCGCCGCCGTCCACAGCGGGTAATCGGGCGCGGGCACCAGCATCTCGTCGCCGGTATTCAGCAACGCCTGCATCGCCTGAACGATAAGTTCTGACACGCCGTTGCCGATATAAATATCTTCTACCGTCACATCGCGCATGTCGCGCGCCTGGTAGTGCTGCATGATAGCTTTACGGGCGGAATAGAGCCCTTTGGAGTCGCAGTAGCCCTGCGCGGTTGGAAGATTGCGGATGACATCCACAAGAATTTCGTCGGGGGCGTCAAAGCCGAAAGGCGCCGGGTTGCCGATATTCAGCTTAAGAACTTTTTGACCTTCCTCTTCGAGGCGTTTGGCCTCTTTAAGCACCGGGCCGCGGATGTCATAGCAGACATTGTCGAGCTTACTGGATTTTTCGATGGGCGACATAACGTCAGAACCTTACTTGTTTTGCGCTTCCTGCCATGGAAGCCGATGACCGACAATTTACTCCTCCCGTCCAGGGTTTTAAAGCCTCGCCGGTAGAGACGTTACGCCAGCGAACCTCTTTCAGGCTAGTGTTATGTTCCTTATAAATTACCTTAGTTTTTATAAAATATTGTAAAGTGAAGTGAGTTGTGTTTTTTGTGCTGGTATAAGTTTTAACTATGGTCGATGCCACCATACGCAGAAACATACAACATTAGCGCGTTAATTAATTCACGCGATATGAAATTTACCTACAGAAAATAGCGGGGATTTACCTGCACACTTATTGAGGCGAAAAGGCCGTGGTATAACGCGCTTTGTAACGATCTTGTTATATGAAACAGCCGGGAAATAATGAATTATTAAATAATATTAATTATTGGTATGGGGGATGTCTGTAATAGAGTTACGAAAATTTAGAAATTTGCTGGTCCGTATAAGTAAAATCGCATGGAGTCTTAAAAAAAGAACAAATTTGCGATATTATGAAGCCCCTGGCGCGAGACGTTTCGCCAGCACAGCCAGGCCGGAAGCACCCTTTCAGGCAACTGGTTGTTTCTATAGTCATTCAGGACACGAGTCAGGCATAGTTATATACTCTTCTTTTTCTTTTGTCAGAGTATGTTAAGGTCGCAAAGTTGTTGCTTTTCGCCTTAGCCAACGTAGCCAGATTTTTAATTCAAATCACGGGTTCGATGTGCAAAATATTTGACGTAAGGGCACAGCGATAGCAGAAAAAAGCACCCTTTTACTGTTTTAATAACCAGGGGTTTGAATTAGAAAAGCGCATGGCGGTCTTCCGACGCGGGTTGTGTTAGCCCGGAAGCATGCTTCAAAAGGAATTGCTTTCTTTCCTTTACACATAGCAACAGACGGTGCCCGCTGCGTGCGGTTACCTGAAAGTGATAACAATATGATTAACGCAAATCGTCCGATCTTAAACCTCGACCTCGATCTGCTGAGAACGTTTGTCGCAGTCGCCGATCTGAATACGTTTGCCGCTGCGGCGGCAGCGGTATGCCGTACGCAGTCGGCCGTCAGCCAGCAGATGCAGCGCCTGGAGCAACTGGTCGGTAAAGAGCTTTTTGCCCGCCACGGGCGTAATAAACTCTTAACCGAACACGGCATCCAGTTGCTGGGTTACGCACGAAAAATTTTGCGCTTCAACGATGAAGCATGCACTTCGCTAATGTATAGCAATTTGCAGGGCATTCTGACCATTGGCGCTTCTGACGAATCGGCGGATACCATCCTGCCGTACCTTCTCAACCGCATTAGTTCAGTCTATCCGAAACTGGCGATTGATGTACGCGTTCAGCGTAACCCGTACATTATCGAAATGCTCAACCAGCAGGAGATAGACCTGGTCGTCACCACGCATCAGCCGGAGAATCTGGATTCGCTGGTGCTGCGTACGTCGCCGACGCTCTGGTATTGCGCGGCGGATTATACGCTGCATAAAAATGAAGCGGTGCCGCTGGTGATGCTTGATGAGCCGAGCCCGCACCGCGACGTCATCATTGAGCAGCTTAACGCGGCGAACGTGCCGTGGCGTATCTCTTACGTCGCTTCCACGCTGCCTGCGGTGCGCGCCGCCGTGAAAGCGGGCCTTGGCATTACCGCGCGCCCGGTGGAGATGATGAGTCCTGAACTGCGCGTGCTGGGCACGTCAGACGGTCTGCCTGTGCTGCCGGAGACGCAGTATATGCTGTGTCGCAACACCAACAGCAAAAACGAAATGGCGGAAATCATCTTCCAGGCGATGGAAAGCCATTATCAGCCGTGGCGTTACAGCGCTGCGCTTGAAGGTGGTGACGATACGCTGCTGGTGCAGGGCGATCTGGAATAATTTTTCGTTTTTGTTAAAGCGTTGTTAATGAAGCCTCTGCGGGTCATTGGACCATCAGAGGCTTTTTTTATACACTTTTTATGGCTAAGTGGTTGTAATTATCCCTAATCAAAATAGCGTTTCATCCGATTATCCCTTCAGATATGCCGCTTTTACGCGACGTATGTCAGCAGAAAATTTTACTTTTGTTGTTAAAAAGTGAGCGATTTTGTTGCCGTTTTTGCCGGTCAATTAACAAAAGCGTGTCTCAGATCAAGAAAATACTCCCGAGGAGGGGGAGGAATAGTCAGAAATTCCTGCCAAAATAAGGGGTGTTTATGTCTCCTCACTTTTAACGGACACGATTCACCCGCCGGGCTCCGTAGTCTCGCACGCGGCTCACAGGACGCTTAAAGCATCAAATGTTAAGGGTCTTGGGGAGATGTAAACTAATGTTAGGTTTCTTTTGTTAAAGTTGACAAAAGGTTATAGAAAGGAGTAAAAAACCCCATCAATTTGCTGCCTAAGTAATAATTCCGGCAGTTATTGTACGGTTGATTGTTCCTCCCCTTGAATCGATGTGGCGTTCATCTGCCAGCAAGAGCAGAGGCTTTAGCGCCACTTTTGATGAGTAAGCAATGAGTATGTCAACATCCACTGAAGTTATCGCTCATCACTGGGCGTTCGGTATCTTTCTTATTGTTGCCATTGGCCTGTGTTGTCTGATGCTGGTCGGCGCCTGGTTCCTTGGCGGACGCGCCCGCGCCAGGTACAAAAACACCCCGTTCGAATCGGGGATCGACTCGGTCGGCACCGCCCGCTTACGACTTTCCGCGAAGTTCTACCTGGTAGCGATGTTTTTCGTCATCTTCGACGTGGAAGCGCTCTATCTCTTCGCCTGGTCAACATCAGTTCGTGAAGTCGGCTGGCTCGGCTTTATCGAGGCCGCAATTTTCATTTTAGTGCTACTGGCTGGTCTGGTTTATCTGGTGCGCATCGGCGCGCTGGAGTGGACGCCTTCGCGCTCACGTCGCGAACGTTTGAACACCGAAGAAGCTGGCAGTCTCACTAATCGTCATACGCAGTAACAGCGAGGCAATAAGATGGACTATACGCTCACCCGCATAGATCCCGACGGTGAGAATGACCGTTACCCCCTGCAAAAACAGGAGATTGTGACTGATCCTCTGGAACAGCATGTACACCGCAGCGTCTACATGGGCAAGCTCGAGCATGCCCTGCATGACATGGTGAACTGGGGGCGTAAAAACTCCCTGTGGCCTTACAACTTCGGCCTTTCCTGCTGCTACGTGGAGATGGTGACCTCGTTCACCGCGGTCCATGACGTCGCGCGTTTCGGCGCGGAAGTCCTGCGTGCTTCCCCGCGTCAGGCGGATTTCATGGTGGTCGCCGGTACGCCGTTTACCAAAATGGCCCCGGTGATTCAGCGTCTGTATGACCAGATGCTGGAGCCGAAATGGGTTATTTCCATGGGCGCCTGTGCGAACTCCGGCGGCATGTACGATATTTATTCCGTCGTGCAGGGCGTGGACAAATTCCTGCCCGTGGATGTGTACATCCCAGGCTGTCCGCCGCGCCCGGAAGCGTATATGCAGGCGCTGATGCTGCTGCAGGAGTCGATTGGCAAAGAGCGCCGTCCGCTTTCGTGGGTGGTTGGCGATCAGGGCGTTTATCGCGCCAACATGCAGTCAGAGCGTGAGCGTAAACGCGGCGAACGTATCGCAGTCACCAACCTGCGTACGCCGGACGAAATTTAATTTGCGCCTGCGGGAGGTCGCTTCTCACGTATACCAATAAACGACAGCGAGAAGCCGCCGCCCGACAGTCATCACAGACCATTGGCAATGGTGAACAATATGACCGATTTAACTGCGCAAGACGCCGTTTTGCCTGTGTGGCAGACCAGGGATCACCTCGACGACCCGGTTATTGGCGAACTGCGTAACCGTTTTGGGCCGGATGCCTTTACTGTTCAGGCCACCCGCACCGGGGTTCCGGTTGTCTGGGTCAAGCGTGAACAATTACTGGAAGTTGGCGAATTTTTACGAAAGCTGCCTAAACCCTACGTCATGCTGTATGACCTGCATGGCATGGACGAGCGCCTTCGCACCCACCGCAACGGTTTACCGGCTGCGGATTTTTCCGTTTTCTACCACCTGCTTTCCATCGATCGCAACCGCGACATCATGCTGAAAGTGGCGCTCTCTGAAAACGATCTCAACGTGCCGACCTTTACCCGTCTTTTCCCGAACGCCAACTGGTATGAGCGTGAAACCTGGGAGATGTTCGGTATTACGTTCACCGGTCACCCGAACCTGCGCCGCATCATGATGCCGCCGACCTGGGAAGGGCACCCGCTGCGTAAAGACTACCCGGCGCGCGCGACGGAATTCGATCCCTTCACGCTCACTAAGCAAAAAGAAGAGCTGGAAATGGAAGCGCTGACCTTCAAGCCCGAAGAGTGGGGCATGAAGCGCGGCAACGACACTGAAGATTTCATGTTCCTGAACCTCGGCCCGAACCACCCGTCGGCGCACGGTGCGTTCCGTATCATCTTGCAGCTGGACGGCGAAGAGATCGTCGACTGCGTACCGGATATCGGCTACCACCACCGCGGCGCGGAGAAAATGGGCGAGCGTCAGTCCTGGCACAGCTACATTCCTTACACCGACCGCGTCGAATATCTCGGCGGCTGCGTAAACGAAATGCCGTACGTGCTGGCCGTGGAAAAACTGGCGGGGATTGAGGTGCCGGAGCGCGTGGAAGTGATCCGCGTGATGCTCTCTGAGCTGTTCCGCATCAACAGCCACCTGCTGTACATCTCGACGTTTATCCAGGACGTCGGCGCGATGACGCCGGTCTTCTTCGCCTTTACCGATCGTCAGAAAATCTACGATCTGGTCGAAGCGATTACCGGTTTCCGTATGCACCCGGCCTGGTTCCGTATCGGCGGCGTCGCGCACGATCTGCCGCGCGGCTGGGATCGCCTGCTGAAAGAGTTCCTGGAGTGGATGCCGAAGCGCCTCGACTCCTACGTCAAAGCGGCGCTGAAAAACACCATCCTGAAAGGCCGTTCTCAGGGCGTGGCGGCGTATGACGCCAAAGAAGCGCTGGCATGGGGCACCACCGGCGCTGGCCTTCGCGCCACCGGTATCGATTTCGACGTGCGTAAAGCGCGCCCGTACTCTGGCTACCAGAACTTTGAGTTCGAAGTGCCGGTCGGCGGCGGCATCAGCGATTGCTACACCCGCGTGATGCTGAAAGTCGAAGAAGTGCGCCAGTCGCTGCGTATCCTTGAGCAGTGCCTGAAGAACATGCCGGAAGGCCCGTTCAAAGCGGATCACCCGCTGACCACGCCGCCGCCGAAAGAGCGCACGCTGCAACATATCGAAACCCTGATTACCCACTTCCTGCAGGTTTCCTGGGGCCCGGTCATGCCGGCCAACGAATCCTTCCAGATGATTGAGGCAACCAAGGGGATTAACAGTTACTACCTGACCAGCGACGGCAGCACCATGAGCTACCGTACCCGCGTCCGTACGCCGAGCTTCCCGCATCTGCAGCAGATCCCTTCGGTGATCCGCGGCAGCCTGGTGTCCGACCTGATTGTCTATCTGGGTAGTATCGATTTTGTAATGTCTGATGTGGATCGCTAACTATGCACGAGAATCAACAACCACAGAACGAGGCTTTTGAGCTGAGTGCGGCAGAGCGTGAGGCGATTGAGCACGAGAAGCACCACTACGAAGACCCGCGTGCGGCGTCCATTGAAGCGCTGAAAATCGTTCAGAAGCAGCGTGGCTGGGTGCCGGACGGCGCTATCTATGCGATAGCGGACGTCCTCGGCATTCCGGCGAGCGACGTCGAAGGGGTCGCGACCTTCTACAGCCAGATCTTCCGCCAGCCGGTAGGCCGTCACGTTATTCGCTACTGCGACAGCGTGGTGTGCCACATCACCGGCTATCAGGGAATTCAGTCCGCGATTGAAAAACATCTGAGCATCAAACCGGGCCAGACCACGTTTGACGGACGTTTCACCCTGCTGCCGACCTGCTGCCTTGGCAACTGCGACAAAGGGCCGACCATGATGATTGATGAGGACACTCACAGTTATCTGACGCCGGAAGGGATCCCTGAACTTCTGGAGCAGTACAAATGAAACAGATTATTCGTACTGCCGAAACGCATCCGCTGACCTGGCGTATGCGCGACGACAAGCAGCCGGTCTGGCTTGAAGAATACCGCAGCAAAAACGGCTACGAAGGCGCCCGCAAGGCGCTAACCGGCATGGCGCCGGATGAAATCGTCAATGCCGTGAAAGACGCTGGCCTGAAAGGGCGCGGCGGCGCGGGCTTCTCCACTGGTCTGAAATGGAGCCTGATGCCGAAAGACGAATCCATGAACATCCGTTACCTGCTGTGTAACGCCGATGAAATGGAGCCGGGCACCTATAAAGACCGCATGCTGATGGAACAGCTGCCGCACCTGCTGGTGGAAGGCATGCTGATCTCCGCGTTCGCGCTGAAAGCGTACCGCGGTTACATCTTCCTGCGCGGCGAGTACATCGAAGCCGCCGAACGTCTGCGCCGCGCTATCGCGGAAGCGACCGAAGCCGGGCTGCTTGGCAAAAACATTCTCGGTTCAGGGTTCGATTTTGAACTCTTCGTGCACACCGGGGCGGGCCGCTATATCTGCGGCGAAGAGACGGCGCTAATCAACTCGCTGGAAGGCCGCCGCGCCAACCCGCGTTCCAAGCCGCCATTTCCGGCGTCCAGCGGTGTGTGGGGTAAACCGACCTGCGTTAACAACGTAGAAACCCTGTGCAACGTGCCGGCCATTCTCGCCAACGGCGTGGAGTGGTATCAGGGCCTGTCTGCCAGCGAAGACAAAGGCACCAAGCTGATGGGCTTCTCCGGGCGCGTGAAAAACCCGGGCGTCTGGGAGCTGCCGTTCGGCACCACCGCGCGTGAAATCCTCGAAGAGTACGCGGGCGGCATGCGTGACGGCCTGAAATTTAAAGCCTGGCAGCCGGGCGGCGCGGGGACAGACTTCCTGACCGACGCGCACCTCGATCTGCCGATGGAGTTCGCCAGCATTGGTAAAGCGGGCAGCCGTCTCGGCACTGCGCTGGCGATGGCCGTCGACCACGAAATCAATATGGTGTCGCTGGTACGTAACCTGGAAGAGTTCTTCGCGCGCGAGTCCTGCGGCTGGTGTACGCCGTGCCGTGACGGCCTGCCGTGGAGCGTTAAAATCCTGCGCGCGCTGGAGCGCGGCGAAGGGCAGCCGGGGGATATCGAAACCCTGGAGCAGCTCTGCCGCTTCCTGGGCCCGGGTAAAACGTTCTGCGCCCATGCGCCAGGTGCCGTAGAGCCACTTCAGAGCGCCATTAAATATTTCCGTGACGAATTCGAAGCGGGCATTAAGCAGAGCCCCGGCAACACCCGTGCCATTAATGGTATTCAGCCGAACCTGCTCAAGACGCGCTGGTAAAAGCATTTTGATTAACGCCTGGCTCGCGCCAGGCCAACTGGAAGCATGCTGACTATGGCTACGATTCATGTAGACGGCAAAGAATATGAGGTAGACGGCGCGGACAACCTGCTGCAGGCGTGTCTGTCGCTCGGCCTCGATATTCCTTATTTTTGCTGGCATCCGGCGCTGGGTAGCGTTGGTGCCTGCCGCCAGTGCGCGGTGAAGCAATATCAGAACGCGGAAGATACCCGTGGTCGCCTGGTGATGTCCTGCATGACGCCGGCATCCGATGGCACCTTTATTTCTATTGACGACAACGAAGCGAAACAGTTCCGCGAAAGCGTCGTGGAGTGGCTGATGACCAACCACCCACACGACTGCCCGGTCTGTGAAGAGGGCGGCAACTGCCACCTGCAGGATATGACCGTGATGACCGGCCATAGCTTCCGTCGCTACCGCTTCACCAAACGTACTCACCGCAATCAGGATCTGGGGCCGTTCATCAATCATGAGATGAACCGCTGCATCGCCTGCTATCGCTGCGTGCGTTACTACAAAGATTACGCTGACGGCACCGATCTCGGTGTGTACGGCGCGCATGACAACGTCTATTTCGGTCGCCCGGAAGACGGTACGCTTGAGAGCGAATTCTCCGGTAACTTGGTCGAAATCTGCCCGACCGGCGTTTTCACGGATAAAACGCACTCCGAGCGTTACAACCGTAAATGGGATATGCAGTTTGCGCCGAGCATCTGCCAGCAGTGCTCGCTGGGCTGTAACACCAGCCCTGGCGAACGTTATGGCGAGCTGCGCCGTATCGAAAACCGCTATAACGGTACCGTTAACCACTACTTCCTGTGCGACCGCGGCCGTTTTGGCTACGGCTACGTCAACCTGAAAGACCGTCCGCGTCGTCCGGTTCAGCGCCGTGGCGATGATCTGATCACCCTCAACGCCGAGCAGGCGATGCAGGGCGCGGCGGATATTCTGCGCCAGTCGAAGAAAGTCATCGGTATCGGCTCTCCGCGCGCGAGCGTTGAAAGCAACTTCGCGCTGCGCGAACTGGTCGGGGCGGAAAACTTTTATACCGGCATCGCGGCGGGCGAGCAGGAACGTCTGCAACTGATGCTGAAAGTGCTGCGCGACAGCGGCATCCGCACACCGGCGCTGCGTGAGATTGAATCTTACGATGCCGTGCTGGTGCTGGGCGAAGACATCACCCAGACCGGCGCGCGCGTGGCGCTGGCGGTACGTCAGGCGGTGAAAGGCAAAGCGCGTGAAATGGCGGCGGCCCAGAAAGTGGCTGACTGGCAGATCGCGGCCATCCTGAACATCGGCCAGCGCGCCAAACATCCGCTGTTCGTGACCAACGTCGACAGCACCCGTCTGGACGATATCGCCGCGTGGACCTACCGCGCGCCGGTGGAAGATCAGGCGCGTCTCGGTTTTGCCATCGCCAACGCGCTGGACGCCGCATCGCCTGCGGTTGACGGGCTGGATCGCGACCTGCAAAACAAAGTCGACGTGATTGTGCAGGCGCTGGCAGGGGCGAAGAAGCCGCTGATTATCTCCGGCACCAACGCCGGCAGCGTCGACGTGATCCAGGCGGCCGCGAACGTGGCGAAAGCCCTGAAAGGCCGCGGCGCGGATGTCGGTATTACGATGATCGCCCGCGCGGTTAACAGCGTCGGTCTCGGCATGATTGGCGGCGGTTCGCTTGACGACGCGCTGAACGAGCTGGAAACCGGCAGCGCTGACGCCGTCATTGTGTTGGAAAACGATCTGCATCGTCACGCCTCGGCGGCGCGTGTAGACGCGGCACTTGCGAAAGCGCCGCTGGTCATGGTGATTGACCATCAGCGCACCGCGATCATGGATCACGCGCATCTCGTGCTCTCCACCGCGAGCTTCGCTGAAAGCGACGGCACGGTCATTAACAACGAAGGCCGCGCGCAGCGCTTCTTCCAGGTCTATGACCCGTCGTACTACGACAACACCGTGACCATGCTGGAAAGCTGGCGCTGGCTGCATTCGCTGCACAGCACGCTGGAAAACCGCCATCCGGACTGGACGCAGCTCGACCATGTGATCGACGCCTGCATCGCGAAACTGCCGCATCTGGCGGGCATTAAAAACGCCGCGCCGGACGCGACCTTCCGCATCCGCGGCCAGAAACTGGCGCGCGAACCGCATCGTTACAGCGGCCGCACCGCGATGCGCGCCAACATCAGCGTTCACGAGCCGCGCCAGCCGCAGGATAAAGACACCATGTTCTCCTTCTCAATGGAAGGGAACAACCATCCGGACGCGCCACGTTCTCAGGTGCCGTTCGCCTGGGCGCCGGGCTGGAACTCCCCGCAGGCCTGGAACAAATTCCAGGACGAAGTGGGCGGTCACCTGCGTCACGGCGATCCGGGCGTGCGCCTCATCGAGGCGGGCGAGGGCGCTATCGACTACTTCACGACCGTACCGCAGCGTTTCGCGCCGCAGGAAGGCCAGTGGCGTATCGCGCCTTACTATCATCTGTTCGGCAGCGACGAGCTGTCGCAGCGCTCGCCGGTCTTCCAGAGCCGCATGCCGCAGCCGTACATCCGCCTGAATCCGGCCGATGCCGCGAAGCTTGGCGTCAACGCGGGCGCGAAAGTCTCCTTCAACTATGAAGGCCAGACCATCACGCTGCCGCTGCAGCTCTCTGAAGGGCTGTCGGAAGGGCAGGTCGGTCTGCCGATGGGGATGCCGGGCATTGCGCCTGTCATGGCTGGCGCTCGTCTTGAAAATCTGCAGGAGGCTGCGCAATGAGTTGGTTGACACCGGATGTTATCGAGATCCTGCTCAGCATCCTGAAAGCGGTGGTCATTCTGCTGGTGGTCGTGAGCTGCGGCGCGTTCATGAGTTTTGGGGAGCGCCGTCTGCTCGGCCTCTTCCAGAACCGTTACGGGCCGAACCGCGTTGGCTGGGGCGGTTCGCTCCAGCTGGTCGCGGATATGATCAAAATGTTCTTTAAAGAGGACTGGATCCCGCGCTTCTCCGACCGCGTTATCTTTACGCTGGCGCCAATGATCGCGTTCACCTCGCTGCTGCTGGCGTTCGCGATTGTGCCTGTCAGCCCGACCTGGGTCGTGGCGGATCTCAATATCGGGATCCTCTTCTTCCTGATGATGGCGGGCCTTGGCGTTTACGCGGTGCTGTTCGCCGGCTGGTCGAGCAACAACAAATACTCGCTGCTGGGCGCCATGCGCGCCTCCGCGCAGACGCTGAGCTACGAAGTGTTTCTCGGGCTCTCGCTGATGGGCGTTGTCGCGCAGGCCGGGTCGTTCAACATGACCGACATCGTCAACAACCAGGCGCATCTCTGGAACGTTGTCCCGCAGTTCTTTGGTTTCATCACTTTCGCTATCGCGGGCGTTGCGGTGTGTCACCGTCACCCGTTCGACCAGCCGGAAGCGGAGCAGGAACTGGCTGACGGTTACCACATCGAATATTCCGGCATGAAGTTCGGTCTGTTCTTCGTGGGCGAATATATCGGGATTGTGACCGTTTCTGCGCTGATCGTGACGCTGTTCTTCGGCGGCTGGCAGGGCCCCTGGTTACCGCCTTTCATCTGGTTCGCGCTGAAAACCGCGTTCTTCATGATGATGTTTATTTTGATTCGCGCCGCATTACCGCGTCCACGTTATGACCAGGTAATGTCCTTCGGCTGGAAAGTTTGCCTGCCGCTGACGCTTATCAATCTGCTGGTAACCGCGGCTGTCATTCTCTGGCAGACAGCGGCATAAGGGGTGAGAAAACCATGACATTGAAAGACATAGTGGTTGGTTTCGGCACCCAACTACGCAGTATCTGGATGATTGGCCTGCACGCGTTTTCCAAACGCGAAACGCGCATGTATCCGGAAGAGCCGGTTTATCTGCCGCCGCGCTACCGCGGCCGTATCGTGCTGACGCGCGATCCGGACGGTCAGGAGCGCTGTGTGGCCTGTAACCTCTGTGCGGTCGCCTGCCCGGTGGGCTGTATCTCTCTGCAAAAAGCGGAGACCGTAGACGGTCGCTGGTACCCGGAGTTTTTCCGCATCAACTTCTCACGCTGCATTTTCTGCGGCATGTGCGAAGAGGCCTGTCCGACTACCGCTATCCAGCTGACGCCGGATTTCGAGCTGGGCGAGTTTAAGCGCCAGGATCTGGTGTATGAAAAAGAGGACCTGCTGATCTCCGGTCCGGGCAAATACCCGGAATATAACTTCTACCGGATGGCGGGTATGGCAATCGACGGCAAAGATAAAGGCGACGCGGAAAACGAAGCCAAACCTATCGACGTCAAAGGCCTGTTACCTTAAGGAGTCAGGAATGGAATTCGCTTTTTATATCTGCGCCCTTGTGGCGGTCCTGACCACCGCCCGGGTGATCACCCACAGCAATCCGGTACACGCGCTGCTGTACCTGATTATCTCGCTGCTGGCGATCGCAGGCGTCTTTTTCTCACTGGGTGCTTATTTCGCCGGTGCGCTGGAGATCATTGTCTACGCAGGCGCCATCATGGTGCTCTTCGTGTTCGTGGTCATGATGCTGAACCTCGGCGATTCCGTGGTGCGTCAGGAGCGCGAATGGCTCAAACCGCAGATCTGGATTGGCCCTGGCATTCTCTCGGCGGTTCTGCTGGTGGTGATCGTTTACGCCATTCTGGGCGTTAACGATCAGGGCATCGAAGGCAACCCGATTAGCGCGAAAGCCGTCGGTACCGACCTGTTCAAAACGTATGTTCTGGCGGTTGAACTCGCGTCCATGCTGCTGCTGGCGGGCCTTGTCGTGGCCTTCCATCTTGGCCGTGAAGAGAAAGCGGGCGATGTGGTAAGCGTGCGCGGCGGGGCTCCGTCGGACGCGTCGAAAAGAAAAACGGAGGAGCGCGCATGATCCCGTTACAACATGGACTGATCCTGGCGGCTATTCTGTTCGTCCTGGGTCTGACCGGTCTGGTTATCCGCCGCAATCTGCTGTTTATGCTGATTGGGCTGGAAATCATGATTAACGCCGCCGCGCTGGCCTTCGTGGTCGCGGGCAGCTACTGGGGTCAGACCGACGGTCAGATAATGTATATCCTGGCGATTAGCTTAGCCGCGGCGGAAGCCAGTATCGGCCTTGCGCTGCTGCTGCAACTCCATCGTCGTCGCCAGAACCTGAATATCGATTCAGTAAGTGAGATGCGTGGATGAACCTGCTCGCATTAACCATTATTTTGCCATTGATTGGCTATATTCTGCTCGCCTTCTCCCGCGGTCGCTGGTCGGAAAACCTCTCCGCGACGGTTGGGGTCGGCTCTGTGGGACTGGCGGCGCTGGTCACCGCTTACGCTGGCATTGATTTCTTTAATAACGGTAAGCAAGCGTTCTCGCTGCCGCTGTGGACCTGGATGTCGGTCGGCGATTTCAACATCGGTGTTAACCTGGTGCTCGACGGCCTTTCGCTGACCATGCTCTCCGTGGTCACCGGCGTAGGCTTCCTGATCCACATGTTCGCGTCCTGGTATATGCGCGGCGAAGAAGGCTATTCCCGCTTTTTCGCCTACACCAACCTGTTTATCGCGAGCATGGTCGTGCTGGTGCTCTCCGATAACCTGCTGCTGATGTACCTCGGCTGGGAAGGCGTGGGCCTGTGCTCCTATCTGCTGATCGGTTTCTACTACACCGATCCGAAGAACGGGGCCGCCGCGATGAAAGCGTTTGTCGTGACCCGTGTGGGTGACGTCTTCCTCGCGTTCGCGCTGTTCATTCTCTACAACGAACTGGGCACGCTGAACTTCCGCGAAATGGTTGAACTGGCGCCGCAGCACTTCGCTAACGGCAATGAAATGCTGCGCTGGGCGACGCTGATGCTGCTTGGCGGCGCGGTGGGTAAATCCGCGCAGCTTCCGCTCCAGACCTGGCTTGCGGACGCGATGGCAGGCCCGACGCCGGTTTCCGCGCTGATCCACGCGGCGACCATGGTGACCGCGGGCGTTTATCTGATCGCCCGTACCCACGGCCTGTTCCTGCTGACGCCGGACGTGTTGCATCTGGTCGGTATCGTTGGCGCCATTACGCTGGTGCTGGCGGGCTTCGCCGCGCTGGTGCAGACCGACATCAAACGTGTTCTCGCGTATTCCACCATGAGCCAGATTGGCTACATGTTCCTGGCGCTTGGCGTTCAGGCGTGGGATGCGGCGATTTTCCACCTGATGACGCACGCGTTCTTTAAAGCGCTGCTGTTCCTCTCGTCCGGCTCCGTCATTCTGGCGTGCCACCACGAGCAGAACATCTTCAAAATGGGCGGCCTGCGTAAATCCATTCCGCTGGTTTACGCCTGCTTCCTGGTGGGCGGCGCGGCGCTTGCGGCACTGCCGGTCGTGACCGCAGGCTTCTACAGTAAAGATGAAATTCTGTGGGGCGCTGCTGCCAACGGCCATAACTACTTAATGCTGGCGGGTCTGGTTGGCGCGTTCCTGACGTCCATCTATACCTTCCGCATGATTTTCATCGTGTTCCACGGCGAAGAAAAAATTCACGCACACGCAGGGAAGGGGATCACCCATCATCTGCCGCTTATCGTGCTGCTGGTGCTTTCCACCTTTGTCGGCGCGCTGATTACGCCGCCGCTGGCGGGCGTATTGCCGGAAAACCACTTCGGTCACGACGGCAAAATGGCGCTGGAAATCACCTCGGGCGTGGTGGCGATTGTCGGTATCCTGATCGCCGCCTGGCTGTGGCTTGGCAAGCGTACGCTGGTCACCGCCGTCGCCAAAAGCGCGCCGGGTCGTTTCTTCGGCACCTGGTGGTATCACGCCTGGGGCTTCGACTGGCTGTATGACAAAGTGTTCGTTAAGCCTTTCCTGGGCATCGCCTGGCTGCTGCAACGCGATCCGCTGAATGCGCTGATGAACATTCCGGCCATCCTGTCCCGCTACGCAGGCCGCGGTCTGCTGCTGAGCGAGAACGGTTACCTGCGCTGGTATGTGGCGTCCATGAGCGTCGGTGCGGTAGTCGTACTGGTGTTGCTGATGGTGTTGCGTTGATTCATAAGTGAATTTTAAAAGAATTCGTTGAAAATCAAGTCCGAAAGGACAGGCGTTATCAGCGAAGCCACCGTGGACACCTCTGCACGCAGCGGGGTTCACGGTGGCGAGTAAGATAGCCTGAGCTGGACTTAAACAAGGAACAAAAATCGCCATGTTACTACCCTGGCTAATACTGATTCCCTTTATCGGCGGCTTCCTGTGCTGGCAGACCGAACGCTTCGGCGTCAAGGTGCCGCGCTGGATTGCGCTGATTACGATGGGGCTGACGCTGGCGCTCGGCCTGCAACTCTGGTTGCAGGGCGGCTACTCCCTGACGCAATCCGGTGAGTTTCCGAAGTGGCAGGACCAGTTCATTCTCGACTGGATCCCGCGTTTTGGGATAACCATCCATTTAGCCATCGACGGTCTGTCGCTGCTGATGGTGGTGCTGACGGGCCTGCTCGGCGTGCTGGCGGTGCTCTGCTCCTGGAATGAAATTGAAAAATATCAGGGCTTCTTCCATCTCAACCTGATGTGGATCCTGGGCGGCGTGATCGGCGTGTTCCTCGCCATCGACATGTTCCTGTTCTTCTTCTTCTGGGAAATGATGCTGGTGCCGATGTACTTCCTGATTGCCCTGTGGGGTCATAAGGCATCGGACGGTAAAACGCGTATCACCGCGGCGACCAAATTCTTCATCTATACCCAGGCGAGCGGTCTGGTGATGTTGATTGCCATCCTGGCGCTGGTATTTGTGCACTACAACGCCACGGGCGAGTGGACGTTCAACTATGAACGCCTGCTGAAAACGCCGATGTCCCACGGCGTCGAATATCTGCTGATGCTGGGCTTCTTCATCGCGTTTGCGGTGAAAATGCCGGTGGTGCCGCTGCATGGCTGGCTGCCGGACGCGCACTCTCAGGCGCCGACCGCGGGCTCCGTTGACCTTGCGGGTATTCTTCTTAAAACCGCGGCCTACGGTCTGCTGCGCTTCTCGCTGCCGCTGTTCCCGAACGCTTCCGCAGAGTTCGCCCCGATCGCCATGTGGCTTGGCGTGATCGGCATCTTCTACGGCGCGTGGATGGCCTTTACCCAGTACGACATCAAACGTCTTATCGCGTACACCTCCGTTTCCCACATGGGCTTTGTGCTGATCGCCATCTATACCGGCAGCCAGCTTGCTTACCAGGGCGCGGTGATCCAGATGATCGCTCACGGTCTTTCCGCGGCGGGTCTGTTTATTCTCTGCGGCCAGCTCTATGAGCGTCTGCATACCCGCGATATGCGCCAGATGGGCGGTCTGTGGAGCAAAATCAGATGGCTGCCGGCGCTGTCGATGTTCTTTGCCGTGGCGACGCTCGGTATGCCGGGCACCGGTAACTTCGTTGGCGAATTCATGATCCTGTTCGGCAGCTTCCAGGTGGTGCCGGTGATTACCGTCATCTCGACCTTCGGTCTGGTGTTCGCGTCCGTTTACTCGCTGGCGATGCTGCATCGCGCGTACTTTGGTCAGCCGAAGAGCGAAGCGGCGAGTCAGGAGATTCGCGGTCTGTCGCCGCGCGAGCTGTTTATGATCCTGCTGCTGGTGGTGCTTCTGGTGCTGCTGGGCTTCTATCCCCAGCCAATTCTGGATACATCCCATTCGGCGATGAGCAATATTCAGCAGTGGTTTACCGATTCTGTTTCAACTACAAGGCCGTAATTCGCCATGACAATAACTACTCAACAATTGATCGCGCTGCTACCGCTGCTGATCGTCGGATTGACGGTGGTAGTTGTGATGCTCTCCATTGCGTGGCGACGTAATCACTTCCTGAATGCCACGCTGTCTGTTGTCGGCCTGAACGCCGCGCTGCTGTCGCTGTGGTTCGTGGGTCAGGCGGGCGCGATGGACGTCACGCCGCTGATGCGCGTGGACGGTTACGCCATGCTGTATACCGGCCTGGTGCTGCTGGCGAGCCTCGCCACCTGCACCTTCGCCTATCCGTGGCTGCAGGGCTACAACGATAACAAGGAAGAGTTCTACCTGCTGGTGCTGATTGCCGCGCTGGGCGGTATTCTGCTGGCGAACGCCAATCATCTGGCGGCGCTGTTCCTGGGTATCGAGCTTATCTCTCTGCCGCTGTTTGGCCTGGTCGGTTACGCATTCCGTCAGAAACGCTCGCTGGAAGCGGCTATCAAATACACCATTCTGTCTGCCGCGGCGTCGTCTTTCCTGCTGTTTGGTATGGCGCTGGTGTACGCCCAGTCCGGCAGCCTGTCGTTTGTGACGCTCGGTAAGAGCCTCGCGGACAACATGCTGAGCGAGCCGCTGCTGCTGGCGGGTCTGGGCCTGATGATCGTCGGTCTCGGCTTTAAGCTCTCTCTGGTGCCGTTCCATCTCTGGACGCCGGATGTCTACCAGGGCGCGCCTGCGCCGGTTTCCACCTTCCTGGCGACCGCGAGCAAAATCGCTATCTTCGGCGTGGTGATGCGCCTGTTCCTCTATGCGCCGGTAGGTGACAGCGAGGCGGTGCGCGTGGTGTTAGGCGTTCTCGCCTTCGCCTCCATCATCTTCGGTAACCTGATGGCGCTGACCCAGACGAACATTAAGCGTCTGCTCGGTTACTCTTCTATCTCGCATCTGGGCTACCTGCTGGTCGCGTTGATTGCGCTGAAAAGCGGCGATATGTCGATGGAAACCGTGGGCGTTTACCTGGCGGGTTATCTCTTCAGCAGCCTCGGCGCGTTCGGCGTGGTGAGCCTGATGTCCAGCCCGTATCGCGGCCCGGACGCGGATTCGCTCTACTCCTACCGCGGCCTGTTCTGGCACCGTCCGATCCTGTCGGCCGTGATGACCGTGATGATGCTGTCGCTGGCGGGTATTCCGATGACGCTGGGCTTTATCGGTAAATTCTACGTGCTGGCCGTCGGTGTACAGTCCAACCTGTGGTGGCTGACCGGCGCCGTAGTGGTGGGCTCTGCGATTGGTCTCTACTACTACCTGCGCGTGGCGGTGAGTCTGTACCTGAACGCGCCGCAGCAGCTCAACCGCGATGCGCCGTCTAACTGGGCGTACAGCGCGGGCGGCGTCGTGGTGCTGATCTCCGCGCTGCTGGTGCTGGTGCTGGGCGTCTGGCCGCAGCCGCTGATTTCGCTGGTACAGCTGGCGAAACCGCTGATGTAAGCCATTGGCTTAAGATAAAAACCGCCGTTTACCGGCGGTTTTTTTATGGGCGCTATACCGTGATGGTCAGGAAGTCTTCCGCCAGCTCGCTTGCCGGGAACACGGCCTGGCACTCCGCAAGGAGCCGCTGACAGTCTGACGCGTCGTAACGCGAACTGAAATGCGTCATCAGCAGACGCTTCGCGCCCGCGTCTCTGGCCACCGCTGCCGCCTGCTGCGTGGTCGAGTGTCCGCGTCCGTTAGCTTTCTCCGCCATCGCCGCTTCAAGCGTGGTTTCATGGATCATCACATCGACATCGCGGGCGAGATTAACCGCCTGCGACGTCGGGCCGGTATCGCCGAAAATCGCTATCTTTTTGCCGGGGCGGGGCGCGCTCAGGTAATCGGTGCCGCGCAGCGTGCGCCCGTCAGGGAGCGTTACCGTCTCGCCGCGCTTGAGCTGCTGAAACAGCGGCCCTGGCGCGACGCCTGCCGCCTTAAGACGCGCCGCGTCCAGCGCGCCGGGCTTGTCATGCTCCTCAATCCGGTAGCCATAGCACTCCACCGGGTGCGTCAGCGGGAACGCGGTCACGGTAAGCTCGCCGTCGTCAAACAGCTGCCCTTCGGTAATCTCATGCACGTTCAGCGGGTAACTGGTCCAGGAGCCGCTCAGGCGCAGCGTGGTTTCGACAAATTCGGCGATGCCCTTTGGGCCGTAAATCTCAAGCGGCGTCTCGCAGCCCGCCATGGAGCGGCTGCACAGCAGGCCCGGCAGCCCGAAGATATGATCGCCGTGCAGGTGCGTGATAAAGATTTTCTCTATTTTGCCGGGGTTAGCCGTGGCGCGCAGCATCTGGTGCTGGGTGCCTTCGCCGCAGTCAAAAAGCCACAGACCCGGGCGATTATTCTGCGGGTTCAGGACAATGGCCGTCACGTTGCGGGTGGTGGACGGCAGCCCGGCGCTGGTGCCTAAAAATGTCAGTTCCATGAGGAATTTACTCTGCACGTTTGTGTGAAAGCTTTTAGTATAACGAGGATCGCCGCACACTCTGGAGACCAATATGATTGACTGGCAGGATAAGCATCACGCCGAGCTGGATGTCCCGACGTTATACGCGCTGCTGAAGCTGCGCTGTGAAGTGTTTGTGGTTGAACAAACGTGTCCTTATCTCGATGTGGACGGTGAAGATCTGGTGGGCGAGAACCGGCATCTGCTCGCGTGGCGCGATAATCAGCTGATTGCTTATGCGAGGATTCTGAAAAGTGACGATCCGCACGCGCCGGTGGCGATAGGTCGGGTCATTGTTTCAGGCGCCGCGCGGGGGGAAAAGCTGGGCGTGGAGCTGATGACGCGCGCGGTGGAAAGCTGCGAGCGCAACTGGCCGCAGAGCCCGTTATACCTGAGCGCGCAGGCGCATCTCCAGGCATTTTATGCGCAGTTTGGCTTTGTTCCCGCCACCGATATCTACGACGAAGACGGCATCCCGCACATCGGGATGCGGCGCGAACCGCGTCCAGGCAAAAAAGCGTGAGAGTGTCTATAGTTAGCAAACCGGTAACTTGTTAACACGGAGACCAGTTATGCCTTTATCTTCACAACCTTATGAAACACGTGTAGACGATGACCTGACCCTGCTGAGCGACACCCTGGAAGAGATCCTGCGTTCTTCCGGCGACCCGGCGGATCAAAAATATGTCGAGCTGAAAGCCCGCGCTGAGCAGGCGCTGCATGACGTGAAAAACCGCGTCAGCACGGCGTCTGACAACTACTACTTCCGCGCCAAACAGGCGGTCTATCGTGCCGATGACTACGTGCATGAAAAACCGTGGCAGGGCGTCGGTATCGGCGCCGCCGCAGGTCTGGTGCTGGGCCTGCTGTTAGCCCGCCGTTAATTCCGCACATCGCGCACCGGCGCATCCATTTCGGGTGCGCCATTTTTTTTGCTCTTAAGACCCTGTAGAATGCATGGTTTTAAGCAAAGGGAAGGAAACCTGTGAAGACCCTCGCCGCCGCGCAGGCGCTGGCTGAAAAGACGCTTGCCGACGTGCCGGATGCCCCTGGCCTCTGCCGCTGCGCCTTTGAATTCTCCCCTGAATCCTGTGATTTTCTCGCCTGGCTTGGCGCACAGCCGGGATATCCCCAGTTTTACTGGCGCTCGCGCGAGGGCCATGAAGAGGCCGCCACGCTTGGCGCGGCGTGCACATTCTCAAGTCTTAACGAGGCGCAGGCGTTTTTGCGCCAGCATGCGGATACGCCAGGACTGCGCGCCTGGGGGCTGAACGCGTTTGATCCGCAAAACGGGCTTTTCTTCATCCCGCGCCTGGAGCTTCGCCGGGAGGGCGATCGCGCCTGGCTGATAGTGAATATTTACAGCGCCTGCTCGCAGCAAAAGGCGGCGCAGGCGTTAAAGCCGCTTATCCACAATCTGCAACCGCCGCGGCAAACGCTGATGCAACGCCCGCCGCGGCGCGTCAGCCGTTGCGATGTTCCTCAGGCGCAGCAGTGGGCGCAGCTGGTCGGGGCGGCGACAGACGCCATCGATCGCGGCGATTTCGCTAAAGTGGTGCTGGCGCGCGCCACCGATTTGCGTTTTCTCTCGCCGCCGGACGCCACCGCCCTGATGGCCGCCAGCCGGGAGGCCAATCGCCGCTGCTACCATTTTTATCTGGCGTTCAGCGCGCGCGAGGCGTTTCTTGGCTCGACGCCGGAGCGGTTATGGCGGCGCAGCGGGCTGGCGCTCGATACCGAGGCGCTGGCGGGCACGGTAGAGAACCTTCCTGACGACGACCAGGCGCAGGCGCGCGCTGTCTGGCTGCTCAATGATGATAAAAACTGCCGTGAAAACGCGCTGGTGGTGGAAGACATTCGAGAGCGGCTACAGGCGATTGCACACAGCATTACGGCGCGGCTACCGGAAGTGGTGCGGCTGCGGCGTGTACAGCATCTGAAATGCGCGATCGCGGCGCGGCTTTTCGCGCCCGATGACGCCGCGTGCCTGCATCAGTTACAGCCCACCGCCGCGGTGGCGGGCCTGCCGCGCGAGGCGGCGCGTCGTTTTATCGCTGACCACGAGCCGTTCGATCGCGAGTGGTACGCGGGCTCCGCCGGGTATCTGTCGCTGGAGCAGTCAGAGTTTTGCGTGAGCCTGCGCTCGGCGCGGCTGAAGGATGAGACGATCCGCGTGTATGCGGGCGCTGGGCTGGTGGCTGGCTCGCAGGCCGCGCTGGAATGGCAGGAAATCGAGAACAAAGCGGCGGCCCTGCTTACGCTTCTGGCGGACTGAGCCGCGCCACAACCCGACCCATATCAAAATTCGATTTCGACGAGGCTTTATAATAAACCGGCTAAATTGATACCGGACAAGCTTATGTCGACAAGCACCTTCAACCGCCGCTGGGCTGACGTCATTCTCGAAGCGCTGAGCCGCCACGGCGTGCGCCATCTCTGCATCGCGCCGGGTTCGCGGTCCACGCCGCTGACGCTCGCCGCCGCGCAACATCCGGCGTTCACGCTGCATACCCATTTTGACGAGCGCGGTCTTGGCCATCTGGCGCTCGGGCTCGCCAAAGCGAGCGGCGAGCCGGTGGCGGTGATTGTGACATCCGGTACGGCAGTGGCGAACCTTTATCCCGCGGTGATAGAAGCCGGGCTGACGGGCGAAAAACTGGTGGCGATTACCGCCGACCGCCCGCCGGAGCTGATTGATTGCGGCGCGAACCAGGCGATTCGCCAGCACGCGATTTTTGGCTCACACCCCGCCGCCACGCTCGATTTACCACGCCCCACGCCGTCCATTCCCGCCGCCTGGCTTATCAGCGCCATCGATGAAAAGATGGGGGCGCTGAAAGCGGGCGCGCTGCATATCAACGCGCCGTTCGCCGAACCGCTCTATGGCGAGCTGGACGATACGGGCCTCGCGTGGCAGCAGGTGCCGGGCGAGTGGTGGCAGACGAAAACGCCCTGGCTGCGCTATGAGGATCCGCAGGCCGTCAGCGCGCAGGCCGACTGGCCTTTCTGGCGCGAACAGCGCGGCGTGGTGCTGGCAGGCAGGCTGACGGCGCAGGAGGGCCGGGCCGTCGCGCAGTGGGCGGCGCGTCTTGGCTGGCCGCTAATCGGCGATGTGCTCTCGCAAACCGGCCAGCCGCTGCCGTGCGCCGATCTGTGGCTCGCGTACCCGCATGCCGCCGCGCTGCTGGAACAGGCGCAGATTGTCGTGCAGTTTGGCGGCAGCCTGACCGGCAAACGCGTGTTGCAGTGGCAAAGTGAATGTCGCCCGCAGGAGTACTGGATGGTAGACCCGCTGCCAGGGCGGCTCGATCCGGCGCACCACCGCGGGCGTCGGATCGTGGCGAATATCTCCGCCTGGCTTGAACAGCACCCGGCACGCCCGGCGATGCCGTGGGCCGAGCCGCTCGAAGGACTGGCGGCGCAGACGCAGCGTATCGTGATGCGCGAACTCACCGAGTGGGGCGAGGCGCAGGTGGCGCACCGGCTGCCCGAACTGCTGCCGCCAGACGGCCAGCTTTTTCTCGGCAACAGCCTGACGGTGCGGCTGGTGGACGCGCTGGCGCAGTTGCCCGCCGGTTATCCGGTCTACGGCAACCGCGGCGCGAGCGGCATCGACGGGCTGGTCTCTACCGCGGCGGGCGTCCAGCGCGCCACCGGGAAGCCCACGCTGGCGGTGCTGGGCGATCTCTCCACGCTTTACGATCTTAACGCGCTGGCGCTCCTGCGCGACGCGCCTGCGCCTTTCGTGCTGATCGTCGTGAATAACAACGGCGGGCAGATTTTCTCCATGCTCCCGACGCCCGCCCGCGAGCGCGAAAAATTTTACTGTATGCCGCAAAACGTCAGCTTTGCGCCTGCGGCGGCGATGTTCTCGCTGAATTACGACGCGCCGGAGAGCCTGGCAGCGCTTCAGGAGACGATGACGCGCGCGTGGCGTTCGCCGGTCGCGACCGTCATTGAGCTGCGCGTCCCGGAAACCGCCGGCGCGCAGGTATTCTCGCGTTTACTGAAAGCGGTGTGCGCCTGATGCCGCTGGCCGCGCATTTTCAGCCCGCCCGAACTGCCGCGCGCGGCGCTGTCGTCTGGCTGCACGGTTTTCTCGGCGACCACCGCGAGTGGCAGGCGATCGCCGCGGCCTGCGCAGAGCATGACCATCTGTTTATCGATCTGCCGGGCCACGGCGGCTCGGCGCATCTCTGCGCCGTGGATTTTGCGCACGTTAACGAACGGCTCATCGCAACGTTAAATAGTTACAACATACTTAACTACTGGCTGGTGGGCTACTCGCTCGGCGGGCGGATAGCGATGTTTCACGCCACGCAGGGCGATACGCCCGGCCTGCGCGGGCTGGTGGTGGAGGGCGGCCATCCGGGGCTTCTGAATGCCGATGAGCGCGACGCGCGTCTCGCCGCAGACAAGCGCTGGGCGCAGCGGTTTCATGATGAACCAATTGAAACGGTGCTCGACGCCTGGTATCGCCAGCCCGTTTTCGCCACGCTGACAGATGCACAGCGCCGGGAATTAATCACGCTGCGCGCCCGCAATCAACCCGCAGCCCTGGCCGCGATGCTGGAAGCCACGTCGCTCGGCCGCCAGCCGCCGCTGTATGAGGCGCTTTCGCGTCTCTCTGTACCGTTTCATTACTTGTGCGGCGAGCGCGATGCGAAGTTTCGCGCGCTCGCCGCCACGCTCAATGTGCCTTTGCATGTCATTACTGGCGCGGGCCATAACGCGCACCGGGAAAATCCGGCTGCGGTGGCCCGCTGTCTTAACGCGATTTTGCGCCCCTAACGGAGAATTCCCATGATCTACCCTGATGAAGCGATGCTCTATGCGCCTGCCGAATGGCTCGACTGTTCGGAAGGCTACACCGATATCCGCTATCAGAAATCCACTGACGGCATTGCTAAAATCACCATCAACCGTCCGCAGGTGCGCAACGCGTTTCGCCCGCTCACCGTTAAAGAGATGATCCAGGCGCTGGCGGATGCGCGCTATGACGACAACATCGGCGTCATTATCCTCACCGGCGAAGGGGAAAAAGCCTTCTGCGCGGGCGGCGACCAGAAAGTGCGCGGCGACTACGGCGGCTATCAGGACGACTCCGGCGTGCATCATCTCAACGTGCTCGATTTCCAGCGGCAGATCCGCACCTGCCCGAAACCGGTGGTGGCGATGGTGGCGGGTTATGCGATTGGCGGCGGCCATGTGCTGCATATGATGTGCGATCTGACCATTGCGGCGGAAAACGCGGTGTTTGGCCAGACCGGCCCGAAAGTCGGTTCGTTTGACGGCGGCTGGGGGGCCTCTTACATGGCGCGCATCGTCGGCCAGAAAAAGGCGCGTGAAATCTGGTTCCTGTGTCGTCAGTACGACGCGCAGCAGGCGCTGGATATGGGCCTGGTGAATACCGTTGTTCCGCTGGCGGAGCTGGAGAAAGAGACGGTGCGCTGGTGTCGCGAGATGCTGCAAAACAGCCCGATGGCGCTGCGCTGCCTGAAGGCGGCGCTGAATGCCGATTGCGACGGCCAGGCGGGGCTTCAGGAGCTGGCGGGCAACGCCACCATGCTTTTTTATATGACCGAAGAGGGTCAGGAAGGGCGCAACGCGTTCAACCAGAAGCGCCAGCCGGATTTCAGCAAATTCAAGCGTAACCCATAATGCGCGCGGCTCAGCTTTATCGTTATCAGGTGCCGATGGACGCCGGCGTGGTGCTGCGGGAGCGGCGCCTGAAAACCCGCGACGGCCTGCTGGTGCGCCTTTCTGACAACGGGCGCGAAGGATGGGGCGAAGTTGCGTCGCTGCCTGGGTTTAGCGACGAGACGCTGGACACTGCGCTTGCCGCCGCGCGCGACTGGCTCAATGCCTGGCAGCGCGGAGATACACAGCCGCTGCCGGAAGCAGCGAGCGTCGCGTTTGGTTTAAGCATGGCGCAGGCGGAGCTTCACGGCACGCTGCCCGAGGCCGCGAATTACCACGTCGCGCCGCTGTGTACGGGGGATCCGGATGAACTCTTCGCGCGCCTTGCCGGGCAGAGCGGCGATCGCGTCGCCAAGGTCAAAGTGGGGCTGTATGAGGCGGTGCGCGACGGCATGGTCGTCAACCTGCTGCTGGAGGCGCTGCCTGCGCTGCGCCTGCGGCTTGACGCGAACCGCGCCTGGACGCCAGTGAAAGCGCAGCAGTTCGCGAAATACGTTAACCCGGCGTACCGCTCGCGCATTGAGTTTATTGAGGAGCCGTGCAAAACCCCTGACGATTCCCGCGCGTTCGCCACCGAAACCGGCATTGCCATCGCCTGGGATGAGAGCCTGCGCGAGGCGGACTTTGCGTTTGCCGCCGAGCCTGGACTGCGGGCGGTGATTATCAAACCGACGCTCACCGGCAGCCTGCAAAAGGTACAGCAACAGGTGGCGCAGGCTCACGCGCTGGGCCTGACGGCGGTTATCAGTTCTTCCATTGAGTCAAGCCTCGGCCTGACCCAGCTCGCGCGGCTTGCCGCCTGGCTGACGCCGGGCGTCACGCCGGGGCTGGATACGCTCGCGCTGATGCAGGCTCAGCTGGTGCGCCCGTGGCCTGACAGCCCGTTGCCGTGCTGGCCTGTGGATGCGCTGGAGCCGCTGTTGTGAGCTTCTTTGACTGGCCATGGCGCCACTGGGCGAATGTGCGGCCGGACGCTATCGCGCTGCGCGCCGCCAGTGGCGATATCACCTGGCGCGCGCTCTGCAAACGTATTGATGCCCTTGCCGCCGGTTTTCATCAGCAGGGCGTAAGCGAGGGCGACGGTGTGGCGCTGTGCGCGAAAAACAGCGAGCGAACGCTGCTCGCCTGGCTTGCGCTGTTGCAGTGCGGCGCGCGTATTTTGCCGCTTAATCCGCAACTTCCGGCGCCGTTAATCAACGCGCTGCTGCCGTCGCTCACGTTGCGTTATGCCGTTCAAACCGGCGATGCGCCCGCGCTGCCGGGCCTTACGTTGCTCGACTGGCGTGAGGCTGCGGCGGCGCCTGTTGCGGTGTGGCAGGCGGATCGTCTTGTATCCATGACGCTGACGTCCGGCTCCAGCGGTCTGCCGAAAGCCGCTGTTCACACGGCGCGCGCGCATCTGGAGAGTGCGAAGGGCGTACTGAGCCTGATCCCGTTTCATGACGCCGACTGCTGGCTGCTCTCGCTGCCGCTGTTTCACGTCTCCGGGCAGGGGATTTTCTGGCGCTGGCTGCGGGCAGGCGCGCAGCTGGCGGTGCGTGACTCTCTGCCGCTTTACGAGGCGCTGGAAGGCTGTACGCACGCCTCGCTGGTGCCGACCCAGCTCTGGCGGCTGTTAGCGATGCCGGAGCGTCGCCTGAGCCTCAAAGCTGTGTTGCTCGGCGGCGCTGCGATCCCGGTTGCGCTGACGCAAGCGGCGGCGCGGCGTGATATCGCCTGCTGGTGCGGCTACGGACTGACGGAGTTTGCCTCCACGGTATGCGCGAAGCGCGCCGACGGCGAGGCCGACGTGGGCGTAGCGCTGCCAGGGCGCGAAGTGATGCTCGCGGGCGATGAGATCTGGCTGCGCGGCAGCAGCATGGCCGCCGGCTACTGGCGCGACGGCGGGCTGGTGCCGCTCACCAATGCGCAGGGCTGGTTCGCCACCCGCGATCGCGGCGCGTGGCGCGACGGCAAATTACGGGTGCCCGGACGGCTGGATAATCTCTTTTTCTGCGGTGGGGAAGGCGTTCAGCCGGAGGCGATCGAGCGCGTGCTGAGCGAGCATCCGCAGGTGCGTCAGGCGTTTATCGTACCGCTGGAGGATGACGAGTTCGGCGCGCGACCGGTGGCGGTAGTGGAGTGTGAGGCGTCATTCGAGCCGCAGGCGTTGCGTCTCTGGGCAGGCGACAAGCTGGCGAGATTTGAGCAGCCGGTCGCCTGGCTGCGGCTGCCGGAAACGCTTAAAAACGGCGGGATTAAAATTTCCCGCCGTGACGTTACGCAATGGGCGACACACACGCTCCGCCCGCAAGCATAACGCGGCCCTT
This sequence comes from Cronobacter universalis NCTC 9529, assembly GCF_001277175.1. Classification (NCBI taxonomy): domain Bacteria; kingdom Pseudomonadati; phylum Pseudomonadota; class Gammaproteobacteria; order Enterobacterales; family Enterobacteriaceae; genus Cronobacter; species Cronobacter universalis. The sequence continues at coordinate 2,942,552 of NZ_CP012257.1, read as the reverse complement.
CGCGTGAAGGGCCGTGGAGGTTAGCCGACATCAACGGCCGCTTTACGCTTTTGTTGACGCTTACGTAGCCGCTTCAGCAGCGGCGGGACGACAATCACCAGCGTGGCCATGATCAGCAGAGTTTTGGTGACGCCGCTCTGCCAGAGGATACCGAGCTCGCCGTTGCTGATAGAGAGCGCGCGGCGCAGGTTCTGCTCCAGCATCTCGCCCAGCACAAAGCCCAGAATCAGCGGCGACATCGGAAAGTGCATTTTACGCAGGATATAGCCCAGCACGCCGAGGCCCACCATCAGCAGCAGATCGAATGTCGTGCTGTGCACCGCGTAGACGCCCACCGCCGAGACAGCAGCAATCGCTGGCACCAGGAACCACAGCGGAATGGTCAGCATCCGGGTGAAGAGGCCGATCAGCGGAATGTTCATGATAAGCAGCATCACGTTGGCGATAAGCAGCGCCGCGATAAGTCCCCAGACGATATCCGGCTGCTCGGTAAACATCGCCGGCCCCGGCGTGATGTTATAGAGCGTCAGCGCGCCCATCATTACCGCCGTGGTGCCGGAGCCGGGCACGCCTAAGGTCAGCATCGGAATAAACGAGCCGCAGGCCGAGGCGTTGTTCGCCGCCTCGGGGGCCGCCACGCCGCGAATATCGCCTTTGCCGAACGAGCCGTCTTTATCGCCGAGCTTCTTCTCTGTCATGTAGGTAATGGCGCTGGCGATGGTCGCCCCCGCGCCCGGCAGGATGCCGACAAAAAAGCCGATGATAGATGAGCGCAGCGTCGCGCCCGTACAGGCGGCCGCTTCTTTGGCGTTAAACAGCATGCGTCCGGTTTTTCGCACCAGCGTCTGGCCGCTGCTGGTGCTCTCCAGCATCAGCAGGATTTCAGAGACCGAGAACAGGCCAATCACCACCACGATAAACTGCACGCCATCCGAGAGATGCACGCTGTCAAACGTAAAGCGATACACGCCGGTGTTGGCATCCACGCCCACCGTCGCAAGCCCGAGGCCAATCAGCGCGGCCAGGAACGACTTCAGCGGGTTTTGCGCCATCATGCTGCCGAGACAGGCGATAGCAAAGACCATCAGCGCGAAATATTCCGCCGGGCCGAAGGCCAGCGACCACTCCGCCAGCACCGGCGCGAAAAGAATAATGCCGACGATGGCGATAAACGAGCCGACGAACGAGCTGACGGCGGAGATAGAGAGCGCCACGCCGCCGCGCCCCTGCTGCGCCATCGGGTAGCCGTCCAGCGCCGTCATGATCGCCGCCGCGTCGCCCGGCACGTTAAGCAGTATCGATGAAATGCGCCCGCCATATTCACAACCGATATAGACCGTGGCGAGCAGGATCAGCGCCGATTCCGCCGGCAGATGTATCGCGAACGCCAGCGGCAGCAGAATGGCGACGCCGTTAATCGGCCCGAGGCCCGGCAGCAGCCCGACGATGGTGCCGACGAAACAGCCAATAAGCGCAATCAGCAGATTGGTGGGCGTCAGCGCGACGGCGAAGCCCTGCGAGAGATAAAGCCAGGTATCCATATAAAGCTCCCGTTAATTAAGCCAGGCCCCGAGAGGCAGCGTCACGTCAAGCAAGCGGTCAAAGGCGTACCAGAGCACGCCGCCCATCACCACGCCGGACACCAGCGCCGCCGTCAGCTGCGCGCCGAAAAGCATGCCGATCACCGCCGTCAGCAGCGCGGTGGCGAGCGGAAAGCCCAGCCATTCAAAGCCCCAGGCGTAGAGCAGCAACACAATCACCATCACCACCAGCCGTTGCAGCACGGCGTTGTGCGGCCAGTCCACGACATCCGGGCGGCGCAGCAGTAACAGCACCGCGCACAGCAGCATCAGGGCGATAATGCCCATCGGGAACGGACGCGGCCCGACCGGCTCGTAGGCGTACTCGCTGTGGATCTGCCAGGCGACAAACAGCCCGCCGATACAGAGCAGGATCCAGATCCCCGCAAAAATGCGATCGCTCATCACATCCTCCTGCGCTATTTCGCCAGCCCAAAGGCTTTGGCTTTTTCGCGGTAGTCGTTGACCTGATTTTTCACATACTCATCCAGCGCCTTGCCGGTCAGGTTGAACTCAAACAGGCCGCGCAGATCGCGCTGTTTTTTAAACTCGTCGGTTTTCTGGAGTTTTTCGAAAGCCTGTACCCACCACTGGTAATCGGCGTCGCTGACTTTAGGGCCGACGTAGAAGCCGCGAATGATAGGCCACACCAGGTCATAGCCCTGCTCTTTGGCGGTGGGCACCTGGGCGAGCTGGCCGGGCAGGCGTTCGCTCGCGAAGACCGCCAGCACCCGCAGTTTATTGCCGGTGAGGTAGGGCACCATCTCGCTGAGATCGCCGGATACCGCCTGCACATGGTTGCCCATCAGCGCGGTGACCGGCTCGCCTCCGCCTTCAAAGGCTACGTAGCGCATCTTGTGCGGATCGACGCCCGCTTTCTGGGCCAGCAGCGCGGTCTTCATCCAGTCCTGGCTGCCAATCGACGCGCCCGCGCCAAACACCACGCTGTTGGGATCTTTCTCCAGCGCTTTCATCAGATCGCCGAGCGTTTTCCACGGCGAATCGGCGCGCACCGCGATCATGCCGTAATCGGTGCCGACGCTCGCGAGCCAGCGCACGTCGTCGACGTTATAGCGGCCAAATTTGCCCTGCGAGAGATTGAGCAGCGAGCCGCCGGAAAACGCCACCACGGTGCCCGGCTCGCCGGGGCGCTGGGCCACAATCGCGTTATAGGCCACCGCGCCGACGCCGCCTGGCATGTACGTCACGCGCATCGGTTTTTCCAGCGCGCCGGTTTCCTGAAGGCTCACCTGAATCAGTTTGCAGGTTAAATCGAAGCCGCCGCCGGGCTTGGCAGGCGCGATGCACTCGGGGCGCGACGGCGCCTCAGCCGCCTGCGCTGCGGTAAAAGAGAAAGCCAGTGACGTTGCTAACAGGGTAGAGAGAAGCGATGTTTTCATTTTCATCCTCATGCATGACTGCCGTGATGTTTCTGATTATGTGAACTGCTTTGTAGCGTATCGGTTGCATGATTGTTAAAACTAAAGCCTTTCAGTTTCCTTTCATCGCGACAGAAACTTTACTGGATGTGATATGCGTCTCTTATTGGCCGAAGATAACCGTGAGCTGGCTCACTGGCTGGAGAAAGCGCTGGCGAACACCGGCTTTGCGGTGGACTGCGTGAGCGACGGGCTGGCGGCGGATCACCTGCTGCAAAACGAGCGCTACGCCGTGGCGGTGCTGGATATTGAAATGCCGCGCATGAGCGGGCTGGAGGTGCTGAGCCGTCTGCGCCGTCGCGGACAGGCGGTGCCGGTACTGCTGCTCACCGCCCACGGCGCGGTGGCCGACCGGGTGAAAGGGCTTAACGAGGGCGCCGATGATTATCTGCCGAAGCCGTTTGAGCTGAGCGAGCTGGAGGCGCGGCTGCGCGCGCTGGTGCGCCGCAGCGAAGGGCAGGTGCAGGAGGCGCAGCGTCTCGGCGAGCTGACTTTTCACGACGAAGGTTATTTCGAGCTACAGGGCAGGCCGCTGGCGCTCACGCCGCGCGAACATGCGCTTTTAACGGTGCTGATGTATCGCCGCCGCCGTCCGGTCACGCGCCAGCAACTTTTCGAACAGGTGTTCAGCTTAAGCGACGACGTCAGCCCGGAAAGCATCGAGATCTATATTCACCGGCTGCGCAAAAAGCTGCTGGCGAGCAATGTTCAAATCACCACGCTGCGCGGCCTGGGTTATGTGCTGGAGTGCAGCGATGAGCTGGTGGCGCCCTGAATCCCTGCTCGGAAAACTGCTGCTGTTTCTCGGCCTGCCGCTCCTGCTGCTGTGGGCGTTTTCGGCCTTAAACAGCTATGTCAGCGCGCTGAATGCCGCGACCCAGGCCTACGATCGCACGCTGCTGGCCTCGGCGCGCATTCTTGCCGAGCGCCTGAACGTCCAGCACGGTGAATTGCAGGCGGACGTGCCTTGGGTGGTGCTGGACAGCGTCGAGCGCAACATGAATGACCGGCTCTACTACAAAGTACAGGATACGCACGGGCGGGTGATCTCCGGCTATGACGATCTGCCGTCGATGCCGCGCGGGGTGGCGCGTACCGACCTTTACCCGGCGCTGGCGTGGTTTTATCACGCGACCTATCAGGGCCAGCGGTTGCGGGTGGCGCGGCTGCTACAGCCGGTCAATGAAGATGGCATTAACGGCATGGCGGAGATTTACGTCGCCGAGACGTTGCAGTCGCGTCATCTGCTGGCCCGACAGTTGCTTATCTCGTCTGCGCTTTCGCAGGGCGGACTGGTGCTGTTAACGCTGGTGCTCGCCGGACTGTTACTGCGTCGCGTACTCAAGCCGATGCGTAAGCTGTCGCGCCTGATGGTCAGACGCTCGCCCGGCGAGCTGACGCCGCTGCCCGATCTGCTGCCGTGGTCGGAAACGCGGCTGCTGATCATCGCGTTCAACCGCTATATCAGCCGTCTGCGCGCGCTGATTGCCCGCCAGGAGCGCTTTAGCGCCGACGCCTCGCATCAGTTAAAAACGCCGCTCACCGTGCTGAAAACTCAGGCGGCCGTCGCGTTGGCCAGCGCCGATCCGGCGCAATGGCGCGAAAGCCTCCAGGCGATGAGCGCGACGCTCGATCAGACTATCGATCTGACCGAGCGGTTGTTGCAGCTCGCGACGCTGCGGCGCGCGGAGCCGGGCGATACGCGCACGCTTGATGTGGTGGATCTGGTGGCGGCGGCGCGGGAAAGCTGCTTCTCCCGCCTGCCGCAGGCGCGCAGCAAACCGGTCGATCTCGGTTACGAAGGTGAAGAGGGGCCGGTGTGGGTCGCCGCCGAGCCGTTACTACTGGCCGAGCTGTGCGCCAACTTGCTGGATAACGCGCTGAAATATACGCCCGCAGGCGGCGTGGTGACGGTACGCGTCTGCGTTGAGGCGGGCGAAGCGCGTCTTGAGGTGGAAGACAGCGGCCCTGGGATTGACGCCGCCCAGCGCGACCAGGCGCTGACGCCGTTTCGCCGTCTCGATAACGCCAGCGCGCACCCCGGCGCCGGGCTGGGGCTGGCGCTGGTTAACGATATCGCCCGCTGGCACCGCACCCGGGCAGAACTGTTAAAAGGCGAGCAGCTCAGCGGACTGCTGGTGCGCGTGCGTCTGCCGCTGCATCCGTCCGCGCGCGGCCAGAGCGCCATTTAATGCTGATCCGCATAGGTGTTTTCTCCTTTTTCACGCGCCGAAGGGAGGCGGTGACCGCCTCGCATTGATCGCCGCCCCGATACAGGTACAATGCCGCGTTGCGTTTGCAGGACTCTTTTTCTTTTTTTGAGATACATGGAATGAAAAACACACTTCGTTTAGCACTGGCCGGCCTGCTGCTGGCTGCCACTCAGGCGGGCGCTGTCAGCGTCAACGGTTCTGTGGGCGAGCATTACACCAATATGGGCGTCGGTTTCGGCACGGAAAGCAGCGGTCTGCAGCTGACCGGCAACTGGGCGCACAATGACGATCATGGCGATATCGTGGGCGCGGGACTGGGCTTCAATATGCCGCTGGGGCCGTTTATGGTCACGCCGGGCGTGAAGGCCATTTACCTGAACCCGAACGAAGGGGATGAAGGCTACGCGGCGGCCGTCGGCGGCGGCGTGCGCTGGGATATCGGGCAGCGCTTCTCGCTGTTTGGCGATTACTACTATTCGCCGGATTCGCTCTCCAGCGGCGTGAACGACTACCAGGAAGCCAGCGCGGGCGCGCGTTTCTCCCTGTTCCGCCCGCTCAGCGTGGAAGCCGGTTACCGTTATATCAATATGACCGGTAAAGATGGCGATCGCGACAGCAAAGTGGCCGATGGCCCGTACCTGGGCGTCAGCGCAGGGTTCTGATTTTCCGGGCGCGGTGTTCCGCCGCGCCTGTTTTTCTCCTTCTTCTTTTCTCTGCGCGCTATAGTAAAGCCTTCCCTTCCTGCGGAGAAAATAATGCTACAGACAGAAATGCTCTCGACCGGCGATGAGGTGCTCCACGGTCAGATTGTCGATACCAACGCCGCCTGGCTTGCCGATCTGTTTTTTAATCAGGGGTTGCCGCTGACCCGCCGCAACACCGTGGGCGATAGTCTCGAATCGCTGGTGTCCGCGCTGACCGAGCGCAGCCAGCACGCCGATATCTTAATCGTCAACGGCGGCCTCGGGCCGACCAGTGACGATCTCAGCGCCGAGGCGGCGGCCCGCGCGGCGGGTGTTGAGCTTACGCTGCACGAAGGCTGGCTCGCGCAGATGGAGCGCTTTTTCTCGGAACGCGGGCGCGTGATGGCCGCAAGCAACCGCAAACAGGCGCTGCTGCCGGCGGGCAGCGAAATGATCGACAACCCGGTCGGCACCGCCTGCGGGTTCGCGATTAAGCTCAACCGCTGTCTGATTTTCTTCACGCCGGGCGTGCCGTCTGAATTCAAACGGATGGTGGAGCATGAGATCCTGCCGCGCCTGCGCGAGCGCTTTACGTTCCCTCTGCCACCGCTCTGCCTGCGTCTGACCACGTTCGGGCGCTCCGAAAGCGATCTCGCCGCCGCGCTCGATCCCCTGACGCTACCGCCGGACGTAGTGATGGGTTATCGCTCCTCCACGCCGATTATCGAACTCAAACTCACCGGGCCTGCGTCGCGCCGCGCGGAGATGGAGGCCCTCTGGCCGCAAGTGCGTGCGGTGGCGGGCGACAGCCTGATTTTTGAAGGCACCGAAACGCTGCCTGTCCAGATTGCCCGCTGCCTGCGCGAGCAGCAGCTCAGCATTACGTTAAGCGAGCAGTTCACCGCGGGCCTGCTGGCGCTGCAACTGTCGGGCGCCGACGCGCCGCTGCTGGCAAGCGAAGTGCTGCCCGCCCAGGTGGAGACGCTGGCGCAGACCGCCCACTGGAACGTGGAGCGCCGTACCCGCCATCTCGCCGATCTGGCGCTGAGCATTGCGAGCTTTGAAGACGACGAGATTAACATCGCGCTGACCACGCCGCAGGCCACACACGCCGTGCGCCTGCGCTTTAACGCCAGCCGTTACGCGCTGCGTATTCGTCAGGAGATTTGTGCCATGATGGCCCTTACGCTGGTGCGCCGCTGGCTGAACGGCCAGGACGTGACGGCAAGCCAGGGCTGGGTGCAGGTGGTCGACACGCATTCGGTCTGACGGCTCAACCGAGCGCCCGTACATCGCCGGGCGCTCGTGATTTTCCGCACATGCCGGTTTCCTGCTTTCGCCCCTGTCCGTATTTATCTGTAACGCCCTTCTTTTCCTTTTGGCTCACGATATCTCCATTCTGCGTCATCCCTTGTCTTTTTTGGGCTTAATCGAAAATAAACGCGCGCATAACGAAAATTAATCGTGATGCGATGCGCATTTGTTTTCGATTGTCATAATTCTGTAACATTTTGTGCGATGTTTCACAGCATAAATAATCCATTTTGCCTACTATCACGCTCGCAAAGGAAAGATAAGTAAAACGAATAGATATAAACCTCATCAGCAGGAGACAGAGATGCTAAGTATTTTTAAACCCGCCCCGCATCGCGCAAGGCTGCCTGACGGCGAGATAGATCCGCTCTATCGTCGCCTGCGCTGGCAGATTTTTATGGGGATTTTCTTCGGCTATGCCGCTTACTATCTGGTGCGTAAAAACTTTGCCCTGGCGATGCCATATCTGGTGGAGCAGGGCTTTTCACGCGGCGATCTCGGTTTTGCGCTTTCGGGCATATCCATCGCTTATGGATTCTCGAAGTTCATTATGGGTTCGGTCTCTGACCGGTCGAATCCGCGCGTCTTTCTGCCCGCAGGCCTGATCCTCGCGGCGGCGGTGATGCTGTTTATGGGCTTCGTTCCCTGGGCGACGTCGAGCATTATGGTGATGTTTGTGCTGCTGTTCCTGTGCGGATGGTTCCAGGGCATGGGGTGGCCGCCGTGCGGGCGCACGATGGTGCACTGGTGGTCGCAGAAAGAGCGCGGCAGGATTGTCTCCGTGTGGAACTGCGCCCATAACGTGGGCGGCGGTATTCCACCGCTGCTGTTTCTGCTCGGCATGGCGTGGTTTAACGACTGGCACGCCGCGCTCTATATGCCTGCCTTTGCGGCAATTCTGGTGGCGATTATCGCCTTCGCCCTGATGCGCGATACGCCGCAGTCCTGCGGTCTGCCGCCCATCGAAGCGTACAAAAATGACTACCCGGACGACTATAACGAGAAGCATGAAGAAGAGCTGACCGCGAAGCAGATTTTCATGCAGTACGTGCTGCCGAATAAACTGTTGTGGTACATCGCCATCGCGAACGTCTTCGTGTACCTGCTGCGCTACGGCATCCTCGACTGGTCGCCGACCTACTTAAAAGAGGTGAAGCATTTTGCGCTGGATAAATCTTCCTGGGCATATTTCTTCTATGAATATGCAGGCATCCCCGGCACGCTGATTTGCGGCTGGATGTCGGACAAGGTTTTCCGCGGCAACCGCGGCGCGACCGGCGTATTCTTTATGACGCTGGTGACCATCGCCACCATCGTCTACTGGCTCAACCCGCCGGGCAACCCACACGTTGATATGGCGTGCATGATTGTCATCGGTTTCCTGATTTACGGCCCGGTGATGCTGATTGGTCTGCATGCGCTGGAGCTGGCGCCGAAAAAGGCGGCGGGCACCGCGGCGGGCTTTACCGGCCTGTTCGGCTACCTCGGCGGCTCGGTGGCGGCGAGCGCTATCGTGGGCTACACCGTCGATTTCTTCGGCTGGGATGGCGGCTTTATGGTGATGATTGGCGGCAGCATTCTGGCGGTATTGCTGCTGATTATCGTGATGGTCGGTGAGCACAGACATCACCACGCAACGCAGGCGAAACGCGGATAAGGAGCACCCATGACACTGAAAATGACGCTGGCGGCGCTGGCGATTGGCGTGATGTCGGCAAGCGCGCTGGCGGCGGATAAACTGGTGATCGCCCATCGCGGCGCCAGCGGCTATCTGCCGGAGCACACGCTGCCCGCCAAAGCGATGGCCTATGCGCAGGGCGCGGATTACCTTGAGCAGGATCTGGTGATGACCAAAGATGACCAGCTGGTGGTGCTGCATGATCACTATCTGGATCGCGTCACCGACGTGGCGGAGCGCTTCCCCGACCGCGCGCGCAAAGATGGCCGATACTACGCGATCGATTTCACGCTCGCGGAGATCAAATCGCTGAAATTCAGCGAAGGCTTTGAGCTGGAAAACGGCAAAAAGGTGTAGACCTTCCCTGGTCGCTTCCCGATGGGTAAATCCGATTTCCGGGTGCATACCTTTGAAGAAGAAATTGAGTTTGTGCAGGGGCTGAACCACTCAACCGGTAAAAACATCGGTATTTACCCGGAGATCAAAGCGCCGTGGTTCCATCATCAGGAAGGCAAGGATATCGCCGCGAAGACGCTGGAAACCCTGAAAAAATATGGTTACGCCACGAAGCAGGATAAGGTCTATCTGCAATGTTTCGACGCCAACGAGCTTAAGCGCATTAAAAATGAGCTGGAGCCGAAAATGGGGATGGATCTGAAGCTGGTGCAGCTTATCGCTTACACCGACTGGAACGAAACCCAGGAGAAGCAGGCCGATGGCAAATGGGTAAACTATCGCTATGACTGGATGTTTAAACCGGGCGCCATGAAGCAGATTGCGCAGTACGCCGATGGCATCGGGCCGGATTACCATATGCTGGTGGCGGAAGGCTCGACCAAAGACCATGTGACGCTGACCGATATGGCGAAAGAGGCGCACGCCAGCCATTTGCAGGTGCACCCGTATACGGTGCGCGCCGACCAGCTGCCGGTATACGCTACGGATGTGAACCAGCTTTATGACGTGCTGTATAACAAGGCGGAAGTGGATGGATTGTTTACCGATTTCCCGGATAAAGCGGTGAGTTTTTTGAAAGATAAACGCTGATCTTGCCGGGTGGCGGTTTCGCCTGATCCGGCCTGGTACTGTGGTTTGCCAGGCCGGGTATGCGTCGCGCCACCCGACAATACGGCGTTGTTACATCTCTATTTCGATATCGCCCTGCGGTTTACAGCAGCAGGGCAAAATCTCGCCCTCCTGAATAAACGCCAGCGGTTTCGTCAGCCACTGCACCTGGCCTGCGACCAGTTTGCAGCGGCACGAGCCGCAATAGCCTTCACGGCACTGGTACTCCACCGTCACCGCGTGTGACTCCAGCGCCACCAGCAGGGAAGGGTGCTCGTCCGGGCACGACAGCTCGGTGCCCGTCACGCGAAGCGTAATACGACCCATATCAGAGCTGGAAGCTGCTCAGATCGTCATGGTCGATTTCAGAATCGATCTGGCCGACCAGATAAGAGCTCACTTCCACTTCCTGCGGCGCCACCTGCACGTTATCGGACACCAGCCAGGTGTTGATCCACGGAATCGGGTTGGAGCGGGTTTTGAACGGCAGATCCAGACCGACAGCCTGCATACGGATGTTGGTGATGTACTCAACGTACTGGCACAGAATATCTTTGTTCAGGCCGATCATGGAGCCGCCCTGGAACAGGTATTCCGCCCACTCTTTCTCCTGCTGCGCCGCCAGCACGAACAGGTCGTAGCACTCCTGTTTGCATTCTTCGGCAATCAAGGCCATTTCCGGATCGTCTTCGCCGCTGCGCATCAGGTTCAGCATGTGCTGGGTGCCGGTCAGGTGCAGCGCTTCGTCACGCGCGATAAGGCGGATGATTTTCGCGTTGCCTTCCATCAGTTCGCGCTCAGCGAACGCGAAGGAGCAGGCGAAGCTGACGTAGAAGCGAATCGCTTCCAGCGCGTTGACGCTCATCAGGCACAGGTAGAGCTTTTTCTTAAGCTCGTGCAGGTTCACGGTCACGGTTTTGCCGTTGACGCTGTGCGTGCCTTCGCCCAGCAGATGCCAGTAGCTGGTCATCTCGATCAGGTCGTCGTAGTAGTGCGAGATGCCTTCGGCGCGCTTTAAGATCTGCTCGTTGGTGACGATGTCGTCAAACACCACCGCCGGATCGTTGACGATATTGCGGATGATGTGGGTGTAAGAGCGCGAGTGGATCGTCTCGGAAAACGCCCAGGTTTCGACCCAGGTTTCCAGCTCCGGGATGGAGATCAGCGGCAGCAGCGCCACGTTCGGGCTGCGGCCCTGGATGGAGTCAAGCAGCGTCTGGTATTTCAGGTTGCTGATGAAAATGTGTTTTTCATGATCCGGCAGCGCCTGGAAATCGATGCGGTCGCGGGAAACGTCCACTTCTTCAGGGCGCCAGAAGAATGACAGCTGCTTTTCGATAAGCTTTTCGAAAATTTCATATTTTTGCTGATCGTAACGCGCCACGTTGACCGGTTGGCCAAAAAACATGGGTTCAAGGAGCTGGTCGTTTTTCGTCTGTGAAAATGTGGTGTAGGCCATGACGTAAATCCTGTCTGCAAACAATATCGGCTGTTGATGGTGGGTGCGCTTCGCTTACCCACCCTACGGCCAACGGTTCGGCTGTTAACGGTTCGGCTGTAAATGGTGGGTGCGCTTCGCTTACCCACCCTACGGCCTTAACAACAAGAGGGCGGGTTTCCCCGCCCTGCGTTTTAGATTTTACATGCGCCGCTTTCGCAGCCGTCATCCTGAATGGATGGCGCCAGGTCGTCCTGGGCATCTTCCGCGCCGTCGCGGGTGTTCTGATAGTACAGCGTCTTCACACCGAGCTTATAGGCGGTGAGCAGATCTTTCAGGAGCTGCTGCATCGGCACTTTGCCTGACGTAAAGCGCGTCGGATCGTAGTTGGTGTTGGCAGAAATCGACTGGTCGATAAATTTCTGCATGATGCCCACCAGCTGCAGATAGCCGTCGTTGCCCGGCATTTCCCACAGCAGCTCGTATTTATCTTTCAGCTGCTCGTAGTCCGGCACGACCTGACGCAGAATACCGTCTTTCGACGCTTTGATGCTGATGTGGCCGCGCGGCGGCTCAATGCCGTTGGTGGCGTTGGAGATCTGCGAAGAGGTCTCGGACGGCATCAGCGCGGACAGCGTGGAGTTACGCAGGCCGTGCGTCTTGATGGATTCGCGCAGGCTTTCCCAGTCGTAATGCAGCGGCTCGCTGGCGATCGCATCCAGGTCTTTCTTGTAGGTGTCGATCGGCAGAATGCCTTTGCTGTAGGTGGTTTCATTGAACCACGGGCACGCGCCTTGTTCTTTCGCCAGCTCGTTAGAGGCTTTCAGCAGGTAGTACTGAATCGCTTCGAACGTTTTGTGCGTCAGGTTGTTGGCGCTGCCGTCGGAGTAGCGCACGCCGTGCTTCGCGAGATAGTAGGCGAAGTTAATCACGCCGATACCGAGGGTACGACGACCCATCGCGCCACGCTTCGCCGCCGGGATCGGATAATCCTGGTAGTCCAGCAGGGCGTCCAGCGCGCGAACGGCGAGGGTGGAGAGCTCTTCCAGCTCATCCAGGCTGTCGATAGCGCCCAGGTTGAAAGCAGACAGGGTGCAGAGCGCGATTTCGCCGTTGTCGTCATTCACATCGTCCAGCGGTTTGGTCGGCAGCGCGATTTCCAGGCACAGGTTAGACTGGCGCACCGGCGCGACAACCGGATCGAACGGGCTGTGGGTGTTGCAGTGATCCACGTTCTGGATGTAGATACGGCCGGTAGAGGCGCGTTCCTGCATCATCAGGGAGAATAGCTCAGACGCTTTAATGCGCTGTTTGCGGATGTTCTCGTCCTGCTCATATTTGGTGTAGAGACGCTCGAACTCGTCCTGGTCGGCGAAGAACGCGTCATACAGGCCCGGTACGTCGGACGGGCTGAACAGCGTGATGTCTTCGCCTTTCAGCAGGCGCTGGTACATGAGCTTGTTGATCTGTACGCCGTAGTCCATGTGACGCACGCGGTTCGCTTCGGTGCCGCGGTTGTTTTTCAGCACCAGCAGGCTTTCCACTTCCAGATGCCACATCGGGTAGAAGAGGGTGGCCGCGCCGCCGCGAACGCCGCCCTGAGAGCAGGATTTCACCGCGGTCTGGAAATGCTTGTAGAACGGAATGCAGCCGGTGTGGAACGCTTCGCCGCCGCGGATCGGGCTGCCAAGCGCGCGGATGCGGCCCGCGTTGATGCCGATACCGGCGCGCTGGGAAACATATTTCACGATGGCGCTGGAGGTGGCGTTGATGGAATCCAGGCTGTCGCCGCACTCGATCAGTACGCAGGAGCTGAACTGACGGGTCGGGGTGCGCACGCCGGACATAATCGGCGTCGGCAGCGAAATTTTAAAGGTGGAAACCGCATCGTAGAAACGCTTCACGTAATCCAGACGGGTTTCGCGCGGGTAGTTGGAGAACAGGCACGCCGCGACCAGGATGTAGAGGAACTGCGCGCTTTCGTAGATCTCGCCGGTAACGCGGTTCTGGACCAGGTATTTCCCTTCGAGCTGCTTCACGGCGGCGTAGGAGAAGTTCATATCGCGCCAGTGGTCGATAAAACCGTCCATCTGCGCAAACTCTTCTTCGCTGTAATCCTGCAGCAGGTGGTGGTCATATTTGCCCAGCTCCACCATCTTCACGACGTGGTCGTACAGTTTCGGCGGCTCGAACTGACCGTAGGCTTTTTTGCGCAGGTGGAAAATCGCCAGGCGCGCGGCCAGGTACTGGTAGTCCGGCGCGTCGCGGGAGATCAGATCCGCCGCCGCTTTGATGATGGTCTCATGAATATCGGAGGTTTTGATGCCGTCGTAGAACTGAATGTGAGAACGCAGCTCTACCTGGGAGATGGAGACGTTATGGAGACCTTCCGCAGCCCAGTCCAGAACACGATGAATTTTATCCAGGTTAATGCGTTCCTGGCTGCCATCTCGTTTTGTTACCAGCAGACTCTGATTCATGGGTAATACCTGTCCGTGAAATCCGTGAAAATAGAAATATCCCCCGCTTATCCACAGGTGACTAACTCTGTGGATAAATACTATATATAGGGGGTTTGAGATTAGTGAAACGCTATATGGTGAGTATTCTAGTCCGGATTCTTTTGAGAACAAGCCTTGATTTCGGTGTTAATTTGCGGTTGCAAAATCTCGAAATTAAGTAAGTCCTCATGTCATAAGGGCTTGAGGCCTTGTCAAGGCGGCAGGAAAAAAAATGAATTTTTGATCGAACGCTGATTTCCTGGTCAGGAAAGAAATCGCGCAACAGAACGTTGCGCAATTTTTAATACGAAAAGCTTCTATCAGGCCGGTTTTTTAGCCTGTGTATGCAACATATAGTTAACATCGACACCCGGCGCGAGTTTAAAGCGGTTGGTCAGCGGGTTGTAATGCAGACCGATGATATGACGTTCTTCCAGCGGCGTTTCGTCCACCCAGCCCAGCAGTTCGGAAGGGCGGATGAACTTTTTGGCGTCGTGCGTGCCTTTCGGCACCATGCGCAGCACATATTCCGCGCCCACCACCGCCATCAGCCAGGATTTGGCGTTGCGGTTTAGCGTGGAGAAAAAGACGTGGCCGCCCGGCTTCACGAGTTGTGCGCAGGCCTGTACTACCGAGCGCGGGTCCGGTACGTGTTCGAGCATCTCCATGCAGGTCACCACATCATAGGCGCCGGCATTCTGCGCGGCGTGTTCTTCGACCGTCTGCTGAACATAGTTAAGCTCGACGCCGCTTTCCAGCGCGTGCAGACGCGCCACCGCCAGCGGCTCGGCGCCCATATCGAGCCCCGTGACGTTCGCGCCTTCGCGGGCCATGCTCTCTGAGAGAATGCCGCCGCCGCAGCCGACATCCAGCACCTTTTTCCCGAACAGACCGCCGGCGCGCTCGGCGATATAGCCCAGACGCAGCGGGTTAATGCGATGCAGCGGTTTAAATTCCCCTTCAGTGTCCCACCAGCGCGAAGCGACAGCTTCAAATTTGGCGATTTCTTCTAAGTCTACGTTGTGCGCAACGGGCGGTTTTTCAGCATTCATGGACGCCTCTACTCCTTTCTTCGCAAGAGCGTCGAGTATAACAGGCGTTAGTGGGGAATAAAGCGGCCTGACGGGGCTATTCGGTTTACCGAACAGGCCGCGGCTGTGTTATAATTTGCGACCTTTGAATCCGGGACACAGTAGAGGGATAACGGTCAGATGAGCGACCTTGCCAGAGAAATTACACCGGTCAACATTGAGGAAGAGTTAAAGAACTCCTATCTGGATTACGCGATGTCGGTTATTGTCGGCCGCGCGCTTCCGGATGTCCGAGATGGCCTCAAGCCGGTACACCGTCGCGTACTTTACGCCATGAACGTGTTGGGCAATGACTGGAATAAAGCCTACAAAAAATCCGCCCGTGTCGTTGGTGACGTAATCGGTAAATACCATCCCCACGGTGACTCCGCCGTCTACGATACCATTGTACGTATGGCTCAGCCGTTCTCGCTGCGCTATACGCTGGTGGATGGTCAGGGCAACTTCGGTTCTATCGACGGCGACTCCGCCGCGGCGATGCGTTATACGGAAATCCGTCTGGCGAAGATCGCCCATGAACTGATGGCCGACCTCGACAAAGAAACCGTTGATTTTGTCGATAACTATGACGGCACGGAAAAAATCCCGGACGTCATGCCGACCAAAATCCCCAACCTGCTGGTAAACGGGGCTTCCGGTATCGCGGTCGGGATGGCGACCAACATTCCGCCGCATAACCTGACGGAAGTGATCAACGGCTGCCTCGCCTATATTGATGATGAAGATATCAGCATTGAAGGGCTGATGGAGCACATCCCCGGCCCGGATTTCCCGACTGCCGCCATCATCAATGGCCGTCGCGGCATTGAAGAGGCGTATCGCACCGGGCGCGGCAAAATCTACATTCGCGCGCGCGCGGAAGTAGAAGTGGATCCGAAAAACGGCCGCGAAACCATTATCGTGCACGAAATTCCTTATCAGGTGAACAAAGCGCGCCTGATCGAGAAAATCGCCGAGCTGGTAAAAGACAAACGCGTCGAAGGCATCAGCGCGCTGCGTGACGAGTCTGATAAAGACGGTATGCGCATTGTTATTGAGATCAAACGCGACGCCGTGGGCGAAGTGGTGCTCAATAACCTCTATTCCCAGACGCAGCTGCAGGTGTCTTTCGGTATCAACATGGTCGCGCTGCACCACGGCCAGCCGAAGATCATGACGCTGAAAGAGATTCTGGCGGCGTTTGTGCGCCACCGTCGTGAAGTGGTGACCCGCCGTACCATCTTTGAACTGCGCAAAGCCCGCGAGCGCGCGCATATCTTAGAAGGTCTGGCGATTGCGCTGGCCAACATCGATCCGATTATCGAGCTGATTCGCCGCGCGCCGAACCCGTCCGAAGCGAAAGCGGGCCTTATCGCCCAGGCGTGGGAGCTTGGCACCGTTTCCGCGATGCTGGAGCGCGCCGGCGACGACGCCGCGCGTCCGGAGTGGCTGGAGCCGGAGTTCGGTATTCGCGATGGCAAATACTGGCTGACCGAGCAACAAGCGCAGGCGATCCTCGATCTGCGTCTGCAAAAGCTCACCGGCCTTGAGCATGAAAAACTGCTCGACGAGTACAAAGAGCTGCTGGAGCAAATCGCAGAGCTGCTGCATATCCTCGGCAGCGCCGACCGCCTGATGGAAGTGATCCGCGAAGAGCTGGAGCTTATCCGCGATCAGTTCGGCGACGAGCGCCGCACTGAAATCACCGCCAACACCGCTGATATCAACATCGAAGATCTGATCAACCAGGAAGATGTGGTGGTCACCCTGTCTCACCAGGGCTATGTGAAATATCAGCCGCTGACGGATTACGAAGCGCAGCGCCGCGGCGGTAAAGGCAAATCCGCCGCGCGTATCAAAGAAGAAGACTTTATCGACCGCCTGCTGGTGGCCAACACCCACGATACGATCCTCTGCTTCTCCAGCCGTGGTCGTCTCTACTGGATGAAAGTCTACCAGTTGCCGGAAGCGAGCCGCGGCGCCCGCGGACGTCCTATCGTCAACCTGCTGCCGCTGGAAGCGAACGAGCGTATCACCGCGATTCTGCCGGTACGCGAGTATGAAGAAGGCGTTAACGTCTTTATGGCGACCGCGAGCGGCACCGTGAAGAAAACGGCGCTGACCGAGTTCAGCCGTCCGCGTACCGCCGGTATTATCGCGGTGAACCTGAACGAAGGCGATGAGCTGATCGGCGTCGACCTGACCGCAGGGAAAGACGAAGTCATGCTGTTCTCCGCGCAGGGCAAAGTGGTGCGCTTTAAAGAAGACGCGGTGCGTCCGATGGGCCGTACCGCCACGGGCGTGCGCGGTATTCGCCTCGGCGAGGGCGACAGCGTTGTGTCGCTTATCGTGCCGCGCGGCGAAGGCGCTATCCTGACCGCCACCCAGAACGGTTACGGCAAGCGTACCGCGGTGGAAGAGTACCCGACCAAGTCGCGCGCGACGAAAGGGGTTATCTCCATCAAGGTGACCGATCGCAACGGGCCGGTGGTCGGCGCGGTGCAGGTCGATGACGCAGACCAGATCATGATGATCACCGACGCCGGTACGCTTGTGCGTACGCGCGTGTCGGAAATCAGCGTGGTGGGCCGTAATACCCAGGGCGTTATTCTCATCCGCACCGCGGAAGATGAAAACGTGGTGGGTCTGCAGCGCGTCGCCGAGCCGGTGGATGACGAAGAGCTCGACTCCATCGACGGCAGCGTGGCGGAAGGCGACGATGAAATCGCGCCGGAAACCGACGCCGACGACGAGGCGGCGGACGACGCGGACGAGTAATCGTCGCGCGGCTTACCCACTTCGCGTTTTGCCATACGAAAGGGCCGGTTTAACCGGCCCTTTCTTTTTTTGGCGCCCGGTGCGCCAGGCTGCTCTGAATATCGCCGGATAATCGCGTTGCCGTTGCGGCACAAGGGTTTTGCGGCTACCTTAACGGCATTCCTTTTTCTTACCTCACGGCTAGCTGGTGCCCCTTTGAAATACTTCGTCTCTTTCCGCTCGACGCTTAAAGTGTCTCGCTATCTTTTCCGGGCGCTGGCGCTGCTGCTCTGGCTGCTTATCGCCCTGTTTTCGGTGTTTTACATCGTAAGCGCGCTGCATGTGAAAGAGTCGGAAATTCGTCAGGAATTTAACCTGAGCTACGATCAGGCGCAGCGCTATATTCAGCGCACCTCTGACGTGATGAAAGAGCTGAAATATGTCGCGGAAAACCGGCTGGAGAATATCGACGCGCTGCTGAAAAACGGCCGCGGACAACAAGATTCGCTGACCACGCCGTCGTTTGTGCCGCTGTTTTCCGATTCCGACTGTAATACGCTCGGCACCAGCTGGCGCGGATCGTTGCAGTCGCTCTCCTGGTTTTTGCGCTACTGGCACGACAACTTCTCCGCCGCCTACGATTTAAACCGTGTGTTTCTGATAGGTTCCGATAACCTCTGCATGGCGGATTTCGGGCTGCGGGAGATCCCGCTTGAGCGTGACAAGACCCTGCAGGCGCTGCATGAGCGCATCGTCAAATACCGCAACGCGCCGCAGGATGAGCGCGGCAACAGCCTGTTCTGGGTATCGCAGGGCCCGCGTCCGGGCGTCGGCTATTTCTATTCTCTGACGCCGGTCTACCTGGCGAACCGCCTCCAGGGGCTGCTGGGCATTGAGCAAACCATCCGCATTGAAAACTTCTTTACGCCAGGCAGTATGCCGATGGGCGTGACGATCCTCGATGAAAACGACCGCCCGCTGTTTTCGCTGACAGGTACTGAAACGCGCCTTGAGCCGAACGGCGAGTGGGAGCAGGAGCGGGCATGGTTCGGCTATACGTCCGGCTTTAAGCAGCTGATCCTGAAAAAGAGTCTGCCGCCGTCGTCACTAAGCATTGTCTATTCGGTCCCGGTCGATCTGGTGCTGGAGCGCATCCGGATGCTTATCCTCAACGCCGTGCTGCTCAATGTGCTGGTGGGGATTGTGCTGTTTACGCTGGCGCGCATGTATGAGCGGCGCATCTTTATTCCGGCGGAAAACGACGCCCAGCGTCTGGAAGAGCATGAGCAGTTTAACCGTAAAATCGTCGCCTCGGCGCCGGTCGGGATCTGTATTCTGCGCACCCAGGACGGGACCAATATTATCTCCAACGAGCTGGCGCATAACTATCTGAACATGTTGACGCATGAAGACCGCCAGCGGCTGACGCAAATTATCTGCGGCCAGCAGGTGAATTTCGTCGATGTGCTCACCAGCAACAATACCAACCTGCAAATCAGCTTCGTGCATTCGCGCTATCGCAATGAAAACGTGGCGATCTGCGTGCTGGTGGATGTCTCGGCGCGCGTCAAAATGGAAGAGTCGCTGCAGGAGATGGCGCAGGCGGCCGAACAGGCGAGCCAGTCGAAATCGATGTTCCTTGCGACCGTCAGCCATGAGCTGCGCACGCCGCTGTACGGCATTATCGGTAACCTGGATCTGCTGCAGACGCAGGAGCTGCCGAAAGGCGTCGATCGCCTGGTGACGGCGATGCACAACTCCTCCAGCCTGCTGCTGAAAATCATCAGCGATATTCTCGACTTCTCGAAAATTGAATCCGAGCAGTTGAAGATCGAGCCGCGCGAGTTTTCGCCGCGCGAAGTAATGAGCCATATCACCGCCAACTATCAGCCGCTGGTGGTGCGCAAACAGCTCGGGCTGTACTGCTTTATCGAGCCTGACGTGCCGATGACGCTCCTGGGCGATCCGATGCGCCTGCAACAGGTGATCTCCAACCTGCTGAGCAACGCCATTAAATTCACCGATATCGGCTGCATTATTCTGCATGTCGGCACCCAGGGGGATTATCTCTGTTTCCGCGTACGCGATACCGGCGTCGGGATCCCGGCGAAAGAAGTGGTGCGGCTGTTCGATCCCTTCTTCCAGGTCGGTACCGGCGTGCAGCGCAACTTCCAGGGCACCGGGCTCGGGCTCGCGATTTGCGAAAAACTCATCAACATGATGGACGGCGATATTTCAGTCGATACCGAGCCGGGTATGGGCAGCCAGTTTACGATCCGTATTCCGCTCTGGCAGGCGCAACTGCCGCCGAAGGCAAACGTCGACGGACTCGCTCATAAACGCTGCTGGCTGGCGGTACGCAACGCCTCGCTGTGCGAATATCTGCAGGGTTTGCTCTCGCGTAACAATATTCGCGTACAGAATTACCACGGCGAGACGCCGGATAAAGACGATATTCTGATCACCGACGATGAAAACTGCGTCGCGTGGCCGGGCAGGGGAGTGATTTTCTTCTGCCGCCGTCATATCGGGATGCCGGTAGAGCGCAGTCCTGGCGTCTGGATGCACAGCGTCGCGGCGCCGCACGAGCTTCTGACCCTGCTGGGCCGTATTTACAGCATCAATGTCGACGTGCCGGGCAGCCAGCCTGTGCTGCCTGCCGCTTCCGCCAGCGCCGAGCAGAACGAAGATATGATGATTCTGGTGGTCGATGACCATCCGATTAACCGCCGCCTGCTTGCCGATCAGCTTGGTTCGCTGGGCTATCAGTGCCGTACCGCCAATGATGGCGTGGACGCGCTCAACGTCCTTAGCAAAAACCATATCGATATTGTTTTAAGCGACGTCAACATGCCGAATATGGACGGTTACCGTCTGACGCAGCGTATTCGCGAGCTGGGCCTGACGCTGCCGGTGGTGGGCGTGACCGCCAACGCGCTGGCGGAAGAGAAACAGCGCTGCCTGGAATCCGGGATGGACAGCTGTCTTTCTAAACCCGTGACGCTGGATGTGCTGAAGCAGACGCTGGCGGTGTACGCCGATCGTGTCCGCAAGGCGCGCGGTTAATCGTAACGCGCGCCGTCATGCAGGGGCGGTGCGCGGTGCAGTAGCCGTATACCTGTAAAAACAAACCGCGCTCAGCGGGCAATCATCAGCGATATTAATGCATGGAGTGCGAATAACGTGCGGGAAAAGCGGGGCGGGACAGGACGGTGCGTCCCTGCCCGGCGGGCAGGGACAGCAGGGATTACTCTTTATCCGCCGGCGTCAGGCTGACGGAAGAGAGGTAGTTCAGCAGCGCGATATCGTTATCCACGCCAAGCTTCATCATCGCCGATTTCTTCTGGCTACTGATAGTTTTGATACTGCGGTTCAGTTTCTTGGCGATTTCGGTCACCAGGAAACCTTCTGCGAACAGACGCAGCACTTCGCTCTCTTTCGGCGACAGGCGTTTATCGCCATAGCCGCCTGCGCTGATCTTCTCAAGCAGACGAGAGACGCTTTCCGGGGTAAATTTCTTACCTTTCTGCAGCGCCGCCAGCGCTTTCGGCAGGTCGGTCGGCGCGCCTTGCTTGAGAACAATCCCTTCGATATCGAGATCCAACACGGCGCTCAGAATGGCCGGGTTGTTGTTCATCGTCAGCACGATAATAGATAAGGTCGGGAAATGACGCTTAATGTATTTGATAAGCGTAATGCCGTCGCCGTATTTATCGCCCGGCATGGAGAGGTCGGTGATAAGGACGTGCGCGTCTAACTTCGGCAAATTGTTAATTAATGCTGTGGAATCTTCGAACTCACCGACAACATTCACCCACTCGATTTGTTCAAGAGATTTGCGAATGCCGAACAGAACAATCGGATGGTCATCGGCAATAATTACGTTCATATTGTTCATGTATTAGGCTACCTTGCTACAGCAGGCTCTTGACGTAAACGTCAATGTCGCTGATATATTTTTCTATGGCTGTGGCATCCTTCTCGCGAATAAGATGCTCCAGTGTTTCACATAACTGTTTGCCGGGAACCAGATTCAGCATAGCGAACACGCCCTTCAGGCGGTGCGCTGTCTGCGCCAGCGCAGCAAAATCACCGGCGGACGATTCAGTATACAATCTCTGAACATCATCCGGTACCGTATCGACGAACAGCGCATAATAGCCGCTGGCATGAAGCTGCGCATTTTCATCGCCGCCCATTGGAGATTCAGGAATATCTTCCTGCGCCAGTTGCTCTTCAATTAGTTGTAGCACTGCTTCCTGCATGGCGTGACTAATATTAAAGTTGACGCGCAGCTGTCCCGGTCCGATGCGTCGTACGCCGGCCTCATCATCGCTTAAAAGCAGGCCGTTGGCAGTAAGATTAGACGGATTATCTGTTAAAAATATATCGTACTCTTGACTTGATAATCTTTCGTCCGGCGTAATGCAGGACGCACCCCACTGTTCAAGCTGGCGCACCACCACATTACGCACTTCGTTCGACGTAATATCGATCATCGCGATAACGTCGTCCAGCAGACGCTCATCGCTCTCTTCGGTCTCCATCGGCTCCACCGGCATCGTTACGTGCAGTGAATAGCGCGTGCCCAGCTCTTTGCGGGCTTTAATATTCAGATGCCCGCCGAGACGGCGCGCCAGCTGGTTGCAGAGATAGAAAGTGAGACCGTTGGCTTTGCCGAACTGATCGGTAGAGGTGTCGTTCAGGAACGGGAAGTGCAGGTTGTCGATTTCGCTGTTGCTGATGCCTTCGCCGGTATCCAGCACGCGGAACAGCAGGCGCTCGCGCGCGCCTTCTTCCGCCATAATCTCCAGCGTGATTTTGCCAATCTGCGTGGTGGTGACGGAGTAGTGCAGCAGCATCAGCAATACTTTGCGCAGCGCTTCGCGATCGCCGTGGCGCTCTTCGTTAGCGGCAAGCTGGTTGTTGATGAGCAGCTGCAAGCCTTTACGCTTGATAACCGGCAGCACTTCCGGCACCACTTCGTCAATCAGCTCCTGAATGGTGAAGTCGGTCGGCGTCGGGCGCCAGAAATCCGCCTCCAGCTGATTCACCAGCTGAATTTCATCGACCAGACGCGCAATACGCTCGGCTTGTTCGGCCAGCACCTGGCTTTCCGGCGCGTCGATCCGGGCCGCCTGCTGAGCAAGCTGCTGGGTCGGCTCTTTGAGCGCCGCGCCGATATTCTGCATAAACGCGGAGCGGCCCTGCTGGTTTTTCTCATACAGACGCTGCGCCTGCTTGAGCTTTTTATTCACCAGGATTTCACGATCCTGATCGCGAATAATGAAAATCTGGGTGCGCGGCACCACCTGGCTGCGGAACAGCCGGATCTCATAGAGCTCGTTATTGACCGTCGCCTGGATAATGCCCTGATGCTGATCCGCCATCGACGTGATGTTTTGCAGGTTCAGGTGCGGCAGCAGGTGGTCGGCGATTTTATTACTCATGATGGTGCGGCTGGACTCCTGATCGTGAACCAGCAGCCCCAGCGGCAGCACGCTTAAAATCTCTTCATTCAGCGCGCGCAGCATCTGCAACTCGGCATTATTCGCGCTGCTGGTCACGGTCTCCACCGGACGGCTCGGCTGGTGGCGGAACGTGGTATAGCCAAACAGCGCCAGCGCCAGCAGGCCGATATTCAGCAGCAGCGGCAGCAGGATATTTTGCAACGTTTCCATCAGCAGCGCGCCGAACGGCACTTCCCAGATGATGCGCAGCTGCGTGCTGGTCAGCGCCGAGGAGATCTCGATGCGATTGCTGTTGAAATTAATGGTGACGCTGTCCGGATCCTCTTTATCCTGGGCGGCCGAGGCGTTCGGGCTACTGTCAGGCTCCAGGCGGAAGCTCTCCAGCGGCATGCCCGGCGGGATCAGATCGTTAATCGGCACATCGAACGCGACCACGGTCGCCAGATGGCCCGGCTGGTTAAAAGTGGTGCGCAGCGTGAAATAGTGACCGTTCTGCCAGGGGAGTTTACGCAACGGGGAGAAACTTTCGCGCTCGTCCAGCGCGTTGGCCTGCTGGAGCATCTCGGCGCGGCGCGAATCGGCAATCGCGTTTATCGAGTTCTCTTTAAAGCCGGCGGAGAGATCTTTTAGCGGCAGCGTGGAGACCAGGATCATGCTGTTATCCTGGCCATTCAGATAATACATTGACCAGGGCGCGCCTTCCGCGCCCCACAGCGTATCGAGATAGCTCGAAATCCGCTGCGTCATATCCAGCGTCGAGCTGTCGTGCGAGCCGAAAATCAGCGCTTCGGTTTTGCGGTGCGGTTTTTCAAGATAATAGACATCCTGACGCAGGCGCGTTTCCTGTAAGCCTTCGCCGTTCTGGCCCGCCGCGCTGGCGCCGATATTGTCGTAGATCTGCCAGGTGGCGTAACGGTAGGTATCTACCCGTTTATGCAGCGCGTGGGAGATATCGACTATCTGGTAGCTCTTATCTTTCAGCCAGGCGTTGACGGCGCTCTGGACCATCACGCCCATTGTCACCAGCAGCACCACAATCAATAACAGGAAGAAACGGGTAATACTGCCCGGCATAAGGGAAAATTTATTGGGGATCATTGCGTCTGGCTGACTCATTATTGTGCGTAATCCACCGGCCTGCGCCGTGTAAAGAATAAAGAACCGTGCTGCGCCGGCGGCAGCTATCCATTTTTTTGCGTTCTTGCCCTGCAACGTCGCGATGGAACCAGAGCGCGACGCCCGTAGCACAGGGTTTGTCGGGGGCGACACCTGTCTTCTTTAACAGTATCGCAAACAATGAAGTATAAAGCGAAACGTATGATTTACCAGATGGTGAGAACGGTCTGAAACTGCGGCCTCGCAAGCCATGCGGGCGGGGCGCGGGTAGCGGGGCCGGTAGCTATTATCGCTTATTTTATTCGCAGGCGAACAAAATAACGACAATATGATTAATTAATAGTCGTTAACTTTACGATGATTTACGCAGAAATAGTTGAACCTGAAAATCGGGGCAAAAAAATGCCGGATGCGAGCATCCGGCGGTAATAGGGGTAAAACGAACATTCAGATCTGAATGACGGTAATAAATAAAGTTAATGATGATAGCGGGATTAATTCTAGTGGACTCTTCTTATTTGGTTTTGTCATTCAGTGCGGTAAATACTCCTAATGATTAAGTAATTGATTTATTTTGATTAAAATGGATTTCTTGATAATTAGTGCGAATATATTTAGCGATTAGTGCGGAAAAAAGTTCCCTTTTATTAATATATTGTTACATTTTGTAGGCATTATGAAACACCTAAAAAGTTTTCGTATCATATTCCTGTTGGATTATTCGGCCCCGGTTTCGGACAATGGATTCGCCCACTAGTTCCGTGAATTAGTGAGCAGTGGCAATAATAAGTATATAAAGGCATATAACAGAGGGTTAATATAATGAAAGTTAAAGTTCTCTCCCTGCTGGTCCCGGCTCTGCTGGTTGCAGGCAGCGTCAATGCAGCAGAAATTTATAATAAAGACGGCAACAAATTAGATCTGTTCGGTAAAGTTGACGCTGAACACTACTTCTCTGACGACAACAGCGCTGACGGCGACCAGACCTACATGCGTATCGGCTTCAAAGGCGAAACGCAGGTTAACGATCAGATCACCGGTTACGGCCAGTGGGAATATCAGATCCAGGGCAACACTTCTGAAAGTGATAACCAGTCCTGGACCCGTGTGGCGTTCGCTGGTCTGAAATTCGGTGACGCAGGTTCTTTCGATTACGGTCGTAACTACGGCGTTATCTACGACGTGACCTCCTGGACCGACGTTCTGCCGGAATTCGGCGGCGACACCTACGGCGCGGACAACTTCCTGCAATCTCGCGGCAACGGCATCGCGACCTACCGTAACACCGACTTCTTCGGTCTGGTTGACGGCCTGAATTTTGCCCTGCAGTACCAGGGTAAAAATGGCAGCGTTTCTGGTGAAAACGACGCTACCGGCGGTCGCAGCCTGCTGAAACAGAACGGCGACGGCTACGGCATGTCTCTGACCTACGACCTGGGCGAAGGCTTCAGCGTAGGCGGCGCGATGGCGACCTCCAAACGTACCGCTGACCAGAACGGCACCAGCGCTGCGCTGTACGGCGAAGGCGACCACGCAGAAGTTTACTCCGGCGGCCTGAAATACGACGCGAACAACATCTACCTGGCGGCGCAGTACTCCCAGACTTACAACGCGACCCGTTTCGGTACCTCTAACGGCAGCGCAGATGACCGCAGCGCCATCTACGGCTTCGCTGACAAAGCGCAGAACTTCGAAGTGGTTGCGCAGTACCAGTTCGACTTCGGCCTGCGTCCGTCCGTGGCTTACCTGCAGTCCCGCGGTAAAGACATCGCCAACAAAACCACCGGTGTTTCTTACGGCGACCAGGATCTGCTGAAATATGTTGATGTTGGCGCGACCTACTACTTCAACAAAAACATGTCCACCTTCGTGGATTACAAAATCAACCTGCTGGATGACAACAACTTCACCCGTCAGGCTGGTATCGGCACTGATGACGTCGTAGCGGTAGGCCTGGTTTACCAGTTCTAATCCCCGACCTGATGTGCAAAAGGAGCCTGCGGGCTCCTTTTTTTATGTCTGAAGAAAATAAGGTAACCTTGGGCCGCCGCTACAGAGGAGAAACGCGTGAAATTACCCGGTTTACGAACCATGCTGCTGGCCGCCGCTTTAATGGCCGCAGGCTGCGATAACGCCCCGACATCCGCTCCGCAGGCGCTGGTGCTGGAAGGCAAAACGATGGGGACGTCGTGGCGCGTCAGTCTGGCGGACGTTGATGCGGCGCGCGCAAGCGAACTGCGTGAAAAAATCCAGGCGCGCCTCGACGCCGACGACCGGCTCCTTTCCACCTGGAAAGACGACTCCGCGCTGATGCGCTTTAACCACGCTCGCACCACGGCGCCCTGGCCGGTGGACGAGGCGATGGCGGATATCGTCACCGAATCGCTGCGCGTCGGCGCGAAAACCGATAACGCGATGGATATCACCATCGGGCCGCTGGTTAACCTGTGGGGCTTCGGGCCGGATAAACAGCCGGTGAAAACGCCGGATCAGGCGCAGATTGACGCGGCCCGCGCGCGTACCGGCCTGTCGCACCTGAAAGTCATCAACGGTTCCGGGCAGCAGTGGCTGCAAAAAGATCTGCCCGACCTGTATGTCGATCTCTCCACCGTCGGCGAAGGTTACGCCGCCGATCATCTGGCGCGCCTGATGGAAGAAGAGGGCATCAGCCGCTATCTGGTGTCGGTGGGCGGCGCGCTCGCAAGCCGCGGTATGAACCCCGGCGGCCAGCCGTGGCGCGTGGCTATCCAGAAGCCGACCGACCAGGAAAACGCCGTCCAGGCGGTGGTGGATATTAACGGCCACGGCATCAGCACCTCCGGCAGCTACCGCAACTATTATGAGCTTGACGGCAAACGTCTTTCGCATGTGATCGATCCCGCGACCGGACGGCCCATCACGCATAAGCTGGTCTCGGTAACGGTCATTTCGCCAACCGCGCTGGAAGCGGACGCCTGGGACACGGGCCTGATGGTGCTTGGCCCGGAAAAAGCGCAAGCCGTGGCGCTGCGCGAGAAGCTCGCGGTCTATTTCATCACCCGTGAGGGCGACGGCTTCGCGACCTGGATGTCGCCGCAGTTCAAAAGCTTTATTGAGAAAACCGAAAATTAAAAAGCAAGAAGAGGCGTTTTCGCAGACGGCCTGTCGGGCAAACTCACGCTAACCTGTAAGAAGGAGAGCGCCATGAACGTAGCAGATTTTACCAGCGAGCGCGCCCGCTGGCAGGCGGTGGAAAACCGCGACGCGCGTGCCGATAACGCCTTTGTCTTTGCGGTGGTGACGACCGGCATTTTCTGTCGCCCGTCGTGCCGGGCGCGCAGGCCGCTTCGCGAAAACGTCCGCTTTTACCCGGACGCGGCGGCGGCCAGCGCGGCGGGCTTTCGCCCCTGTAAACGCTGCCAGCCGGCATGCCTCACGCCGCAGGCGCAAAAAGCGCAGCGCATCGCGGCAGCGTGTCGGCTAATGGAACAGAGCGACACGCCGCTGACGCTTGCAGCGCTTGCTGAAAGCGCCGCCATGAGCCCGTACCATTTTCATCGCGAGTTTAAAGCGATGACCGGTCTGACGCCGAAAGCCTGGCAAAATGCGCTCCGCGCGCAAAAACTCCAGGCGGCGCTGCGCAATGGCATGAGCGTAACCGATTCGCTCTGGGAGGCCGGGTTTTCCTCCAACAGCGCGCTCTATCGCGACGCCGACCGCGCGCTCGGCATGCGGCCGCGGCAGTACCAGCGCGGCGGCGAAAAGATAGCGATTCGCTACGCCATCGCGCCCTGCGAGACCGGGTTGTGTCTGGTGGCGGCAAGCGAGCGCGGCCTGTGCGCCGTACTGCTGGCGGATGACGCCGCGGCGCTGGAAGCCGAGCTTGCGTCGATTTTCCCGCACGCGGAGCGTCTCGCGCCGGATGCGGCATTCAGCGCGCAGGTGGCGCAGGTCACCGCGTGGCTTGATGCGCCGCAGGGCGAACTGGCGCTGCCGCTCGATTTACGCGGCACCGCGTTTCAGCTGCGCGTCTGGCAGGCGCTACAGACGGTGCCGCCCGGCAGCACCATCAGCTACCAGACGCTCGCCGAGCGCACCGGCAATCCGCAGGCGGTGCGCGCCGTCGCCAGCGCCTGCGCGGCCAACAAGCTCGCTATCGTGGTGCCGTGTCACCGGGTGGTGCGCCGCGACGGGGCGCTCTCCGGCTACCGCTGGGGCGCTGAGCGCAAGGCGCGGCTCCTTGCCCGTGAACGTGAACAGGAGAAATAATGCTCGATCTCTTTGCCGATGCTGAACCCTGGCAGGAACCGCTCGCCGACGGCGCGGTGGTGCTGCGCCGTTTCGCGCTCGCCTCTGCACCCGCGCTGATGGCGGGCATTGAGGCCGTCGCGGCCCGCTCGCCGTTTCGCCATATGGTGACGCCCGGCGGCTATACCATGTCGGTCGCGATGACCAACTGCGGCGAGGTGGGCTGGAGCACCAACCAGAAAGGCTATCTTTACGCGCAGGTCGACCCGCAAACCGGCGCGCCGTGGCCCGCGATGCCGGACGCCTTTCGCGCGCTGTGCGACGCGGCCGCGCGTGCGGCAGGCTACCCCGATTTCACGCCGGACGCCTGTCTTATCAACCGCTACGCACCGGGCGCTAAGCTGTCGCTGCATCAGGATAAAGACGAGCCGGATCTGCGCGCGCCGATTGTCTCCGTTTCGCTTGGGCTGCCCGCCGTGTTCCAGTTCGGCGGCCTGAAACGTAACGATCCGCTGAAGCGTCTGTTGCTTGAGCATGGCGATGTGGTGGTATGGGGCGGGCCGTCGCGGCTTTTTTATCATGGCATACAGCCGCTTAAGGCCGGTCAGCATTCGGCCACCGGGGAATATCGCTACAATCTCACCTTCCGCCAGGCGCGCGGATAAAAATAAGAATTATTCTTGATGTGACCGCAGGGCCGTTTAAACTGCTCGCTGTTTCCACTGCCTGAGTCATGTTTATTTATGGAACTTTTGCGCCTCGTCTGGCGCCAGTATCGCTGGCCGTTTTCCCTGGTGCTCGCGCTGAGCCTCGCCAGCGCGGCGCTCGGTATCGGGCTTATCGCCTTTATCAATCAGCGCCTGATTGCCACCGTCGATCTCAATGCCTCGGTGTTGCCGGAATTTCTCGGCCTGCTGGTGCTTCTGATGGCGGTGACGCTCGGCTCCCAGCTGGCGCTGACCATGCTTGGCCACCACTTCGTCTACCGTCTGCGCGGTGAATTTATCAAACGCATTATGGATACGCCGGTCGGGCAGATTGAAAAGCTCGGCAGCGCCACGCTGCTGGCGGGGCTGTCGAGCGACGTGCGCAATATCACCGTCGCGTTTGTGCGCCTGCCGGAGCTGGTGCAGGGCGTTATTCTGACGCTCGGCAGCGCCGCGTACCTCGGCTGGCTGTCCGGCAAAATGCTGCTGGTGACCGCGCTGTGGATAGCGGTGACGCTCTGGACCGGCTACCTGCTGGTGCAGCGCGTTTATAAACATCTCGCCACGCTTCGCGAAGTGGAAGATAGCCTGTATGAGGATTTCCAGACCGTGCTGGAAGGGCGCAAAGAGCTGGCGCTCAACCGCGAGCGCGCGGAGTATCTCTTCGACAAAATCTACACGCCGGACGCGCAGCGTTATCGCGATCATATTATCCGCGCCGACACCTTCCACCTGAGCGCCGTTAACTGGTCGAATATCATGATGCTTGGCGTGATTGGCCTGGTGTTCTGGATGGCGAACGGGCTTGGCTGGGCGGATACCACCGTCGCGGCCACCTATTCGCTGGCGCTGCTCTTTTTGCGCACGCCGCTGCTTTCGGCGATGGGCGCGCTGCCGACCCTGCTCTCCGCCCAGGTGGCGTTTAATAAGCTCAAACAGTTTCAGCTGGCGCCTTACGAGGCCGCGTTTGAACGCCCGGCGCGCAATAACGGCTGGCAGCGGCTGGAATTACGTGACGTCACCTTTACCTACCACGACGGCAGTTTCAGCGTCGGGCCGATTAATCTCACCATTCACCGCGGCGAACTGCTGTTCCTGATTGGCGGCAACGGCAGCGGCAAATCCACGCTCGCCATGCTCTTAACTGGCCTGTATGAGCCTGCATCCGGCGAAATCCTGATAGACGGTAAACCGCTCGCCGCAAACGACATGGCCGCGTACCGCCAGCACTTCTCGGCGGTGTTCACCGATGTCTGGCTGTTTGACAAACTGCTCGGCCCCGGCGGCGAAGAGGCGGACCCGACGCTGGTGGAAAGCTGGCTGGAACGCCTGAAAATGGTCAATAAGCTGACGCTTGAGAACGGCAAAATCCTCAACCTGAAACTCTCGAAAGGGCAGAAAAAGCGCGTGGCGCTGCTGCTGGCGCTGGCGGAAGGGCGCGATATCATTCTGCTCGATGAATGGGCCGCCGATCAGGATCCGCATTTCCGCCGCGAGTTTTATCAGGTGCTGCTGCCGCTGATGAAAGCGATGGGCAAAACCGTGTTCGCCATCAGTCACGACGATCACTACTTCATCCATGCCGACCGGCTGCTGGAGATGCGCCAGGGCGTGCTGTCCGAGCTCACCGGCGAAGAGCGCCAGCTCGCGAGCCGCGACGTGC
Organism: Cronobacter universalis NCTC 9529; assembly: GCF_001277175.1. Classification (NCBI taxonomy): domain Bacteria; kingdom Pseudomonadati; phylum Pseudomonadota; class Gammaproteobacteria; order Enterobacterales; family Enterobacteriaceae; genus Cronobacter; species Cronobacter universalis. The sequence continues at coordinate 2,911,630 of NZ_CP012257.1, read as the reverse complement.
TGGCGCGCACCGGCAGTTAAGCCGCGCGCATAAAAAAGGCGAAAGTTATCTTCCGCCTTGCAGAGCCTGAAACCACCGCGCTTGCGGTGGTTTTTTACAGCTTGCCGCTCAGCCGCTGGTGGAATTCGTGGCTGCGCATATCCAGCCCTTCAATTTCCACTGTCGCGTTATAGCGCTGATAGTGCGTTTCGATGGCGTCCAGCGCCGCGACGGTCGAGGCGTCCCAGATCTGCGCGTGGGTTAAATCGATAATCACCCGCGCCGGATCTTCCGCGTAGCGGAAATGCTCGTAGAGATCGTTGCTGCTTGCGAAAAACAGCGGGCCGCGCACCCGGTAGCGCACCGCGGCTCCGTTATCGATAACCTCGCGCTCGGCGCGCACGACGTGGGCGACGCGACGCGCGAAGAGCATCATCGCAAACAGCACGCCGCCCGCCACGCCAATGGCGAGGTTGCCGGTCCAGACGGTGGCGATGACGGTGACGACCATCACCAGCGTTTCAGAGACCGGCATGCGCTTGAGCGTGGCTGGCGCGATGCTGTGCCAGTTCAGCGTTTTCGCGGCGACCACCATCATGATGCCCGCCAGCACGACCATCGGGATCTGCGCCATCACGGCGCTCAGCCCGGTCACCATCAGCAGCAGCACCAGCGCCGCGGCGATGGTGGAAAAGCGCGAGCGGGCGCGGCCCAGCTCCACATTCACCACCGTCTGGCCGATCATCGCGCAGCCGCCGATGCCGCCGTAAAACCCGCTCAGGATATTGGCCACGCCCAGCCCCCAGCATTCGCGGCGCTTGCTGGACGGCGTATCGGTGATGTCATCCACCAGACGCGCCGTTAAAAGCGATTCCATCAGCCCGACAAACGCGATGCTCAACGCGCAGGGCCAGATGATATGCAGCGTCTCCAGGTTAAGCGGCACCAGCAGTTGCGTGAAGCCCGGCAGGCCCGGCGTCATCGGGCCTTCATCGCCAACGGTCGGCGGCGTCAGGCCGCACGCCCAGGCGATGACGGTCACCGCGACAATCGCCACCAGCGGCGACGGCACGCTTTTGGTGACGCGCGGCAGCAGCAGCACGATGGCGAGCGTGGCGGCGAACAGCAGCCAGACCATCTGGCTCTGCCCCCAGACGTGCGGCACCTGGGCCATGAAAATCAGGATGCCGAGCGCGTTCACAAAGCCAGTCATCACCGAGCGCGGGATGTAGCGCATCATGCGCGCCAGCCCACCCAGCCCGAAGAGGATCTGGATGATGCCGCCCAGCACCAGGGCAGGCAGAATGTAGCCGACGCCGTGCTGATGCACCATCGGGCCGATGACCAGCGCCACCGAGCCTGCCGCCGCCGTCACCATGGCCGGACGTCCGCCGAGCAGAGACATGCTGAAGCACAGCACAATAGACGCCACCAGGCTGACTTTCGGGTCGACGCCCGCAATGACGGAAAACGAGATCACTTCCGGGATCAGCGCCAGCGCGGTCAGAATGCCCGCCAGCGTTTCGCGCATCAGCAGGCGCGGCGTGCGCAGCACATGCGCTACAGAAAGCTCAGGCACCGCCCGAGCCGCAGTTTGAGTATCAGACATGAGTATTTGCAGGTGTTTTTATGATGAGCGCCGCCCTTTGCGGGCGGCAGGGACGGGCGATGGTACAGAGCAAGGCGACAAAACGCCAGCCTTGCTAAACGGATGCGGTTACTTCAGGCCGAGCCTGCGCGCGAGCCGGTGCAGATTGCCGGGGTCCATCTCCAGCAGCCGGGCGCAGGCCGCCCAGTTATTACCGGCAATCTGCAACGCGCGCTGAATGTAATCGCGCTGAAACTGGCGCGTGGCGCGCTGCAGGTTTTCGACCGGCGGCGCGGCGGCGGCTGGGGTTTCGCGCGGCGCGACGACGCTTGCGCCCGGAGCGAAGTGGTGCGCCAGCAGCAACAGTTCCGGCCCGCGGCTTCCGGCCTGCGCCACGATAATCGCGCGGTAGAGGGCGTGTTCAAGCTCGCGAATATTGCCAGGCCAGCGCTGCGCCATCAGCCACTCGCTTGCCTGCGGGCTCAGTGCCACGCGGTTCAGGCCGAACTTCACCCGGCATTTCTCGCAGAAATAGCCCGCCAGCAGCAGGATATCGTCACCGCGCTCGCGAAGCGCCGGTACGTGGAGCGGAAAGACGCTCAGGCGATGGTAGAGATCGGCGCGAAAGCCGCCCTGCGCCACGGCGTCCCGCAGGTCGCGGTTGGTGGCGGCGACAATGCGCACGTCCACCCGCAGCAGTTTATCTTCGCCGACGCGCTGCACATCGCCATATTGCAACGCCCGCAGTAGCTTCGCCTGTAGCGTCAGCGGCAGCTCGCCCACCTCATCGAGAAACAGCGTGCCGTTATCGGCCAGTTCAAATTTGCCGCGCCTGTCGTGGATTGCGCCGGTGAACGCGCCTTTGATATGCCCGAATAGCTCGCTCTCCGCCACGCTTTCCGGCAGCGCGGCGCAGTTGACGTAAACCAGCGGATTCGCGGCTCTGGCGGATTGCGCGTGTAACTCCCGCGCCACCAGTTCTTTACCGACGCCGGTTTCGCCAAGCACCAGCACGTTGAGATCCGACGGCGCCACCAGCGATATCTCTTTTTTCAGCTGCTGCATCGGGGCCGACTCGCCAATCATCTCCAGCCGCTCATCCGGCTGAACGCTCTCCAGCGCACGGCTGAAGGGGGCGGCGGTTTTCTCAAGCTGTTCCACCAGCAGCGCGTTGTGCAGCGCGCTGCCCGCAAGGCTCGCCACGCCGCGCAGTTCGTCGTCGCTGTAAGCATCAAACTGCGTGGCGCTCATGCCGTCCAGCGTCAGCGCGCCGATAAGCGTCTGCCCGGAGAACAGCGGCATTCCGACGCAGGCGTGCACATGCAGCTCCTGGCGCTCCGGGATCAGCCCGTCGTAAGGGTCAGGCAGAAAGCTGTCGGCGGGAAAGCGCACCACGTCGCCTGCCCGCGCGATAGCTTCGAGGCGCGGATGCGCCGCCAGGCTGAAGCGGCGGCCCATCACATCCGGGGCGAGGCCCGCCGTCGCCAGCGGGCGGAACTGGCGGTCTTCATAGCGCAAAAGCGCGGTGGCGTCGCAGTGAAGCAGGCGGTGAATGCTGGCGATCATGCGGTTAAAACGGTCGCGCCCCGGCAGGCCGTTTTGCATATCGACCGCCAGCGCGGCGAGAGACTGGGCAGAGAGCGGCATCGTGTCAATTCCACAATAGAGTGTCAAAAACACCATACTCTGTGATGGTCATTTTGACAATCATGCATTTATAAATTCTATTAAATCAGATAATTAAAAACTGGCACGGTCTCTGCAATACCCGATGCATACCGGATTATTTCAGAGGAACCTTGCAATGAACATTCATGTCAAAAACAACATTTTTTGGGTTGGCCAGCGCGACTGGGAAGTGCGCGATTTTCATGGCACCGAGTACAAAACCTTAAAAGGCAGCAGCTACAACAGCTACCTCATTCGCGAAGAGAAAAACGTTCTGATCGATACCGTTGACCATAAATTCAGCCGGGATTTCGTCAACAACCTGCGCAGCGAAATCGATCTGGCGGATATCGACTACATCATTATCAACCACGCCGAGGAAGATCACGCCGGCGCGCTCACCGAGCTGATGAACTGCATTCCGGATACGCCCATTTACTGCACCGCCAACGGCATCGATTCCATTAACGGCCATCACCACCACCCGGAGTGGAACTTCAACGTGGTGAAAACCGGCGACACCCTGGACATCGGCAACGGCAAAAAGCTTATCTTTGTTGAAACGCCGATGCTTCACTGGCCCGACAGCATGATGACATACCTGACCGGCGACGCGGTGCTGTTCAGCAACGACGCCTTCGGCCAGCACTACTGCGATGAACATCTGTTCAACGATGAAGTGGATCAGGCTGAGCTGTTTGAGCAGTGCCAGCGCTACTACGCCAACATCCTCACGCCCTTCAGCCGCCTGGTGACGCCGAAAATCACCGAAATCCTCGGCTTCAACCTGCCGGTGGCGATGATTGCCACCTCTCACGGCGTGGTCTGGCGTGAGAATCCGACGCAGATAGTGGAGCTGTACCTGAAATGGGCGGCGGATTACCAGGAAGATCGCATTACGATTTTCTACGACACCATGTCCGGTAATACCCGCCTGATGGCGGATGCGATTGCTCAGGGCATCAACGAGGTGGACCCGCGCGTGGCCGTCAAAATTTTCAACGTCGCCCGCAGCGATAAAAACGAAATCCTCACGCATGTTTTCCGCTCTAAAGGCGTGCTGGTCGGCACCTCCACCATGAACAACGTGATGATGCCGAAAATCGCCGGGCTGGTAGAAGAGATGACCGGTCTGCGTTTTCGCAACAAGCGCGCCAGCGCGTTTGGCTCGCACGGCTGGAGCGGCGGCGCGGTCGACCGGCTTTCCACCCGCCTGCAGGACGCCGGGTTTGAGATGTCGCTCAGCCTGAAGGCCAAGTGGCGCCCGGATCTCGACGCGCTGGAGATCTGCCGCGAGCATGGCCGCGAAATCGCGCGCGCCTGGGCCTTATCGCCGCTGCCTGTGACCGCGCCAGCGGTGGCGGAAGCGTCCGGCGTGGGCATTCAGGAGCCGGACGAACCGGTGGGGCAGTGCATGATCTGTACCGTCTGCCAGTGGGTTTACGATCCGGCGAAGGGCGAGCCGAATCAGGACGTCGCGCCCGGCACGCCGTGGGACGAGGTGCCGGAGACGTTCCTCTGCCCGGAATGCGGCATCGGCAAATCGGTCTTTGACGTTTACGAGGGCTGAACCATGCGCGAGGAACTGATTATTATCGGCGCGGGCTTTGCCGCCCGCCAGCTGGTGCGCCACCTGCGCCAGCAGGACAGGACGCGTCCGATCCGGCTTATCACGGCGGACAGCGGCGATGACTATAACAAACCCGACCTCAGCCATGTGTTTACTAACGGGCAGCGCGCGGACGATCTCACCCGCCAGCGCGCAGGCGAGTGGGCGGAACAGAACGACATTGCGTTGCATCCGTTGACGCAGGTGACGGCTATCGACACCGCCGCGCGCACTGTGGAAACCAGCGCCGGCACCTTTCCCTGGCAGCAACTGGTGCTGGCCACCGGCGCGCAGGCGATGGTGCCGCCGGTGAGCGGCAGCGAGCTGATGTTTACGCTCAACAGCCAGCAGGAGTATCGCCGCTGCGAGGCGGCGCTGCGCGACGCCAGACGCGTGCTGGTGCTGGGCGGCGGGCTGATTGGCGCCGAGCTTGCGATGGATCTTAACCGCGCCGGGAAACAGGTGACGCTGGCGGATACCAGCACGAGCCTGCTCTCATCAATACTGATACCGGAAATCAGCGCGCGCCTGCAAACGGTGCTGATGCAACACGGCGTAACGCTGCGGCTCAGCACCGGCCTGTCGTCGCTCGCGCGCCATCACGATTCGCTGGTGGCGACGCTCACCGACGGGCATCAGCAAAGCGTAGACGCGGTGGTCTGCGCCATTGGCCTGCGGCCCGATTTAACGCTCGCTCGGCGCGCCGGGCTGGTGACGCGCCGGGGAATTGTCGTGGATGACCGGCTTGCCACCAGCCACCCGGATATTTACGCGCTCGGCGACTGCGCGGAGATCCGCGGGCAACTGCTGCCGTTCCTGCAACCGGCGCAGCTGTGCGCCATGACGCTCGCCAGAAACCTCACCGGTAACGCGCAAAACCTGACGCTGCCTGCGATACTCGTTAAAGTGAAAACGCCGCTGATGCCGCTGCATCTGGCGGGCGATACCGGCAACCGGGCGCTGATGTGGGAGATGAGCATCAGCCCTGGCGGCATTATCGCGCGGGGCATGGACGGACAGGGCGTGTTGCGCGGCTTTGTGGTGAGTGAGGATCAGATGAAGCAGGCGTTTGGCCTGCTCAAAGCCCTGAACGCGTCGAACGCCTGAGGATTATTCCACGCGCTGGTAAGGAAAGCGGTCTTTGATGGATTTACGAAAATAACGCCCTTTTGAGAGGGCGTTGCCCAGCGCGAGATACACCTGCTCCGGCACGTTCAGATAGTGATAGACCGCGCCGTTATGAAAGGCTATCTCCAGCACCCGGCTGTCCCAGTCGTAGCCGACTGACGCCAGGCTGCGGGAGATGACATTTTCTCGTTGCATGTCGCCCTCGCGGCAGATGGGGAAGTTACGTTAAGTATAGCGCCCAACGGCGCGGATTCGGCCTCGCCGCCGCTGTTGATTAGCGCTCCATCACGCCAGGGCTGGCTTTGGGCTCATTTCTGTAGGAACAACAGATGATGCCAAAGACAATCAGCACCATCGTGATGATGTGATAGCTTCTGAGTTCGTTGCCTAAAAACACAATGCCCATGATACCGCCTGAGACAGGAATAAGATGGGTGTAAATTTCACTGCGGGTCGTGCCTATCAGCGAAACGCCTTTATTCCAGAAAACATAGGACAACCAGGACGGAAAAATAATCAGGTAGAGAATGCCTGCGATAACGGCGGGCGAAAGCGTGTAAATCACGCCCCGGTAATCCGGCGCCAGCGCCGCATGCAGCATAAACATCGGCACCAGAATTATCGTACCGATGAGCGAGCTAAACGCGACAAAAGAGGTGTTTTTCACCGTCTTATCTTTAAGGCGTAAAAACGCGCAGTAAAAGGCCCAGCTCAGCGCGGAGATAATGGTCAATACATCGCCCAAGCCGAAGGTTTTTATATTGCCGCTGCCGCCAGCGCTGGAAAATGCGAGATATAGTACCCCGCCCGTACTGGCGATCACGCCGATAATATTGCGGGCCGAAATGCGCTCGTGAAACACAAAATGGTTAATCAGCAGAACCAGACACGGCGTACTGGAGATATAAATCGCGGCGTTCAGGGACGTGGTGTACTGCAGCCCGATATATAAGCTCAGCGGGAAACTGACCTGGCCCAGAAATGAGAGCAGAGTATTAATGCCGAGATGTTTTCTCAGCACGGCGAAATCAACAGAGCACTGACGCCAGTAAAGCGCCAGCATCAGCGCGGTGGTAAATCCCCAGCGAATAAGGCTTAACCCGTACGGGTCCACATACTGGACCAGGATATGTCCCACCACATAATTTCCGCCCCAGAAAATCGCGGCGAGAGCGAGCAGTAAATAGGCCACAGATTACCTCTCGTTCAGCATACAGAATAAACCCGGAGTGTTTCTCCGGGCTCATATCGTCATCACAGCGCGAGCAATTTTTGCATCAGTTGATCGTAGTAACGCCCGGCGGTGCGCAGCCGTAATAAACTGCCCAGATAAAATTCTTTGCGGGTCGCCGGGTCGCGTTCGGCGATGACATCAATCACGTTATAAAGCCAGTCATCGCCGTGTTTGATGTCGATAGTGATGTGCTCGGTATAGTACTTCACATCGCGACTGATAAGCCCCAGCCGCAGACAGCCGTTAACCAGTTTTGTATATTGTGGCGGGTCTAACACTTCTGTCATCGCCATTACGCCGAGCAATTTGTAGTAGTGTTTGCGGTTAACCGAGCCCAGCATAAACGCGTTATGACCGGCCAGCGCTTCCGTGCCGTACATATCGATGTAGTGATTGGCGGGCAGGGTGATGTCCTGGCGCGCCAGAACGTCTTTATAGAGATTGACGTGCGTGAAGACGTTATCGCCGTGGCCTATCTCATCCCACAGGTTTTCGCTGATGGTGCCGCGCGTTTCCGGCTGTGAGCCAATCAGGGTGTAAGCGACCAGATCAAAGAAAATTAAATTAAGGGCGCTGTCGCTTTTAAAAAAATAATAGAGCTGTCGGGTGGAGGCATCTTTTTCAAGAAACTCAAAAAGAGGGTGATGCGACGCCTTATGCGCGTGCCAGACCGTTTTTAAATAATCGCCGTAATGCTTTGAGGTATTCACTTCATCAGGAATCGCCAGCCCGGCGAATTCATGCGCCATCCACTGCTGTTCGATAATATTTTTTATTTCCAGGGCGGCAGGATCGTATTGTCGTGCGGCGGGCGCTGATAAAGGATGGGCCAGTACGCTCTGGTAAATAATAAATAACGCGTGCTGAGCTATTTTCTCATCGACCGCCGAGTTCTCATGCCAGGCGCGCCGGACTATTTCGTGGAGCGTGTTAAGCGCGGGGGAATTATCGCTGTCGCCATTAAGCCAGGCGAGCAGGCTCTGAGTAAAACCATAACTATCATCCGTAAAGGCGGGTTCAATTCTCTGAAGATTAAACATGGTAAATTCCTTGTTTTAGACGCGCTAATTGTGCGGTTATTGCTATCTTCAGATTTGTGACGCAAGTCACATAAAAAAGGATATATTTTATCAAAAAAAGCGTAAAAGCGCGGGCATGATAATAAGCCGCCTGAGAAATCAATCTTCGCACGCGCAGTAATAGTGATACCCACATGAAATTATTAATTACTGAAAAGTAAACAAGGCGGATTGTAAAATGAGCAATACAGTATTCCGGCAGAGAATAGGGTGATATAGGGCCGGGTAAAGCGCGTTAATTTCTCAGTTTCAGCCAGACGAGACCTCCCTCGCCACACGTTAAAAAGAATGGATGCGTCATGTCAGAATAAAAGGTTTTTGCCCTTTACCGTAAAGAGAATGTCCCTTTAACGCGTCACGCCAGAAAATGCCATCACGGTTTACATCGCTTCCACGGACTATTTCCGTTTCTCTGCTGCTATTCGCTTCGTCTGGCCGTGAAAACACTGACGCAAACGGCTATCTCAGATTGTTGTCCTATACTGACCTGTGCAATTGTCATTTACCTCTGAGGCTGAGCATGGTTAATCACCTTGCATCAGCCTTACTCATGGCCTTCAGGAGAACAAAATGCAGAAGAGCAAAACCGTGAAAGGATTGCTGGTGGTATCAGCAGTCGCAGCGATGTTCAGCACTCTCAGCGTGCAAGCCCAGACGCCAGCGAGTACCGCGCAGACTGGCGCCGCAAGCCAGACCTCATCGGATGCCAAACTCAGCGCCGGCGACGAAAAAGCGTTAAAGGACATGGCGCAGGCCAATATTAATGAAGTCGCCGCCGCGAAGATTGCGCTGGAGAAAGCGCAGAACAGCGACGTCAAAGCTTTTGCGCAGAAGATGGTCGACGACCATAGCGCTGCCCTGACCAAAGTTCAGACGGTCGCCCAGCAGAAGGGCGTGACTCTGCCGACGGAGCCGGACGCCAAACATAAGGCCATGGCCGCTAAGCTCGAAAAAGAGAGCGGCGACGCCTTTGACAAAATGTATATGGAAAACGCCGGCACCAAAGACCACAAAATGGTGCTATCGAAGCTGCAAAGTGACGCCAAAAATATCAAAGATCCTGATGTGAAAGCGCTGGCCGATGCGCACACGCCGGTCGTGGAGGAGCACCTGAAGTCCGCGGAGGAGATGTCGAAGCATTCAGGGAAATAATCGGCTCAATTAATGCGTACAGGGCCGGGATGTGGGGTACGGCATTCAGGATAGTGAATAACGCCGCGATGCGTGGCGTTATCACAGGTAAAGATGACAGGGACGTTACCCTGCCTGTGGCGGCAGGCGAGAAGCGCCGCGAGCGCGTAATACCGGGGTCTTCCGTCTGGCGGGTTTAAAATCCTCCTGTGTTAGATCCAGACATCGCTCTCGGCGGTGCGGTCTCCACCTTCGTGCCCGGTGTTCAGGACGCCACAGGGTTCTATCATCATCATTTTCACCGTCGTCTGCGCAGAAGTTTTATGCTCAACGCCTTTTGGCACAACGTACATCTCACCCGCGCCAACGAGCACATGTCCGTCACGAAAATCAATGCGTAACACGCCCTCAACAACAAGGAATGCTTCGTCGGTTTCAGGATGCGAGTGCCATATAAAATCCCCTTCAATTTTAACTATCTTGAATTGATAGTCATTCATTTGGGCGATAACTTTCGGCTGCCAGCGCGCATCGAAGAGGGAAAATTTCTGTTCCAGATTAACAGGAAAATACATGGTGACGCTCCCTATGGTTGAGAAGCATCCAGGATAAAACAAGCCCGCGGTGCTGGTCTTGAACGATCGTGCAGCTCAGGTATGACTGTTGTGTATAAATTTCTGCCAGCGTCCCGGCGAGATGCCAAACGTTTTAATGAACTGGCGAGTCATGTGGCTTTGATCTGCAAAACCGGCTTCAGCAGCGGCCTCAGCCAGCGTCAGGCCTGCCTGAATCTGACGTCGGCAATATTCAAGCCGGCGCATCGTCACATATCGATAAGGGCTCGTTCCGTAGAGCGCACAAAAATCCCGGCTCAGGCTCCAGCGATCTCTGCCGCTTATCGCGGATAAGGTATCCAGAGTAATGTTCTGACTAAATTCGGCTTGTATATATTCGCGCGCGCGCTCGGCAGAGCGATAATCCACCAGGCATCGGCGAAAACGTCGCCCCCCAATGGTCGCGAGCGTCTGAGCCAGATCATAGAGCGCATCTTCTTCTTCCAGCGCGTCAATAGAAGCTTCCGGCGCTTTCAGCAGCGGCTCCGTCGCCGCATAAAGCCGGGGATCGGATGAGATCCCTCCAGGAATAAAGGGCAAGGGTTTACCGCCCAGGATTTTCTGTATTAAGGCAGGATCGATATACAACATCCGGTACTGAAATCCGTCTGTCGTCCCCGCTTCGCCATCATGAACTTCGTCCGGATGCAAGACCATGGTCCCGCCCGGTAAGCTATGTTGTTTACTACCCCGGTAATGAAAGCGTTGCACACCGGATAACGTCCTGCCGATGGCCCAGATATCATGCCGATGTGGTTCATAACCATGCCCACTGAAATAGGCCTCGATGCGCTCTATTTTTCCCGGCGTTTGTGCGAATTTGACCCAGTCTTTATTCTGTTGTTCGCCAGGCATGCGTCACCTTTTCTTATCTGAAAATGGATCCTTACCATAAACGCATGGGATGCATTTTTAAAACAATCAGACAGCGTTTCTCCTGAATCTTTTCAGAAGGGGATGCGTACAGCGTTTTGTTACGCGGCGGGTCAATCGTGCGGCGTTTTACAGGGGGAAATGACAGAGATGCATCATTATTTCACCATCGCCAAATCGCAGGCATAAAAAAACCAACCGCAACGGGTTGGTTTTCTTGGGATTTTTTGGTCGGCACGAGAGGATTTGAACCTCCGACCCCTGACACCCCATGACAGTGCGCTACCAGGCTGCGCTACGTGCCGACGTGGAGGCTTATACTACCCGTTTTTATGCTGATTGCAAGCCGCCGCAGGCTGAGTGATTTATAAATAATCAATCAGTTAGCAATGAACCGTTTTTCATCCGTCAGCACCTGCAACAGCAGGCTGAGCTGCGGTTTATCGTCGTTCATCCGCTCGCCGCGCAGGTCGTACATCCGGTAGTTGCCGTTGTTATCCAGCACCAGCGTCATCTGCGGTGTCGTCACCGCCAGCGTGTTGTTATCCGCGCTCACCACCCAGTTGTTGCGGCGGGAAGGGGAGAAGAGATCTTCGCCCTGCGAATATTCATAGGCTGGCGTGCGCACATGTAACAGGCGCTGCATCAGCGTCGTCATCACGTCCTGGTGATCGGTCAGTTTCGTCACGCGCTGCGCAGGCGTGCCCGGCCAGTGAATAACCAGCGGCACCTGAATGCGCGAGCGATCCCAGCCGAAGCTCTCCTGCTGTTTGCCGAGCGGCACGCCGCGGCCCGCCGTAATAATCACAACGGTATTTTCCAGCTTGCCGCTCGCTTTCAGCGCCGCGAGCACGCGGTCAATCTGCGTATCCACATTCCCCGCCGCGCGGGCGTAGCGGCGCGTGAAGGCCGCCTGCCGGGTATCTTCATCAATACTGGTGCCGTTGAACGAGACCCATGAGAACCAGCGGTTATCTTCCGAGGCGTATTTATTCAGCCAGCTAATCCACTGCGAGGCGGTTTGATCGTCGCTCTGCGGCTGCGCCGTAGGAAGCGAGAAATCCGACAGCAGCGCCTGGCGGTACAGCGAACTGCTGAAACCGTCGGACGCGAACAGGCCCAGCTGATAGCCCTGCTGATTGAGCGCGGTGATCAGCGCCGCCGGAATGCGCGCGGCCAGCACGCCATCCATATAGCCCGGCGAAATGCCGTAGAACAGGCCGAAGATGCCGTTGTCCGACAGGTTCCCGGAACTGAAATGCTGGGTAAAGTTAATGTTGTCGTGCGCAAACTGCGCCAGCGACGGCATCTGTTTTTCAAAGCGCGAATAGTTCAGGCCGTCGACCGTAATAAACAGCACGTTATGGCCGGAGCCCATATCGCCGTACCGCAGATCGCTCAGCGGATACTGCACGCTCACCGCTTCCGGATCGCCTTGTTCCACCAGTCGACGCTGATACTCCTGCGCGTCCAGCAGACCATGTTTTTCCAGAAAACGGCGCGCCGTCATCGGGTAGGAGAGCGGCAGGTTCGCGCGCTGCATCGTGACCGGGCGGTAGAAATTGGCGTCGGCCCAGATGTACATCACATGCGTGGTCACGAACGAGGCGAAAAAGAGCGCCGCCACGGGGCGCGCGTACCGACGGCGGCGCGTCAGGCTGCGCAGCTTCTGCCAGCTCCAGGTGGCGAACAGCATCTCGATAAGCAAAATCACCGGCACCGCGATAAACATCAGCTGCCAGTCGCGGGCCATCTCGCTTTGATCGGGGTTAATCACCACCTGCCAGACCACAGGGTTGATGTGCAGGTGGAAGCGGGTAAAGACTTCGCTGTCGACCAGCAGCAGCGTCATGCCGACGGTCGCGAGGATCGCCGACAGGAACCGCATCAGCCGCTGCGACATCACGATAAACGTGAGCGGGAAAAGGATTAACAGATACGCGGCAAAAACCAGAAAGCTAAAGTGGCCCACCAGACTCACGTAGGAGTAAATCCGGCCCGTCAGGGTCGTGGGCCAGTCGGCGATAAACAGATAGCGGCTACCGAGGACAATGGAGAGCAGAATATTGAACAGGGCGAACCAGTGCCCCCAGCTGATCATCTGGGAGACTTTTTCGCGGTAGCGCTGACGGTTAGTCACCATAGCTTTTTAACGTTCTTCCTTAGTGCGCGTTATCGTCGCGAATGGAGGACTGCAACGCCTCCGCGAAGGAGCGCGCCAGCGTCTTGCGCTGCGCGGGGGCCACGCTGTTATTGATAACATTGGTGACCATATTCCCAAGCACCATCAGGGAAAGGTCGGTCGGCGCTTTGTGCTTTGACAGCACGCTCGCCAGTTCAGTCAGTAATTCTTCAACGCGTTCATCACTATAGCGGGATAGTTGTGGCATAAATCAACATCAGTTTGTTCAGGAAAGTCCAATATCTTACCGTAGCAGTGGCTTTATTTCCGCTTTTTTATCAGCGGTTGCGCAGGACGGCGGGCAGTGGTTGAATACGCCCCTGCCCAACAGGAGAGTTTATCATGAGTCTGGATATCGACCAGATTGCCTTACATCAGTTAATTAAGCGCGATGAGCAGAATCTGGAGCTTATCCTGCGCGACTCGCTGCTTGAACCAGGCAATACGGTCACGGAAATGATGGCCGAGCTACATCGCGTCTACAGCGCGAAAAGCAAAGCCTACGGCCTTTTTAACGAAGAGAGCGAGCTTGCCGAGGCGCTGCGCCAGTGTCGTCGCGGCGATGAGGATTTCCTGGCGTTCAGCCGGGCGGCCACCGGCCGTCTGCGTGACGAGCTTGCGAAATACCCGTTTGCCGATGGCGGTATCGTGCTGTTTTGTCACTATCGTTACCTGGCGGTCGAATACCTGCTGGTGGCGGTGCTGAACAACTTAAGCAGCATGCGCGTTAACGAACAGCTGGACATCAGCACCACGCACTATCTGGATATCAACCACGCCGATATCGTCGCGCGCATCGATCTGACCGAATGGGAAACCAACCCGGAATCGACCCGCTACTTAACCTTCCTGAAAGGCCGGGTAGGGCGCAAGGTCGCCGATTTCTTTATGGATTTCCTGGGCGCGAGCGTCGGGCTCGATACCAAAGCGCAGAACCGCGGGCTGTTGCAGGCGCTGGATGATTTCACCGCCGAGGCGCAGCTCGATAAAGCCGAGCGCCAGAACGTGCGTGCGCAGGTCTACAGCTACTGCAACGAGCAGTTGCAGGCGGGCGAAGAGATTGCGCTGTCTGAGCTTTCCAGAGAGCTGCCGAATTTTGGCGAGAAAAGCTTCCAGGAGTTTACGGCGGAGCAGGGCTACGAGCTGGAAGAGACGTTCCCGGCGGACCGCAGCACGCTGCGCCAGCTGACCAAATACGCCGGCAGCGGCGGCGGGCTGACGATTAACTTCGACGCCATGCTGCTTGGCGAGCGTATTTTCTGGGACCCGGCGACCGACACGCTGACCATCAAAGGCACGCCGCCGAACCTGCGCGATCAGCTACAGCGCCGCACGTCAGGCAAATAAACATGAAATGAAAAAGGGCGGAATCTCCGCCCTTAATTTTTGCGCCTGAATTACAGGCAAAAAAAACGCCGCATAGCGCGGCGTTTTTTCTTCATTGCACTTACGCGCGAACGAAGTCGATGTGGTGCAGTTTCGGTTTGTACGGGTGACGCTGTACAGCCTGAACTTTTACTTTAACTTCTTTGCCATCGATAGCCAGAGTCAGCACTTCGCTGTAGAACTCCGGTTTAGCCTGCATGTTCATCACTTTGTCGTGGTCCAGTTCGATTGCAACCGGAGCCTCGGTGCCACCGTAAACGATAGCCGGGAACTTGTTGGCGTGACGCAGGCGGCGGCTCGCACCCTTACCCTGCTCTTTACGTACTTCAGCGTTGATAGTAAACATTGACATCTCTCTTAATAAAGAAACCTGTTACAGGCGACCCAGCAACAGGCAAATGACTGGCTTTGCGGATGCAAAAGCGGGCGGCATTATAGCTATTCGAGCGCGCAGGGGCAATGAAAACCGCCGCTAACCGCGTAATTCATTGGCGCGGCGGAACCGGCCGTTATAATCGAACACCTTTTCACGCACCTGCCAGTACTGGCCTTTGAGCCTTGCCACCACGAAATCGGGGTGACGCAGCAGCGCCTGCTGGGCGACGATATCGTTGACGGTTATCCAGCGCAGCGGCACGCCCGGCGTGCGGGTGTGCGGGCGAATAAAAAGCTGTTCGAAGGCGGTGCGCTGCGCGGGCGTCTGCAGGCGAAAACGTTCGCTGACGTCCGCACCGTCCTCATCGTAATAGGTCACTTTCAGCCATTCGCCTTTCTCGTCGGCGCCCGGCTGAAGTTGCATCCCGCCGCAGCGCAGCACCAGCGCGTCTTTTAGCTTCAGCGCCGCTTTCAGCATATCGTCCGGGTCTACCAGCACCTCGTTGCATTCGCGACAGCGCCGCGCGGCGATATCGTTTTCCGCGTTGCAGTGCGGGCAGTTTTTAAAGCGGAAGCGGTAGTCGCACTGCTCCCGGTGGCCCTCGTCATCTTCAAACCAGCCCTGGCAGCGGCGGCCGAAATGCTCAATCAGCGTGCCGTCCGCCGTGGTTTTGCCCCAGAAGGTGTTGGCGAAACCGCAGGCGGGGCAGAAGACCTGCACCGGTACGTTGTCGCTTTTGCCCTTCGGCGCGCCCACTTCCGGCGCGTAGAGATCGTGCGGGTTGCCCGCGTAATCGAGGATCAGGCAATCTTTTTTGCCCGGCGACAATCGCAGCCCGCGTCCGACAATCTGCTGATAGAGGCTGACCGATTCGGTCGGGCGCAGAATAGCGATGAGATCGACATGCGGCGCGTCAAAGCCGGTGGTGAGTACCGCCACGTTGACGAGAAAACGCAGTTGCTGGGCTTTGAACGCCTCGATAATCGCGTCGCGCTCGCGACCCGGCGTTTCGCCGGTAATCAACGCCGCTTCGCCCGCCGGCAGCAGGCCGGTGATTTCGCGCGCGTGCTCAACGGTCGCGGCGAAAATCATCGCGCCGCGGCGGTCGGCGGCGAATTCGACAATCTGGCTCACGATATGCGGCGTGATGCGCTGCTGCTGTTTCAGCTCGCGGTTGAGATCGGCCTCGCTGAAGAGCCCGTTGCTCTGGGCCTGCAGGCGGCTGAAATCATATTGCACCACGGGCATATCAAGGCGCTCCGGCGGCGTCAGGTAGCCGTGCTTAATCATATAGCGCAGCGGCAGTTCATAGATGCAATCGCGAAACAGCGCTTTTTCATCGCCGCGCACCATACCGTGATAATGGAACTGGTAAATCCAGCCTTTGCCGAGGCGAAACGGCGTGGCGGTCAGCCCCAGCAGCCGCAGGCGCGGGTTCTGCTTACGCAGGTGCGTGAGAATTTGCTGATACTGGCTGTCGTCGTCATCGCTGATGCGATGGCACTCATCGACAATCACCAGCGAGAATTCTCCCTGAAAATGGTCGAGGTTGCGCGCCACCGACTGCACGCTGCCGAACACGACCTTGCCGTGGCTCTCTTTGCGCGCGAGACCGGCCGCGTAAATATCCGCCTCAAGCCCGAGCGCCAGATATTTCGCATGGTTTTGCGCCACCAGCTCTTTCACATGGGCGAGCACCAGCACGCGGCCGCGCGCGAGCCGCGCCAGTTCGGCGATCACCAGGCTTTTGCCTGCGCCGGTCGGCAGAACGATCGCCGCTGGCGCGTCGTGGCGGCGAAAATGATTCAGGGTGGCATCCACCGCTTCGCGCTGGTAGGGACGTAAAGTAAAAGACATGGGGCCTGCAGAAATAGGGATCACGCTAATATTATGCCACGAATCATTTTCATCTTGTGAGCGGGCCATTGCCCGTTATACTGACGGCTCTGATTCCGCTTCAAGAACATTGACGGGCGCTTTGCCCGCCCCCGCGTCGGAACTGCATCAACAACAGGCTTATAAACGTAATGCGACTTGATAAATTTATCGCCCAGCAGCTTGGCGTCAGCCGCGCTATTGCTGGCCGCGAAATTCGCGCCAGCCGGGTCACGGTGAATGGCGACATTGTAAAAGACACCGCTTTTAAACTGCTGCCGGACCACGGAATTGAGTATGACGGCAATCCGCTGACCCAGCAGAATGGCCCGCGCTATTTTATGCTGAATAAACCGCAGGGCTACGTCTGCTCCACCGACGATCCGGATCATCCGACGGTGCTCTATTTCCTGGACGAGCCGGTCGCGCATAAGCTGCACGCCGCCGGACGGCTGGATATCGACACCACCGGTCTTGTGCTGATGACTGACGACGGCCAGTGGTCGCACCGCATCACCTCGCCGCGCCACCACTGCGAGAAAACCTATCTGGTGACGCTGGAATCGCCGGTGGCGGATGATACCGCGGCGCTGTTCGCCAAAGGCGTGCAGCTGAATAACGAAAAAGATCTCACCAAACCGGCGCAGCTTGAAGTGATCACGCCGACCGAAGTGCGTCTTACCATCAGCGAAGGCCGCTATCATCAGGTGAAGCGTATGTTTGCGGCGGTGGGTAACCATGTTGTCGGTCTGCATCGCGAGCGCATTGGGGCGATTGAACTCGATCCTGAGCTTGCGCCTGGCGAATACCGCCCGTTAACCGAAGACGAAATTGCCAGCGTTGGCATGCCGTCACGCTAATTTCAGGAGTCGACTGTGACCACCAGGCAGAATTCGTCGCTGGGTATTGTGTTTATTCTTGGCCTGCTGGCCATGCTGATGCCGCTCTCTATCGATATGTATCTCCCGGCGCTGCCGGTTATCGCCAGCGAGTTTGGCGTCGAGGCGGGCAGCGCCCAGATGACGCTCAGCACCTATATTCTGGGCTTCGCCATCGGCCAGCTTTTTTATGGCCCGATGGCCGACAGCCTGGGACGCAAGCCGGTGATCCTCGGTGGCACGCTGATCTTCGCGGCGGCTGCCATCGCGTGTGCGCTGGCGCAGACTATCGATCAGCTCATCTATATGCGTTTCCTGCACGGGCTCTCCGCCGCGGCGGCAAGCGTGGTGATCAACGCCCTGATGCGCGATATCTACCCGAAGGAAGAGTTCTCGCGCATGATGTCGTTCGTGATGCTGGTGACCACCATCGCGCCGCTGCTGGCGCCGATGGCGGGCGGGGCGGTGCTGGTCTGGTTTAACTGGCACGTTATTTTCTGGATCCTCGCGGTGCTGGCGCTGCTGGCCTGCGCCATGATTTTCTTTCTTATCCGCGAAACGCTGCCGGTGGAGCGCCGCCAGAAGTTTCACTTCCGCACCACGCTTGGCAACTTCGCTACGCTGTTTCGCCATAAGCGCGTCCTGAGCTATATGCTGGCGAGCGGCTTCAGCTTTGCGGGTATGTTCTCGTTTTTAAGCGCCGGGCCGTTTGTCTATATCGAACTGAACCACGTTTCGCCGCAGCATTTTGGTTATTACTTCGCGCTGAATATCGTGTTTCTGTTCGTCATGACCATCATCAACAGCCGCTTTGTGCGCCGCGTGGGCGCGCTGAAAATGTTCCGCGCCGGGCTGTTTATTCAGTTCGCGATGGCGGTGTGGCTGGTGATTAGCGCGCAGTTCGATGTCGGTTTCTGGTCGCTGGTGCTGGGCGTGGCGGCGTTTGTCGGCTGCGTGTCGCTGGTGGCGTCCAACGCGATGGCGGTGATCCTGGATGAATTCCCGCATATGGCGGGCACGGCGTCGTCGCTGGCGGGCACGTTCCGCTTCGGGATTGGGGCGATTATGGGCGCGCTGCTTTCCACGGCGACGTTCAATTCCGCCTGGCCGATGCTGCTCTCTATCTTCTTCTGCGCCACCTGCTCGATTCTTTTCTACCTCTACGCAAGCCGTCCTCGCCGACGCGCTGCCTGATCTCTCGCGGGAGTTTTTCTCCCGCCTCTACCTCTCTTAATGATCCCCTCTGACGCCCTTCTGTAAGCCATTTTCGTTTCCTGAATGTAAAAATATATCGTGTAAAAAGTCACAGCCTTGTATTAAAAAAGGTTGTGTCGTGGCGCGTAACGGGGTACATATAGCGCCAAAATGCGAGCCACCGCACAAAATAACCGCCTCGCTGGTGATGAAATAACCTGCGAACGCTTGCAATGAAACCGTTTTCTTTGTTGACGCGATCACTTTTTGTCAACATGTGTTAATCTTTATGTGAATGACTTGTAAAATTTATGTTTCCGGGGACGCTATCTTGAATACGCTACAACTCTCTATCGTACATCGCTTGCCGCAGAGCTATCGGTGGCGGGCGGGTTTCGCCGGTTCAAAAGTTGAACCGATTCCGCATCAGGGCCCGGACTGCGACAACTGTCTGGTCGGCCTGCGCCTGTTAAGCCCGGATGGCGAAAAAGCCTGGCCGGTGATGCATAAACTCAGCCAGGCGCTGAGCGATATTTCGGTCGATTGTTCTGTGCTGGAGTGCGAAGGCGAGCCGTGTCTGTTCGTAAACCATCAGGATGAATTCGCGGCCACCTGCCGCCTCAAGAATTTCGGCGTGGCCATTGCCGAGCCGTTTTCCGGTCAGAATCCTTTCTGAGCGTCAGCGCAGCGTTAACAGCTCGCGTGTATAAGCCTCACGCGGGGCGGCGAAAATAGTCTGACAGTCGCCCTGCTCAATCACCTCGCCCTGACGTAACACCACTACCTGATGACACAGCGAACGCACCACCTGGAGATCGTGACTGATAAACAGGTAAGCGAGCTGATGCTCGCGCTGTAGCTTTTTCAGCAGCGCCAGGATCTGCGCCTGCACGGTGCGATCGAGCGACGACGTCGGTTCATCCAGGATCAGCAGCTCTGGTTTGAGGATCAGCGCCCGCGCGATGGCGATGCGCTGGCGCTGGCCGCCGGAAAATTCGCTCGGGTAGCGATGGCGCGTTTCGGGATCGAGACCCACTTCACGCATCACGTCAATCACCTGCGCTTCACGCTGGGCCGGGGTGAGGGCCGGCTGATGCACGCGCAGCCCTTCGGCGATAATGCTTTGCACATCAAGACGCGGGTTGAGCGATGAGTTCGGATCCTGGAACACCACCTGAATGCGGCGGCGCAGCGGCAGCAGCGCGCGGCGGTTAAGCTGATGCAGCGGATGCCCGTCGAAGACAATCTCGCCTTGTGAGGCGATAAGGCGCAGCAGCGCGAGCCCTGACGTACTCTTGCCCGATCCCGATTCGCCCACCAGTCCCAGGCTTTCCCCTGTATGCAGCGTAAAGCTTAAGTTGTTAAGCGCATGATGAAAGCCCGCGATGCGCCTGAACAGCCCGCGACGCTTTTCAAACGCCACGCTCAATCCTCGCACAGTCAGTAAAGGCACGGCGGGCTCAGGAAGAGGCACCGGAGAGCCGTCCGGCTCGGCGTTAATCAGGCGACGGGTATAGTCATGCGCGGGCGCTGCGAACAGCGCCGCGGCGCGGTTTTGCTCCACGCAGCGTCCGTTCTGCATCACCGCCACGTTATCCGCCAGCCGTTTGACGATATTCAGGTTATGGGTGATGAACAGCAGCCCCATATTGAGTTCGCGCTTAAGCTCCGCCAGCAGTTGCAGGATCTGCGCCTGCACCGTGACGTCCAGCGCGGTGGTCGGTTCATCGGCGATGAGCAGGGCCGGGCGGGTCAGCAGCGCCATGGCGATCATTACGCGCTGACGCTCGCCGCCCGAAAGCTGGTGCGGAAAATCGTTCAGCCGCTGAGAGGCGTTGCGGATGCCGACGCGCTCAAGGCAGGTAATGATCTCAGCGCGCGCGGGCTCGCGGCGCATGCCGCGGTGCAGCGAGAGCACTTCATAGAGCTGTTTTTCTACGCTATGCAGCGGGTTTAAGGAGACCATCGGCTCCTGGAAAATCATGGCTATCTGGTTGCCGCGCACCGCGCGCAGTTCGCGCTCGCTGGCGTTCAGCAGCGACTGGCCCTGAAAGCGGATGTCGCCCTGCGGATAGACCACCGGCGGCGATGGCAGCAGGCGCAGTACGGAAAGCGCCGTGACGCTTTTGCCGGAGCCCGATTCGCCCACCAGCGCCAGGGTTTCGCCCGGCTCAATAGCCAGCGACAGCGAATCCACCACCTGGCGCTCAACGCCCTGCTGGCGAAACGCGATGGAAAGATTGTCGATGGAAAGCAGAGGGTGCGCCATATCAGACCGCCTTACCGGGATCGAAGGCGTCGCGAACCGCTTCGCCGATAAAAATGAGTAACGACAGTAAAATCGCCAGCGAGAAAAAGGCGGTGAGGCCAAGCCAGGGCGCTTCGAGGTTATTCTTGCCCTGCAAAAGCAGTTCGCCAAGCGACGGCGAGCCGAGCGGCAGCCCGAAGCCCAGGAAATCAAGCTCCGTCAGCACGGTAATCGAACCGCAGAGAATAAACGGCAGAAATGTGAGCGTCGCCACCATCGCGTTCGGCAGCATATGACGCCAGATAATCGCGCGGTCGCTGACGCCAAGCGCCTGGGCGGCGCGGATATAGTCAAAATTGCGGGTACGCAGAAACTCGGCGCGCACCACGCCCACCAGCGTCATCCAGCCGAACAGCACGGTTATCAAAAGCAGCCACCAGAAGCCCGGCTGCACCACGCTTGAGAGGATAATGATCAGAAACAGCGTCGGCATGCCGGACCAGATCTCGATAAAGCGCTGGCCGAACAGATCGATTTTGCCGCCGTAGTAGCCCTGAATTGCGCCAACGGTAATGCCGATGGCGCTGGCGCAGAGCGTCAGCATCAGACCGAACAGCAGTGAAATACGCGTGCCATACAGAATGCGCGCCAGCACATCGCCGCCGTTGGCATCGGTGCCAAGCCAGTTTTGCGCCGACGGCGGGGCAGGGAAGGGGTGATCAGACGCGAAATTAATCGCGGTGCCGCTAAAACGCACCGGCGCCCACAGCACCCAGCCGTTTTTCTTAAGCCGGTGTTGCAGCCACGGGTCCTGATAATCGGCAGGCGTGGCGAGCGGGCCGCCAAAATCGCTTTCGCTGTAGTTATGGATAAGCGGGAAATACCAGCGATCCTGGTAATGCACCGCCAGGGGTTTATCGTTGGCGATAAGTTCGGCGCAGAGGCTTAACGCAAAAATGACCGCGAAAATCCATAGCGACCAGTAGCCGCGCCGGTTATGGCGAAATCGCGCCCAGCGCGCCTCGTTGACCGGATTGAGTCTTCTCATCCGCGCCTCTCGAAATCAATGCGTGGGTCGACAAGCGTGTAAGTGATATCGCTCAGGATATTCAGCAGCAGGCCGACCAGGGTGAAAATATAGAGCGTGCCAAACATCACCGGATAATCGCGCGACACGGTGGCTTCATAGCCCAGCAGCCCGAGGCCCTGAAGCGAGAAAATCACCTCAATCAGCACCGAACCGGTGAAAAACATGCTGATAAACGTCGCCGGGAAGCCCGCGATCACCAGCAGCATGGCGTTGCGAAACACATGACGCCAGAGGATCTGCTGCTCGCCCAGGCCTTTGGCGCGGGCCGTCACCACATACTGCTTGCGGATCTCATCGAGAAACGCGTTGCGGGTAAGAATAGTGAGCGTCGCGAAGCCGCCAATCACCGTCGCCAGCACCGGCAGCGTAATGTGCCAGAGATAATCGGTGATTTTCTGATACCAGGGCAGCGTGTCGAAGTTGGCCGAGACCAGCCCGCGCAGCGGGAAGAGATCGAACCAGGTGCCGCCGGCGAAAACGACAATTAATAAAATGGCGAACAAAAACGCGGGAACGGCGTAACCCGTGATAATCGCCACGCTGCTCCAGACGTCGAAGCGGCTGCCGCTGTTAACCGCCTTGCGGATACCGAGCGGAATCGACACCAGATAGATTATCAGCGTGCTCCACAGGCCAAGCGTGACCGAGACCGGCAGGCTGTTTTTAATCAAATCGATGACCGACGCGCTGCGAAACAGGCTGTTGCCAAAATCGAAACGCGCGTAATCCCACAGCATTTTCAGGTATCGCTCATGCAGCGGTTTGTCGAACCCGTAACGGTGGGTGATTTCGGCGACCACTTCCGGGTCGAGCCCGCGAGCGCCGCGGTAGTGGCTCTCGTTAACGTTCAGCACGCCGTTTTGCGGGCGGCTGCTCTGCATCCCGCCGTTCTGAACGCCGGGGATGCCGCTGGCGCTGCCAAACTGGATAGCGGCGAGGGCCTGATCCACCGGGCCGCCGGGCGCTATCTGGACGATGAAAAAGTTAAGCGTGATGATGGCCCAGAGTGTCGGGATCAGCAGCAGTAAGCGGCGAAGCAGGTAAGCGCCCATAATTTTCCTCAGCGCCGCGCTTCTGGCAGCGTGGCGGCTTTATTGACGTCATACCACCACGTATCAAAGCCAATCGTGTAGAGAGGGCTGGTGGCGGGGCGCGAGAATTTGTTCCACATCGCCACGCGATCCGCCGCGGCGTACCACATCGGGATCATGTAGTAGTTCCAGGTCAGCACGCGGTCAAGCGCACGGCCGAGCGGCAGCAGCTTCTGCTGATTGCCCTGGTTTGCGATGATCTGCGCTATCAGTTTATCCACCGCCGGGTTCTGCACGCCGGGGGTATTCCATGAAGAATCGATATAGTCTGAGGCCCAGCTTATCTGCAAGCCGGTATCGGGCCAGGGCGCGGCGCGATAGAGCGTCGGCATCATATCGAAATCGCGTTTGCGCAGCCGGTTGGTGAGCTGTGAGTTATCCACCTGGCGGATGTTCATCGTGATGCCCAGCCGCGCCAGGCTGTGCTGGAAGGGTAACACCCACTGGTTATTGCCTTCTGAACCCAGCAGCAGTTCAAACGTAAACGGCTTGCCGGTTTCGCGGTTCACCAGCTTGTTATTTTTAAGCTCCCAACCCGCTTCTTTCAGCAGCGCCAGCGCTTTGATGAGATTCTCTCTGTCAAAGCCGTCGCCGCGCGACACCGGCGGCTCGTAGATGCGGGTAAAGACGTCCGGCGGCACCTCTTTTTTGAGCGGCGCGAGCAACGTGAGCTCGTCGGCGTCAGGATAGTGGCGCGCCGCGTAGTCGGTATTCAGGAAATAGCTGTTCGGGCGTCGCCAGGCTTTATAGAACAACACCTTATTCATCCATTCGAAATCAAAGGCGAGCGAAATCGCCTCGCGCACGCGCCGGTCGGCGAAGAAAGGCCGCTGAATATTAAACGCCAGCCAGCGCGCGTCCTGGGCGGTGGTTTTCTCAAACTCGTCTTTGACGATATAGCCGCGGTCAAAATTACTGCCGGTATAGCGCGTCGCCCAGTTTTTCGGGCTGGTTTCCGGGCGGAAGTCATACGCGCCCGCTTTAAACGCCTCGAAAGCGACGTTGTCATCCAGATAGTAGTCGTAGCGAATGGTGTCGAAATTCCAGCGGCCGCGGTTTACGGGCAGGTTGGCGGCCCAGTAATCCTTCACGCGGGAATAGACAATGTACTGCCCCAGACGCCACTGGGTGGCGCGGTAAGGGCCGTTCGCCAGCGGCGGCGTGGCGAGCGGATCGCTAAGCTTATGGTCGCGCCAGAATTTCTCCGGCATCACCGGCAGCGTCAGCAGGCCCAGCATATTTTCTTTGCCGGGCTGTCCGAGTTCAATGCGCACGGTCAGCGGCGCGATGGCCTTGATAGTCGTGCCTTTGTAGTAGAGCCGGAACTGCGGCACGCCTTCGGTCATAAATTTATGAAAGGTGAACGCCACATCTTTCGCGGTAATAGGGGAGCCGTCGTGGTTGCGCGCCTGCGGGTTTATCGTCACCTCCGCCCACGAAAAGTCGTCCGGGTAGCGGATCATCTCGGCAATCAGCGGATAGTAACTGCCCGGCTCGTCGTCGGAACTGGTAAAGAGCGCGTCGTAAAGCGCTTCGGTGCGCACGCCAGGGTTGCCGCGCAGCGCGTAGCGGTTGAAGTTATCAAATGTGCCGATGGCGGCAAGCGTGATGTTGCCGCCTTTCGGGGCGGCCGGATTGACGTAATCGAAGTGGGTGAAGTTGACGACATATTTTGGCTCCCCGAGCACCGCCAGGGAGTAACTTTCATGGATGGTCTGCGCCTGGCAAACAGCGCTGAACACCAGAAAGAGCAAAACGAACGCGCGTGCAATCATTGAGGTGATGTGTCCTTCTCCGGGGCCAGAACGGGCGCGGTAACCGCATGGCAGCATAATAAGGGAGCCGCGCGCGATTGTGAAATAGCCCCGCGTTATGCGTCGGCTTCTTTCATGCTGGCCGGCAAATCAGCGGCACGCACCGGACGGCTGAAATAGTAACCCTGTAAAAAGTTCACGCCGCGCGCGGTCAGCCACTTCGCCTGCTCCTGGGTCTCCACACCCTCGGCCACCGTCGCCATACTCAGGCGTTTCGCAAGGCTAATTACGGCATCCAGCACCGGCGAGGTGATCGTTTCGGTGCCGATCGCATTCACAAAACCGCGATCGATTTTCAGATAATCCAGCGTGAAGCGCTCAAGGTAGATAAGCGCGCTGTGGCCGGTGCCAAAGTCATCCACCGCGATCTCATGGCCCTGTTGATGAAGCCACTGAAAAAGATCCAGCGCTTCTTCTTCGCGAATCATATCGCGCTCGGTTATCTCAAACACCAGATGAAAGTAATCCGGCGGCAGCGAGGCGTGCAGTTTCTGGATATCCGCTTTGAATTGTTCGGAATGAAGATGACCGGGCGCAATATTAATGCCGAGCTTGGCGCCGGGCGGCAGCGACTGCTGCAGGCGCGGCACATCCTGCGCGATCAGTTTAAATAAGTGGCGGGTTAAAGGGACGATAAGCCCCTGCGCCTCGGCGAAGCTGATAAAAGCATCAGGCGGGATCAGGCCGGCAGTCGGATGCTCCCAGCGCATCAGCGCTTCCACGCCGCAGGTCTGACGCGTGGCGGCGTCCACCACCGGCTGGTAGACCACAAAAAACTGGTTACGCTTGATGGCGCTGACAATCTCGCGCCCGGATCGCGCGCGTAGCGCCAGTAAAATGACCGTCAGCACGCCGCCGAGCACGCCAATTAATAAGCCCAGCAGGAGCGCCAGATGGCGGTCTTCGGCGGGCATTGTATCGCCATACAGATAGAGCTTCAGCGGATAGCCATGCACGCTCTCGCTACGCAGCGGTCTGGCGGGCAGCTCATCGGGCGTCATCACCCTGCCGGAAAACGTCGTCAGCGCCCGATCTTTCGCTACCAGCGCGAGGCCGTTGAGATCGTTCTGGCGCGCGGTATAGACCAGATAGGGCGTGAGATTAACGTTAAGCGTGGTGACGATCCCGCGGCCTTCCATGAGCGGATTGCCGAACCACATCACCATGGACGGTTTATCCGGCATCATCGGCGTGCCGGAGATAATGCTGATATCCACCGTTTTGCGGGTATCGATATCCGGCGCGAGATCGCGAAGGGGCAGATGAAGTTTGCCGGTCGCCGAAGAGCAGTAGGCCGCGCCGTCTCTTATCAGCAAAAAGGCGCGCACGTTAAGGTTAAATGCCGCGCGCGAGGTGAGTTCAGACGACACGGTGCCGCACTCGGCAAGCGTCAGCGGCTGCAGCGCGTCGGCGGACGCTTTCAGCTGCGCAAAATAGGTGTTCAGATAATGATGAATATCCCGCGCCAGCATGTCGTACTGGTTTTCCCGCTGCTGATGCAGCCAGCCGCGGGCGGCAAGCGTGATAATCAACGTTAAGGCCAGGCCTGTCGCAAGGCCGACCAGAATAATTTTACGGGGCGTGGACAGCGTTGATGCAAAAGGCGGACTGGATAACATCCTTTTTAGTTCCTGTGCGAGCAACGAGTGTGAACCCAGCTTAACAGAAATCCCGCGCCAGGTGAGGGGAAAGGGCGAGGCGGGCGCACAGACGAAAAAAACGCTGCATCAGCAGCGTTTTTTATCGTTCAGCGAGGACGATCAAGGGAAATCGTCATGCCGGAATTAACTGCGGCTCAGTACGCGGCGCGCTTCGTTATAGCGCTTCTTCCAGTACGGTTCGTCCATGTTGGAAATCATCACGCCGCTGCGTGTTGACGCATGTACAAACTGATTGTTGCCGATGTAAATGCCTACATGACGGCCGGTAGAGCCGGCGCGGAACAGCACCAGATCGCCGGAGCGCAACCGGGTACGATCGACCGGTTTGCCCATTTCCTGCTGCTCATACGTGGAGCGCGGCAGTTCTAAACCAAACTGTTCACGGAAGGTGCGCTGCACAAAACCCGAACAATCGATGCCCGTTTTGGTGCTGCCGCCGAGGCGATAGCGCACGCCTTTCCAGTCAGCGTATTGATCCATAATGCGGGATTTTACATCCAGCGTACGAACCATCTGTTCAAATTCATCCTGAGAGGCTTGCAGTAACAGCCCGTCGTTTTCACCTACTGCATGCGTCTCAGAATGCATGTTTTTTGCGGTATTGGTAGAGCTACATGCTGAAAGCAAAACTGCCACAGCGACTGCGGGGATAGCCCGCATGATATATCTCAGGATTGGTTGAGATTTGACCATTATGTTTGTTTTCCCTTGAAGTCCTTAACGATAAAAATCGTTATAAAAAATGCTAAACGTGCCGAGACTAATGAGCTCTGGGGGGTAAGACAATTCCTGGTGAGCTAAATTGTGTGTCAGTCCACACTTTTTATTTGCATTACCAATAAATGCCCTTAAACCGCAAAACGCTCCCGAGATTACCCTAACAAACCCCATATGGCGAGTGGTTTTAGTTATTTTTTTATAAGAAATTGTAATGCCCGGTATAGCATTTGCAGAGAAAGGATAAGGACTCACGATTTGTCGCAAAAATAGACAACTTATTCATTTTTATGACGAATATATGAAAGTCCTGAGAAAAGCGTCGCGAAGGTTGTGTCTATAAAATAAACAGGGACCCTTAACGATCCCTGTTGGTAATAGTTTTAATTTATTAATTAATTGTTATTAATTTGTTGTTTTTTGACCGGGCAGATGATTATTAAGCCAGGTAATTATTTTATCGCTAAGCGGCGTCAATAAAATCCACGGAAGACCAATAAAAATGATTGACAAAGAGCCAACGGCGATATCCGTAAACCAGTGCGCGCCAATCATCATACGCGGTAGCGCGAAAACACAGAATATCAGCAGGCCCAGCGCGAAAGCTTTACCGCCGAAATAGCGCCACATAAATCCCGCAAATATAAGCAGCATCATGCCGTGGTCGCCGGGAAAACTGTCGGTCGAGGCGTCTTTGGTGGAAATCCCTGTGATTTTACCCACGCGCAGGCTGTCTTCAAACGTCAGGGTTGGGCTCGGGCGCGATACCGGCAGCAGGTGCCCCAGTTGATTGAGAACGACCGCAGAAAGCAACATGACGACACCCATAATAATGATGTGACGGCGGCCCGACGCCGTGGCCTGACGCCAGTACCAGAGCAGCAGCAGACCCATCGCCAGCAGCGAGCAGCCGTCAAAGGCGCGATTATTCGTGATCGCAAGGAACCATAAAAAACCATGGCTGGCGGCGGCCAGGTGATTAAAAAAGTGGAAAATCCCGGCATCGAGGGTAAACCAGAAACCGGTCTGCGCCGGCGGATACCAGGAAAGAAAAAGGACGGCGCCTGCGAGGTTAAGCAGCAGGATCGCGGGGAAACGGGTATTGGTCATGGCAGTCTGAATTTTCACAAAAGGGTAACGTTAAAGCGACGTGTCTAAACGAAGCTTCAACAAGGCGGACTGAAGGGCGTTCCAGTCGGTTTCCGCGGCGGTAATCAGCTCAATCCGGCTGTCCGGCGGCGGGGCGCTCTGGGTTTCAATATGAAAATCCTGTCCCTGGCGATTAATACGCACCAGCCCTTCGGGAATACGCAGTACGCCTTTTACGCGCTCAGCAGGCGCCAGCCGCGCCCATTCCAGTATGCCGATGGTATCGAACACGGTATCGGCATCAAAAATCCAGCCGCAGGCGTGATGCCCCTGTCCGCTGTTCAGACTACGACGCCAGCGCTGATTGCCCGGCAGGCTCAGCGCCGCAAGGCCGCTGCGCGCGGCGTGTGAATGGCTATGATGCGCGCTGGCGGGCAGTTCACGCAGGTTCAGGCGCGGCTTATCAAGCAACGCCGGGTCGATTTCACCCTGGGTCGCGAACACCAGCTCACGGTCGGCGGCGTGTTCGTCGCGCCAGGCGTTCAGCGCCGCGAGACTGGCTTCGTCGCTGCGATCCTGTTTATTGGCGATAATGATATCCGCCGCAGCCAGCTGGTCGCGGAAATTCTCATTGGCGACATATTTTTCATCTCGCAACTGGCGCGGGTCGAGCAGGCACAGGGTGGCGCGCAGGTCAATGTAAGGCTCGTAAACCTCTGAGGTCAGCATATCCAGAATCTGCTTCGGGTGCCCAAGCCCGGTCGGCTCAATCAGCAGGCGATCGGGTTTGCCCTGACGCAGCAGGGTATTGAGCCCGACCTGCATCGGCAGGCCGTTGACGCAGCACATGCAGCCGCCGGGGATCTCTTTTAACAGCGCGCCGCTGTCGGCCATCAGCGCGCCGTCGATGCCCACCTCGCCAAATTCATTGACCAGGACGGCCCATTTTTCCGCCGGATCTTTATGCGCCAGCAGATGACGGATCGTGGTGGTTTTGCCGCTGCCAAGAAAGCCGGTAATGAGATTGGTACGGGTCACATGCGCTCCTGATAAATATCTGACGGGAATAAATCATCAGGCGTCATTCTGGATAAAAATAGCAGGCATGAGAAGAGGCAACGCGGACGGGCAGGGGCCGCATCCGCGTTAAAAGCATTCAGGGTTAAAAATCAGCGACGCGCGAGCCGTGCGACCGCCTCTTTCGCGCCCAGGCGGCACAGCGACTGCCAGGCGGCGTTCAGCGTATGGATAAACAGCGGATGCTGCGGCAGATCCTCGCCGAACACCTCCTTGAGCGTCAGCAGCGCGCCGACGCGCTCTTCTTCGCTGCCTGAGCGCGCCAGCGCCGCAATTTTTTCAGCGAGCGGATCGCGTACGTCGATGGACGCTCCGTTATCATCCACGCCGCTGACGTAGCGCATCCAGCCCGCCACGCCCAGCGCCAGCAGCGACCACTCGCCGCCGTGCTGCAAATGCCAGCGTACCGAATCCAGCATTCGCTGCGGCAGTTTCTGACTGCCGTCCATGGCAATCTGCCAGGTGCGGTGTTTGAGCGCCGGATTGGCGAAGCGGGCGATCAGGCTGTCGGCATAGCCGGTGAGATCGACACCGGTGATCCGTAGCGTCGGCGCCTGTTCGCGCAGCATCAGCTGGCGCGCCGCGTCGCGAAAATGCGCGTCGTTCATACAGTCGCTAATATGCGCATAGCCCGCCAGATAACCGAGATACGCGAGAAAAGAGTGGCTGCCGTTCAGCATTCTTAACTTCATCTGCTCCCACGGCAGCACGTCATCCACCATCTGCACGCCCGCGTCTTCCCAGGCGGGACGGCCCGCGACGAAGTTATCCTCTATCACCCACTGAATAAAAGGCTCGCAGCTGATGGCGCACGGGTCAGCGACGCCTAGCGTATCGGCTATCTCCTGTAAGGATTCCGGTGTCGCCGCCGGCACGATACGGTCAACCATCGTACCGGGGAAGGTGACGTTTTCAGCAATCCATTGCGCCAGCGACGGATCGCGCTTGTGCGCCATGCCGAGCACCGCTTCGCGCACCACATGGCCGTTATCAGGAATGTTATCGCAGGAAAGCACGGTAAACGGCGCGTGCCCGCGTTCGCGGCGGCGGTGCAGCGCTTCGACGAGCAGGCCGGGCGCGGAGTGCGGCTGGTGCGGGTTTTCAAGATCGTGCGCGATACGGCTGTTTTGGGTATCGAGATGGCCGGTCGCGGGATCGATGCAGTAGCCTTTTTCCGTAATGGTTAATGAGACGATAGCGACCTGCGGCTCGCAGAATTTCTCGATAATCGCGTCCATCCCGTCGAGCTTCGCGTTGAGGCATTCATTTACAGCGCCAATAATAATAGCCTGATTACCGTCAGCGCCTTTTTCCAGCACCGTATAGAGATGATCCTGGGCGCGTAGCGCGCTCATCAGTTCATCGCCGCTGAAAAGACTTATCTCGCAGATGCCCCAGTCGCCGCCGTTCAGGTTTAGCACCCTGTCGGTCAGCAGCGCCTGATGCGCGCGGTGAAACGCGCCGAAGCCGAAATGCACGATGCGGGTTTGCAGGGCGCGGCGGTCGTAAGTCGGGCGTTGAACCGACGCGGGCAGCGTGGCGGAAGCGATATTATTCATTTCTCACATATCCTGATAACCATTATTTAACAAAACCAGTGTAAAGTTATATGACAGCAAATTGAATTGGTGTGCCGTAAATATCCGGGGAATGTGAGCTGGATCAATAGCGGCTCGCGTGCGGTTTGACGGTTCTGGTTAAACATGTATGGTAGTCATCATAGAGGTTAGCAGTATTGGTATAACAACTTTTTAAGGAGAGGGCGATGGAACAAACCTGGCGTTGGTATGGGCCGAACGATCCGGTATCGCTGGATGACATCAGACAGGCCGGGGCGACCGGCATCGTCACCGCGCTGCATCACATTCCTAACGGCGAGGTCTGGCCGGTGGAGGAGATCAAAAAACGTCAGGCGGAGCTGGCGCAAAAAGGCCTGACCTGGTCGGTGGTCGAAAGTATTCCGGTGCATGAAGATATTAAAACCCATACCGGGCAATACGATCGCTACATCGCAAGCTATCAGCAGAGCATCCGCAATCTGGCGGCCTGCGGCATCGACACCGTCTGCTATAACTTCATGCCCATTCTTGACTGGACGCGCACCGATCTGGAATACACGCTGCCGGACGGCTCAAAAGCGCTGCGTTTCGATCACATCGCCTTCGCGGCATTTGAACTGCATATCTTAAAACGCGACGGCGCGCGTCATGATTACACCGACGATGAGCAGCGCCAGGCGCAGGACTATTTCAGCGCGATGAGCGAGGCGCAAATTGAGACGCTGACGCGCAATATCATCGCCGGTCTGCCGGGCGCGGAAGAGGGCTATACGCTGGATCAGTTCCGCGCGCGCCTGAGCGAGTACGACCATATCGATAAAGCCGCGCTGCGCGACAACATGGCGTATTTCCTGAAAGCGATTGTCCCGGTGGCGGAAGAAGCGGGCGTGCGCCTGGCGGTCCACCCGGACGATCCGCCGCGCCCGATCCTCGGCCTGCCGCGCATTGTTTCCACCATTGAAGATATGCAGTGGCTGAAAGAGACTGTCGACAGCATCTATAACGGTTTCACCATGTGTACCGGCTCATACGGCGTGCGTGCGGATAACGACCTGGTGCGGATGGTCGAAACCTTTGCCGATCGCATTCACTTCACGCATCTGCGCTCCACCTGCCGAGAGGCGAACCCGAAAACCTTCCACGAGGCGGCGCATCTGTATGGCGACGTCGATATGGTGGCGGTGGTGAAAGCGATCCTGACCGAAGAGCAGCGCCGTAAAAAAGCAGGCGATCTGCGCCCGATCCCGTTCCGCCCGGATCATGGCCACCAGATGCTTGACGATCTGCGCAAGAAAACCAACCCCGGCTATTCGGCGATTGGCCGCCTGAAAGGGCTGGCGGAAGTGCGCGGCGTGGAGCTGGCGCTGAAAAAAGTGCTGTTCCCGGATTTGCTGTAAGCCGTCAGCACCGCCATAAAAAGCCCCGCACTGGCGGGGCTTTTTATTTTTACAGGATGCTAACTACTCGGCGCGGCCCATATAGCGGCGTTCTGCGATATGTACGCGGATTTTCTCACCGGCGCTCAGGTACTCCGGCACCTGAATCACAACGCCGGAAGAGAGCGTGGCCGGTTTAGAGCGGGCACTGGCGGAGGCGCCTTTGATGCCCGGCGCGGTTTCCACAATTTCCAGATCCACCGTCTGCGGCAGTTCGAGCGCCAGCAGCTGGCCGTCCCAGGTCAGCACCTGCATATCCGGCATGCCGCCTTCCGGCATAAACAGCAGCTCTTCTTCAATCTGATCTTTGGTAAAGGTATATGGCGTATAGTCTTCTTTATCCATAAAGACATACTCGTTGCCGTCGACATAGGAGAAATCGACAAAGCGACGGGTCAGCGTAATGGTGTCCAGGATATCGTCGCCTTTAAAACGCTCTTCCACTTTCTGCCCGGTGCGGACATCGGAAAAACGCATTTTGTACAGCGTGGCCGCGCCGCGCGCGCTCGGCGACTGAATATCGATATCTTTCACAATCAGCAGTTTGCCGTTGTAATTCAGCACCATACCTTTTTTAATTTCATTCGCTCTTGGCATCGACGTGTCCTGTTAAGCTGGAATATGCAAAATATCGCGACAAGTTACTCGCGAGACACGCGCCAGGCAAGCGGAATTACGCACATTGCGAGGCATGCCGAAAAAGCGGCACGCGGCGGTTTTTTAAGCCGCAGGGCTGTACCTGGCGAGGCAAAAGGCTACAATGCCCGGCTTTCACGCGAGGAGCCGCCATGCCGATTTCCATCCGTCACGTCCTGCCTGAAGAAACGGTTGCCGTTTATCGTCTGATCCCGGAGTTCGCCGGGCTACATGATGCGCAGACTATCGGCCAGCGTACCGACGCGACGGCGTGGCGCAGCGACTGCTGGAAACACAGGAATGCTGGGCGCAGAAAAATGGCTACCAGCGGCTTTACGTGAAAACGCGTAATCAGTTTCGCGCCATGCTGATGCTGCTTGTCCGCAACGGTTACCTGGTCATCGGGCTGGAAAATAAGGGCGAGGCGGCAGACTACCGGCTGCTGCCTGAAAAAAAACTGACCGACGCCTGAGCGTCGTCACGGAGAATGTATGGAATGTCGCCCCGACTGCGGCGCCTGCTGCACCGCACCGTCGATCTCAAGCCCGATCCCGGGCATGCCCGACGGCAAACCGGCCAATACGCCCTGCGTCCAGCTTGACGAACGCCTGCGCTGTAAGCTGTTCGGCTCGCCGCTGCGCCCGAAAGTCTGCGGCGGCCTGCAGCCTTCGAAAGAGATGTGCGGCAAAAGCCGCCACGACGCGATGACCTTTCTTATTGAACTGGAGGCGCTGACCGCGCCTTAAACGTCCTTAATGCGCCACAAACACCAGACCGCGCCTGCGGTCATCGCCAGCGCCACGTAAAACACCGCGTGGTAATTGAGGATTTCCGCAATCACGCCCGCAAGCGATCCGGCGATGATCCAGCCCACGCGCGTGGTGTTGGTGTACAGCGTGGTCGCAGCACCCGCCTGGCCTGGCATCAGATCCTGAAAATAGAGCATGCCGATACCGGCCAGAATACCGATATAAACGGCGTTCAGCAGTTGTAAAGCCAGCAGCAGCGCCGGGCTGTGCAGCGTCAGCATCCCGAGATAAAACAGCACGCCTGCCGCCACCGCCACCCGCATCAGAAAGCGTTTGCCGAATTTACGGGCGTAGAAGCCTGCAATCAGCATCACCGGGATCTCAAGCCCGGCCGCCGCGCCCATCATCACGCCCGCCAGCTTTTCCGGCAGGCGCAGTTCGTTAATCAGATACAGCGGCATATTAATAATGTAGAGGCTGTTGGTGCCCCACATCAGCGTGCATACCGAAAACAGCAGCAGCGCGTCGCGGCGGTTGCGGCGCGGGGCTTCCAGCGGCGCTGCGGTGGCGAGCGGCTCTTTACGCATCGACGGTAAAAAGCACCAGACCATCAGCGCGCAGAGCACAAACGCCGCTGCGGCGCTGATATACATCGCCTGAAAGCCGAACCCCATCGCCAGCGCGTACGCCAGCGGCGGCCCGACCACCCAGGCGAGCGACACCTGCGCGCGTAGCACCGAGCTGAACATCACCGCCTCGCGCCCGGTGCGATCGGCATGCTCGCGCGCCAGCGCGAACATCTGCGGGTTGGCGGTCGAGCCAAAACTGCTCAGAAACACACCGACAAACAGCAAAATGAAATAGTTGCGATTCCAGGCAAACAACAGGCACGCCAGCGCGCCCAGCAGGCAGCAGGCGAAAATCAGAGCTTTGCGATCGCCTTTGCGATCTGAACGCCCGGCCAGAAACTGGCTGACGAAAATGCCGATAATCGCGCTGCCGGTAAAAAAGAACCCGACCATCGCCGGACGAGCGTGGACCTCTTCCGTCAGGAACAGGCTTAGCGTCGGGGTTTGCAGCGCGCCCGCGATACCGGTGAGAAAAGCAACGATCAGAAACGAGGCTGACGTGAAATCGAGCGGTCGGCGCGGTGCCGCGAGGGAGTCGTTTTGCATAAGCTGAGCAGTGTCGATAAAGAAGGGGCGGAGTTTACGCCCCTTGTCATTATTTGAACAGTGAACCGGCACCGCGACGCCACAAAAAATCAAAATAGCATTTCAGAATGACCCTGCCGCTTTGCTGAAGCGAGCTGAACACCCCATTAAAACCGCTGAGCCTGGTACCCGTTGCGTTTGACTAAGGGGTGAAATGTGCGGGATCTCTAATATTCAACACGTCAATAACGGCTTTTCTTGCGCGCAGCGCTCGGAAAATGCAGACTTTCTTGAAACGTTTCAGCGTTGTCTCGTTTTTGCTCATTTGGCGGGACAGCGCTCTTTTTCTCACAACGGCTGAAACGATTCGGGTTCGGCAAGCGAGGAGACCATGTTCCAGTTATCTGTTCAGGATATCCATCCCGGCGCCCACGCCGGTGATAAAGAAGCAGCGATTCGTCAGGTAGCTGACGCGCTGGTGAAAGCGGGCAACGTCAGCGCCGGTTATGTTGACGGCATGCTGGCCCGCGAAAAGCAAACCTCCACCTTTTTAGGCAACGGCATCGCTATTCCCCACGGCACTACTGACACGCGCGACCAGGTGCTGAAGACTGGCGTGCAGGTGTTTCAGTTCCCGCAGGGCGTCGCCTGGGGCGACGATCAGGTCGCCTATGTCGCCATTGGTATCGCCGCCAGCTCCGATGAACACTTAGGCCTGCTGCGTCAGCTCACCCATGTGCTGAGCGACGACGCGATTGCTGAACAGCTGAAAACCGCGACCACCGCCGAAGAGCTGCGCGCTCTGCTGATGGGCGAGAAGCAAAGCGCGGGCATGAAACTGGATAACGACACCCTCACGCTAGACGTTGCGGCCACGAGCCTCGTGACCTTGCAGGCGCTGAACGCCGGTTGTCTCAGCGAAGCGGGCGCGGTGGATGCGGAGTTCGTGAGCCACGTCATTAACGCTAAACCGCTGAACCTCGGCCAGGGCGTCTGGCTTGCTGACAGCGCGCAGGGCAACCTGGCAAGCGCGGTCGCGGTAAGCCGTCCGGCGCAGTCGTTCACGCACGATGGCGAGAACGTCGGCCTGCTGCTGACCGTCGCAGTCGCTGACGATCAGCCGCTACAGGTGCTGGGCCGCGTCAGCGAACTGCTGATCGCGAACAAAGCTGACCGCCTGCTGAACGCCGACGCCGCCACGCTGCTGACGCTGCTGACCAGCGACGACGCGCCGGGCGAAGATGTGCTGAGCGCGGAATTCACCGTGCGTAACGAGCACGGTCTGCACGCGCGTCCGGGCACCGTGCTGGTGAACACCATCAAACAGTTCAGCAGCGATGTCACCGTCACCAACCTCGACGGCACCGGTAAACCGGCGAACGGCCGCAGCCTGATGAAAGTCGTGGCGCTGGGCGTTAAGAAAGGCCATCGCCTGCGCTTTACCGCGCAGGGCGACGATGCGCAGGCGGCGCTGGACGCCATCGGCGAAGCCATCAGCGCGGGTCTTGGGGAGGGCGCAGCATGAGCAGACGTGTCGCCACTATTACTCTCAACCCGGCATATGACCTGGTAGGTTACTGCGCAGAGATTGAGCGCGGCGAAGTTAACCTCGTGCGGACCACCGGCCTGCACGCTGCGGGTAAAGGCATTAACGTCGCCAAAGTGCTCAAAGATTTAGGTATCGACGTCACCGTGGGCGGTTTTCTCGGTAAAGACAACCAGGACGGCTTTCAGCAGCTGTTTAGCGAACTCGGCATCGCCAATCGCTTCCAGGTGGTGCAGGGCCGTACCCGCATTAACGTCAAACTGACGGAAAAAGACGGTGAAGTGACCGACCTTAACTTCTCCGGTTTTGAAGTGACGCCTGCCGACTGGGAGCGTTTCGTTAATGACTCCTTAACCTGGCTTGGCCAGTTCGATATGGTCTGCGTCAGCGGCAGCCTGCCGTCGGGCGTTTCTCCGGAAGCGTTCACCGACTGGATGACCCGCCTGCGCAGCCAGTGTCCGTGCATTATCTTCGACAGCAGCCGCGAGGCGCTGGTGGCGGGGCTGAAAGCCGCGCCGTGGCTGGTGAAACCGAACCGCCGCGAGCTGGAGATCTGGGCCGGCCGCAAACTGCCGGAACTGAAAGATGTTATCGAGGCGGCTCACGCGCTTCGCGAACAGGGTATCGCCCATGTGGTGATCTCCCTGGGCGCGGAAGGGGCGCTGTGGGTGAACGCGTCGGGTGAATGGATCGCCAAACCGCCGTCCTGCGACGTCGTCAGTACGGTCGGGGCAGGGGATTCTATGGTTGGCGGCCTGATTTACGGGCTGCTGATGCGTGAATCCAGTGAACATACCCTACGTCTTGCAACGGCGGTGGCGGCGCTGGCGGTCAGCCAGAGCAACGTCGGCATCACCGACAGGACACAGTTGGCCGCAATGATGGCGCGTGTCGACTTAAAACCCTTCCACTAACAGCAGGAGAGGCATAATGAAAACGCTGCTGATTATCGAGCCCGGGTGTGGACAGGCCCGCGCTTATATGGCGAAAACGCTGCTTGGCGCCGCCGCGCAAAAAGCACAGCTGGAATTAACCGATAACCCGAACGATGCGGAGCTGGCGATTGTTATCGGCAGTGCCGTACCGGCGGACGCATCCCTGAACGGCAAAAAGGTTTACCTCGGCGACATTAATCGCGCCGTGGCGCACCCGGAGCTGTTTTTAAGCGAAGCGAAATCCCACGCGGCGGCCTACAGCGCGCCTGCCGCCGCCGCGCCTGCGGCAAGCGCAAACGCCAGCGGTCCGAAACGCATCGTGGCGGTCACGGCCTGCCCGACCGGCGTGGCGCACACCTTTATGGCGGCGGAAGCGATTGAAACCGAAGCCAAAAAACGCGGCTGGTGGGTGAAAGTGGAAACGCGCGGCTCTGTTGGCGCGGGTAACGCGATTACGCCGGAAGAAGTGGCGCAGGCGGATCTGGTCATCGTGGCGGCGGATATCGAAGTGGATCTGGCGAAATTCGCCGGTAAACCGATGTATCGCACCTCGACCGGCCTCGCGCTGAAGAAAACCGCGCAGGAGTTCGACAAAGCGGTGGCGGAAGCGAAACCGTATCAGCCCGCAGGCGCAGGGGCCGCGGCGACCGATAAAAAAGAGCAGGGCGGCGCGGGTCCGTACCGTCATCTGCTGACGGGCGTCTCCTATATGCTGCCGATGGTGGTGGCGGGCGGTCTGCTCATCGCGCTCTCGTTTGTGTTCGGTATCGAAGCCTTTAAACAGGAAGGAACGCTGGCGGCGGCGCTGATGAAAATCGGCGGCGGCTCTGCGTTCGCCCTGATGGTGCCGGTACTGGCCGGTTATATCGCGTTCTCCATCGCCGACCGTCCGGGCCTCACGCCGGGCCTCATCGGCGGTATGCTGGCGGTCAGCACCGGTTCCGGCTTTATCGGCGGCATCATCGCCGGTTTCCTGGCGGGTTACGTGGCGAAAGCCATCAGCGGTAAAGTGAAGCTGCCGCAGAGCATGGAAGCGCTGAAGCCCATCCTTATCATTCCGCTGTTCTCCAGCCTGATTGTCGGTCTGGCGATGATTTACGTGATCGGTACGCCGGTGGCCAAAATCCTGGCGGGCCTGACCGCGTGGCTGCAGAGCATGGGTACGGCGAACGCCGTCCTGCTGGGCGCTATCCTCGGCGCGATGATGTGTACCGATATGGGCGGCCCGGTGAACAAGGCGGCGTATGCCTTTGGCGTGGGGCTGCTGAGTTCTCAGGTGTACGCGCCGATGGCGGCGATTATGGCGGCCGGTATGGTTCCGCCGCTGGCGATGGGGATCGCCACCCTGGTGGCGCGTCGTAAATTCGACAAAGGCCAGCAGGAAGGGGGCAAAGCGGCGCTGGTGCTGGGCCTGTGCTTTATCTCCGAAGGCGCTATCCCGTTCGCGGCGCGTGACCCGATGCGTGTGATCCCGTGCTGTATCGCGGGCGGCGCGCTGACCGGCGCTATCTCCATGGCGATTGGCGCGAAACTGATGGCGCCGCACGGCGGTCTGTTCGTCCTGCTCATCCCAGGCGCTATCAGCCCGGTGCTGGGCTACCTGCTCGCCATCGTGGCAGGTTCGCTGCTGGCGGGTCTGGTTTACGCCTTCCTGAAGCGTCCTGAAAGCGAACTGGCGGCGAAAGCGGCCTGATGCTGATAACTCCCT
Source organism: Cronobacter universalis NCTC 9529 (assembly GCF_001277175.1). Classification (NCBI taxonomy): domain Bacteria; kingdom Pseudomonadati; phylum Pseudomonadota; class Gammaproteobacteria; order Enterobacterales; family Enterobacteriaceae; genus Cronobacter; species Cronobacter universalis. Next base: position 2,872,326 of record NZ_CP012257.1, on the reverse strand, counting down.
GCTCCGGCAGGGAGTTTTTTTATCCCTTCTGTCACTCTCCGTTACACCCCTTTTTTGCCCTCTGCGCCGTTTGCGTCAACACTTAAGTCTTTGTATCGCTTAAAGGAGGACGCTGTGCTGCGCTCAATCGCCACGCTGTGTGTCGCCGGAACCCTGCCGGAAAAGCTGCGCGCCATCGCGCAGGCCGGTTTCGACGGCGTCGAAATATTTGAACCCGATTTCATGGAATGGGGCGAAAGCCCGGCGCGGCTGGCCGCGCTGTGCCGGGAGCTGGGCTTAACCATTTTCCTTTATCAGCCGCTGCGTAATGCCGACGGCGTACCGCCGGCGCAGTGGCCGCAAACGCGCGAGCGCGCGTATCGCACGTTTGAGACGATGCGTGAGATAGGCTGTCGCTGTCTGCTGGCCTGCAGCAATCTGGAGGCGAACAGCAGCGCCGATCCGGCGCGGCAGACGGAGGATTTAGCGCGCCTCGCGGAGATCGCGGCCGGGTTTGACGCCCGGGTGGGGTATGAAGCGCTCGCCTGGGGCCGCCATGTGAACCGCTATACGCAGGCCTGGGAGCGGGTGAAAACCGTGGATCATCCGGCGCTCGGGCTGGTGCTGGACAGCTTTCATGTGCTGGCGCGCGGGGATACGCTGGCGCCTGACACCATCCCGCCGGAGAAAATCTTCTTTACGCAGTTCGCCGATGCGCCGCATAAGGATCTACCGCTGGAGGCCTGGAGCCGCCATTTTCGCGCTTATCCGGGCGAAGGCAGCCTGCCCGTGGTGGATTTCGCGCGCGCATTAATGAAAAGCGGATATCAGGGACCGTGGTCGCTGGAGGTGTTCAGCGATGCCTGGCAGCAGGCGGGCGCCGAAGAGAGCGCCCGCGCCGGGTTGGCTTCGCTGAACTGGCTTGCGGCGCAGTCTGACGCGCCGCGCCGTGAGGAGGAGGCGTAATTACGCCTGCGCGCCGCCGATCTGCTGGGCGTTCAGCCAGGCGATCTCTTCCTTCCAGATATCCGGGTTAATGGTTTCCAGAATCAGCGGAATGTTGTCGAAATGCGGCTGCTGCATGATCCAGCGAAACGGCGTAAAGCCGATATTGCCTTCGCCTAAGCTGTGGTGCCGGTCGACCCGGCTTGCGAAGGCGCTTTTGGCGTCGTTCAGGTGCATACCGCGCAGGTACTGAAAGCCGACGATGCGGTCAAACTCGGCGAAGGTTTTCTCGCAATCTTCTTCGGTACGCAGATCGTAACCCGCTGCGAAGGCGTGGCAGGTATCAATGCAGACGCCGACGCGGGATTTATCTTCCACCTGGTCGATAATCGCCGCCAGATGCTCAAAGCGAAAACCGAGATTGCTGCCCTGGCCTGCGGTGTTTTCAATCACCGCCGTGACGCCTGCGGTTTTATCAAGCGCGATATTCACCGACTCGGCGATGCGCGACAGACACGCCTCTTCGCTTAACTGCTGAAGGTGGCTGCCGGGGTGAAAGTTCAGCAGCGTCAGGCCGAGCTGCGCGCAGCGCTCCAGCTCATCGATAAACGCCGCGCGGGATTTCTCCAGCGCTTCCGGCTCCGGGTGTCCTAAGTTAATCAGAAAGCTGTCGTGCGGCAGGATCTGACCGGGGCCGTAGCCATGCTGGCGGCAGGCGGCTTTGAACTCGTCGATGACGGCAGGCGTCAGCGCCGCCGCGCGCCACTGGCGCTGGTTTTTGGTAAACAGCGCAAAGGCTGTCGCGCCAATTTCCGCCGCGCGGGCCGGAGCGTTCGCCACCCCGCCCGATGCGCTGACGTGCGCGCCTGTAAACTTCATCGTTTTCTCCTGTCATACCCGCAAAAGGGGGAACGTTTTATCATAGCGGACAGAGCAGGGAAAGGCGCGCCGGTTTATGCCAGCAGATGCGTGACCGCGAGATTAATCGCGCCGCCGCCCACAATCAGCCAGGCGAAGAGCGCCAGCGCCATCAGCAGCGGACGGACGCCTGCGTTTTTCAGCGCGCTGACGTGGGTCGTAAGGCCGAGCGCCGCCATCGCCATCGCCAGCAGAATGGTGTCGAGCGTCACCAGCGTCTGCACCACGGCTGGCGGCAGCAGATGGAGCGAGTTAAACGCCGCCACCACGATAAACAGCAGGGCGAACCACGGAATGGTAATCTTGCCCGCTTTCTCGCCGTCGCGCGGCGCGAGCTGTTTTACCCGGCCCGCCAGCAGAAGAAGGAACGGGGCCAGCATCATGACGCGCAGCATTTTGGCGATCACCGCCGCGTTTTCCGTCTCCGGGCTGACCGCATGGCCTGCCGCGACGACCTGCGCCACTTCATGCACCGTTGAGCCGATATAGACGCCGAAGGTCTGTTCGCTAAACCACGGCGCAAGCCACGGCCACAGCAGCGGGTACACAAAAATCGCCAGCGTACCGAAAATCACCACCGTCGCCACCGCCACGGTGACTTTGCTCGCCTGCGCTTTCACCACCGGTTCGGTCGCCAGCACCGCCGCGGCGCCGCAGATGCTGCTGCCCGCGCCAATCAGCCAGCTGGTTTCACGGTCAAGCTTAAAGACTTTCTGCCCGAGCCAGCAGGCGAGGATAAACGTGCTGGCGAGCGTGAGGATGTCCACCAGAATGCCGCTGGCGCCCACATCGGCTATCTGCCAGAAGGTTAGGCGAAACCCGTACAGAATAATGCCCAGGCGCAGCAGATGTTGTTTAGCGAACAGCACGCCGCCGTCGCAGTGGGCGTGTATTTTCGGGTACAGCGTATTGCCGATAATCATCCCGCCAAGAATGGCGACCGTCAGCGCGCTGAAGCCCGCGTTACCGACGGCGGGGATAGCGCCTGTCCAGAGGGCGGCCGCGGTCAGCAGCCCGGTCAGCGCCAGGCCAGGCAAAAAGTGCATAAGCCCATGATGTCGGTGAGATAAAGTCAGTGTGGTCATAGCGTCCTCCTGTTATGGAATAAGCTTATGCCGTTCTGGTATAAAATTAAAATTGATTATATATTTATAATTAATCTCAATAAGTGGTAAGCACCGTTGCGTTCGCACGAGGTCATCATGCACATCACCTTACGCCAGCTGGAAGTGTTCGCCGAAGTGCTGAAAAGCGGCTCGACGACCCAGGCTTCTCAGATGTTGTCCCTCTCCCAGTCCGCCGTCAGCGCGGCGCTCACCGATCTGGAAGGCCAGCTCGGCGTGCAGCTGTTCGACCGCGTCGGCAAGCGTCTGGTCGTCAATGAACACGGGCGGCTGTTATATCCGCGCACCGTGGCGCTGCTGGAGCAGGCGGGCGAAATCGAACGGCTCTTTCGCAACGACAACGGCGCTATCCGCGTTTACGCCAGCAGCACGATCGGCAACTATATCCTGCCGGAGATAATCGCCCGCTACCGTCGCGACTTCCCGGATCTTCCCCTGGAGATGAGCGTTGGCAACAGCCTCGACGCGGTGCAGGCGGTCTGCGATTTCCGCGTGGATATCGGCCTTATCGAAGGGCCGTGCCACATGGCGGAAATTGTGGCGCAGCCGTGGCTTGAGGATGAACTGGTGGTGTTCGCCTCGCCTGCGAGCCCGCTGCTTGAGGGCGAGGTGACGCTGGAGCGCCTTGCCGCGATGCCGTGGATCTTGCGCGAAAAAGGCTCCGGCACGCGTGAAATCGTCGATTATCTGCTGCTGTCGCATTTGCCGGAGTTTCGTCTCAGCATGGAGCTTGGCAACTCGGAAGCCATTAAACACGCGGTGCGCCACGGGCTTGGCGTCAGCTGCCTGTCGCGTCGGGTCATCGCTGAACAGCTGGAAACCGGCTCGCTGGTGGAGGTGAAACTGCCGCTGCCGCCGCTGGTCCGCCGGCTTTATCGCATTCACCACCGCCAGAAACACCTCTCCAGCGCGCTGGCGCGTTTTTTGCGCTATTGCGAACTTTGATTTCGCGGAGCGCGTCACACGGCGCGCTCATCATCAGTTTTTTTCCTCTCAACGCCCCGATTCGCTGCTTTACTTATAATCCTCGAGCGATCATGAAGCTCTCTTATAACCGCGTATTTCCACCAGGCGCTTAGCGGCAACTCTGCTACAATCGCGCCTCTTTTGATGGATGGGCATTATTTTTATATGGTTTCCGAATCTAAAACCACACAAGCGCCTGGGCTGCGACGCGAACTGAAGGCGCGCCACCTGACCATGATCGCCATTGGCGGCTCCATCGGCACAGGGCTTTTTGTCGCTTCAGGTGCGACCATTTCTCAGGCGGGCCCTGGCGGCGCGCTGTTTTCCTATATTCTCATCGGTCTGATGGTCTATTTCCTGATGACGAGCCTTGGCGAGCTGGCAGCCTATATGCCGGTATCGGGTTCGTTTTCCACCTACGGCCAGAAATATGTCGAAGAAGGCTTCGGCTTCGCGCTCGGCTGGAACTACTGGTACAACTGGGCGGTAACCATCGCGGTTGACCTGGTGGCCTCACAGCTGGTGATGAGCTACTGGTTCCCGGATACGCCCGGCTGGATCTGGAGCGCGCTGTTCCTCGGCATCATGTTCCTGCTGAACGTCATCTCCGTGAAAGGCTTCGGCGAAGCGGAGTACTGGTTCTCGTTAATCAAAGTCGCCACCGTGATTATCTTTATCCTGGTGGGGATCGCGATGATCGTGGGTATTTTCAAAGGCTCAGAACCGGCGGGCTGGAGCAACTGGAAAATTGGCGATGCGCCGTTCGCGGGCGGTTTCTCGGCGATGATAGGCGTGGCGATGATCGTCGGCTTCTCCTTCCAGGGCACCGAGCTTATCGGCATCGCGGCGGGTGAATCCGAAGAGCCGGAGAAAAACATTCCGCGCGCGGTGCGTCAGGTGTTCTGGCGTATCCTGCTGTTCTATGTGTTCGCGATCCTGATTATCAGCCTGATTATTCCTTACACCGACCCTAGCCTTTTGCGCAACGATGTGAAAGATATCAGCGTCAGTCCGTTCACGCTGGTGTTCGAGCACGCCGGTCTGCTGGGGGCGGCGGCAATCATGAACGCGGTGATCCTGACGGCGGTGCTGTCCGCGGGTAACTCCGGGATGTATGCCTCCACCCGTATGCTCTATACGCTTGCCTGCGACGGCAAAGCGCCGCGCATTTTCTCGAAGCTGTCGAAAGGCGGCGTGCCGCGCAACGCGCTGTACGCGACCACTATTATCGCCGGTCTGTGCTTCCTGACGTCGATGTTCGGCAACCAGACGGTCTATCTGTGGCTGCTGAACACCTCCGGGATGACGGGCTTTATCGCCTGGCTTGGCATCGCCATCAGTCATTACCGTTTCCGTCGCGGCTATGTGCTGCAGGGCAACGATATCAACGATCTGCCGTATCGTTCCGGTTTCTTCCCGCTGGGCCCGATTTTCGCCTTCGTGCTGTGCCTGATCATTACGCTTGGCCAGAACTATCAGGCGTTCCTTGCGGACACCATCGACTGGGCCGCCGTCGCGGCGACCTATATCGGCATTCCGCTGTTCCTGATTATCTGGTTCGGCTATAAGCTGACGAAGGGTTCCCGTTTCGTGCGTTACCGCGATATGGAATTCCCCGAGCATCTGAAGAAATAAAGAGAAGGGCGCGTAAAGCGCCCTTTTTTATGGGGTGTTTCAGCGGGACGGCGGGTGCGCTGCGCTTACCCGCCCTACACACCTGTCGCACCTTTATCGTAGGGTGGATAAGCGTAGCGCACCCACCGCGTACCGTATTACGACCTTCCAATCACACCCGTCACGCCCTGTTAACGCAAATGCTGCGCGTGAAAACGCAAATGCTCTTCAATAAACGTGGCGATAAAATAATAGCTGTGGTCGTAACCCGGCTGCATACGCAACGTTAACGGCCAGCCCGCCTCGCGCGCCGCTTCGTCAAGCCGCTCCGGCTGTAGCTGCTCGCCGAAAAACGGATCATTGTCGCCCTGATCGATAAGCGTCGGGATCGCGTTTTCCGCGGACGCCTGCTCCATCAGCGCGCAGCTGTCCCACTCGCGCCACTGACTCTCGTCATCCCCAAGATACGCCGCGAACGCTTTTTTACCCCACGGCACCCCGGCCGGGTTCACAATCGGCGCGAACGCCGACACCGAGCAAAAACGCCCCGGATTTTTCAGCGCCATGACAAGCGCCCCGTGGCCGCCCATCGAATGCCCGCTAATCGCCGCCTTCGGCGCCAGCGTAAAGTTTTCCGCCAGCACCTGCGGCAGCTCATTGCTCAGATAATCAAACATCCGGTAATGCGCGGCCCACGGCGCTTCGGTGGCGTTCAGGTAGAAGCCCGCGCCTTTGCCGAGATCGTAACCGGCGTCATCCGCCACCGCGTCGCCGCGCGGGCTGGTATCCGGCATCACCAGCGCCAGTCCCAGCTCAGCGGCGACCCGCTGCGCGCCCGCTTTGGTGGTGAAATTCTCATCGCTACAGGTCAGCCCGGACAGCCACCACACCACCGGCGGCGGGGTCTGCGCGTCGGGCGGGAGATAGATGCTGAACGTCATCGGGCAGTTAAGCACGCGGGAGTCGTGACGCCAGCGCTGTTGTAAACCGCCAAAACAGCGGTGTTCTTCGAGCAGTTCCATAGTGGCTCCTTTTTTTCAAACCCGGATAGTGCAGTCTAACCGTCAGGTGAGCAAGTTTCACTTCACCGGCCCGGAATCATAGCGCATCATATTGATAACTTTATTTTAACAAATGGAGGCGGCGTGGCGCTGCGTATTGCATTAACCGGCTTTCTGGCGCTGGTGGTGGCGATGGGGATCGGGCGGTTCGCATTTACGCCCCAGGTGCCGCTTATGGTGGGCGAGGGCGAGCTGACGCTGACCAGCGCGGGTCTGGTGGCCGCCGCCAACTATCTTGGCTATCTGCTCGGCGCCTGGGACGCCATGCGCGCTCGCCGCCATGTCGAATACCGGCTGCATATGGGCGTCTGGGGCGCGGTGCTGCTGACGCTGATTTCCGCGCTGGCGGACGGCCCGTGGTCGCATGGGGTGGTGCGCTTCGTGATTGGCTGCATGAGCGGCTGGGCGCTGGTGATGGCGGCGGGCTGGACTAACGAACAGCTGGCCCACCACGGCAGGCCCGGCTTAAGCGCGGCGGTTTTCGCCGGGCCCGGCGTTGGTATCACTCTCAGCGGCCTGCTGGCGGTCTGGATCCACGGCGCGGCGCTCAGCGCGGCGCAGGGCTGGGTGATTTACGGCACGCTGGCGTTCGCGCTGATTGCGCTTATCGCCCGTTATTTACCCCGCAAAGGCGAGCTGCACCGGGCGGATACGCCGCCCGCGCCGCTGGAACTCACGCCCGCGCTGAAAAGGCTGGTCTGGAGCTACAGCCTGGCGGGCTATGGCTATATCCTGCCCGCCACCTTTTTATCGCAGATGGCGGCGGCGCGCTTTCCCGGCAGCCTGTTCGCGCAGTTTGTCTGGCCCGTTTTCGGCGCGGCGTCGGTTGTGGGGATTGCGCTCAGTATTCTCTGGCGCACGCGCGGCACGGCCTCGCAGCGGCTTGCGATTGTCCTCTGGCTCCAGGGGCTCGGCGTACTGGCGGCGGCGCTGCTGCCAGGGCTCTCCGGGCTGGTGATCGGTTCACTTCTCGTGGGCGGCGGGTTTCTGTGCGCGGTGCAGCTCTCCTTGCAGTGCGGACGCGAGCTGGCGCCGCAGCACACCCGCTATCTCGCGGGCCTGCTGACTACCGGTTATGCGGTAGGGCAGCTCGTGGGGCCGGTGACATCGGCGCTTTCCAGCCACTTCACCGGCCAGCTCGAGCCGGCGTTGTGGCTGGCGGGCGTGGCGCTCTTCATCGGCGGCGCGCTGGTCTTCCGGCGCGCCTGAAAGGCCGCGACGATTTCAACAATTTCACCCCAGCCACTGGATTATGTGCGTTAGCTCACGCACAATGAGCCCACGCTCAGCCCCGGCCGGGCAGAGTCTGGTTACACCTGCAGGAGAAAATAACGATGCCATCACTCAGTAAAGAAGCGGCCCTGGTTCATGAAGCGCTGGTCGCGCGCGGTCTGGAGACGCCGTTGCGTCCGCCGGTCAACGAGCTGGATAACGAAACCCGCAAGCGCCTTATCGCCGGTCATATGACCGAAATCATGCAGCTGCTTAATCTGGATCTGAGCGATGACAGCCTGATGGAAACCCCGCACCGCATCGCCAAGATGTATGTGGATGAGATTTTCTCCGGCCTCGATTACGCCAATTTCCCGAAGATCACCGTCATTGAGAACAAAATGAAGGTGGATGAAATGGTTACGGTGCGCGATATCACCCTGACCAGCACCTGCGAACATCACTTTGTGACCATCGACGGTAAAGCGACCGTCGCGTATATCCCGAAAGACGCGGTGATTGGCCTTTCGAAAATCAACCGCATCGTGCAGTTCTTCGCCCAGCGCCCGCAGGTGCAGGAGCGACTGACGCAGCAGGTGCTGGTGGCGCTGCAAACGCTGCTTGGCACCAACAACGTGGCGGTATCGATAGACGCGGTGCACTACTGCGTGAAAGCGCGCGGCATTCGCGACGCCACCAGCGCGACCACCACGACGTCGCTCGGCGGGCTGTTTAAGTCCAGCCAGAACACGCGCCAGGAGTTTCTGCGCGCCGTGCGTCACCACAACGGCTAAACCCAGGATGACGAGGAACATCACTCTCGACGCGGTACGCGGTCTGGCGATCCTCGGCATCCTTCTGCTTAATATTACCGCCTTTGGGCTCCCGAAGGCGGCCTATCTGAACCCCGCCTGGTATGGCGATATCACCTCCCGGGACGCCTGGACATGGGCGCTGCTCGATCTCTTCGCCCAGGTCAAATTCCTTACGCTGTTCGCGCTGCTCTTCGGCGCCGGTCTGCAAATGCTGTTGCCGCGCGGCAAACGCTGGATCCAGGCGCGCCTGACGCTCCTTGCCCTGCTCGGTTTCCTGCATGCTATTTTCATCTGGGATGGCGATATCCTGCTGGCTTACGGGCTGGTAGGGCTGGTCTGCTGGCGCATGGTGCGCGACGCCCGGAGCGTTAAATCGCTGTTTAAAACCGGCGTGGTGCTTTATCTCATCGGGATTGCGGTGCTGCTGCTGCTCGGCATGATATCCGGCGAGCAGATGAGCCGCTCCTGGACGCCGCAGGCGGCCGATCTCTTTTACGAGAAATTCTGGCGTCTGGAAGGGGGCATGGAGGCCGTGCGCAGCCGACTCGATCTGCTCTCCTCCATGCTGCTGGCGCTCGGCGCGCAGTATGGCTGGCAGCTCGCGGGCATGATGCTGACCGGCGCCGCGCTGATGCGCAGCGGCTGGCTGCGCGGCGAATTCAGCCTGCGCCATTACCGGCGCGCCGGTTTCGGGCTGGTGGCGCTGGGCGTGTTGATTAATCTGCCGGCGATAGTCGTTCAGTGGCGGCTTGGCTGGGACTACCGCTGGTGCGCGTTTCTTCTTCAGGCGCCGCGCGAGCTTGGCGCGCCGCTGCAGGCGCTCGGCTATACGGCGCTGGTTTTCGGCTACTGGCCACAGCTGGCTGGCCTGAAACTAATGACCGCCGTAGCCTGCGTCGGACGCATGGCGCTCACTAACTATCTGCTGCAAAGCCTTATCTGCACTACGCTGTTTAACCGCTTCGGCCTGTTTATGAAATTCGACCGGCTGTCGTTGCTGGCGTTTGTCCCGGCGGTCTGGGCTGTAAACCTCGCCTTCTCGGTGCTGTGGCTGCGTTATTTCCGCCAGGGGCCGCTGGAGTGGTTATGGCGCCGTCTGACGCGCCTCGCCGCGGGCGCACCGCAATCCGTATCATCCAGATAACGATCTGGATCACATTCGTTAACAAATCGTATGTAACCGTTTCCAGCGCTGTGATGCGCTTCACGCAGCTCATTCAGGCGCACTGCCAGAATAGCCACCTGACTTAACACAGGGGGTTTCTGTGAGACGCATTTCAGCTCTTCAGGGTGGTCGCCATGATCACCATTCGTGACGTTGCCCGTCTGGCAGGCGTTTCTGTCGCGACGGTCTCCCGCGTTCTCAATAACAGCGCGCTGGTCAGCCCGGAAACGCGCGAAACCGTCATGCAGGCGGTCACGCAGCTTGGCTATCGCCCAAACGCGAACGCCCAGGCGCTGGCCACCCAGGTCAGCGATACGATAGGCGTCGTGGTGATGGACGTATCCGATCCGTTCTTTGGCGCGCTGGTAAAGGCTGTGGATGTCGTGGCGCAGCAGCACGGCAAATATGTGCTTATCGGCAACAGCTATCATGAGGCGGAAAAAGAGCGTCACGCCATCGAAGTGCTGATCCGCCAGCGTTGCAGCGCGCTTATCGTGCATGCCAAATCGCTCAGCGACGACGAGCTGTCGACCTTTCTCGAACAGGTGCCGGGAATGGTGCTGATTAACCGCATCGTGCCGGGTTACGCGCATCGCTGCGTCGGTCTTGATAACGTCACCGGCGCGATGATGGCGACGCGAATGCTGCAAAGCAGCGGCCATCAGCGCATTGGCTATCTCGCCTCCAGTCACCAGATTGATGATAACGACAAACGCCGCGAAGGGTGGCAGCGGGCGCTGGCCGATGAGGGCATTCAGCCGTCGGAAAGCTGGGTCGGCACCGGCAGCCCGGACATGCAGGGCGGGGAGGCGGCCATGGTAGAGCTGCTGGGCCGCAACCTGCATCTGACCGCCGTATTTGCGTATAACGACAGCATGGCGGCAGGCGCCCTGACGGCGCTGAAAGATAACGGCATTCTGGTGCCGCAGCACCTCTCAGTTATTGGTTTCGATGATATTCCAATTGCCCGTTACACCGACCCGCAACTGACGACCGTGCGTTATCCGGTGGTCTCTATGGCACGTCTTGCCACTGAGCTGGCGCTACAGGGCGCCGCAGGGGAGCTGGATCCGACAGCCACGCACTGTTTTATGCCGACGCTGGTGCGTCGCCATTCCGTGGCGGCGCGGCAAAGTGTGGCCCCGATCACTAGTTTATAAACGAGGGTGATGTAACCGCTTTCAATCTGTGAGTAAATTCACAGTATATTAACATTGCGCTGACTATGATGACGGCGTCTCATGGGCCTGAAACTTTATGTAACGGCGATTTAACACTGACGTTATCTGCCGCCCCTGAACGATAAAAAAGCGTTACTGGAAGCATTACCGAGCAAGGAAGTGTTTTTTATTAGTGAACTTCGGCATTCAGTAAGGTTTTTTTCCTTACCGTCCTGCCGCCCGTTTTTCACGATTGCTACCCTGCATAAAAACCGGAGATACCATGAATAAGAAGGTGTTGACCCTCTCTGCCGTTATGTCCTGCATGCTTTTCGGCACTGCGGCTCAGGCAGCCGACCGTATTGGCGTAACTATTTATAAATATGACGACAACTTTATGTCCGTCGTGCGCAAGGCGATTGAAAAAGAGGCTTCTGCGTCGTCTGACGTTCAGCTGCTGATGAACGACTCCCAGAACGACCAGTCCAAGCAGAACGATCAGATTGACGTGCTGCTGGCGAAAGGCGTCAAGTCTCTGGCGATTAACCTGGTGGACCCGGCTGCCGCAGGCACCGTTATCGAAAAAGCGCGCGGCCAGAACATCCCTATCGTGTTCTTCAACAAAGAGCCGTCCCGCAAGGCGCTGGACAGCTATGACAAAGCGTATTACGTAGGCACCGACTCTAAAGAATCCGGCATTATCCAGGGCGATCTGATTGCCAAGCACTGGAAAGCCAACGCGGGCTGGGACCTGAACAAAGACGGTCAGATCCAGTATGTGCTGCTGAAAGGCGAACCGGGCCACCCGGATGCTGAAGCGCGCACCACTTACGTTATCAAAGAGCTGAACGACAAGGGCATCAAAACCCAGCAGCTGCAGCTGGATACCGCCATGTGGGACACCGCTCAGGCGAAAGATAAAATGGACGCCTGGCTCTCCGGCCCGAACGCTAACAAAATCGAAGTGGTTATCGCCAACAACGACGCCATGGCGATGGGCGCGGTAGAAGCGCTGAAAGCGCACAACAAATCCTCCGTGCCGGTCTTCGGCGTGGATGCGCTGCCGGAAGCGCTGGCGCTGGTGAAATCCGGCGCGCTGGCTGGTACCGTGCTGAACGATGCCAACAACCAGGCGAAAGCGACCTTTGACCTTGCCAAAAACCTGGCGGCAGGCAAAGGCGCGGCGGACGGCACTAACTGGAAAATTGAAAACAAAGTGGTGCGTATTCCTTACGTCGGCGTTGATAAAGACAACCTGGCGGAAATCACCAGCAAAAAATAATTGCAATGTATTTACGGGGCGCATTTTGCGCCCCCTTTAGCGTGCCATGCTCAGACAACACTCTCGCAGCCAGGTATAAATATGGTCAGCAATAATACGCAGTCGTCAGGCGAATACTTGTTGGAAATGACGAATATCAACAAGAGTTTCCCGGGCGTTAAGGCACTCGATAACGTTAATTTAAAAGTTCGTCCTCATTCTATTCATGCTCTGATGGGTGAGAATGGCGCGGGCAAATCAACGTTATTAAAATGTCTTTTCGGGATCTATCAAAAAGATTCCGGCAGTATTCTTTTCCAGGGGAAAGAAATCGATTTCCATTCTGCCAAAGAGGCGCTTGAGAATGGCATATCAATGGTGCATCAGGAATTAAACCTGGTATTACAACGCTCCGTCATGGACAACATGTGGCTCGGTCGTTATCCGACCAAAGGCATGTTTGTAGACCAGGAAAAAATGTATCTTGATACCAAAGCGATTTTCGACGAGCTCGATATTGATATCGACCCTAAAGCTCGCGTGGGTACGCTTTCCGTATCGCAGATGCAGATGATTGAAATCGCCAAAGCGTTCTCCTATGACGCGAAAATCGTCATCATGGATGAACCGACGTCTTCTCTGACTGAGAAAGAAGTTAACCATCTCTTTAAGATTATCCGTAAGCTGAAAGATCGCGGCTGCGGTATCGTCTATATTTCCCACAAAATGGAAGAGATCTTCCAGCTGTGCGATGAAATCACTATCCTGCGCGACGGCCAGTGGATCGCCACCCAGCCGCTCGACGGTCTGGACATGGATAAGATCATCGCCATGATGGTGGGGCGTTCGCTTAACCAGCGCTTCCCGGATCGTGAAAACAAACCCGGCGAAGTGATCCTTGAAGTGCGCAACCTGACCTCGCTGCGCCAGCCGTCGATTCGTGATATCTCCTTTGATCTTCATAAAGGCGAAATTCTTGGGATTGCGGGCCTGGTCGGCGCGAAACGCACCGATATTGTGGAAACCTTATTTGGTATTCGCGAGAAATCCGGCGGTACCATTAGTCTGCACGGCAAAAAGATCAATAACCATAGCGCGAATGAAGCCATTAATAACGGCTTTGCGCTGGTGACCGAGGAGCGCCGCTCAACGGGGATCTACGCTTATCTGGATATCGGTTTCAACTCCCTGATTTCCAATATTCGCAACTACAAAAGCAAAATCGGCTTGCTGGATAATTCCCGCATGAAAAGCGATACCCAGTGGGTGATTGACTCAATGCGTGTTAAAACGCCGGGTCATCGCACGCAAATTGGTTCGCTTTCCGGCGGTAACCAGCAAAAGGTCATTATCGGGCGCTGGCTGCTTACCCAGCCGGAGATTTTAATGCTCGATGAGCCGACGCGCGGGATCGACGTAGGCGCGAAATTCGAAATCTACCAGCTTATTGCTGAACTGGCGAAAAAGGGCAAGGGGATCATTATTATCTCCTCAGAAATGCCTGAGCTGTTAGGGATAACTGACCGTATTCTGGTAATGAGCAATGGCCTCGTCTCCGGAATTGTTGACACCAAAACGACGACGCAAAATGAAATTCTGCGTCTTGCGTCTTTGCACCTTTAATATCAGGGGCTCCTCATGAGTGCGTTAAATAAGAAGAGTTTTCTCACTTATCTGAAAGAGGGCGGTATTTACGTCGTCCTTTTAGTGTTGCTGGCCATTATTATTTTCCAGGATCCGACGTTTTTAAGCCTCCTGAACTTAAGTAATATTCTGACCCAGTCATCAGTGCGTATTATTATCGCGCTCGGCGTGGCGGGGCTGATCGTCACCCAGGGGACTGACCTTTCCGCAGGGCGCCAGGTGGGGCTTGCGGCGGTGGTGGCGGCGACGCTGCTGCAATCGATGGAAAACGCCAACAAGGTGTTCCCGGAAATGGCGACCATGCCGATTCCGCTGGTGATCCTGATTGTCTGCGCTATCGGCGCCGTCATTGGCCTGGTGAACGGCGTTATCATCGCGTACCTCAACGTGACGCCATTTATTACCACGCTTGGCACCATGATCATCGTTTACGGTATTAACTCCCTGTATTACGACTTCGTGGGCGCGTCGCCGATTTCAGGCTTCGATTCCGGCTTCTCGACCTTTACGCAGGGCTTTGTGGCGCTCGGCAGTTTCAGGCTCTCCTACATTACGTTCTACGCGCTAATCGCCGTGGCGTTCGTCTGGATCCTGTGGAACAAAACCCGCTTCGGTAAAAACATTTTCGCCATCGGAGGCAACCCGGAAGCGGCGAAAGTCTCCGGCGTGAACGTGGCGCTGAACCTGCTGATGATTTATGCGCTCTCCGGTGTGTTCTACGCCTTCGGCGGGATGCTGGAAGCGGGCCGTATCGGCTCTGCCACCAACAACCTGGGCTTTATGTATGAGCTCGACGCCATCGCGGCGTGCGTGGTAGGCGGCGTTTCCTTTAGCGGCGGCGTGGGTACGGTGCTTGGCGTGGTGACCGGTGTGATTATCTTTACCGTCATCAACTACGGCCTGACCTATATCGGCATCAACCCGTACTGGCAGTACATTATCAAGGGCGCGATTATTATCTTCGCGGTCGCCCTGGATTCTCTGAAATACGCGCGTAAGAAATAAGCGCGGTTACGCAAGAAAAGCCTCCGCCTGCGGGGGCTTTTTTTATAGGGCGGGGAAAGGGCGAATGGCGGGTGCGCTTCGCTTACCCGCCCTACACTCAGAGTGGGCGTTGAGCCCCCTTTTGCACGTTCGCGTGAGGGAAGCGCACATATCAGGATGACATTGTGGCGAACGTAACGAACTCACCGACCTGATATATTAAAAACTGGATGGCGGGTGCGCTTCGCTTACCCGCCCTACGGTGAAGAAAAAGGTATTTGTAGGGTGGGTAAGCGCAGCGCACCCACCGCGTATAAAAATGAAAAGGAATTTACAGGGTGGGTAAGCGCCAGCGCACCCACCACACCTGCTACCGCGACGCTTATTTCTTCTTCTGCAATTCCAGCATCTGCTCGGGCGTCACGGCAGGGTAACCCTGCGCATCGTCAGGCACTTCGCTAAGGGCGGGGATCGGCACCAGCGGGCCGAGAAAACGCGGTTCACGTTTAAAAATATACAGATCCGCCAGCGCCCCTAACCGCGCGCCGAACTCACGCACGCGCACCGACAGCATATTTTTCGGCGACGGCACGGCGTAACACTGCGCCTGAATACCCATATGCAGCGCGATAAACAGCGCGCGCTCGCAATGGAAACGCTGGGTAATAATGATGAAATCGTTGGTATCAAACACCCGACGGGTGCGGACGATAGAATCGAGCGTGCGGAAGCCCGCGTAATCCAGCACGATATCCGCCGGATCGACGCCTGCGGCTATTAAATCCTTGCGCATCGTCATCGGCTCGTTATAGCTCTGCTGGGCATTATCGCCGCTCAACAGCAGGTAATTCACCTTGCCGCTGTTATAGGCGTTCAGCGCGCCCTGAATGCGGTAGCGGTAATACTGATTAACCACGCCGGTGCGATAATATTTGGCGGTGCCGAGCACTACGCCCACCTGACGCCACGGCAAATCCTGCAGCTCATCATAGACGTAAGGCGCGGTTTTCCAGCTGATCCAGCGGTCGAGCAGCAGCGCCGTTAACAGCAGTACGCCAATCAGGGCCAGCAGGCTGTATAACAAACGCTTTAACATTCAGGCAGCTCGAAGCAAAAAGGAAAGAGAGTCAAGGCTACTTTACCCGCCGGGCAAGAGCAAGAATCGAACGTCTGGTTGGAGCATTTTTCGTCACAGCGGGCAGAGCGCCCGCTGTGGTGGTTCAGGCGAGTGTAACCCGCTCAAGGCCGGTAAAGCCCAGCGCGTTCAGCGTCGCGGCGGTGGCGTCGCGCTGAACGATGGTCGCATCGTTCAGTTCGGCAAGCGCGACGCGATGGATATCCGCCCACACGTAGCCGTTCAGGCTCAGCAGGTTCAGCGCGGCCTGTAACGGCGGCAGGGAAGGGTTGAACGCCGCGTTCTCGGCATAGCTGCCGGTAAAGACCGTGCCGTCGTGGGTTTCAATGGCAAGCCCGGACGGCGACTGGCTGTAAGGCGCATGGCTGCGGTTGGCCGCCGCGATCGCGGCCTGCGTCAGCGCGTCGCCCTTAAGCGCATAGCCATGATTTTCCGTATCGAAAATCAGCGTCTTAATATCAAGATCGCGCGGGCCGAAGGCGTCCGGCAGGTAATCGCCAAGCTGTGAAGGCGCGCGCCCCGGCAGGTTGATGCGAAGGGTTAGCCCGCTGTTCAGCTCGTTCATAAACTGACGGCAGTGGCCGCACGGCGTGTAGTTAACCGTAATCGCCGCAAGGCCGGTTTCGCCGCGCATCCAGGCGTGGGTGATGGCGCTCTGCTCGGCGTGAATCGTCTGCTGCATCGCCGCGCCGCGAAACTCCATATTGGCGCCGAAATAGAGGTTGCCGCTCAGGCCGCGGGCGATGGCGCCCACGTTAAAGTGCGAAATCCCGGTCTGCGCGCAGGCGGCGGCTAACGGCAGCAGCGCAAAGGCCAGCGCGTCGTCATCCAGCCCGCTCTGGCGGCGAATGTCAGCGACCTGTTCAGCGTTCAGCATCGCCGGAAAATGAATATCGGCAATCAGAGGAGCCAGAGCGGCTTGCAGTGCCGCCGGCAGCTGTGCGAAGGCAGTTTCAAAACGTGGGTGCATGGCAAAGCCTCAAAAGAGATAACAGGAAAAATAGTTTACGGCGCTCCTGAGGCTTTATATGTGATTTAACTCTCACTGGCTATGCAACAAATGAAATTTAAAATGAAAATGCGCGACGTATCGCAAGTTTTAGCGCCATATCGCCAGAATAATCGAGAACAAAAAGGGCGCCAGCAGCGACGTGATAATGCCGCAGATCACCAGCGCCAGTGAACTGAACGCGCCCTCCTGGTAATCCAGCTCCGCGCAGCGCGCCGTACCCAGGGCGTGCGAGGCGGTGCCCATCGCCAGGCCGCGTGCGGATTTGGTTTTTATCCTCATGACATTCAGCAGAGCATGGCCGAACACGGCGCCGAGTATACCCACGAAAATGACGCAGACGGCGCTGATGGCGGGAATGCCGCCGAGGCTTCCGCCCACGGCCATCGCGATCGGCGTGGTGACGGATTTCGGCAGGACGGACGCCGCGATTTCCGGACTGGCGCCCATCAGCAGCGCAACAGAGGTGCCGGTGACCATCGCCACCACGCTGCCTGCAAAGCAAATCGTGATAATCGACTTCCAGCGGGCGCGGATCTGGTGCAATTGTTCATACAGCGGGAACGCCAGCGCCACCACGGCGGGTTGCAGTAAATCATTGAGAATGCGGCTGCCCTGAAAATAGCGCTCATAAGGAATGTGGGTCAGCATCAGAAACGGGATCAGCACCACCATGCAGACCAGCAGCGGATTGAGCAACGGGCTTTTGAGCCGCGCCGCGAGTTTACGGGCGGCGAAAAAGACCAGCAGCGTCAGCGGCAGCGACCACCAGATATTCTGGATCATTTCTCACGGCTCCTTTCCTGGCCCACCACTTTGCGCTCGCCATGCGCCAGGTGCGCGCTCCAGCTCACCACCATAAACACCACCAGCGTACTGATAAAACAGGAGACCACCACCGGCCCGAACTGCGCCTGCAACACGTCGAAATATTGCATCACGCCAATACCCACCGGCACAAACAGCAGCGCCATATAGCGGATCAGCAGATTACACGCGGGCTGTACCCACTTCGCGGGCAGGATCTGAAACGCCAGCAGGACAAAAAGAATCAGCATGCCGATGATGCTGCCGGGGATGGTAATCGGCAGCAGCGCGGCAATCGCGATGCCTGCGTAGAGGCAGGCGTAAATCAAAATAAACGCGCGTACCAGTTGCCAGAGAGAAGTCAGCATTGTGCTCATAGGGAGGTCACCTTTAAACCGAACGCATTCATCATACAATTAAAATGAAAACTGTGCTACCGATCACAGGAGCCATCCCAGCATACCTAAACTTTCGAGCCGCCGCTCAGGTTCGCAGTAAACCTTTCCGGGCCGCATAACTTTTTTGCGCGGCGTTAAGCAAACCGCTAATGATTCCCTTGAAGCTATAGATTACAATCTATAAAACGCTCCGCGCCGTTCACGGTAGTCGCTAACGAACAGGGAGGAGCGCCATGTGGACTATTTATCTCACTCATGAGTTTGAGTGCTGGCTCGCGAGGCAGCCGCAGCCGTTGCAGGAGGATGTGCTGGCGGCGCTGGGGCTTCTGAAAATCAAAGGCCCGCACCTGGGGCGTCCCTATGCCGATACGCTTAAAGGCTCGCGCCACGCGGGCATGAAGGAATTACGGGTTCAGCACGCCGGGCGGCCCCTGCGCGCCTTTTACGCTTTTGATCCGCGCCGTTACGCCATTGTGCTGTGCGCAGCGGAGAAAAAGGGCGATGAAAAGCGGTTTTACCGGGTCATGCTGCGCGTCGCTGACAAACTGTTTAGCCACTATCTGAACCACCGGGAGGTATAGATGAAGACGTTTGATGAAGTGCTGGCGGCCCAGACCCCGGAGGCCCGCGCGCGCATTGAAGAGAAAACGGCGCAGCTGCTGCTGGAAACCCACCTCTGTGCGCTGCGCGAGGCCCTCAGCGTGTCGCAAACCGAGATGGCGCGCCAGATGGGCATTGCGCAGCCGTCGGTCGCGGCTATCGAACAGCGCGGCAACGACATGAAAATCTCCACGCTCAAACGCTATGTCGACGCCCTCGGCGGCACGGTGCGGCTGGATGTCGAGCTGCCGGACGGCCAGCGTTTCGGTTTTACGCTCTGAGCCCACGCTCGCGCATTCCTTTCCGGGCGGCGAGGCGCTACCATAGCGCCTCTTTTTTTAGCGGGTAGCGTTATGCGTGTTTTACTGGCGCCGATGGAAGGCGTGCTTGATTCTCTGGTGCGTGAACTGCTCACCAGCGTCAACGATTACGATCTCTGCATCACCGAGTTTCTGCGCGTGGTGGACAGCCTCCTGCCGGTGAAATCGTTTTATAAACTCTGCCCGGAACTCCGCAACGAGAGCCGCACGCCGTCCGGCACGCGGGTGCGTGTGCAACTGCTCGGCCAGCATCCGCAGTGGCTTGCCGAAAACGCCGCCCGCGCGGTGGAGCTTGGCTCCTGGGGCGTTGATCTTAACTGCGGCTGCCCGTCAAAGCTTGTGAACGGCAGCGGCGGCGGCGCCACGCTGCTGAAAGACCCGGATCTTATCTATCGCGGCGCGAAAGCGATGCGCGAGGCCGTACCTGCGCACCTGCCGGTCACGGTGAAAATCCGTCTCGGCTGGGACAGCGGCGCGCGCCGTTTTGAAATCGCCGATGCCGTCCAGCAGGCGGGCGCGACGGAGCTGGTGGTGCACGGGCGCACCAAAGAAGATGGCTATAAAGCGGAGCGCATTAACTGGGCGGCGATTGGCGAAATCCGCGAGCGGTTGACGATCCCGGTTATCGCCAACGGCGAAATCTGGGATTACGCGAGCGCGCAGGCCTGCATGGCAGAGACGGGCTGCGACGCCGTCATGATTGGCCGCGGCGCGCTTAACGTGCCGAATTTAAGCCGCGTGATTAAATATAACGAGCCGCGTATGCCCTGGCCCGACGTGGTGCAACTGTTACAACAGTACACCCGGCTGGAGAAACAGGGCGATACGGGTATGTACCATGTGGCGCGCATTAAGCAGTGGCTCGGCTATCTGCGCAAAGAGTACGCCGAGGCGTCCGAACTTTTCAGCGAAATCCGCGCGTTAACCACCTCGGCGGCCATCGCTGAAGCCATCAACCGCCACTGACGTTATTCGCCGTTCGCCACCAGCCGTTGAATAAACCCGCGTAACCACATCAACGCCGGATCGCTGTTATGGCGCTGATGCCAGAGCAGCGCCACCTCAAACGGCGGCACGTCGAGCGGCACCGGGCTTGCCGAAAGCCCCCAGACCGTCTGCCACATATCACAGAGCCCCGCGGGCACGGTCGCGAGCGCGGGCATCTGCATCAGAAGGCCAGGCAGGCCCGCGAAGTGCGGCGTGGTGTAACAAATGCTGCGGCGCGCTCCCTGGCGCGCCAGCAGCGTATCGATAAGGCTGCTGGTCGCTTCGCGATACGTCACCATCAGGTGCGGTTCGCGCACGTAATCGTCAAGCGTCAGCGGGGCGGCGAGGCTGAGCTGCGACGGATGCCAGAGCGTCACAAACGGCATGCTCACTAACACCTCGCGCTCCTGCCAGCGCGGCCCAGCCTGCGCCACGCTTATCGCCATATCCAGCTCGCCTTCCTCCAGACGGCGCGGATCGCTAAACGGCGAGCTCGCCACCACGTTGAGCCGCACGCCGGGCGCGGCCTCGCGCAGCGCCGGGATCAGCTGCGGCATCAGCCACATCTCCACCCAGTCGGTCATGCCAAGCGTAATGGTGGCGCTCGCCTGCTGCGGATGAAATTCGGCCTGCTGGAACAGCGCCGACTGAAGCTGCTCCAGCAGCGGCATCAGCTCGCCATGCAGGGCGACGGCGCGCGCGGTCGGCTGCATCCGGTGGCCGCTGCGGATAAACAGCGGATCGTCGAACATATCGCGCAGGCGCGCGAGCGCGCCGCTGACCGCCGGCTGCCCGAGATGCAGTTTATCGGCCGCGAGCGACACGCTCTGCTCACGAAACAGCACGGCGAAAGCGATGAGGAGATTGAGGTCGATTTTGCGGAAATCGTTTTCTTTGATAGTCATTATGGCTCCAATCAATTGGAGTGATACTAGTGCGGCGTGGATACTTCAGCAAGATAAATCACCTGGAGAAATACCATGAAAACTGCTGCGACTTTACTGACGCTTTTCACTGTCGCGCTGGCCGCGCCGCTCGGCGCGGCCCCGATGGCCGTCAACAGCGCCCAGGCGCCGGGTTATTACCGCATGATGCTCGGCGACTGGCAGATAACGGCGGTTTCTGACGGCACCGTGACCATTCCCGCCGACAAACTCCTGACCCGCATCGCGCCTGACACGCTCAACGCGCGCCTCGCCGATGACGCGCTGACGCCGCAGGTCGAAACCTCCATTAACGCCTATGTCATTAACACCGGCGATAAACTCATCCTGGTGGACAGCGGCGCGGGCGCGCTGCTGGGCAATAACGGCGGTCATCTGCCGGAAAACCTGCGCGCCGCCGGTATCGATCCGTCGCAAATCGACACGGTATTGCTCACGCACGTTCACGCCGATCACTCCGGCGGCGTACAGCGCGACGGTAAACCGGTCTTCCCGAACGCCACCGTGCGGGTGGATCAGCGCGATCTGGATCTCTGGCTGAACCCGGCGCGGGAAAAGGAAGTGGAAGCCAGCCAGCGCCACACGTTTGCGGAATCGGAACGGTCGCTGCGCCCGGTCATCAGCGCCGGAAAGATGAAAGCATTCCGCGCGCCCGCGCAAATAATGCCTGGCATTGAAGCGCTGCCCGCGCCCGGCCACACGCCCGGCAGCGTTATCTACAAAGTGACCCGCGGCGGCGAAACGCTGTTGCTGTGGGGCGATATCATCCATGTGAAAGCGGTGCAGATGCCGCAGCCGAAGGTGGCGATTCATTTTGACGTCAATCAGGACCAGGCGGTAGCCATGCGGGAGAACACGCTGAAAATGGCGGCGCAGAGCAACGCCTGGGTGGCGTCGGCGCATATCGCGTTTCCGGGGATCGGGAAGATAAAAGCGCAGGGAGACGGGTATCGCTGGGTGCCGGTCAACTACAGCAGCCACGGCGCGAAGTAACGTAAAGGGCGCCGCGGACAGGCGGCGCCCGGCACATCAGAAGATCATTTTAAATACGCCCGTTACCACCAACAGCCCAATCAGAAAAATAATCAGTACCGCCCACAGAATGATTTTCATCACTGACTCCTTATTGTCTTTGCGGGATCTCGTTGATCCATGAAGGTAATTATCAGTATAGAAGCTCCTGCAAAGGCGGCAGAAAAAAGTGAGGGACGCGTTTTCGCCCGCCGGGCGCTGAATTTTCAGGCCTCGCTATACTTAACGCTTTAACGCAACTCCCGGAGGCACCATGAGTTCTGCAACCAAAGTGGCGATCGTCACCGCGTCAGATTCAGGCATCGGCAAGAAGTGTGCGGTTTTTCTCGCAAAGCAGGGGTTTGATATCGGCATTACCTGGCACAGCGATGATAAAGGCGCGAAAGAGACCGCGCAGGAAGTCGAAAGCCTGGGGCGGCGCGCCGAGCTTATCCAGCTCAACCTCAGCCATCTGCCGGAAGGCGCGAACGCCATCCAGGCGCTTATCGATCGCTTCGGCCGTATCGACGCGCTGGTGAATAACGCAGGCGCGATGATCAAAAAGCCGTTTCTGGAGATGACGTTCGATGAGTGGCGCAGCATCCAGACGGTGGATGTGGACGGCGCGTTCCTGTGCTCGCAAATCGCCGCCAAAGCGATGGTGAAACAGGGGCAGGGCGGACGTATTGTAAATATCACCTCGGTGCATGAACATACGCCGCTGCCGGAAGCGAGCGCCTACACCGCCGCCAAACATGCGCTCGGCGGCCTGACCAAATCGATGGCGCTGGAACTCGTAGAGCATAATATTCTGGTGAACGCCGTCGCGCCTGGCGCTATCGCCACGCCGATGAACGACATGGAAGAGGGCGACGCGAAACCCGGCTCAATGCCGAATATCCCGATGGCGCGCCCCGGCGAAACCGATGAGATTGCCAGCATTGTCGCGTGGCTCTGCTCGGAGGGCGCCACCTACACCACCGGCCAGTCGTTTATCATCGACGGCGGCTTTACGCTCGCCAACCCGCAGTTTAAGCCGAAGGCTTAATCCTCTCTGCTGCTGCGCTTGCGCCACAACCAGCGCAGCAGCAGCACAATGCCCACCGCCAGCGCCACCCACACCAGCTGTTTGAGATGATGATCGAGGCGATGCAGCCACGGTTCTATCACCTGGCCGCCCACGTAACCGAGCGTGGTAAAGAGCGTCGCCCAGACCAACGCTCCGAGGATGTTCAGCGGCACAAAGAGCTTCGGCGGGACGCGGCTCGCGCCGATGAGCAGCGGGCCGATAATACGAAAACCGTACATAAAGCGAGTGCCGATGACAAACCACGCCGGATGGCGCCGGATAAGCGTCTGGGCGCGGGCGATTTGCTTTTGCTTGCCGGAAAAGCGCGCCAGCGCCCGGGTGCCGAACCGGCGGCCCACCAGATAAAGCGCCTGGTCGCCAATCATGCCGCCGAGCGCCACCACCAGCACCACCAGCGGAAAGCGCAGCAGCCCTTCATGCGCCGCCACGCCGCCCAGCAGCGTGACGGTTTCCCCTTCGGCAAGACTGCCCAGTAACAACGTCACATAACCGTACTGCTCAATCAGGTTATTGATATCCATGAATTCCACTTACTCCCGTTTGTCAGGCTTTCTTCGCGCCACGCGCGAAACCGAAAGTATAACGCGCCCGCGACACCCTGCGCGCGCATCGGTCCGCGTGTTTTTGTGCTGTTTACTTTTTAATCACGCAGGCTGAATTATACTTAAAGCACCCGTTCCGGGCGGTTTGTGTCAGGGGGCGTTATGAACCATGTCTGGGGGCTTCTGGCCCATCCTTTTCGTGAAATGCAGGTGATTCGCCGCGAAAACGAAACCGTGTCGCATCACTATACCCACCACGTACTCATCATGGCGGCCATTCCCGTGCTGTGCGCGTTTATCGGCACCACCCAGATTGGCTGGGATTTCGGCGACGGCAACGTCGTGAAGCTGTCGCTCTTTACCGGTTTCTATCTGGCCGTGCTGTTCTACGCGCTGATGCTGGCAGGCGTGGCGGTGATGGGGCGGGTCATCTGGTGGATGGCGCGCGACTATCCGCACCGTCCGTCGCTTGCCGGTTGTATGGTGTTCGCGGGTTATGTGGCGACGCCGCTCTTTTTAAGCGGCGTGGTGGCGCTCTATCCGCTGGTGTGGCTCTGCGCGCTGGCGGGCACGCTGGCGCTGCTCTATACCGGCTACCTGCTCTATATCGGCATTCCGGCGTTTCTCAATATTAACCAGGAAGAGGGGCTGCGCTTTTCCGGCTCGACGCTCGCCATCGGCGTGCTGCTGCTGGAGGTGCTGCTGGCGCTGACCGTGCTGCTGTGGGGCTACGGTTATCGTCTCTTCTGACGTGAGCCGCTGGCGTAAAAACCAGCGGCGCCGCGCCTGGCGCTGAATCTTCTGTAGCGGGAAATGCGAAGGCCGGAGTATGATGCCCGCGCCAGCCATCAATAGCTTTTTCCGTTGGTGGCGGTGCGTTTAATTACGCGCGTGAATTATTTTCCGAACTTTCGCCATGTCGACAAAAATTCGTCTCTCCCTGTTAAGTCTCGCGCTGCTGCTGGCCGCGCCGCTTTCCGCTCCGGCGCTGGCCGCCGCGAAAGCCGCCGCGTCGTCCGTGTCCGCCGCCGAGCCGCAAATTGCTTCCGGCAGCGCCATGATCGTCGATCTGCGCACCAATGAAGTGCTGTTCTCAAGCCACCCGGATCTGGTGCGCCCGATAGCGTCGATTACCAAAGTGATGACCGCGATGGTGGTGCTCGACGCCAGCCTGCCGCTGGATGAGATGCTGACGGTGGATATCAGCCACACGCCGGAAATGAAAGGGATCTATTCGCGGGTACGCTTAAACAGCCAGATCAGCCGTAAAAATATGCTGCTGCTGGCGCTGATGTCCTCGGAAAACCGCGCGGCCGCAAGCCTTGCGCACCACTATCCAGGGGGTTACGACGCGTTTATCCGCGCCATGAACGCCAAAGCGAAAGCGCTCGGCATGCGCAACACGCACTTTGTGGAGCCGACGGGGCTCTCCATCCACAACGTCTCGACCGCGCGCGATCTTACGAAGCTGTTAATCGCGACCAAACAGTATCCGCTGATTGGGCAGCTCAGCACCACGCGCGAAGAGATGGCGACGTTTTCGAACCCGGCGTATACGCTGCCGTTCCGTAACACCAACCATCTGGTTTACCGCGATAACTGGAATATTCAGCTCACCAAAACCGGCTTTACCAACGCGGCGGGGCACTGCCTGATGATGCGCACGCTGATTAAAAACCGTCCGGTCACGCTGGTGGTGATGGACGCCTTCGGCAAATACACCCACTTTGCCGACGCCAGCCGCCTGCGCACCTGGCTTGAAACCGGCAAGGCGCAACCGGTGCCTGAAGCGGCGCTGAGCTATAAACGCCAGAAAGCGGCGCAGATGGCGAACAACAGCGTCGAATAAGCTATTCCGGCAGCGTCCAGTCTCCCTGGTTGAGCGGACGCTGCATAATCAGCGTGTCGCGCCAGCCGCCGAATTTAAACCCGACGCTGCGCAAACTCCCCACCACTTCAAACCCCAGCAGCCGGTGCAGACGCGTCGAGCCGCGATTATTCTCGCCATCGCCGATCACCGCCATCAGCTGACGCCACGGGCCTTGCTCGCAGCGCTCAATAAGAGCGTGTAACAGACGGCTGCCGATGCCGCGCCCGACCATGCTGGCGTCGATATAAATCGATTCTTCGAGGGTATAGCGATACGCAGGGCGCGCACGCCAGGGCGAGGCGTAGCTGTAGCCGACCACAATGCCGTCCATCTCTGCCACAAGCCAGGGCAAGCCCTGCTGCGTGACGGCGTTGACGCGCGCGGTCATCTCGTCAAGCGTGGGGGGCGTTTCTTCAAAGGAGGCGCGGCCATGTTCGACATGCCAGCCATAAATGGCGCGAATGGCGTCGATATCCCCCGGCGTAACGTCACGAATCGCGGCTTTTGACGCCGTGAGATTTTCCACAACAGCCATACCTGTATCCTCAAAAGACATGCCGCCGGAGGGCTCCGGCGGCATGGAGGATATATTATGCCTGCGCTTAAAAAGAAAACAGCCTGCCAGAATCAGCGGGCGGTCTGCTCCCCTGGCGTTTGTGCGATCCCGTCCGGCTCACCCCAGTATTTCTGCTTTGAGGTCTTGCCGATGCCGGGGTTCATGCTGTTCGTCGGGTCATTGGCCTTATAAAACTGTTTTAAGCTCTCCGGCGCTTCGTAAAGGTGGCCGACGTTATGCTCCGCCGGGTATTGCGCGCCGCGCTCGCGCAGCAGCGCCAGCATCTCTTCTTTCAGCGCGTGCACATCCACGCCTTTTTTGACGATGTAATCCTGATGGAACACATGGCAGAAGAAGTGGCCGTAATAGAGCTTGTGCACCAGCTTGCTGTCAATTTCCGGCGGCAGATGCTCGAACCACTCGGTGTCGTTGCGCCGCAGCGCGATATCCAGCGCCAGAATATCTTCCACCTCGTCGGCGTGCACCGCGTGATAACGCACCGCCGCGCCCGCCGCCGCAAAGCGGTGCAGAAACGCTTTGCTGCCTTCTTCTGCCGTACAGGCGAAGAAATCCCCTTCGGCCTCTTTAAAGAAGCTCGTCAGCCAGCTGCGCGCTTCTTCAATGCCGTCGCCCGCCATTTTCAGCAGCAGATGATGCTCATATTTATCGCGCCAGCTTTTCATGCGCGGCGGCAGGTGACCGGGGAATAATCCGCTCAGTTTTTGCATCACGCGGTCGGTAAAGTGCGGTTTGATGAACGGCACTTTCTCAAGCCAGGCGTCGGTGCGGCCTTTGGTGGTAAAGAAGAACGGCATTTTGTCGGTGCCGAGCTTGTTGATCATCAGGAATGTGTCTTTTCCGTAGCGCTCGGCGATGTCGTAGATATCGCGGTGCATATATTCACCCGCGACCGGCAGGCTCTGGAAACTGGCGAGAATATGGCGGCGAATGTGGGTCAGCACGTCCGGCTGATTGGTGCCGATATAAAACACCTCCTGGCGTTTTTCGGCTTCGAAAGTATCAAGACGCACCGCGAACACGGCGAGCTTACCGGCGCAGCCGGAGGCTTCAAAGAGCCGCTCCGGGTTGGCGTTGTAGCGCGCCGGGCTGTCGGCCTCGATATCGCGCACGCGCTCAATATAATGACGGTCGGAGGCCTGGCGTTCGTCGTGGCGCACGGCGGTCGGATCAATGCGGTCATCGTCAAGGCGGCCCAGGATCTGCTCCGGCGTCTGGCCGAGATCGATGCCCAGATGGTTTACCAGACGCAGCCGCCCGGTGTCGTCTATCTGCGCGAACAGCGCCATTTCGGTATAGGCGGGGCCGCGGTGCACCAGCGCGCCGCCGGAGTTATTACAGATGCCGCCCATCACCGACGCGCCGATGCAGGAGGAGCCAATCACCGAGTGCGGCTCGCGCCCAAGCGGCTTCAGCGCGCGCTCCAGCTGCCAGAGCGTGGTGCCGGGGTAAGCGAGGATCTGCTCGCCGTTATCCAGCAGATGCAGCTTATCGAGGCGCAGCGTGCTGATAATAATAATGTCGCGATCGTAGTCGTTGCCGTTCGGCGTCGAGCCTTCCGTCAGGCCGGTGTTGGCCGCCTGCATCAGAATGATTTTGTCGGCGGCGACACAAACTTCCAGAACGCGCCATAATTCCAGCAGCGTACCGGGAAAAACGACGGCCAGCGCCTCGCCCTGGCCTGAGCGAAAGCCTTTGCGGTAACGGGCGGTTTTGGCCGGGTCGGTGAGAAGATGGCTGGCGCCGGTAATGCGGGTCAGCTCCGCGATAACCTCATGGTTACCGGAGGTTGGTGTCAGGGTCATGTTCCACTCCTTGTGGCAGAGAAAACGCACGTCTCTAAGCATAGCCGCGAATTTCTCAACAAGTCCGAAAAGGTTGAAAAATCAGCGTATAAACTTGCGTTTGGCTTCTTCCC
Source organism: Cronobacter universalis NCTC 9529 (assembly GCF_001277175.1). NCBI lineage: Bacteria > Pseudomonadati > Pseudomonadota > Gammaproteobacteria > Enterobacterales > Enterobacteriaceae > Cronobacter > Cronobacter universalis. The sequence continues at coordinate 2,844,273 of NZ_CP012257.1, read as the reverse complement.
TGCTAAGGCTTATGGCACACTGCACACCTTATTCTTTGTGGCGGCAACGTTGCGGCTGCGTCTAAAAGAGAGTTAATCCTATGAAATGGCTTTGTTCTGTGGGTATGGCCGTGAGCCTTGCGCTGCAACCGGCCCTGGCGTCTGAACCTTTCGGCGAGCATCCGCTGACGCCCGAAGCGCGGGATGCGTTTGTCACCGATTTACTCAAAAAAATGACGGTCGATGAGAAAATCGGCCAGCTGCGTCTGATAAGCGTCGGGCCGGATAATCCGAAAGAAGCGATTCGGGACATGATCAAAGAAGGTCAGGTCGGCGCGATTTTCAACACCGTGACCCGCCCGGATATCCGCGCGATGCAGGATCAGGTGATGCAGTTAAGCCGCCTGAAAATTCCGCTGTTTTTCGCCTACGACGTGCTGCATGGCCAGCGCACCATTTTTCCGAACAGCCTCGGGCTTGCCTCCTCATTTAACCTCGACGCGGTAAAAACCGTGGGCCGCGTGTCGGCGTATGAAGCGGCCGACGACGGCCTGAACATGACCTGGGCGCCGATGGTCGACGTCACGCGCGACCCACGCTGGGGCCGCGGCTCGGAAGGGTTCGGCGAAGATACTTATCTCACCAGCATGATGGGCAAAACGATGGTCGAGTCGATGCAGGGCAAAAGCCCGGCGGATCGCTACTCGGTGATGACCAGCGTGAAACACTTCGCCGCTTACGGCGCGGTGGAGGGCGGCAAAGAGTACAACACCGTCGATATGAGCTCCCAGCGCCTGTTCAACGACTATATGCCGCCCTACAAAGAGGCGCTCGACGCGGGCAGCGGCGGCGTGATGATTGCGCTCAACTCCCTGAACGGCACGCCGGCGGCGTCCGACGGCTGGCTGCTGAAAGATCTGCTGCGCGGCGACTGGGGCTTTAAAGGCATCACCATTTCTGACCACGGCGCGATTAAAGAGCTGATTAAACACGGTACGGCGTCCGACCCGGAAGACGCGGTGCGCGTGGCGATCAAATCCGGCGTCGATATGAGTATGGCGGATGAGTACTACAGCAAATACCTGCCGGATCTTATCAAGAGCGGCAAAGTCTCCATGGAAGAGCTCGACGACGCCACCCGTCATGTGCTGAACGTCAAATATGACATGGGGCTGTTTAACGATCCGTACAGCCATCTGGGGCCGAAAGACTCTGACCCGAAAGACACCAACGCCGAAAGCCGCCTGCACCGCGACGACGCGCGTAACGTGGCGCGCGAAAGCCTGGTGCTGCTGAAAAACCGCCTGGAAACGCTGCCGCTGAAAAAATCCGGCACCATCGCGGTGGTGGGGCCGCTCGCTGACAGCAAGCGCGACATGATGGGCAGCTGGTCTGCCGCAGGCGTGGCCGATCAGTCAGTGACGCTGCTCCAGGGCATGAAAAACGTGGCGGGCGATAAGGCCAAAATCCTCTACGCCAAGGGCGCTAACGTCACCGACGATAAGGGCATCGTTGACTTCCTGAATCTCTACGAGCCGGCGGTGGTGGTGGATAAACGCACGCCGAAGGAGATGATCGACGAGGCGGTAAACGTCGCGAAACAGTCTGACGTGGTGGTGGCGGTCGTGGGCGAGGCGCAGGGCATGGCGCATGAGGCGTCCAGCCGCACCGATCTCACCATTCCGCAGAGCCAGCGCGACCTTATCAGCGCCTTGAAAGCGACCGGCAAACCGCTGGTGCTGGTGCTGATGAACGGCCGTCCGCTGGCGCTGGTGAAAGAAGACCAGCAGGCCGACGCGATTCTGGAAACCTGGTTTGCCGGAACCGAAGGCGGTAACGCCATCGCCGACGTGCTGTTTGGCGACTACAACCCGTCAGGCAAGCTGCCTATCTCTTTCCCGCGCTCGGTGGGGCAGATCCCGGTGTACTACAGCCACCTCAACACGGGCCGTCCGTACAATCCGGAAAAACCGAACAAATACACCTCGCGCTACTTTGACGAAGCCAACGGCCCGCTCTATCCGTTCGGCTACGGCCTGAGCTATACCACGTTCAGCGTTTCCGACGTGAAGCTCTCCGCGCCGACCATGAAGCGCGACGGCAAAGTGACCGCCAGCGTGACGGTGACCAACACCGGCAAGCGCGAAGGTGCTACCGCAGTGCAGATGTATCTCCAGGACGTCACGGCCTCCATGAGCCGTCCGGTGAAACAGCTGCGCGGCTTTGAGAAAATCACGCTGAAGCCGGGCGAAAGCCAGACCGTCAGCTTCCCGATCGATATCGACGCGCTGAAATTCTGGAACCAGCGCATGAAATATGACGCGGAGCCTGGCAAATTCAACGTCTTCATCGGGCTGGATTCCGCCCGCGTGAAGCAGGGCGAATTCGAACTGCTGTAAGCGGTTGTTGATTACCAGAGGGCCGGGAAACCGGCCCTTTTTTATGGCCATCGCCCGTTAAAAAATGCCATTTCCCGTCTTTTCCCTTTCCCCCTGAGATTTATCAACTACGCTTTTCTCTTAAGCCCTTAGCGAAGCGGATAAAAGAGGAAAATCATGAGGCTAAAACTCTGGAGCGCGGCAGGCCTGGTACTGCTGGCGGCAGGCGCGCAGGCGGCCGAGCCGGTGAAAGTGGGCTCGAAAATCGACACCGAAGGCGCGCTGCTCGGCAACGTGATTTTGCAGGTGCTGGAAAGCCACGGCGTGAAAACGGTCAACAAAATCCAGCTGGGCACCACGCCGGTCGTGCGCGGGGCGATCACCTCCGGTGAGCTGGATATCTACCCGGAATACACCGGCAACGGGGCGTTTTTCTTTAAGCAGGAGAACGATCCGGCGTGGAAAAACGCGCAGCAGGGCTATGAGAAAGTCAAAAAGCTCGACGCCGAACAGAACAAGCTGGTCTGGCTGACGCCAGCGGCGGCGAACAATACCTGGACTATCGCGGTACGTCAGGATCTGGCGCAGAAGAACAAGCTGACCTCGCTTGCCGACCTCAGCCGCTATCTGAAAGAGGGCGGGACGTTCAAACTCGCCGCGTCGGCGGAGTTTATCGAGCGCCCGGACGCGCTGCCGGCCTTTGAAAAAGCCTATCAGTTTAAACTTAACCAGGACCAGATGCTGTCGCTCGCGGGCGGCGACACCGCGGTGACTATCAAAGCGGCGGCCCAGCAGACATCCGGCGTTAACGCCGCGATGGCCTATGGCACTGATGGCCCGGTGGCGGCGCTCGGCCTGCAAACGCTCACCGATCCGAAAGGCGTGCAGCCGGTTTACGCGCCCGCGCCGGTCGTGCGCGAAGCGGTGCTGAAAGCGTACCCGGACATGCCACAGTGGTTTGAGCCGGTCTTTAAGGCGCTTGATGAGAAAACGCTTCAGGAGCTGAACGCGCAGATCGCGGTAGAAGGGCTGGATGCCGGTAAAGTGGCGTCGCAGTGGCTTAAAGAGAAAGGACTGGTGAAATAGCGCCTCCGGCGTTTGCCTCGGGACACGTTTTGTCGATTACATGTCATAACCGGGTGCTGGCGCTGCTGGCGGTCCTGCTGGCCGCCGCCGCCCTGTTGCCCTTTTTAAATTACGCGCCGAACCGGCTGGTGTCCGGCGCGCCGCTCGATCTTGCCGGGCTCTTCCCTGGCGTCGCGCCCGCGTTATGGGCGCTGCCGGCCTTGCTCTGTCTGCTCGCTTTTGTCCCCGGAAAACCGGGCGCGCTGCTGGTTCTGGTTGCCGCGCAGGCGCTTTTTATCACGCTGCTGGTGGTGACCGGCGCAGAGGCGGCGCGGCTGGCCGAAACCGGCAGTCGTCTGGCGCGCACCTCGCCTGGCAGCGGGCTGTGGCTGATGCTCGCGGTCTCCTTGCTTGCCGCCAGCGACGCCATCGGCAGGCTGACGCGCCAGCCGCTCTGGCGCTGGCTGTTGCAGGCGCAGATCTGGATAGCGCCGCTCTGGCTTCTGCTGAGCGGTCACTTCGATGCGCTGTCGCTGCTTAAAGAATACGCCAACCGCCAGACGGTGTTTGATGACGCCACCGCGCGCCACCTGACGCTGCTTTTCGGCACGCTCGCGCCCGCGATAGTTATCGGTCTGCCGCTTGGCATTTTGTGTCACCGACGGCCGCGCTGGCAGCCGGGCTTGTTCGCCGCGCTCAATATTATTCAGACGGTGCCCTCGGTGGCGCTGTTCGGTCTGCTGATGGCCCCGCTCGCCGGGCTGGCGCAGACGTTCCCGGCGCTCGGCGCGCTGGGCGTCTCCGGCACCGGGCTTGCGCCCGCGCTGATCGCGCTCACGCTCTATGCGCTGCTGCCGCTGGTGCGCGGCGTGGTGGCGGGGCTCGGACAGGTGCCCGACGCGGTGCGGGAGAGCGCCCGCGGGATGGGCATGTCCGCCTGGCAGCGCTTCTGGCATGTCGATGTGCCGCTGGCGCTGCCCGTCTGGCTGCGCAGCCTGCGGGTGGTGGCGGTGCAGACGGTCGGTATGGCGGTGGTGGCCGCGCTGATTGGCGCAGGCGGCTTCGGGGCGCTGGTGTTTCAGGGGTTACTCAGCAGCGCGCTCGATCTGGTGCTGCTTGGGGTTATCCCGGTTGTGGCGCTGGCGGTGGTGCTGGACGCGCTGTTTACGCTCGCCATCGGCGCGCTGGAGACGAAACGAGATGATTGAATTTCAGCAGGTCAGTAAGTTTTACAACGGCGGCGCGGCGGTGAAAGCGTTAAATCTGAGATTCGCCGAAGGCGCATTCTCGGTGCTGATTGGCACGTCCGGCTCCGGCAAGTCCACTACGCTCAAGATGATTAACCGTCTGGTGGAGCACGACGCGGGCGAAATTCGCTTCGCGGGCGAGGAGATCCGCCAGTTTTCGCCCGAAGCGCTGCGCAGGCGTATGGGGTATGCGATTCAGTCGGTCGGGCTGTTTCCGCACTGGACGGTGGCGCAGAACGTCGCCACGGTGCCGCAGCTGCTGAAGTGGCCGAAGGCGCGCATTCAGGCGCGGGTGGATGAACTGCTCGCGCTGCTTGGGCTCGCGCCTGACGCATTTCGCGACCGCTACCCGCATCAGCTCTCCGGGGGGCAGCAGCAGCGCGTCGGCGTGGCGCGCGCGCTGGCGGCCGACCCGGAAGTGTTGTTGATGGACGAGCCGTTCGGCGCGCTCGACCCGGTCACGCGCAGCGCGCTGCAACAGGAGATGCGCCGCATACATCAGTTGCTCGGACGCACGATTGTGCTGGTGACGCATGACATCGACGAGGCGCTGGGGCTGGCTGAGCATCTGGTGCTGATGGATAACGGCGAAGTGGTGCAGCAGGGCGCGCCGCTGACGCTGCTCACCGCGCCGCGCAATGATTTCGTGCGTGACTTTTTCGGGCGCAGCGAGCTTGGCGTGCGGCTGTTGTCGCTCAAACAGGTGGCGGACTTTATCGAGCCGGGCATGGCCGACGGCGCGCCGGTGGCGGACACCTTAACGCTGCGCGAGGCGATGTCGGTGTTTGTCGAGCGCCAGTGCGAGGCGCTGTCGGTGGTGGATGCAAACGGCGCGCACCGCGGCGTGCTGCGCTTTCGCCATCTGGTGAATCAGCGGGAGGCGCGGGGTGAGTAGACTGCGCGATCCGCTGCTCTGGCTGGCGCTGCTGTTTGTCGCACTGCTGCTGGCGATGCCGCACAGCGAAGGGCTGTTCCACTGGCTGTTTCCGGGGCTGGCGCGCCCGGTCTATCTCCAGGAGAGCTTTGTCGCGCTCACGCTCTCGCATCTCGGGCTAGTGGCGGCGGCAGGCGCGGTGTCGGTCGCCTGCGGCGTCGCGGTGGGGATTGCGGTGACGCGCCCGTGGGGGCGAGAGTTTCGCTCGCTTGCCGAAACGCTCGCCGCCGCCGGACAGACCTTTCCGCCGGTAGCGGTGCTGGCGATTGCGGTGCCGGTAATGGGCTTCGGGCGCGAGCCCGCGATTGTCGCGCTTATTCTTTACGGCCTGCTGCCGGTGTTGCAGGGCACGCTCGCGGGCTTAAGCGCGGTGCCGGAGGACGTAAAAGAGGTGGCGCGGGGCGTCGGCATGAGCCGCGCTCAAATCTTACGCAAAGTGGAATTGCCGCTGGCGTTTGGGGTGATGCTCGCCGGGATCCGCACGTCGGTGATAATTAATATTGGCACCGCCACTATCGCCTCCACCGTGGGAGCCAGCACGCTCGGCACCCCGATTATCATCGGCCTGAGTGGGTTTAACACGGCGTATGTGATTCAGGGTGCGGTGCTGGTGGCGCTGGCGGCGATCCTGGTGGACCGCATCTTTGAGCGCCTGGCGCGGATTATGAACCGGAATGCAGGATAACGGTGTAGCCGGCCAGCATAACGCCGCCGATACCGCCGATGGCCATCAGGACCATGCCGGTAATAAGCCCGATTCTGACTAATTTCATGCGTCACTCCTTATATTAACCGCGTAATTATACGGTGAAACGCGCCTGTTAATGAACCTTTAAATGGTTTCAGGCTCATGGAGCGAAAAGATGGCGTGGCCCTGCTGGTGCCAGGCGGCGATCTGCTCAAGCTGGCGCGTGGCGGGCGGTTCGCCGCACCACACCAGCAGCGTTTTGCCAGGAAACAGCTCCGGGCGCAGCTGCGCCAGCGGTTGCGCCAGCACATCCACCCGCCAGCCTTTTTGCACCGCCACCCAGGCCGCGAGCCAGACCTGCGTGGCATCCTGATGATTCCAGCCGACCACCAGCGCGTCGTTGCCCGGCTTTTTCCATGCGGATTGCAGACAAAGCGCGATGTAGTTAATCAAAATCCCGTCCAGCAGGCTTAAGAGCGCATGCAGCGTGGCGTGCTGAAGCTGCATCCGGCGGCGCAGCGGGGTGTAGAGATGGCGCACCAGCATCTCTGCCGGATAGTCGCGACCGAGCTCGCTCACCCAGTGCCGCACCTGGCCTGGATTGCCGCCGCGCAGTTTGGCGAGCAGCGTCTCCTGACGCTCGCGCCAGCCTTCAGGTTCATCGGCGCTGTCCTGGCTTAGCAGCGTTTTGACTTTACTGACCTGAACGCCTTGCTCAATCCAGTGTTTGATTTCGCGGATGCGGTCGATATCCGCCTCGCTGAACAGGCGGTGGCCGCCGTCGGTGCGCACGGGTTTAAGCAGTCCGTAACGGCGCTGCCAGGCGCGCAGCGTCACGGGGTTGACTTCGCAGAGATCGGCCACTTCGCCAATCGTATATAACGCCATACTGGTTCTCTTCGGGGAATGGTACCCGTTAAATGTAGTAGGTGATGCACGAACCGGGAAAAAGAGTTTGTATCCTGTATCCTGGCGGCAAAAGGCGAAAACCACGGCGCAGGACGAAAAAAGGGGAGATAAGCATCTCCCCTTCGGTTTATGGCGCGTCTGGCGCGTTGGGCGTCAGGTTATTTCACCTGCTGGCCCGGCTTCGCGCCGCTGTCCGGGCTTAACAGGAAGATATCTTTCCCGCCAGGGCCTGCGGCCATCACCATGCCTTCTGAGATACCGAAACGCATTTTGCGCGGCGCGAGGTTCGCCACCATCACGGTCAGGCGGCCAATCAGCGCCTGCGGGTCCGGATAAGCGGAGCGGATGCCGGAGAAGACGTTGCGTTTTTCGCCGTCCAGATCCAGCGTCAGGCGCAGCAGTTTGTCGGAGCCCTCAACGAATTCCGCGTTTTCAATCAGCGCCACGCGCAGGTCGATTTTCGCGAAATCGTCAAACGTAATGGTTTCCTGAATCGGGTTGTCCGCCAGTTCGCCGGTCGCAGGCGCCGCCGCCGCTTTCACTTCTTCTTTGGACGCTTCCACTAACGCCTCCACCTGTTTCATCTCAATACGGTTATAGAGCGCTTTAAAGCTGTTCACTTTATGGCCGAGCAGCGGGGCGTTAACGCCATCCCAGGTCAGCTCAACATTCAGGAACGCTTCGGCGCGAGCGCACAGCTCCGGCAGTACCGGCTTCAGGTACGTCATCAACACGCGGAAGAGGTTGATGCCCATAGAGCAAATCGCCTGCAGATCGGCGTCGCGGCCTTCCTGTTTGGCAACCACCCACGGCGCCTGCTCGTCAACGTAGCGGTTCGCCAGATCGGAAAGCGCCATGATTTCGCGGATAGCTTTACCGAATTCACGGCTCTCCCACGCCTCGCCGATCGCGGCAGCCGCGTCGGTGAAAGTCTTGTAGAGCGCCGGGTCAGCCAGTTCAGCGGCTAATTCGCCGTCAAAACGTTTGGCGATAAAGCCCGCGTTGCGCGACGCCAGGTTGACCACTTTGTTGACGATATCCGCGTTCACGCGCTGCACGAAATCTTCCAGGTTCAGGTCGATATCGTCGATGCGGGAGGAGAGCTTCGCCGCGTAGTAGTAGCGCAGGCTGTCGGCGTCAAAATGGTTCAGCCAGGTGCTGGCCTTGATGAACGTGCCGCGCGATTTGGACATCTTCGCGCCGTTGACCGTCACATAGCCGTGGACAAACAGGTTGGTCGGTTTGCGGAAACCGCTGCCTTCGAGCATCGCTGGCCAGAACAGGCTGTGGAAGTAGACGATATCTTTACCGATGAAGTGATACAGCTCGGCGTCAGAATCCTTTTTCCAGTATTCGTCAAAGCTCACGGTATCGCCGCGCTTGTCGCACAGGTTTTTGAACGAACCCATGTAGCCGATAGGCGCGTCCAGCCAGACGTAAAAATATTTGCCCGGCGCGTTCGGGATTTCAAAGCCGAAGTAAGGCGCGTCGCGGGAGATATCCCACTGCTGCAGGCCGGATTCAAACCACTCCTGCATTTTGTTCGCCACCTGCTCCTGGAGCGCGCCGGAGCGGGTCCACGCCTGCAGCATTTCGCTGAACGACGGCAGATCGAAGAAGAAGTGTTCAGAATCACGCATCACCGGCGTCGCGCCGGAGACCACCGATTTCGGCTCGATAAGCTCCGTCGGGCTGTAGGTCGCGCCGCAGACTTCGCAGTTATCGCCGTACTGATCCGCAGATTTACATTTCGGGCAGGTGCCTTTCACGAAACGGTCCGGCAGGAACATGCCTTTTTCCGGGTCGTAGAGCTGCGAAATGGTACGGTTTTTAATGAAGCCGTTTTCTTTAAGGCGGGTATAAATCAGCTCCGACAGCACGCGGTTTTCGTCGCTGTGCGTAGAGTGATAGTTGTCATAGCTGATGTTAAAGCCCGCAAAATCGGTCTGATGCTCTTTGCTCATCTCGGCAATCATCTGCTCCGGCGTAATGCCAAGCTGCTGGGCCTTGAGCATGATGGGCGTGCCGTGGGCGTCGTCGGCGCAGATGAAATTAACCTCGTGGCCGCGCATTCGCTGGTAACGGACCCAGACATCAGCCTGGATGTGCTCCAGCATATGGCCGAGGTGGATGGAGCCGTTGGCGTACGGCAGCGCGCACGTTACCAGAATTTTCTTCGCGACTTGAGTCATAGTGAGTATTACGTCTTCTGTGGCAAATGGGGCAGTCATAGTACCCGAATCCACCCGCGTTGAGTACCGCGCGTCGGTAAAAGCGCGCAAAAAAGCAGACGAAATAGCGGCATACGACGAGGCCGGGTACGGTTATGAATTCAGGGCTTGCAGCGGGCGATGGGCGTCTTCAGCGCGCCGGAGACGATCTTCAGGCCGTTGAATGAATGGGCGTCGCTCAGCGCGAGCGGAAAATGCGCTGCCCCGCCTGGCGCTGTTTATTACCGTGCGAATATTCGTATGGCCGAACAGAAAACGTGCTGGCCTATTTTCACGACGAAGAAAAAATGAAATAATAAGCACCAGAAATTATTTATAATGTTAAATAGAGTACGATGGTCTTGTGCCACATTTATTTATAAAACTGTCAACACCAGACTAATATCAAGTTTATTTTTACACAGCTGTATTACACGTCACTCATATATCTAAATAATTATGCATCATTGATAACGTTTATCTTTTTATACATTCGGAATTTCTTTGATTTGGTTCGGTTTTTGGAATTTGAACAGGAGGTATCATTTATGATTGGCCCATATTGAGGAGAGAGAATGGTTTTTAACATTGGTAATACATTGATATTTCTATGTAGAACTAAGGAGAGGTTTAGAAATAATTTAATTTTTAATGGAGTCTACGCGTCATATATTGCTTATCGTCTGTCACTAATGATGATGCAAAGCAATGCTTTCTGTCTGCGGGCTCTAATCTGTGGTTTGTTACAAGGTTACACCACACCTGCAAAGGACAATGAAAAAGCTCACGGCGAAGAGAAAAGTACGCCGCTCAATATTGCGCAACGCGTGGAGCTGAGCGATTGCTCGGTTTTCGAGAGTTTTTTGACCCCGACGCGTTATCGGTTTTATGATTATGAAAATTTGACAGCGTTAGATATTTCGCAGGAGGATGTTTTAATTTCTTCTGTTTTGAAGATAAGTAATGATTTTGACCTGTTTTTGCATAAAGCTCGCTTGTATGAAAGATTAGAAAGCGAGCGAGGCTCTGCATTGCAGGCAAGTTCATCATTTGATGAATTCGCAATAACCACGCGCTCAGAAAAATTCTATCCGGGCTTAATGGATGAACTAAGGAAATTAACTGAACTGGATGATTTTTGGTTTTATCTGCGTGCTGATTATATCGAAGGCATGAACAGAACAATTAATTTTGATAAATCATTGCCGGTAATGAATGATGAACATACGCTAAGTTTAGCGCGTCTGCTATCCACCATTGTGGATATGAAAAATCCTCTTACCTATCATCACTCACTCAAAGTAGGCGAGTTAGCAAGTTTTATTGGTAAGAAGATGTACCTTGATGAAAGAACCTGCAATCGACTATATCTTGCTGGCTTACTGCACGATCTCGGTAAAATCAATACTGCCGATGGCATATTGAATAAACGAGGGAAACTCACGCCAGGCGAATACCGAACTATTCAGCGTCACGTTACGGACACCCGTGGCATCCTTCGCAGTATCATCATTGATGAAAGTGTGGTTGACTGGGCGGCTGAACATCATGAGCGTATTGACGGCTCAGGGTACCCCATGAAAAAGACAGGGGAGCAACTCTCATTGCCGAGCAGGATCATGGCGATAGCAGATATATTTCAGGCGCTATGCCAGAAAAGAACTTATCGGGAAGCGCTTCCTCTTGATAAAGTCTTATCAATTATACGGACAGAATGCGCAAATGGGAAAATATGCTCGCGTACCTTTAGTGTTTTCGAAGAAAATGCTCAAGAGTGCTACGAAATCGCTAAATAAAAATTGGTTGTATGAAAATTTCAATGCTTGTTAATAAAAGAAAAAATAGACGATATATTATCGGCACTCTCGTTTTTGCCTGTATTTCATTAATGATTCTTGTGGTGCTTACGTTCAACCATATGCGCGAAGTATGTAACAATGCCATTGAATCCGTCACGGAAATTTTATTACGTGAGCAGGCAGTCAATGACAGCATTGCGTCGATGATTTCAACATCAACGATGTCGCATATGAATACGAAATGTGAATCGAAAGAGCTTTTAGGTGCGCTTTATACTAACCGTAACTTTGATACGCAATCTTGTAGTAAAATAAACGCTGTGATTTTCGTTGAAAATTATCTGTCTAAAAAAACGCTGCAAAACAGATATTATTCGTCGCCGGAATATGGCTTTGTTTATTTTTTCAATGGTAAAAAATATAAAAAATTCCAACCTGGAATGTATAGTCAGGTTATCAGTCTTACTGGTAATTTTGCAAGATTCCTTTCGTATGAGAAAAGGAAAAGAGACATTTTAGATTTTTGGGATAATCACCTTGAATTTAACGAGATTTATCGTGACTCGGTCAGTAAAAATCTGGTGATGACTATTGCAACGCCGGTCACTAACTCCTATACCCGAGAAGTCATTGGCGTCATGTACACGGATATTAGTGAAGATGAACTGCAGCAGCATGTATTTAGCCGAAGTCCAGCCCCGAAATGGGTTAGCGTTACTGCTAATAATATCTCATACGATAGGCCTGGCAGCCTGTGCGCCACACAACATTGTGATACGCATGCATTATCCTTCAAGATTCTTAGCCAGCCGCTGGCGGAAATTTTCATTCTGGAAGCAAAGGTAGACCTCTACGCTTTTATTAAAGAAAATATAAAAATCTTTCTGGCGGTTTTGATCGCTTTTATCGTTATTGTTACCGCGGCTATAAAAGCAATCAATCTTTTCCTGAAGACGCAGAAACATGCTGTTATTGATTCACTGACGCAGGTCTATAACCGCCAGATTATCTCTCATCTGTCTGGCAAGGATTATAATAGCCTCGTTATTTTTGATTGTGATGAATTCAAGGTGATCAATGACACTCACGGACATCTGGTTGGCGATGCGGCTTTAACCCATATCGCCAGTATAATTTCAGATAACGTCAGAAATGAGGATGTGGTCGTTCGCTACGGCGGCGATGAATTTATTGTGCTGTGCACCAATGAGAAAATACATGCGCGGAAAATGGCGGAAAGGATATGTTCAAAACTTAAAGTTAACCCTTTAGTTTGTGGCGATCTTACTCTGCCGCTATCGATCTCTTTTGGCGTGGCTGAATTTACTGACGATCTGCACACGGCTTTATACAAAGCTGATAAGGCGCTTTACGCGCAAAAACTGAAGAGTCGCTCGCAAAAGGTTGACGCGACAAATTAACCTGAAAAAACAGGTGCCTTTTAGCAAAAGGCACCTGTTATCAGTAATGGCCCTGTAAGGGTTGGCTCAAGGGTATTCGTTACATACGCGCCTCGACCACTATCGCAGGCGTCACGCTGCTTCAGGTTGAAGCGACAGCGTTGGGCTTATATCACTGATATGCCGCTCCAGCCTTGCGGTGAGACGCAAAATTCGCGTCAGTATTTATCGCCCCCTGAAGCCAGACGCCTGTATGCCTGCTTTAGCGCACATCAGGCTAACCCCGCTGGGCGTTTAATATCGTCTTACTCCCCGCGACTCTGTTATGATTCTATGACTGCAATTTATTAACATCAGAACAACAAAGGAGTCGGGATGAATTCGCAATCCCAGGCCAAATCCCCCGAGGCGCTGCGTGCGCTGGTCGCCGGGACGTTAGCCAATTTCCAGCACCCCACCCTGAAGCACAACCTCACGGCGCTGAAAGCACTGCATCACGTCGCCTGGCTTGATGACACCATCCATGTCGAACTGCTGATGCCGTTCGCCTGGCGCAGCGGTTTCGAGGAGCTCAAAGAGCAGGTGAGCGCCGAGCTGCTGCGTTTAACCGGCGCCAGCGCGATCGACTGGAAGCTGTCGCACAGCATCGCCACCTTAAAACGCGTGAAAAACCAGCCGGGCGTGAACGGTGTGAAAAACATCATCGCGATAAGTTCCGGCAAAGGCGGGGTAGGGAAATCCTCTACCGCCGTCAACCTGGCGCTGGCGCTTGCGGCGGAAGGCGCGAAAGTGGGCATTCTCGACGCCGATATCTACGGCCCGTCGGTGCCGACGATGCTGGGCGCGGAAGGCGAACGCCCGACCTCGCCGGACGGCACGCACATGGCGCCGATTATGTCTCACGGCCTTGCCACCAACTCCATCGGTTACCTGGTGACCGACGATAACGCCATGGTGTGGCGCGGCCCGATGGCGAGCAAAGCGCTGCTGCAACTGCTGCAGGAGACCATGTGGCCGGATCTCGACTATCTGGTGCTGGATATGCCGCCGGGCACCGGCGACATTCAGCTGACGCTCGCCCAGAACATCCCGGTGACCGGCGCGGTGGTGGTCACCACGCCGCAGGACATCGCGCTTATCGACGCCAAAAAAGGCATCGTGATGTTCGAGAAAGTGGAAGTGCCGGTGCTCGGCATCGTTGAGAACATGAGTATGCACATTTGCAGCAACTGCGGTCACCACGAGCCGATTTTCGGCACCGGCGGCGCGCAGAAGCTGGCGGAAACCTACCGCACCCAGTTGCTGGGCCAGATGCCGCTGCATATCACGCTGCGTGAAGATCTCGACCGCGGCCAGCCGACCGTGGTCTCACGCCCGGAGAGCGAGTTCACCACCATTTACCGCCAGCTGGCGGGCCGTGTGGCGGCGCAGCTCTACTGGGAAGGCGAAGTGATCCCGGGCGATATCGCGTTTCGCGCGGTATAATGCCGGGTGCGTTTCGCGCCATGACAGACGCCTCCTTCGGGAGGCGTTTTTTATGGCTCAGGCCTGGCGAAAATGCAGGAGATAATAAGGCCCTTCCGGCGCTTCGCCGCTCGCCTCCTGCACCCAGCCGTGACGGGCGTAAAAGCGCAGCGCGCGCTCGTTTTTCTGCATGCATTTCAGCGCGCCGGTGCTGGTAAACTTCGCCTGTACCGCCTCCAGCAGCGCCGCGCCGACGCCGCGCCCCTGGGCGTCGGGCGACACAAAAAGGTGATGCAAAAAGTTATCGCTCTGCGCTATGGATGCGAACCCCAGCCGGTGGCCGTCCGCCTGCGCCACCAGAATCGTTTCGCCAAGCGTGTCGGCGTCGAAATCCTCCAGCCGCCATTCGCTGCCGTCAAGCCACGGCCAGCCTTCGCGCCGCGCATGTAAGTAGATCGTGCGTAAAAACGGGCGATCGCTCTCTTCCCAGGGTCTAATCTCCACTGCGTTCTTCTTCATAAACCATCCTTACACACCGTTTTTTTGGTCTTCTTCATAGAAAGTTATGGCACAGCAGCGTATTTTACGCGCTCTTAATTATCAGCGCGGAGCGTGGGCGTGTACGAGTTCAATCTGGTGTTATTACTGCTCCAGCAGATGTGCGTGTTTCTGGTGATCGCCTGGCTGATGAGCAAAACGCGGTTGTTTATCCCGCTGATTCAGGTGTCGATTCGCCTGCCGCATAAGCTGTTGTGCTACCTGACGTTCTCCTGTTTTTGCATTATGGGCACGTATTTCGGGCTGCATATTCAGGATTCCATCGCCAATACCCGCGCCATCGGCGCCGTCATGGGCGGGCTGCTCGGCGGGCCGCTGGTGGGCGGGCTGGTGGGGCTTACCGGAGGCCTGCATCGCTATTCGCTCGGCGGCATGACCGCGCTAAGCTGCATGGTGTCAACGATTGTCGAAGGGTTGCTCGGCGGGATTGTCCACAGCTGGCTGATTCGCCGCGGGCGCACCGATAAAATCTTCAACCCTTTTACCGCGGGCGCGATTACGCTGGTGGCGGAGATGGTCCAGATGGGCATTATTCTGCTGATCGCCCGCCCGTTTGACGACGCGCTGCATCTGGTGCAAAACATCGCCGCGCCCATGGTCGTTACCAATACCATCGGGGCCGCGATGTTCATGCGTATTCTGCTCGACAAGCGCGCCATGTTTGAGAAATACACCACGGCGTTTTCCGCCACCGCGCTGAAGGTCGCCTCCGCGACAGAAGGCATTCTGCGCCAGGGGTTTAACGTCGAAAACAGCATGAAGGTGGCGCAGGTGATTCGCCAGGAGCTGGAGATAGGCGCGGTCGCCATCACCGATCGCGAACAGCTGCTGGCGTTTACCGGCATCGGTATGGATCACCATCTGCCCGGCAGCCCCATTTCGTCGCCCTGGACGCTGCGGGCGATTGAGTCCGGCGAAGTGGTCTACGCCGACGGTAACGAAGTGCCGTACCGCTGTTCGCTGCACCCGAACTGTAAGCTCGGCTCGACGCTCGTTATTCCGCTGCGCGGCGAGAACCGCAAAGTGGTCGGCACCATCAAGCTGTATGAGCCGAAGCATCGTCTGTTCAGCTCGATTAACCGCACGCTGGGAGAAGGGATCGCGCAGCTGCTTTCCGCGCAGATCCTGGCGGGCCAGTATGAGCGCCAGAAGCAGTTGCTCACGCAGTCGGAGATCAAGCTGCTGCACGCTCAGGTGAACCCGCATTTTCTGTTTAACGCGCTGAACACGCTGATGGCGGTGATCCGCCGCGACAGCGATCAGGCCTGCCAGCTGGTGCAGTATCTCTCGACTTTTTTTCGCAAAAATCTCAAGCGTCCGACAGATGTGGTGTCGCTCGCCGATGAAATCGACCATGTGAACGCGTACCTGCAAATTGAACAGGCGCGGTTTCAGTCCCATTTGCAGGTGAGCATGAACCTGCCCGATGAGCTGCGCCATATCCGGCTGCCCGCGTTTACGTTGCAGCCGATTGTCGAGAACGCTATCAAGCACGGCACCTCGCAGCTCTTAGGCCCCGGCGAAATCGCCCTGCGCGCCAGCCGCGACGACGAGCATCTGGTGCTGGAAATTGAAGATAACGCCGGGCTCTATCAGCCCAACGCCGCAAGCAACGGCCTTGGCATGAGCCTGGTGGATAAACGACTGCGCGCGCGCTTCGGCGACGAGTGCGGCATTTCGGTCGCCTGCGAGCAGGACCGCTTTACCCGGATTACCTTACGTTTACCGCTGGAGGGAACGACATGATTAGCGTGCTGATTGTCGATGACGAGCCGCTGGCGCGGGAGAATCTGCGTCTGCTGCTGAAAGAGGAAGCGGATATCGAGGTGGTGGGCGAATGCGCCAACGCCGTGGAGGCTATCGGCGCGGTACACCGCCTGCGCCCGGACGTGGTCTTTCTCGATATCCAGATGCCGCGCATCTCCGGCCTTGAAATGGTCGGCATGCTCGATCCCGACACCCGCCCGTGGATTGTCTTTCTGACCGCGTTTGACGAATACGCCGTGCAGGCGTTTGAAGAGCACGCGTTTGATTATCTGCTCAAACCTATTGAGACCGAGCGCCTGCAAAAGACGCTGACGCGGATGCGCAACGAGCGGCGCGAGCAGGATATGTCGCCGCTCACCGAGCGCCAGGAGGCGCTGAAATTTATTCCCTGCACCGGCCACAGCCGTATTTACCTGCTGCAAATGGAAGACGTGGCGTTTGTCGCCAGCCGCATGAGCGGCGTCTATGTCACGAGCGGCCAGGGGCAGGAGGGCTTCACCGAGCTGACCCTGCGCACGCTGGAGAGCCGCACGCCGCTGATGCGCTGCCACCGGCAGTATCTGGTCAACATGGCGCATCTGAAAGAGATCCGGCTGGAGGAGAACGGCCAGGCGGAGCTGCTGCTGCGCCACGGTCAGACGGTGCCGGTCAGCCGTCGCTATCTTAAAACCCTGAAAGAGGCGCTCGGGCTGCGCGGATAATCCGCAATTATCGCGGCGGTAAAATAAATGTTACCGCCCCGTACATCTTTTTCCTCGTTTGCCGATAACGGGAGGATATATCCGTATCAGGCAAAAATGAGGACTTCTTGATGGGCCTGCTTAAAGACTTTTCCATCCGCGCAGTGATGCTGACGGTGCTCGGCATACTCTGCGTGTTATGGGCGGCCGTGGGCGTCTACAGCGTCTATTCGCTTTCGGCGATGGCCGACGGCAACCGCGTGGACCGCCAGCTGGTGTCGCAGATGACCGTGCTCAGCAAAGGCAACGACCAGTATTTCCGCTTCGTCACCCGTCTTACCCGCGCCATGGAAAACGGCACGCCGGACGCCAAATCGCTCGAATCTGTGCAGCAGGCGCTCGACAACATGTCGCGCCAGCTCGACGCGTTTAAACAGCTCTCCCCTGGCCCGCTCGATCCGGCGGTGTCGCAAAAGGTGATCGCCGACTGGCAGAAGCTGTTGAATGAAGGCGTGATCCCGCAGATGAAACTGGCGCGTGAAGGCGCGCCGGACGCGTACCGTGCGCATGCCGGCAAAGTGACGCCGGTTTTCAGCCGCGCCTTTGGTGCCAGCGCCGAGAAATTCAACGCGGCGGCGGGCGCCAAGCTTGACGCCACCCGCGAACGTGTCGACAGCATGACCATCACCACCAAAACGGTGATTATTATCGCGGTGATCATTGGGCTGCTCCTGCTGCTGCTGACCGACCGCTATCTGGTGGCGCTGCTGGTGAAACCGCTGGAGAAAATCCGCAACCACTTTACGCTTATCGCCAGCGGCGATCTCAGCCAGCCGGTGGAGCCGTTTGGCCGTAACTGCGTTGGTAAACTGGTGCCGCTGCTGACCGCGATGCAGGATCAGCTGCGCGAGGCCGTGAGCGCGATTCGCCACGGCAGCGAAAATATCTGGCGCGGCGCATCGGAAATTTCCGCGGGCAATAACGACCTTTCGTCACGTACCGAAGAGCAGGCCGCCGCGCTGGAGCAGACCGCTGCCAGTATGGAGGAGTTAACCTCTACCGTGCGTCTTAACGCCGAAAACGCCCGTCAGGCGAGCGAACTGGCGCATGCCGCCTCGGAAAACGCCGGTAAAGGCGGCCAGCTGGCGCAGAATGTTATCGAAACCATGCAGGGGATTTCCGGCAGTTCGAAGAAAATCGCCGATATTACCAGCGTGATTAACAGCATTGCGTTCCAGACCAATATCCTGGCGCTCAACGCCGCCGTAGAAGCGGCGCGCGCAGGCGAACAGGGCCGCGGTTTTGCCGTGGTCGCGGGCGAGGTGCGCAACCTCGCGAGCCGCAGCGCCGAAGCTGCCCGTGAAATCGAAACGCTCATCACCGAATCGGTCGAGCGTATCGAGAAAGGTTCGGAGCTGGTCAACGCGGCGGGCGATTCGATGGCGGAAATCTACCGCGGCGTCTCCAACGTCAGCACCATCATCAAGCAGATCGCCTCGGCGTCAGAAGAGCAGAGCAAGGGCATCTCGCAGGTGGGCGTCGCCATCACTCAGATGGATACCGTTACCCAGCAGAACGCCTCGCTGGTAGAGCAGGTGTCCGCCGCCGCCGCCGCGCTGGAGCGTCAGACCGAAGAGCTGCAAAGCACCGTGCAGAAGTTCCGCCTCTCGGCCTGATATTCGTCGTCGCTGTATTAAAAAAGCCGCCTGTGAGGGCGGCTTTTTGGTTTACTCCAGCCCCAGCGCGGCGCTGAGGTGCGCTATCTCCTTACGCCACTCGGCCTGCAGCGCGGGCTTCTGGTGGCGCGGTTTGCGTTCGAGGTCGGCATTCAGCCGCGCCTCCAGCTCAATCAGCCGCTCCAGCAGATGCGCGTCGCTGTTCGTCTCAGACGGCCCGGTGACTGCATCGGCCACATCCATCGCCTCCTGCATCGGCGCTGCGCGCAGGCGCGTCATCAGCGCGTCCATGTTGTGCCATTCGCTCAAACCGCCATCCTCCACGAGCCAGAAGCGGTTACAGCTCGCCTCCATCAGCGTTCTGTCGTGCGTCACCAGCAACAGCCCGCATTCAAACGTTTGCAGGGTTTGCGCCAGCGCCTCTTTGCCTTCCATATCGAGATGGTTGGTCGGCTCATCCAGCATCAGCAGCGAATAGCGCGCAAGCGACAGGCCGACAAACAGCAGGCGCGAGCGCTCGCCGCCGCTGAGCGTGTCGACCCGCTGCCCGTGCCGCGCCCACGGAAAACCGGCGCTGATAAGCGCGAGCTTACGCTGTTGCAACTCAGGGGCGAACGGCTCCAGCGCCTCCAGCAGCGTGGCGTTATCCGGTAACTGATGCAGCGACTGATCGTAATACCCGAGCGACACGCGCGGATGAAAGGTGACGCCGGGAACCGTTTCCGCCGCCTGCCACTGCCGCCACAGCAGGCGCAGCAGCGACGATTTGCCGCAGCCGTTGTGGCCGAGCAGCGCCACGCGATCCCCGCTTTTGAGCCGCGCCAGGGGCAGAGTAAACAGCGTCGGCGCATCAGGCGCCGCGCTGACGGCCAGGTTCTCCAGCTCAAGCAGGCGATCCGCCGCCAGCGCGTCGCCGGAGAGCGTCAGCCGCCAGCGGCTGCCCTGCGCCAGTTCGGTTTGCTCCTCTTTAAGCCGCGCCACCTGTTTTTCCATCTGTTTGGCTTTGCGCGCGAGATCTTCGTTGTCATAGACCTGTCCCCACGTCGCGAGCCGTTTCGCGCTCGCCGTCACGCGATCTATCTCTTTTTGCTCCGCTTTATGGCGCAGGGCATCGCTCTCATCACGCGCCGCCAGCGCCGCGCGCGCCTGCGTACAGGGGAGATCGAACGACTGAAGCTGACCGTCGCGCAGGATCCAGGTACGGTTGGTTACGCTGTCCAGCAGCGCGCTGTCGTGGGAGACCAGAATAAAGCTGCCGTTCCAGCGGGCCAGAAACCGCTCCAGCCACAGTAGGGTGGGAAGATCGAGATGGTTGCCTGGCTCATCAAGCAACAACAGATCGGGCGAGACGATCAACGCCCGCGCCAGCAGCAGGCGGGTGTGCTGGCCGCCGCTGAGCGAGCCGGCCGTGAGCGACCAGGCCGCCTCGGCAAAGCCCATATTCGCCAGCAACGCCTGCGCCCGCCAGACGCTGCTTTCACGCTCGGCCTCAGGCAGCCGGGCCAGCAGCGCTTCCAGTAGCGTCTGCTGATGCAGTTCGTCCGGCAGATGCTGCTCCACGCGCGCCAGCAGACAGCGCGCCGCGCGCGTCACAACGCCTTCGGCAGGCGCAAGCGTGCCGTCCAGCGCTTTCAGAAGCGTGCTTTTGCCGCAGCCGTTATGACCGATGAGGCCAATGCGGTCGCCTTTTTTCAGGGTAAAGGAAAGGGCGTTCAGCACCGGGCCAAACGGGGAATCAATGCGCAGAGAGTGCGCCGTCAGTAATGTGCTCATCGCTTACTCAGAATTTTCAGGCATAGCTATGCCTCGTCAAACATCGCTGACGATAATCTGGTAAGCCCTGGAGAAGGGTTATGTGATGGGATCTTCGCTCAGGGGCCAGTTATCGCAGCACGATACCGGTAATGCCTGAGCTCTGGCGATCGCCAAAATGATGTGAATAGTCAAACAATTCACAGCACAGCATAAGAGTCCTCCTTTTATATTCATCAGGTTGATGGGTATGGCGAGTGTAGCGGGCGGTGCCTTTTTGCACCACTACGCGTATTAAGGGGTGTGAGCAAAAAAGCGTTTTGAGATAACGACAGGAAAGACGCGCCTGATCGCCGGGCGGCGTTTCAGGCGCAGAAGAATTAACGGTGGTAGAAAATGTCGCCGTTCATGGCGCGCACGACTTTGCCATCGGCATCGGTGATAAGCACGTAGTAGCCGCCCATGTAAGTCCAGTGCGTGCCCGCTTCCGGGGCAGGCAGGTTACGGATCTGCCACTGTTTGATGTTGTACTGCTCGGTGCGGTAGAGGTCTGGCACGATGTCGCCGATGGTGTATTTTTTGGAATCGGAGTGAAACTCTTTCACTTCATAGCTATCGATGGATTTGGGTTTTACGACATCCGCGGCGAATGCAGAGGCCACCGACATCAACAGCACTCCCGCTACGATCATTCTGGTTTTCAACATACCTTCTCCACATGTCAGGGCGCTGCGCCCCGTTGATTTTGTTACCGTCAGGGCGCTATCTTCCTGCGCCATTCCCGGCCGGGCAAGGCTAATTATGTATAAAAAAATGAAGCGGATAGCAATCGGTGCAGGGCTGATTTGGTGGGGCGTGCTTATGGGTCGCCAGAAGTGGTGGGTTATACTTATGTCATGATTGCAGGGATAATGAGATTGTCATCCATCGGACTATTTATGATGAGTACAGAAGACGGCGTTCGGGCGTTAATAAAAAAGCATTTCTGGGATATGGCGGATGAAGATTCGTTAAGCACCGGTCAATATTGCGTCCTGCCAGAGGATGCGCAAGCCTTCTTCGAGGAATACTTTACCGTGTTCAATGTGAATTATTCCTCTTTTGACTTCCGTAAATATTTTCCGCAAGAAGGGATATTTTTTCTGCCTAATGCGATTCTTCCGGGTTATTTAAAAAGCGATAAACATCAACCTTCGCCGCTGACGGTGCAAATGTTGATTGCCTCAGCAAAGGCGGGGCGCTGGATTGAAGATTAATGCGTTTGACGCCTGGTGGTGTGAGGGCATTATTGGAAGCTTTTTTAAATGGCACTGAAGCATCTTATAAATTTATGATGACTCATTTTTTTTGTGAATATAAATAGATATCACCTGGCGAATTATATGCTATCTATCAAACATGTAATTAACCATGTTGTGAAGCATACATACACAAAAAAACAAGAGAGGTTACACAATGGAAATGGATAATGAAAAAGTTGAGCATAAACTCGAACTTAGATAGTTTGCAGAATTCATGGAAATTATTTTTTTCAAGCTGTGGTGCTGCAAACAGTTAACTCTTTCTTTATGGATTGATTTTGACAAGGAAAAAAGATGGCAACTCCGGTTTATTTATGGCTAAAGGATGACAGTGGCAGTCTTGTTAAGGGTTCCGTGGATGTAAAAGGTCGCGAAGGCGCTATAGAAATCCAGGAATTTATGCACACAGTAGAGCTACCTGTAGATGATCGTACAGGTAAGGTTGTCAGTAAACGTCTGCATGGTGATTATTTCTTAATTAAAGAGCTGGATAGCTCATCACCTTATCTGTATCAGGGCGTATCATCGGGCAGGAAGTTCAAAGAAGCTGTCTTAAAGTTCTATCGAATCAATCACAATGGGCAAGAAGAAGAGTACTTTAGGGTGACAATGGAGAACGTAAGGGTAAACGAAGTTGAACCCCTTATGATGGATATAAAGGGTTCACGTTACGAGAAACTCAACCACCTTGAAGCGTTCTACTTAGCCTACGAAAAGATTACGTGGCACTACCTCGATGGAAATATTCTTTATTCAGATTAATGGAACAGCAAGGAGGCCGCATAATGCCCTGGGTATATAAAGTCAGCGTGCATAAGCTCTACCTGGACGGTACTTATCAATTCGATGCTGAGTACTCAGGCAGGCCGGAATACTGGAATGATTCTGCAAACGAATGTATCAGTAACAGGGGACCATTGCCGAGAGGCACTTACACTATAGGCCCCGCATTCAATCATCCACGGACAAGAGCATATACAATGCGGCTTACACCTTATATTGAAAACCAGATGTGCGGGCGTGATGGTTTTATGATACATGGTAACAGCGGAGCGCACCCAACACAGGCATCTGATGGTTGTATTATTTTAAACCTGCAAGGACGTATGGCTATTAATGATAGCAGCGACAAGATCCTGGTAGTGGAAGACTGAGATGAAATATAATTTTATATTATTGTGTCTGATTGCGGGTACGTGCGGGGCAACCCAAATGACGGGGTTTGGGGCAAGGTATTACGATGATATTACTGAAGTCTATTCAGATAATCATGAGACAGATAAAGATCTGGTGCCTGTCATTGTCGCAGGAGCCACCGAGTATAAGTTTGAGATTAACACGCTTGAATCTATCGCTAAGAATGCCGGTGTGAAGGTAAATAAAGATAATCTGGCTTCCTGGATTTGCCTTAAATCAGGAGATATCAATTATTGGTTTATTTCAGATAATGAGATGGGGGCGGGGAATTTAACCGCAGTCGCTATAGCGAAAGATGGATCGCCTTGTCCCCTCTACAAGGGCGTATTAAAAGTATCTGTTAAGGCGCCGGTGTTGACGACGAAAGAAGAAGTAGCGAATTATTTTAATAATAAACTTAAGAAAGATATCGTTATGTATTACAAGGATATCAAGAAATCAGATAAATACACTCAGAGTAACAGCATTATGTACTATCTGAAAGACGATAAGGTTCAAGGGGTTATTGTTAGTCAGGGCACTACCAACTGACAGGCGTCTAAGCCGTAAGGGCAGGAGTAATTTTTTATGATTCTCTGATGCTTATTTCTTTGATAATCCTGAAACCCATGGTAATGCCTCTTACTACGTCACTTACGCTCCAGCACCGCATCAATTCATCAGGGACAATGAAATCACCAGCAAATAAAGCCGGGCAGTCTGTATTTATCATACTTAAAGCTTTTATATGATCCTCAAGCTGAGAATCAGCCTATTTTTTAGGGTTGAGTCTTTGGCTTCCCGCTGGCATGATCCACCACAGAGATTAACGTAAAGTTAATCGCAAGTTTTTGATTTTGTAGTAAATGACTCGGGGTGCCCTTCTTCGTTGAAGGCTGAGAAATACCCGTATTACCTGATCTGGATAATGCCAGCGTAGGGAAGTCAGATGCCTGTCCGGTATCCCGTCTTCGCGCCTGGCGGGAGAAAACCATGTCTTCTGACCTGCTTTGCGGCTCGCACGCCGCGCCTGTTGTCACCCAACTTCGTCGTCATGCCCCGCTGGTGCACTGCATCACCAACGATGTGGTGCAAAATTTCACTGCCAATGTCCTGCTCGCGCTTGGCGCCTCGCCCGCGATGGTGGTGGATGCCGAAGAGGCCGCGCAGTTCGCGGCCATCGCCGATGCCTTACTCATAAACCTCGGTACGCTGACGCGCCCGCAGCAGCAGGCGATGCGGGCAGCCATCGACAGCGCCAGCGCGGCGGGCAAGCCGTGGACGCTCGACCCGGTCGCCGTCGGCGCGCTCACGCTGCGCACGGAATTTGCGCGGGAGATCCTGGCGCGTCGTCCCGCCGCCATCCGCGGCAACGCCTCGGAAATTCGCGCGCTGGCAGGCGAGAGCGGCGGCGGGCGCGGCGTTGACGCCACTGAAAGCGCGCATCAGGCGCGCAAGGCGGCCTGCTTACTGGCGCGTCGTAGCGGCGCAGTCGTCGCGGTCACCGGCGAGGTTGATTACATCACCGATGGCGAACGCACGGTCGCGGTTGAGGGCGGCACCGCGATGCTCACCCGTGTGGTGGGCACCGGCTGCGCGCTCTCGGCGGTTGTCGCCGCCTGCTGCGCGTTGCCGGGCGATCGGCTGGAAAATGTCGCGACGGCCTGCTGGCTCATGAAGCGGGCGGGCGAACAGGCGCTGGCCGTCTCCCGTGGCCCCGGCAGTTTCGCCAGCGCATTGCTGGATAATCTGCATGCGCAGGCCTTCGGAGGTGTTCATGAAACGCATTAACGCGCTCACCATCGCCGGCACCGATCCGAGCGGCGGCGCGGGCATTCAGGCCGATCTCAAAACCTTCTCGGCGCTCGGCGCCTACGGCACGTCAGTGATCACGGCGCTGGTGGCGCAGAACACCCGCGGCGTGCAGTCGGTCTACCGCATCGAGCCGTCGTTCGTCGCCGCCCAGCTTGATTCGGTCTTAAGCGATGTGCGTATCGACACGACGAAAATCGGCATGCTGGCGGAAACGGATATCGTTGAGGCCGTAGCGGAGCGGCTCTTGCGTTACCGGGTGCGCAATATCGTGCTGGATACGGTCATGCTCGCGAAAAGCGGCGATCCGCTGCTGAGTCCGTCGGCCGTGCGCACGCTGCGCGAACGGTTATTGCCGCAGGTGGCGATCATTACGCCGAATTTGCCGGAGGCGGCGGCGCTGCTGGAAACCACGCACGCCCGCAGCGAAGCGGAGATGCGCCAGCAGGGCGAGGCGCTGCTGGCGCTCGGCTGCGGCGCGGTGCTGATGAAAGGCGGGCATCTGGACGACGCCGAAAGCCCGGACTGGCTCTTTACCCGCGCCGGGTCGACGCGCTTTACCGCGCCGCGTGTGGCGACGAAAAATACCCACGGCACCGGCTGCACCCTCTCCAGCGCGCTTGCGGCGCTGCGTCCGCAGTATGCTGACTGGGTTGAGACGGTGACGGCGGCGAAAGCGTGGCTGACCAAAGCGCTGCAACAGGCGGACAGTCTGGAAGTGGGTGAGGGGATCGGGCCAGTCCATCATTTTCATGCATGGTGGTGAACCGTGCCAGCAGAATAAGCTGAAAATGCGCTCAGGTCTGGCAATCTGTGCTAATCAAGTCCAGGCTAAGAGGGCCCGGCTAAGGCATGGGTAAGGAATTTTATCGTCCGGCAGGCCTCCGCCTGCCGACCATAACGGGAGCGTATGATGACTGATATTGCGCAGTTGCTCGGCAACGATGCCGATAGCCTGTTACAGCACCGCTGTACGACCATTTCCTCCGACCAGCTCTATCTGCCAGGGCCGGATTATGTCGATCGCGTGATGATTGATAACAACCGTCCGCCCGCGGTGCTGCGAAATATGCAGACCCTCTACAACACCGGACGCCTCGCCGGCACCGGCTACCTGTCTATTCTGCCGGTAGACCAGGGCGTCGAGCATTCGGCGGGCGCGTCCTTCGCCGCCAATCCAATGTATTTCGACCCGAAAAATATCGTCGAGCTGGCGATTGAGGCGGGCTGTAACTGCGTGGCCTCGACCTATGGCGTGCTGGCGTCGGTTTCGCGCCGCTACGCGCACCGCATTCCGTTCCTGGTGAAACTCAACCACAACGAAACGCTCAGCTACCCCACGCAATATGACCAGACGCTGTATGCGAGCGTCGAGCAGGCGTTCAATATGGGCGCGGTGGCGGTTGGGGCGACTATCTATTTCGGCTCTGAAGAGTCGCGCCGCCAGATTGAGGAGATCTCCGCCGCGTTTGAGCGCGCGCACGAGCTTGGCATGGTGACGGTGCTGTGGGCGTATCTGCGTAACAGTAATTTCAAAAAAGATGGCGTGGATTACCACTCCAGCGCCGATTTGACCGGCCAGGCTAACCATCTGGCCGCCACCATTGGCGCGGATATCGTGAAGCAGAAGATGGCCGAGAATAACGGCGGCTATACCGCGCTGAAATTCGGCTATACCGACGAGCGCGTGTACAGCACGCTGACGAGCGATAACCCGATCGATCTGGTGCGCTATCAGCTCGCCAACTGCTATATGGGCCGCGCGGGGCTGATTAACTCCGGCGGCGCGTCCGGCGGCGAGGCGGATCTCACCGATGCGGTGCGCACGGCGGTGATTAACAAGCGCGCAGGCGGTATGGGGCTGATTCTGGGACGCAAGGCGTTTAAGAAAACCATGGCCGACGGCGTGAAGCTGATTAACGCGGTGCAGGACGTATACCTGGACAAGCGCGTGACAATTGCCTGACGGCGGTTGTGGTTACGCATTAAAAACGCGCCTGCGGGCGCGTTTTTTGTAGGCGGGGTAAACGGTGGGTGCGCTGCGCTTACCCACCCTACGGTTCGCAGGCACGGGGTTATGCAACGGTGGATGCGCTGCGCTTACCCACCCTGGAACGTTTCATATCTTTGCATCTCTGGTAGGGCGGGTAAGCGCAGCGCACCCGCCGTCTCGCAAACCGCGATGCCATACATCCATTTATTTAAGCAGCGGACAATCCGGCGGCAGGCGGCAATGCAGCGCGCCGGGCTCAACCACGATACGGAAATGCTGTCCGCTCAGCGGCTCGCCGTCGAGGTTAAAGGTAATCTCATGCGGCGCGGTTATCTCAAACCAGGCCGACGCGCCATCGATAATATTCGGGCTCTCTTCCGGCTGCGTCAGCGTGGTAAACAGCGCAGGTAATAACTCTTCGCCGGTAAAAATCCGCAAATGCAGCAGCCCGTCGTTAATCAGCGCCGCCGGGCACAGCTCCTGACCGCCGCCCGCCTGACGCCCGTTGCCGATGCCGATTACCAGCGCGTCGCCCTGCCAGTGAAAATTCTCGCCGCGAATTTCGCAGCGATCCGCTTTCAGGGCGTCCATCCGCATCAGACCGTGGATCAGATAGGAGACGCCGCCGAGCGCCGCTTTTAATCGTTCCGGCGTTTCGGTGGTGATACGCGTACCGAAACCGCCGGTCGCCATATTGATAAACCAGGTTTTATCATTGACGTGCGCGATATCAATCGGCACGGCGCGGCCTTCAATGGCCAGTTTCAGCGCCAGTTCAATATCGTCCGGCACGGCCGCGCTGGTCGCGAAATCGTTCGCGGTGCCGAGCGGCAGCAGGCCGAGCGCCGGACGTTTTTCCTGCGTGACACCCGCCAGCGCCGCCGCCACTTCATTAATGGTGCCGTCGCCGCCTGCGGCGATCACCGTTTCCGCGCCCCGATCCGCCGCCTCACTGACATAGCGCGCCGCATCGCCCTTTTCCCAGGTCACACGCACCTCTATCGGGTGGCCCTGATCGCGCAGCAGCTTGACGCTGCCGCGCAGAATCTCATTGTCAGCGCTTTTACCATTTAAAATCAGAAACGAAGCAGGGGAAAGGGACATGAATGCACTCCAGTGAATACCGATTCACAGAGTTTATCGCAGAGTCTGGCGAGTCGCTTAAGAACTGGCTGAAAGGACAAAAAAATAAGCCTGCGTAAGGGAGATTACGCAGGCTGAAGGAGGTGGTTCCTGGTACAACGGGCATTTATGGATTATGTTTTTCAGCGCCGGGGATAATAACCGCTTTAAAGATAACGGTTTGTGATCCCATTCGAAGAAACATTCGCGCGTTAAGAATAACCCTTATAAATTATTTACCGTGTGGATTTCTGGTGGTCTGGCCAGAGAAATTACGCATTAACAGCGCATATTCCAGTGCTAAATCCTCAGGAACCGGCATCCAGATGGTATATCCGTCTCCCGGCGCCACGTCCATTTTCTCACCTTTCGCGTTTTCCATATGCTCAAGCGTAAAGCTGACGTTGCCCTGCGGGGTCATCAGCTCCAGGCTGTCGCCGATGGAAAATTTGTTTTTCACCGCCACCGCGGCCAGCGCGCCGTGGCGCTCGCCGGTAAACTCGCCGACAAACTGCTGGCGGTCCGATACCGAGTAGCCATAGTCATAGTTCTGATAGTCATCGTGGGTGTGACGGCGCAGAAAACCTTCGGTATAACCGCGGTGCGCCAGCCCTTCGAGCGTCTCCAGCAGGCTCGGGTCGAACGGCTTGCCGGCGGCGGCGTCGTCAATCGCGCGGCGATAGACCTGGGCGGTACGGGCGCAATAGTAAAACGATTTGGTGCGGCCTTCGATTTTCAGCGAATGAACGCCCATCTTCGTGAGGCGCTCGACGTGCTGAATGGCGCGCAGATCTTTGGAGTTCATGATGTAGGTGCCGTGTTCATCTTCAAACGCGGTCATGTATTCGCCGGGGCGCTGCGCCTCTTCAATCATAAAGACTTTGTCGGTCGGCGCGCCGATGCCGAGCGTCGGCTCGACATTCTGCACCGGGATCGGCTCGTGGATATGCACGATATTGCCGATGCTGTCCTCTTTGCCTTCCTGAACGTTATATTCCCAGCGGCAGGCGTTGGTGCAGGTGCCCTGGTTCGGATCGCGTTTATTGATGTAGCCGGAAAGCAGGCAGCGGCCGGAGTAGGCCATGCAGAGCGCGCCGTGAACGAAGATCTCAAGCTCCATTTCCGGCACCTGCTCGCGGATTTCCGCAATCTCTTCCAGCGACAGTTCGCGGGAGAGAATGACGCGCGTCAGCCCCATCTGCTGCCAGAATTTTACCGTCGCCCAGTTCACCGCGTTGGCCTGCACCGAAAGGTGGATATCCATCTGCGGGAAGTGCTCGCGCACCAGCATGATAAGCCCCGGATCGGACATAATCAGCGCATCCGGCCCCATATCCACAACAGGTTTGAGATCGCGAATGAAGGTTTTCAGCTTGGCGTTGTGCGGCGCGATGTTAACCACGACGTAGAATTTTTTGCCCAGCGCATGGGCTTCATTAATGCCGAGCTGCAAATTCTCGTGGTTGAATTCGTTGTTGCGCACGCGTAGCGAGTAGCGCGGCTGGCCGGCGTAAACGGCGTCGGCGCCATAGGCGAAGGCGTAACGCATATTTTTCAGCGTTCCCGCAGGCGACAGTAATTCTGGTTTAAACATGATGAACTCGTTCTGATGACAGGTCAGACCCGCTTCAGCGGTGAAGCGGTCGGGAGCGCGTTTACCCCCACGTTAAGGGCGGGAATTGTAGCGCCCGCCGCCCGAGCGTGCAAACCGTTATGGGGGCTTATGGACGTGAGGCGGGTGCGCTGCGCTTACCCACTCTGCGAAAACCCGGACACGTAAGGCGTGACGGCGGGTGCGCTACGCTTACCCGCCCTACGAAAAACCGGTCATGCGCAGCGCACCTGCCAGCGGTAATCTCTACACCACCCGGCCGGCGTCCGCCTCCCAGCGGTAGCCCACGCCGTACACGGCGCGGATAAACGGCTGCTCGTCGTCCAGCGCTTCCAGCTTGCGGCGCAGGTTTTTAATATGGCTGTCGATCGTGCGATCGGTTACCACGCGGTAGTCGTCATACAGATGATTCAGCAACTGCTCGCGCGAAAACACCTTGCCCGGCTCGCCGGACAACGTCTTCAGCAGCCGAAATTCGGCTGGCGTCAGGTCGAGCGGTTTCTGCCGCCAGCTCGCCTGGAAACGTCCTTCGTCGATAACCAGCGGGCTTTGGGCATCCTGCGCCTGCAGATCGCGCTGCGGTTTGCAGCGGCGCAAAATGGTTTTCACGCGCGCCACCACCTCGCGCGGGCTAAATGGCTTGCAGATATAATCATCGGCGCCGATCTCAAGACCCAGCAGGCGGTCGATCTCTTCGATTCTGGCGGTCACCATTACAATCGGCACTTCCGAGAAGCGGCGGATTTCCCGGCACAGCGTCAGCCCGTCGGTGCCGGGCAGCATCAGATCCAGCAGAATCAAATCCGGCGGCGTCTGGCGCACATAGGGCAGCACCTGATCGCCGTGGTTAATCAGCGTGGGCGCGTAACTGGCCGCCCGCAGGTAATCCACCAGCAGCGCGCCGAGTTTAGGTTCATCCTCGACAACCAGAATGCGCGGGGTTTTGTCGTTAATCGGTAACTCTGTCATACGTCTCCCGGAAGTACGGCATCAAGCGGTAAGGATACGGTAATGCTAACACCGCCTGAGGGTGAATGATCGGCATTAATCGTCCCGCCATGCGCCGCCACGATATTGGCGCAGATGGCAAGGCCGAGGCCCGAGCCGCCGCTGGCGCGGTTGCGAGAGCCTTCCGCGCGGTAGAAGCGCTCAAACAGTTTCGCGAGCTGTTCATCGCTTACGCCCGGCGCGCTGTCGCTAAACCGCAGCACGAAACGCTGCGCCTGACGCTCGCCCTGAATCAGCAGCCCGCCGCCCGCGTCGGTGTAGCGCAGGCTGTTTTCCAGCAGATTATTAAAAAGCTGCATCAGACGGTCGCGGTCGCCGAAGAGCGTCACGTTTTCCGGCATCGACAGATTCAGCGTCAGCCCGCGCGCGGCAAAGCGCTCGCGGAACGCGCCCGCGGCCACTTCAATCAACGCCACGATCTCCAGCGGTTTTTTCTGGTAGGCGAGCGCGCCTTCGTCAGAGAGCGACAGCTGGTGCAGGTCGTCCACCAGTTTGGTCAGCGTGCCCACTTCCGCCTGCAACGAGGCGACCGATTCCGGCGTAAACTGGCGCACGCCGTCCTGAATCGCCTCCAGCTCGCCGCGCAGCACCGCCAGCGGCGTGCGCAACTCATGGGATATATCCGCCATAAACGCCTGGCGCATCTGCTGGTTTTTCTCAAGCGTGCTGGCGAGCTGGTTGAAATCCTGCGCCAGTCGGCCCAGCTCATCCTGCCCGGTGGCGACGACGCGGGTAGTAAAATCGCCCGCCGCCAGACGATGAGTGCCTTCCACCAGCCGTTTTACCGGGGCAAGCAGCCCGCGCGCGAGCAGCAACGTGGCCGCTGCCGCCAGTAGCGTCGAGAGCGCGACGATAAGCCAGCTGGTGCGCCGCTGCTGTTTATCAAAGTTAATGTCGGTGCTGCGCGTCAGCCGCTCCACCGGCGAGGCGATCACCCAGCCGACGCGTTTGCCGTCGGCGATGATCGCGCGCCGCGCCCCATCCTGCGGCACCGGCGATCGCGGGCCGACCAGCACATTCTGTTCGGCGTCCACCACCCAGAACTGCGTGCGCCAGCCGTGCGGCGGCATGTGGGGCGGCGGCCCTCTGTCGGGCGGCGGCGGGCCGTCGTGGGCGTTCTCCCGCTCGAACGAGCGCAAAATCTGGAACACCACGCGATCGTTATGGCGCAGGAACCCCCAGTCGCCGTGCTGCTGGTACTGATCGCTCAGCGCGTCGCTTAACAGCGCCAGCCGCTGTTCGTTGCCATGCTTGATATAGTCGATAAAACCGCGCTCAAAGCTAAAGCGCACCGCCCAGTGCATCGTTATTAACAGCAGAATACAGGTGGCGAAAATGGCTAAAAACAGCTTGCCCGTAATGCCGGGCCGCCAGAACCTCATGAAGCACTCCTTTTGCGCCGCGCGATGACGGCGTTTTTACTGATATCGTCAGGGACGCGGGCGAAGACCAGCGCTGGCAGGGCGATGATTAGCGCCATGCACAAATAGGTCCAGAAAAAGATGCCGTGGGCGTCGCCGCTGTCGGCGGCGAGCTGATTATGGCCAAACGCGCCAAGCAGCAGGCCCGCGATGCTGACCCCAAGGCTCATGGAGAGCTGCATCACCATCGACAGCAGGCTGTTGCCGCTACTCGCCATCTCATCGGGCAGATCGCGCAGCGTCAGCGTGTTCATCGTCGAGAAACGCACCGAGTTCACCATCCCCTGAAAGAGCATGACCACCGGCAGCAGCCAGTACCAGCCCGCCAGCGCCACGCCCATAAACAGCAGGGTCACAAGCGCGAGCGAAAGCGTAGAGGCCACCAGCACACGGCGGTAGCCAAAGCGGTTCACCACCTGTACCACAATGCGTTTGATCCCCATGCTGCCAAGCACCATCGGCATCATCATCAGCCCGGCGTGAAAAGGGGAGAAGCCGAGGCCAATCTGTAAAAAGACCGGCGTCATAAACGGCAGCATCCCGCTGCCGATGCGCCCGCATAAGCTGCCGAACAGCCCCAATGAAAAGGTGCGGGTATGGAAAAGCCGCAGGCTGAACAGCGCCCGCTCGTTGCCGCGCGCGTGCAAGAGGTAGAACAGCGTGGCCGCGCTGCCGCCCGCCACCAGCGCGCCAAGCCCGGCAGGGGAAAGACCAGTGCTGCGGTAGCCGTCGAGCGCAATCGTCAGCGCCGCCATGCCGAAGGCGAGCAGCAGAAAGCCCGAGAAATCGAAACGCCGCGTCTGCATGGTGTAGTTCGGCATCAGCCAGAGCGTCGCGGCGGCACCGGCAATGCCTACCGGCAGGTTGATGAAAAAGATCCAGTGCCAGGAGGCGTACTCCACCAGCAGCCCGCCGAGCGCCGGGCCGAGCAGCGGCCCCACCTGGCCGGGGAGCGTCACAAACGTCATCGCCGCCATGTACTGATCGCGCGGGACGATTTTCATCACCGTCAGCCTGCCGACCGGCACCATCATCGCGCCGCCGATGCCCTGCAACACGCGCGCCGCCACCAGCTCATTGAGCGTCGACGACTGCGCGCAAAACAGCGAGCCGAGCGTGAACAGCACAATGGCGGTGAAGAAGATATTGCGCACCCCGACGCGGTCCGCCAGCCAGCCGCTCGCGGGCAGCATCACCGCCACCGTCAGCACATACGAGACGATGACCATGTGCATCCGCAGCGGGCTCTCCCCGAGGCTCGAGGCCATCGAGGGGAGGGCGGTATTGACGATAGTGGTATCCAGCGCCTGCATAAAAAAGCCGAATGCGACGATCCACAATTGCCAGCGTACGTTCTGGGGCAGGTCGGTCATAAATTATTCGCTCGCGGTCAGGGTGTCCTCAGGTTTCGCCCGGCGCGAAAAACGCAGGCGCAGTCGGTCGAAGAAGAGATAGACCACCGGCGTGGTATAGAGCGTCAGCAACTGGCTCATCACCAGCCCGCCGACAATCGTAATGCCGAGCGGCTGGCGCAGCTCCGCGCCGTCGCCGCTTGCAATCATCAGCGGCAGCGCGCCGAACAGCGCCGCCAGCGTCGTCATCATGATCGGGCGAAAACGCAGCAGGCAGGCCTGGAAAATGGCGTCGCGGGCGCTGAGCTGGCCGTTGCGCTGGGCTTCCAGCGCGAAGTCCACCATCATTATCGCGTTCTTCTTCACGATACCAATCAATAGCATAATACCGATAAGCGCGATAAGGCTAAACGGGGCATCGAACGCCTCCAGCGCCAGCAGCGCGCCGACGCCCGCCGACGGCAGCGTGGAGAGAATAGTAAGCGGATGCACATAACTCTCATACAGCATCCCGAGCACGATATAGACCGTAGCGATGGCCGCGAGGATTAAGATCACCTGCGAATTCATCGTCTCCTGGAAAACCTGCGCCGTACCGGCGAAGCTGCCGCGCACCGACGACGGCACGCCAAGCGAGGTCATGGTGCGGGTGATGGCGTCGCTGGCTTCCGAGAGCGACACGCCGGTCGGCAGGTTAAACGCGATGGTCGACGCCGCCGACAGCCCCTGATGGTTAACCGACAGCGGCGCGTTGGCGGGCAGCCATTTCGCAAACCACGAGAGCGGGATCGGCTTGCCTTCGCTGTTCATCACGAACATCTGATCGAGCGCGCTGATATCCTGGGTGTAACGCGGGTCAACTTCCATCACCACTTTGTACTGGTTAAGCGGCTGATAGATGGTCGAAATCTGGCGCTGGCCGAAGGCGTTATTCAGCAGGCTGTTGGCGTCCTGCACGCTGATGCCAAGCCGCGCCATCGATTCGCGGTCATACACCAGGCTCATCTCCGCGCCGTTGTCCTGCTGATCGGAGTTCACATCCGCAAGCTGCGGCAGTTTAGCGAGCGCCTGGCGGATTTTCGGCTCCCATTCGCGCAGCGCCGCCAGATCGTCTGACAGCAGCGTGTACTGATAACTGGCGTTCGACTGCCGCCCGCCGACGCGGATATCCTGCACCGCCATTAAAAAGAGGCTCGCGCCCGGCTCGCGCGCGAGCTTTTTACGCAGCCGGTCAATCACCTGCTGGGCGCTTTCGGTACGCTCGCCGAGCGGTTTGAGCGAGATAAACATCATGCCGCTGTTCACCCGCGAGCCGCCGGTAAAGCCGGTGACGTTATCCACCGCCGGATCTTCGCGGATGATTTTCATGAAATCCTGTAATTTGCCGCGCATCGCCTGGAACGAGATACTCTGGTCGGCCTGAATGCCGCCCATCAGCCGCCCGGTGTCCTGCTCCGGGAAAAAGGTTTTGGGAATGGAAACATAGAGCCAGATATTCAGCGCGATGGTGGCGAGCAGCACCAGCCCGACCAGCCGGGCGTGGTTCAGCACCCAGCCGAGCGAGCGGGCGTATCCGCCCTGCAGCGCAAGCAACAGGCGATTGACGCCGACGCGACTGCGGGTCTCTTCACGCGGTTTGGCCTTCAGCAGCCAGCCGCACATCATCGGGGTGAGCGTCAGCGACACCACCAGCGAAATCCCGATGGCGACCGAGAGCGTGACGGCAAACTCCCGGAACAGCCGCCCCGGCAGCCCGCCCATCAGCAGCAGCGGCAGAAAGACCGCCACCAGCGACAGGCTCATGGAGAGCACCGTAAAGCCCACCTCACGCACGCCCTGAAGCGCCGCCTGGAGCGGTTTGACGCCCGCTTCAAGGTGGCGCGAGATATTTTCCAGCACCACGATGGCGTCATCCACCACAAAACCGGTGGCGATAGTCAGCGCCATCAACGAGAGGTTATTGAGGCTGAAACCGCACAGATACATGGCGGCGAAGGTGCCGATAAGCGATACCGGCACCGCGACGGCAGGAATCAGCGTCGCGCGCCCGGAGCGCAGAAACAGGAACACCACCAGAATCACCAGGCCGACCGAAATCGCCAGCGACTGTTCCACTTCGGCCAGCGACGCGCGAATGGTCGGCGAGCGATCCTGCGCGATTTGCATATCGATGGCGGCGGGGATGGTGTCGCGCAGCTCCGGCAGCGCGGCGCGGATGCGGTCTACCGTCTCGATGATATTGGCTTCCGGGAGTTTGCGGATCATCAGCAAAATGGCCGGTCTGGCGTTGGTCATGCCCGCGTTGCGCACGTCCTGCACCGAATCGGTCACCGTCGCCACGTCGCGCAGATGCACCGCCGCGCCGTTATTGTAGTGAACGATCAGCGGCTCATATTCCGCGGCGGTTTTGAGTTCATCATTGGTCTGCAACTGCCAGCGGCGCTCGTCGTCTTCTATCGCGCCCTGCGGACGGCGCACGTTGGCGTTGCTGATGGCGCTGCGCACCGTATCCAGCGAGACGCCCTGGTTAAAGAGCGCCTGCGGATTGAGCGCCACCCTGACGGCGGGCAGCGAGCTGCCGCCCACGTCGACATCCCCCACGCCGTCAATCTGGGCGATGGTCTGGGCGAGCTGCGTCGAGGCGTAATCATAAAGCTCGCCCTGGGAGAAGGTGTCCGAGGTGAGCGTGAGGATCATGATCGGCGCGTCAGACGGGTTCGCTTTGCGGTACGTCGGGCGCGAAGGCATTCCGCTCGGCAACAGGCTTTGCGCGGCGTTGATCGCCGCCTGCACGTCGCGCGCCGCGCCGTTGATATCGCGATCGAAATTAAACTCCAGAATAATGCGCGTGCTGCCAAGCGAGCTGGTGGAGGTCATTTCGTTGACGCCAGCAATGCGCCCGAGCGAGCGTTCAAGCGGTGTCGCGACCGACGAGGCCATTGTCTCCGGCGACGCGCCCGGCAGCGATGCGCTGACCATAATGACCGGGAAATCGACCTGCGGCAGCGGGGCCACCGGCAGCAGCCGGAAGCCCAGCACGCCGCAGAGCGTCACGGCGATGGAGAGCAGGATCGTCGCCACCGGACGGTAGATAAAGAGCGCGTAAAACTTCACTTACGCCTCCTCTTCACGCACGGGCAGGCGGCGGCGCACGGCGTGGCCGAGGCGGTCGAACAGCAGATAAATCACCGGCGTGGTAAAGAGCGTCAGCACCTGGCTTACCAGCAGGCCGCCGACCATGCCGATGCCGAGCGGACGGCGCAGCTCCGCGCCGACGCCGGTGCTGAGCATCAGCGGCAGCGCGCCGAGGAGCGCGGCGAGCGTGGTCATCAGTATGGGCCGGAAACGCAGCAGACACGCCTGGTAAATAGCCTCGCGCGGCGTCATGCCCTGTTCGCGCTCGGCGGCCAGCGCGAAGTCGATCATCATGATGGCGTTTTTCTTGACGATGCCTATCAGCAGAATAATGCCGATGATGGCGATAACGTCCAGCTCGGCACCGGCGATAAGCAGCGCCAGCAGCGCGCCGACGCCCGCGGTGGGCAGCGTCGAGAGAATAGTAATCGGGTGGATGAAGCTCTCATACAGCACGCCGAGCACGATATACATCGCCACCACCGACGCCAGAATCAGCCA
This sequence comes from Cronobacter universalis NCTC 9529, assembly GCF_001277175.1. Taxonomy (NCBI): domain Bacteria; kingdom Pseudomonadati; phylum Pseudomonadota; class Gammaproteobacteria; order Enterobacterales; family Enterobacteriaceae; genus Cronobacter; species Cronobacter universalis. The sequence goes on along the minus strand of NZ_CP012257.1, from coordinate 2,807,334 downwards.
GAGCGTGCTGCCGAGCGCCGCCTGGAAGGCGAGGGTGCTGCCCTGGAACTGGGTGGTTATCTCGGCCGGGAACGCCAGATCGGCCTCCGCCTGGGTGATGGCCTCTACCGCGTCGCCAAGCGAATAGTCGTCCGGCACGTTAAACGAGATGGTCGTCGACGGGAACTGATCGAGATGGTTAATCGTGAGCGGTCCGAAGCGCTGCTCAACTTTCGCAATGGCGCTGAGCGGCACCGCGCCGCCGTCAGTGCTGGTCAGTCGGATGCCGTCAAGCGCCGCCAGGCCCGGCGTGGCGGCGGTGTTATGCTCCAGCACCACGCGGTACTGGTTGGCCTGGGTGTAAATGGTGGAGATAAGCCGCTGGCCGAAGGCGTTATAGAGCGCGTTATCGACATCGCTCATGCTGATGCCAAGACGGCTGGCGCTGGCGCGATCCACATTCACATAAGCGACGAGGCCCTTGTCCTGCCAGTCGCTGCTGACATCCGCCAGCTGCGGCAGCGTTTGCAGGCGCGCCACCAGCTTCGGCACCCAGGTGCTGAGCGCCTCCAGCGAATTGGCCTGGAGCGTGAACTGGTACTGCGTGCGGCTCACCTGGGTGTCGATGGTGAGATCCTGTATCGGTTGCAGGTAGAGCGTGGCGCCCGGCACGCGGCTCGCGGCCTGCTGGAGGCGCGCAATCACCGTCTGCACGCGGTCGTCACGGTCATCGAGCGGCTTTAAGTTGATTTGCAGCCGCGCGCTGTTCAGCGACGGGTTAGTGCCGTCGACGCCGACAAACGAGGTGAGGCTCTCCACGGCCGGATCTTTCAGGATAATATCCGCCACCGCGCGCTGGCGCTCGGCCATGCTGGCGAACGACACCGACTGCGGCGCCTGTAACGTGCCCTGGATGATGCCGTTGTCCTGCACCGGGAAAAAGCCTTTAGGGATGACAATCCACAGCAGCACCGTCAGCGCCAGCGTACCAAGCGCGACGCCGAGCGTCAGCCACGGGTGGTTCAGCACGCGCTTAAGCAACTGGCCGTAGCGGGCAATGACACGGTTAATGACGCGCTCCGAGGCGCGCGAGAAGCGGTTCTGCTTGCGCAGCGATTCATGGCTTAACATGCGCGCGCACATCATCGGCGTCAGCGTCAGCGAGACGACAGCGGAGATCAAAATCGCTACCGCCAGCGTCACCGCGAATTCGCGGAACAGACGGCCCACGATATCGCCCATAAACAGCAGCGGGATCAGTACGGCTATCAGCGAGAACGTCAGCGAGATAATGGTAAAGCCGATTTCGCCTGCGCCCTTGAGCGCGGCGGCCAGCGGCTTTTCGCCTTTTTCGATATAGCGCGAGATGTTTTCAATCACCACGATGGCGTCATCCACCACAAACCCGGTGGCGATGGTCAGCGCCATCAGCGTCAGGTTATTGATGGAGAAATCGAGAAACACCATAAGCGCGAAGGTGCCCACCAGCGACAGCGGCACCGCCACCGCCGGGATAATGGTCGCCGGAATATTGCGCAGGAACAGGTAGATAATCATCACCACCAGCGCTATCGCCAGCATCAGTTCAAACTGCGTGTCGTTGACCGAGGCGCTGATATTGGTGGTGCGGTCGGTCAGCACTTTCACCTGCACCGATTTCGGCAGGCTTTCCGTGAGCTGCGGCAGCAGTTTCTGAATGGTTTCGGCGGTGGTGATGATGTTGGCGCCCGGCTGGCGCTGGACGTTCATCACAATCGCGGGCTGTTTATTGGCCCACGCGCCAAGCCAGGCGTTCTCCGCGCCTTGTTCGACCGTCGCCACGTCGCCAAGCCGCACCGGCGCGCCGTTTTTATAGGCGATGACCAGGTTGCGGTACTCGTCGGCGGATTTCATCTGATCGTTGGCGGAGAGCGTCACCGCGCGCTCCGGCCCGTCGAAACTGCCCTTAGCCGAGTTGACGTTCGCGCTGGTGATGGCGGTACGCACGGTTTCGCTGTCAATGCCCAGCGACGCCAGCGCCTGCGCATTCAGTTTCACCCGCACCGCCGGACGCTGGCCGCCGGAGAGCGTCACGAGGCCCACGCCGGTCACCTGCGAGATACGCTGCGCGACGCGGGTTTCCACCATATCTTCCACCTGGGTCATCGGCAGCGCCGATGACGTGACCGCAAGCGTCATGATTGGCGGGTCCGCCGGGTTCACTTTGCTGTAGACCGGCGGGTTAGGGAGATCGTCCGGCAGCAGGTTGGTGGCGGCGTTAATGGCGGCCTGCACCTCCTGCTCGGCGACATCCAGCGGCAGCGTGAGCTGGAACTGTAACGTCACCACCGACGCGCCGCCCGCGCTTTGCGAGGCCATCTGCTTTAAGCCCGACATCTGGCCGAACTGGCGCTCAAGCGGCGCGGTGATAGCAGACGTCACCACATCCGGGCTGGCGCCAGGGTAGAGCGTCACCACCTGAATCGTCGGGTAGTCTACTTCCGGCAGGGCGGAAACCGGCAGAAACCGATAGCCGATGATGCCTGCAAGCAGGATAGCCACCATCAGCAACGTGGTGGCGACGGGGCGCAGAATAAACAGGCGGGACGGCCCGCCGGTGGCGCTCGGAGGTAACACCTGCATCAGGAACGCGCTCCTTTGGTCGCGCGGGCGCTGTCGGTCGGGCTGCGCTCGCCGCGTTCAGGCTTCGCGTTATCCGTGGCCGTTTGCGCTTCCACTACATCCACCTTCGCGCCTTCGGTCAGGCGGTCGATGCCGTCCGTCACCACGCGATCGCCTGCGGAAAGACCCGCGGTGATCACCACGGTTTCGCTGTTCTGAATACCAGTCGTGACGGTGTGTTTGCTCACTTTATTGTCGTCGTTCAGCACCCACACAAAGTGGCCCTCGTTGCCCATCTGCAACGCGGCGGTCGGGATAACGACCGCGTTCTGCTGGGTATCGATGAGCATGCGGGCGTTAACGAACTGGTTCGGGAACAGCGCGTCATCCTCATTGGCGAAGCGCGCCTTGAGCTTGATGGTGCCTGTCGTGGCGTCTATCTGGTTATCAAGGCTTAGAAGTTCACCGGTGCTGAGCTTCGTACTGTTGGTGCGATCCCAGGCTTCCACCGTCAGGGTTTTCCCCGCCTTTTGCGCCTGCATTACCGCGGCGATATCGCTCTCCGGCAGGGTAAAGAGAAGATCGATAGGGTGCGTCTGGGTCAGCACCACAATGCCGGTGGTGTCGCCGCTCGAAATCTGGTTGCCGATATCCACCTGTTTTAAGCCGACGCGCCCGTCAATCGGCGCGGTGATGCGGCTCCAGTCGAGCTGCAACTGCGCGCTGGCGACGGCGGCTTCGTCGGCTTTCAGCGTGCCTTCGCTTTCACTGACCAGCGCCTGCTGGGCGTCAAGCTCCTGGCGTGAAACCAGGTTCGTTTTGCCGAGCTGCTGATAGCGCGCCAGATCGCGCCGGGCGTTGGCGAGCGTGGCGCGATCTTTGGCAAGCTGCCCTTGCGCCTGCGCGAGTGCGACTTTGAACTGGCTCGGATCGATTTCCGCCAGCAGATCGCCCGCTTTCACCTGCTGGCCTTCTTTAAAGTGAATCGCCATCAGCTGACCGTCCACGCGGCTGCGCACCGTCACGGTATTCGCGGCGGTGATAGTCCCAAGTCCTGTGAGATAGCGCGGCACCGCCTCGCTGCGCGCCGTGGCGGCCTGCACCGGGGCAGGGGCGCCGCCCATGCGCATCGCGGCGCGGCCGCCTGCGTGCTGCGCTTTGCCAGAAGGAGCATTCGTTGCGGCGTTACGCCAGTAGAGGAGAGCGGCAACCACCACGACAACAATACCGGCGATGACCCACCCGCGCTTTTTAACCGTGCTTTTCATAAGCAGTACGTCTTCTTTTCCTGAAACGATTAGGCGTAATGATACAAGTTTAGTAAGCCTTCACCGCGGAAAGATGGAGGAAATATGAAACACCGTTTAGAAGTGTCTGAATCGCGCATGTTTTACGAGACGCCTCGCAGCGCTTGTATCCCTCTCTGGCGGGCTCATAAAACCGCTTTTAAAGTATGGTTTTATCGGTGGATATAAACTATAGTTTATGAGGGATGGGTATGACATGGACGGTGATCATGTGTCCGGAATTCGCCACATGGTATGAGAAGCAAGACCGTGCGGTGCAAAAACGGCTTTCAGCGTATCTGATGCATTTAAGTCAGCTCGGGCCTGCACTTGGGCGCCCGCTGGTCGATACGTTAAAAACGTCGCGCTATGGTCAACTCAAGGAGCTGCGCGCCCAGTGTCAGGGAAAGCCGTGGCGCATCTTGTTCGCCTTTGATCCCTGTCGCCGCGCAATTTTACTGTGCGGCGGCGATAAAACCGGGAATAAACGTTTTTATTCGATTTATATCAGGCTGGCGGAAGCGCGTTTTTACAGGCACCTGCTGGCGTTAAGGAGTGAGAGATGAAAACACTGGATGACGTGCTGGCAGGCTATTCCGCAGAAGAGTACGCCGAAGTATTACGCATGGCTGACGAAATCGCGCTGGAACACGGCCTGCCGCGCATTCGCGAAGCGCGGGCGTTTTCGCAGCAGCAGCTGGCGGAGATAATGGGCGTAACACAGCCCGCTATCGCCGCCATTGAGCAGCGCGGCAAGGAGATCAAACTGCTGACGCTCAAGCGCTATGTCGAAGCGCTGGGCGGCAAGCTCTCTTTGCTGATAGAGCTGCCCGAAGGCAGCAAAGTGATCCCGGTCTGACTGCGCCGGTTACTGAAACACCACCTGCGCCCAGCGTGCAAGACCGGCGGTGACGGAGCCGAAATCGTCGCCGCCCTGCACCGGAATGCCCGGCAGTTGCGTTTGCAGCGCCTCGCGGATGAGCGGTGAACGCGCGCTGCCGCCGGTGAGGTAAATGACATCGGGGCGTTCGTTGCTTGCCTCAAGCGCCAGCGTCACCTGCTCAAGAATACGCTGTAGCGGCGGGTTAAGCGCCAGCGCGAGCGCCTGCTGCGTGATCGTCTGGCTCAGTTGCGCCTCGATAAACGGCAGCGCGGTCTGGCAGAGCGGCGCCTGCGAAAGCGCGATTTTGCTCTCTTCCGCCGCGCGCACCAGACGGTAGCTCAGGCGCTGCCGCCACACTTTTTGCAGCAGCGCTACTTTTTGCGGCTCGCGGGCGTCGCGCGCTAAATCCGCCAGCAGGCGTCCGCAGGCGGCGCTGTAGAAATCGCTCTGCGCCGGCACGTCGTTAATCGCGCAGGCGTTCCACCACGGCAGCACCGGCAGCGCGGTGCCTTTTTCGGTTTCGCCGCCCATGCCGAGCAGGGGCATCAGCTGTTTAAACGCCAGCGCGATATCCAGATCGTTACCGCCCACACGACAGCCGCTGTGGCCGAGAAGGCTTTGATCGCGGTCGCGACGGGCGCGCCACTGCGGGCCCATCAGCAGCAGCGAACAGTCGGTGGTGCCGCCGCCGATATCCACCACCAGCACGCGCTGTTCTTCGCGAAGCGTCGCTTCAAAGTCGAGACCGGCCGCGACTGGCTCATACTGGAACACCACGTCGCGAAAACCGGCGCGGTGCGCCGCGCGCTCGAGGATCCCCTGCGCCTGACGGTTGGCCTCATCGCCGCCGAGCCCCTGGAAGTTGATCGGACGGCCAATGACCGCCTGGTCTATCTCCGCGTTGACCTGCTGCTGCGCCGTCTGACGAATATGCACCATCATCGCGCAGACCAGATCTTCAAACAGCGCGACCTGCTGCGGCTTCAGCCCGCTGGCGCCGAGAAACGACTTCGGCGACTTCACGAACCAGACCTCTTCCGGGTCGTCCATATACTGGCGCAGCGCGCTGAGCCCGAACTGTACGCTGCCGGGCGTGACGTCGATACTCTCTTCGCGGTTATAGCTCACCGCCCGGCGCAACAGCGCCTGCGTTTCCGCGCCGCTCGCCTCGACATTCTGATGGCGATACAGCCATTCGCTTATCGCCTCGCGCACCGGCGCGCCAATCATAGACGGCAGCAGCGTCGAGCCCTGCTCAAGCGGCAGCATCTGCGGCGCGCCGTCGCGCATGACTGCCACAGAGCAGTTAGCGGTGCCGTAGTCAAAACCGATAAACATTCACATATTCCCCATGCCGTGAAGAAGGGGGGCGACTTTAGCGAAATGTCGCGTCGGCGGCAAATGGAATAACCGCGCAAGGCAAAAAAAGGGCGTAGCGATTAAGCTTTAGAAATCATCAACAAAGGAGACGCCATGTTTACGCTTCGCTATCAGCCGCCTTACGACTGGCCGTGGATGTTACGTTTTCTCAGCGACCGCGCCGTAACGGGCATTGAAGAGGTGAGCGAAAGCCGCTACCGGCGCACGCTGGCTATAGGCGAGCATCAGGGCTGGTTTTGCGTTACGCCGCACCCGGAGCGCGCAACGGTGACGCTTGAGATGAGCGATGGCCTGCTGCCAGTGGCGGAAGCGGTGCAGGCGCGCGTGGCGCGGCTGTTCGATCTGGATTTCGACCCGACGCCGATGCTGGAGACGCTCGGGCCGCTTGCCGCCGACAGACCAGGATTGCGGCTGCCGGGTTCGGTAGACGTATTTGAGCAGGGCGTGCGCGCGATTCTCGGGCAGCTGGTGAGCGTGGCGATGGCGGCGAAGCTGACCGGCAAAGTGGTGCAGGCGGTGGGCGCGCCGCTTGAGGATGGAACGGGCTGGCGCTTCCCGACGCCTGAGGAGATGGCGCGCGCCGATCCTGCGACGCTGAAAGCGCTCGGGATGCCGCTGATGCGCGCCGGGGCGCTTATTCAGCTCGCCCGTGAACATCTGGCCGGGCGCTTTCCGCTCACCTGCCCGGAGGATGTGGCGGCGGGCGTGAAAGCGCTGACGCAACTGCCTGGCATCGGCCCCTGGACGGCGAACTATTTCGCGATGCGCGGCTGGCAGGCGCCGGATATCTTTCTGCCTGACGACTATCTGATTAAGCAGCGTTTCGCGCCGATGACGCCCGCGCAAATCCGCCGCTATGCCGCGCGCTGGCAGCCGTGGCGCACCTACGCGCTCCTGCACGTCTGGTATGCCCAGGACTGGCAGACGCCGCTTAGTGAATAGCGAAGTAGCTGGTGGCCAGGCGGGCGGTGAGCGCCTGGGTCTGGGATACGGTTTCGCCGTAAATCAGATCGATGCCGACGCTGGCGAGCGTTTCCAGCAACGACTGCTGGTCGGCAGGGCCGGCGATGGTTTGCAGGCCGAGGCGGCGCGCGTTGCCCATCACAATCGTCAGCAGCATTTCGTCCATCAGGCTCGCATGGGCGTCGGTCACCAGATCGCTTGCCACCATAATGTAATCGGCGCAGGCGGCAGAGATGTGCTCAAACACTTCCAGCTCGCGGCCGATATGGCTCAGCACGACCCGGCAGCCCGCTTCACGCAGGCGCGCCAGATGGCGGCGCGCCGTCGCGGCATCCTGCATCAGCACCTCGCTGTTAATCATCAGATGCAGCAGGCGCGGCGGCAGCGGGCTTTCGGCGAGCTGCGCCAGCAGCGCGTCGAGGCGCTGCGCGTTTAACAGTGTCGCGCCGGAGAGGGTTAACGCCACGCCGACGCCTTTGCGCGCTACATTCGCGGCGTGATCCCGGAAGAAATCGGTCAGCATGCGGGTGTCCAGCGCCTGCATCAGCTCAGGATCGTTAAGCCCCGCGCGGAAGCTGTGCTCTTCTATCATCTCGCCTTCGCTGGTCCACAGACGCAGCGACAGCAGCCAGAAGCTGGCGCTTTCCGGCACGCGCGGCGAGGCGACCGGACGCACCATCAGAACATGATGGTGTTCGCTTATCATGCGCTGCTGCTCCTGGGCGGTCAGCGTGCCGCGGCCGTGATGGAGCTGCTGCTGGTGCGGCTCGTAGACCGTCACCACGCCGCGTCCGGCGTTCTTCGAGGTGTAACAGGCGATATCCGCCTGCGACATCACTTCCTGCGCCTGGTTATTGGACGCTTCGATTATCGTAATCCCCGCGCTGGCGCCGATGCGGTGCAGGCGGCTCTCCCAGACAAACGGATATTCGTTGATGGCCGCCACGATGCGCTCGCAGATGGTGCGGGCGTTCTCCAGGCTGCAATCCGGCAGCAGCAGGCCGAACTCATCGCCGCCGAGACGCGCCAGCACGTCGGTGGTGCGCAGCATACCGAGCATCAGCGAGGCGAGTTCGCGCAGCAGCGCGTCGCCCGCCGCATGCCCGGCGGTATCGTTTACCGCTTTAAAACGGTCGAGATCGATATAGACCAGCGCGTGACGCTGATGGGTTTCGCTGACGCTTTGCAGCAGACGCTTAAGGTGCGTTTCGAAGCTCACGCGGTTGGCGAGATGGGTAAGCGCGTCATGCGAGGCGCTGTAGCTCAGCTGGCGCAGCATTTTACGTGATTCGGTAACGTCATGGATAACCAGCACGGAGCCGATATTTTCCCCTTCCAGCGTACTGAGCGGCGTAATGGTGTAATGAATGTCGTAATTGCCGCCGTTGCGGCAGTGCAGCACCACGTCCTGTTCAATTCCGGTGCCGGGGTGTGTGGCTTCGCCGCTGTGAATATTGTCGAGCAAAGGGCCGTTATCGCCGAACGTGATACGTAAAATGCCCAGTACCGGCTGGCCGATCGCCTCTTCCTGGCGCCAGCCGCTCATCTTCTCGGCGACCGGGTTCATAAAGGTGACGTTCATATCGATATCGGTACAGATCACCGCCTCGCCGATGGAATCGAGCGTGATATGCAGCCGCTCTTTCTCCTGGAACAGCGCCTCGTTGAGCTGTTTCACCTCGGTCATGTCCATATTCACGCCGAGCAGTCGCTCCACTTCGCCCTGTTTATTCAGCACGCGGTTGGCCAGCGCGCGGATGTGGCGCACGCCGTTTTTCACCTGAATGCGATACTCCATCTTAAACGGCACGCGCGCGCGCAGCGCCTCCTGGATGGTGGCTTCCGCCTGGGCGACATCTTCTTTCAGCAGCCGCGATTTCCAGAGCTGGTAGGTCGGGCGCGTGTGCGGCGGCACTTCATAAAGCTCAAACATGCGCTGATCCCAGGCGAGCACGTCGGTGCCGAGCTCCCACTCCCAGATGCCGATGCCGCCCGCTTCGTTGGCGAGCGTAATACGCTCCATCAGGCGTTTGTTCACCCACTCGGTGCGCTTGAGTTCGGTAATATCTTCCACCTGGGCGATAAAATAGAGCGGCGAGCCGTCGCGCTGGCGCACGATAGAAACCGCCAGCAGCGCCCATACCACGTCGCCCGCGCGGGTGTAGTAGCGCTTCTCCATCGAGTAGTTATTCATCTCGCCGTTCAACAGCTTCTCGACCTGCGCCATATCGGCATGCAGATCTTCCGGGTAGGTCAATTGCTGGAAGCTCATATTCGCGAGCTGCTCGGGCGTATACCCGAGAAACGTACAGAGCGCTTTGTTAACCTGCAAAAAGCCGCCTTCTGTCGAAACCAGCGCCATGCCGATGGCGGAATATTCCATCGCGTTGCGAAAACGCGTTTCGCTCTCGGTGATGAGCTTGCGCTCTTCCCTGGAGGCGTACATCACCATCGTCATGACGTTAGCGGGCAGCAGAATCATCAAAAAGGGCAGCCAGGGCGCATTGACCACCACGCCTTCGTGCGGCAAATCGAGCAGCGTCGGGTTAGTGGCGATAACGAAAGAGACCATCATGACGGTGGCGAGAAAGACCGTGAACGCCTCCAGCCGCGGCAGGCGGATGGCGCTCCACATCAGCAGCACAATCACGAACGTGAACGGCCACGGCATATAATGCAGCGCCAGCCAGCTGCACAGCAGCGTGACGCAGAGCGTCGCCAGGCTTTCGGCCAGCAGGCGCGGGCTGCGGTGACGCAGCAGGTAGCGCGCTTTAAACAGCAGCCCGAGCGGCACCAGCGCCAGCGCGCCGATGGTTTCCGATAAGATCCACACCAGCGCCAGGCGCAGCGTGACGTGACCATCGCTGATGGCCACCAGTAAAAAACCGCCCACCAGCGGCGGCACCACGGCGCTGGCGAACGCCAGCCGCATCCAGTTATTGAGGTTTTTAAGCGGGTTGTACCAGGGCAGCAGTTTGCGCAGCAGTATGGCGCCTACCAGCGCTTCGATAATGTTTATCGCGGTATAAGAGAGCTCAAGATGCGCGGGCGGGAACAGCGTCAGGGTAGCGAGCACCGTGCCCGCGCCGCAGACCAGCGCAATCGGCACCCACAGGCGCAGGGCGTGGCGAAAGAACGCCACCATCATAATGGAGGTCGGGAACCACAGCGGGGCCAGCAGCGTGTCGAATAGCGTCAGCTCAAGCGAAAAGAGCGTAAAAATGTAGGTCAGTAAGCCAAGGCTTACTAAGCGCAGCAGAGGATGCGGCGTGGCCGCCAGCTCCTGCTTGTTCTTTTTTTTAATCATTACCACATAATCCGCATAGGCATTGCCGTCAGGTGCAATACCCGGACGCATCAGGAAAAATGTTTCGGTTATGCTAGTACAAACAATTTACAATTCCTATGGCGTCTGCTCATAAATTAACTGCGGTGAATAATAAAAAGCGCGCCGGAGCGCCTGGGCCTCGCTTACTGCCTGTTTCCACGGCGAAAAACACCGCTTTTCGGCTGCCATGCGCGACAGAATTTGCGCACTTATTCTCACGATTGCAGCATCGACTGGTATCAATTTCGTGAAATCCCTATAATTGCCGCGTCTGGCGCGACGGCGTCACCCTTCCTTTTCTCTTTATTATGTAAACCAGGTCGCTAATTTATGACTGACAAGTCCCATCAATGCGTCATCATCGGCATCGCCGGCGCATCGGCTTCAGGTAAAAGCCTTATCGCAAGTACCCTCTATCGGGAGCTGCGTGAGCAGGTCGGTGATGAACACATTGGTGTTATTCCGGAAGACAGCTATTACAAGGATCAAAGTCATCTGTCCATGGAGGAGCGGGTTAAAACCAACTATGACCATCCGAACGCGATGGATCACAACCTGCTGTTTCAACACCTGCAAATGCTGAAAGCAGGTAAACCCATCGAGCTGCCGGTTTACAGCTACGTGGAGCATACCCGTACCGCGCAGACGGTACATATCGAACCGAAAAAGGTGATTATTCTGGAAGGGATCCTGCTGCTCACCGACGCGCGTTTGCGCGAAGAGATGAATTTCTCAATTTTCGTCGATACCCCGCTGGATATCTGCCTGATGCGCCGCATTAAGCGTGACGTCAACGAGCGCGGCCGCTCTATGGATTCTGTGATGACGCAGTACCAGAAAACGGTGCGCCCGATGTTCCTGCAATTTATCGATCCTTCCAAGCAGTACGCCGACATCATCGTGCCGCGCGGAGGCAAGAACCGCATCGCTATCGATATTCTCAAGGCGAAAATCAGCCAGTTCTTTGAATAAGCTGCGTTTTGCGTGTACCGTTCCGGAAGTTACCCTCAGGCTTTCGGCGTTTGCCGGAAGCCTGAACACATCAGGAGAGTGTAATGCGTCTTTGTGACCGAGATATTGAAGCCTGGCTGGATGAAGGCCGACTGGCGATTACCCCGCGTCCGCCGGTGGAGCGCATTAACGGCGCCACGGTGGATGTGCGTCTTGGCAATAAATTCCGCACCTTCCGCGGCCATACCGCCGCGTTTATCGATTTAAGCGGCCCGAAAGATGAAGTGAGCGCGGCGCTCGATCGCGTCATGAGCGATGAAATCGTGCTGAACGACGGCGAAGCGTTTTATCTCCATCCTGGCGAGCTGGCGCTGGCGGTGACCTATGAGTCCGTCACGCTGCCGGCGGATCTGGTGGGCTGGCTCGACGGCCGTTCGTCGCTGGCGCGGCTCGGGCTGATGGTGCACGTCACCGCGCACCGTATCGATCCGGGCTGGCAGGGCTGTATTGTGCTGGAGTTCTATAATTCAGGTAAGTTGCCCCTGGCGTTGCGCCCTGGCATGTTGATTGGCGCGCTGAGCTTCGAGCCGCTTTCCGGCCCGGCGGAGCGACCATACAACCGCCGTCAGGATGCGAAATACCGCGATCAGCAGGGCGCTGTCGCCAGCCGTATAGACAAAGACTAAGCGCCTGCGGGCCGGTCTGCAGAGGATGCCATGAGACGAGTTCTGACCACGCTGATGATCTTACTGGTGGTGTTTTTCGCCGGTCTCTCCGCGCTGGTGATGCTGGTAAATCCCAACGATTTTCGCAGTTACATGATAAGCCAGGTCGAGCGGCGCAGCGGGTATCAGCTGAAGCTGGATGGCCCGCTGCGCTGGCACGTCTGGCCGCAGCTCAGCATTCTCTCGGGCCGGATGAGCCTCACCGCGCCCGGCGCCAGCCAGCCGCTGGTGAGCGCCGATAACATGCGTCTCGACGTGGCGCTGTTTCCGCTGCTCTCGCACCAGCTCTCTGTGCGTCAGGTGATGCTGAAAGGCGCGGTGGTGCAGCTTACGCCGCAGAGCGAAGCGCGCCACGAACCGGGCGCGCCGGTCGGGCCGAAAAACAGCGCGCCGCCGGTGGAAGATTCGCGCGGCTGGTCGTTTGATATCGCCCGTCTTAAAGTGGCCGACAGCGTGCTGGTGTTCCAGCATAAAGATGATGAACAGGTCACCGTTCGCAACATCAATCTGCAAATGGAGCAGAACGAGCGCCACGACGCGCAGCTTGAGCTGAGCGGCAAAGTGAGCCGCGATCAGCGCGATCTCACCCTCTCGCTCACCGCCGCGCTGAACGCCGCCGACTATCCGCAAACCCTGAGCGCCACGGTGTCGCAGCTCTCCTGGCAACTGCACGGCGCCGATCTTCCCCGCGACGGCATCACAGGCGAGGGCACGTTCCAGGCCCGCTGGTTTGAGGGCGACAAGCGGCTGGCGTTCAGCGCGCTCAACCTTAAAGCCAACGACAGCCAGCTTGCCGGGCAGGGAAGCGTGACGCTCGGCGACAGACCCGCCTGGGATCTCGATCTGCATTTCAGCGCGCTGGATCTCGAAAAACTGCTCGCGCCGGATCCGGCGACCACCACCGCCGTCGCCCAGCAGGGCCAGCAGAGCGCGCTGCCGCGCCCGGTGATCGCCGCTGAAGTTGACGAGGCGCCCTACATGGGGCTACGCGGTTTTAACGCCAGCGCCCGTATTCAGGCCGACAGCGTGCGCTGGCGCGGGTTGACCTTCAGCGACGTCAACGCGCAGATGCGCAATCAGGCGGGGCTGCTGACGCTGACCGCGCTTAACGGCAAACTCGGCGCGGGGGAGCTGTCGCTGCCGGGAACGCTTGATGCGCGCGATGATGTGCCGGAAGCACGCTTTACGGTTAACGCGAAAGAGATTGAAGTGGGCGACATCCTGCGCGCCTTTAATTACCCTATCGCGCTGACCGGTAAAATGAGCGTTAACGGTACGTTCCAGGGCGATCGCATCGACGCCCGGGCGTTCCGTGAAAACTGGGAGGGCGAAGCGGCGCTCGCCCTTAAAGGCAGCCGTATGGAAGGGCTGAACTTCCAGCAGCTGATCCAGCAGGCCGTGGAGCGCAGCGGCGGCGGCGTGAGCGCGCGTGAAGATTTCGACAACGCCACCACGCTCGACAGTTTCACCACGCACGCGACGCTGGATCACGGCGAGCTGGCGCTTGACGAGATGCAGGGGCAGTCTTCACTGCTGGTCTTACGCGGCGAAGGGACGCTCGATCTGGTGCGCGAACAGTGTGATACCCGCTTTAAGGTGCAGGTCACCAACGGCTGGAAAGGCGACGACAAACTGGTGCAGTGGCTGCAGGCAACGCCGGTGCCGCTGCGGGTTTATGGCCCGTGGAACGCGCTTAACTACAATCTGCAGGTCGATCAGCTGCTGCGTAAGCATTTACAGGATGAAGCGAAGCGCCGGCTGAGCGACTGGAGCGAGCGCCACAAAGACAGCAGTGACGCGAAGGACGTAAAAAAACTGCTCGATAAGCTTTAAGCGATCGCGCACAAAAAAGCGGCCCTGGCGGCCGCTTTTTTTATGTCGCTACGCCGCGTCGGTCGGCGTTTCCTGAGTCACGGCCTGGGAGGTTATCTGCACCTTCTGGATGCGATGGTGTTCCACCTCCAGCGTTTTAAGCTGGTAATGCCCCACCTGGAGCGTTTCGCCCACGCCCGGAATGTGTTGCAGATACTCCATCATCAGCCCGGCGAGCGTGTGATATTCGCGTTTGTCATCGAGCGGCAGCGGCACATATTGCACCAAATCTTCCAGCGGCATATGGCCGTTGGCGGTCCAGCTGCCGTCGGCGTTTTTCTGGATATCGTGGCGCGCGTCAATCTCTTCCACTTCGTTCGGCAGATTACCGGCGATGGTTTCCATCACGTCGCTCAGCGTCACCACGCCCTCCACCGAACCGAATTCATCGACCACAAACGCGAAGTGGGTGCGGGCGTTGCGGAACTGCTCCAGCGCTTTCAGCAGCGGCAGCCCTTCCGGGAACACCAGCGGCTGGCGCACCAGCGCGCGCAGGTCGAGCGGTTCGCCGCGCAGCGACTGTTGCAGCAGATCGATAATGTGCACCACGCCGAGCAGATCGTCCTCTTCCTCGTCGCTGCGGATCACCACGCGGGTGTGCTGATTGCGCTCCAGCAGCGCGCGCACCTGCGCCTCGGGGGCGTTGATGTCGATATGCTCGACGTCGTGACGGGAGGTCATGATGCTGCTGACGGTACGCTGGTTAAGGTTCAGCACGCGTTCAATCATCAGCTGCTCCTGACGGTTAAACAGCGGATGGTTGTTGTAATCGGCAATAAGCGACGCCGTCTGCGGGTCGAGATCGGCGTCTTCTTTCTTGCCGCTGATAAGCCGCATTACGGCCTCGGTGGTGCGCTGGCGCAGCGTCTGGTTGGCGGTGGAGAGAAAACGGCGGCGGTTGAAAATCGCGAGCTGGTTGAGCGCCTCGATAATAATGGAAAAGCCAATCGCCGCGTAGAGATAGCCTTTCGGAATATGGAAGCCGAAGCCGTCGGCAATCAGGCTAAAGCCAATCATCAGCAGGAAGCTGAGGCAGAGAATGACGATTGTCGGGTGATTATTCACAAAGCGCGTCAGCGCCTTGCTCGCCAGCAGCATCAGAGAGACGGCGATAATCACCGCGGCCATCATGACCGCCAGGTGATCCACCATGCCCACCGCGGTGATCACCGAATCGAGCGAAAACACCGCATCGAGGATGACAATCTGCGCCACTACCGCCCAGAAACGGGCGCCGCGCCGCTGCGTCGGGTTTTCCGTGTCTTTGCCTTCGAGTCGCTCGTTAAGCTCCACCGTGGCTTTAAACAGCAGGAACAGGCCGCCCAGCAGCATGATTAAATCGCGGGCGCTGAAGCTGAAGCTTTTAATGGTTAACAGCGGCGTGGTGAGGGTCACCAGCCACGAGACGGACGCCAGCAGGCCGAGGCGCATGATCATCGCCAGTATCAGGCCGGTGACGCGCGCGCGGTCGCGCTGGGCGGGAGGGAGTTTTTCAGCCAGGATGGCGATAAACACCAGGTTGTCGATTCCGAGCACCAGCTCCAGCACGATAAGCGTGGCCAGACCTGCCCAGATAGAGGGGTCGGCAATCCATTCCATATGAGGTCAGTTACCTTTTAAGATAAATAGTAGTCTGATGATCCTGGATAAACCGCGCTTAAATTGCAACGCGAGGCAGAATTATCTTAACGATGAGCTGTGGCTGGAAATTAACCAAAAGTGGCAAATTAATGCTAATAAATAGCCAGATGCCATATTCTGGTCATAATGAAAAAGAATGAAATAATAATATTACCCGGATATATCTTAAATAAAGTGTCCGCGTAGTTTATTCACTCCTGCCTGTCAACATGAAGAAAATCCTAAAAGCAATAAAATGGGCTGTTCATATTATTCTTAAAAACAGCCTTGCAACGGTGCGTTAACTTGCCTGCCAAAAGTTTAGCTGCAACAATCCACTCAGCATTTCTTATTCCCACCGGCACACAAGGATTTTTCTTTGTGCGTTCTGGATGAGCAGTGCGCCAGCGTAATGAACCGTCTCTTGCAATAAGATAAATCCAATTGGAAGAGGCTTCACAGGGGTGTGTCAATATAACCGTCTGTTTTTGCAGTAGATTGGTAACTGAAAGCCAAGGGCGGTAGCGTGCCTGAAGTCTGTCAATTAGCCTCAATTATTCTGTCAATAGTATATGGGTAAATAAGCGACTTTTAGGAATGATTCCAGTTATATTCTGGCGCCTGACGCCGCATTCTTGATGCAGGAACAAGCGGTACGGTGGCTTATTTAAAGGGTCAGAATAATTACTCTGCCAAAGTGATAAAAATTCAATGATGAAATCCAGACTGAAATTGATGCCTTTATTGGTGTCTGTAACCTTGATGAGCGGTTGCACTGTTTTTCCCGGCAGCAATATGTCTACGATGGGAAAGGATGTGATCAAGCAACAGGATGCAGACTTTGATCTTGACCGGATGGTGAACGTATATCCGCTGACGCCGCGACTGGTAGAACAATTACGTCCTCGCCCGAATGTGGCTCAGCCGAATATGTCTCTCGACCAGGAGATTGCCAACTACCAGTATCGCGTAGGGCCGGGCGACGTACTGAACGTCACCGTCTGGGATCACCCGGAACTCACCACGCCTGCGGGCCAGTACCGCAGCTCCAGCGACACCGGCAACTGGGTGCAGCCGGACGGCAGCATGTTCTATCCCTACATCGGTAAGGTCCATGTCGCAGGCAAAACGCTCGGCGAAATCCGCAGTGATATTACCGGCCGTTTAGCGCAGTACATCGCTGACCCGCAGGTGGACGTTAATATCGCCGCATTCCGCTCGCAGAAAGCCTATATCTCAGGCCAGGTGGCGAAATCCGGCCAGCAGGCCATCACCAACGTGCCGCTGACGGTGCTGGACGCCATCAACGCCGCGGGCGGCCTGACGGACGCCGCCGACTGGCGCAACGTCGTACTGACCCATAACGGCCAGGAGCGCCGCATCTCCCTACAGGCGCTGATGCAAAATGGCGATTTGAGCCAGAACCATCTGCTCTATCCGGGCGACATCTTATTCGTTCCACGTAATGACGATCTGAAAGTCTTCGTGATGGGCGAAGTGAAGAAACAGAGCACGCTCAAAATGGACTTCAGCGGCATGACGCTGACCGAAGCGCTCGGCCAGGCCGAAGGCATCGATCTGACGACCTCCAACGCGAGCGGCATCTTCGTTATTCGTCCTCTGCGCGGCGACAACCAGCGCGGCGGCAAGATCGCCAACATTTACCAGCTTGATATGTCTGATGCGACGTCGCTCATTATGGCGACGGAATTCCGTCTGCAACCGTATGACGTGGTCTATGTCACCACCGCACCGGTGGCGCGCTGGAACCGTCTTATCAACCAGTTGCTGCCGACCATCAGTGGCGTCCGTTATATGACGGATACGGCAAGCGACGTACACAACTGGTAATGCCTATGTTTAACAAAATTCTTGTGGTTTGCGTGGGGAACATCTGCCGTTCCCCCACGGCGGAGCGGCTGCTTAAGCGATACCTGCCGGATGTGACGGTCGCGTCCGCAGGGCTTGGCGCGCTGGTCGGGAAGGGCGCGGACGCCAGCGCCGTGAGCGTGGCGGCCGCACACGACCTCTCTCTGGAGGGCCATGAGGCCCGCCAGATAACCAGCGCCATGTGCCGCGACTATGACTTAATCCTCGCCATGGAAAAGCGCCATGTCGCCTCGATTTGCGATATGGCGCCGGAGATGCGCGGCAAAGTGATGCTGTTTGGTCACTGGGACGACCAGCGCGATATTCCCGACCCGTATCGCAAGAGCCGGGACGCTTTTGAAGCGGTTTATGGACTTCTGGATCACTCTGCCCGCCAGTGGGCGCAGGCACTGAAAACGCAGCAGGGATAACGATGACTGAAAAAGTGAGACATTCTGCCGCCCCGGTGGAGGGCGGCGACGAGATAGATATCGGACGCCTGGTCGGCACCGTAGTGGAAGCGCGCTGGTGGGTGCTTGGCATTACGGCGCTGTTCGCGCTGGGCGCGCTGATTTATGTCATGTTCGCCACTCCCATCTACAGCGCCGACGCGCTGGTGCAGATCGAGCAGAATCAGGGCAACTCCCTGGTGCAGGACATCAGCACGGCGCTGCAAAACAAGCCGCCCGCGTCGGACGCGGAAATTCAGCTGATCCAGTCCCGTCTGGTGCTTGGCAAAACCGTCGACGATCTTGATCTCGACATCGCCGTGCAGAAAAAGACGTTCCCGCTGTTTGGTTCAGGCTGGGAGCGCCTGATGGGCCGTGCCGACGAGACCATTAAAGTCACTACCTTCGACCTGCCGAAAGGCATGGCGGAAGAGGAGTTTACGGTCACGGTGCTGGGCCCGAAACAGTATCAGCTCACCAGCAGCGGCGGTTTTAGCGCCCGCGGCGAAGTGGGGCAACCGCTGAGCAAAGGCGGCGTGAAGATGATGGTTAATGAAATTCACGCGCAGGAAGGCAGCGAGTTTACCGTCACCAAATACTCCACG
Source organism: Cronobacter universalis NCTC 9529 (assembly GCF_001277175.1). Classification (NCBI taxonomy): domain Bacteria; kingdom Pseudomonadati; phylum Pseudomonadota; class Gammaproteobacteria; order Enterobacterales; family Enterobacteriaceae; genus Cronobacter; species Cronobacter universalis. The sequence goes on along the minus strand of NZ_CP012257.1, from coordinate 2,788,823 downwards.
CTCGGCATGATCAATCAGTTGCAAAATAACCTGACGGTCACCGAAACGGGGAAAGACACCGGCGTGCTGAGCCTCACGTACATGGGCGAAGATCGCGATCAGATCCGCGATATTCTCAACAGCATCACCCGCAACTACCTTGAGCAGAACATCGAGCGTAAATCGGAAGAAGCGGCCAAAAGCCTGGCGTTCCTCGCCAAACAGCTTCCGGAAGTACGCGCGAATCTGGATGTCGCTGAGAACAAACTCAACGCGTATCGCCAGCAGCAGGATTCTGTCGACCTGCCGCTGGAGGCCAAAGCGGTGCTGGACTCTATGGTAAACATTGACGCTCAGCTTAATGAGCTGACGTTCAAAGAGGCGGAAATCTCCAAGCTCTACACCAAAGCGCACCCGGCGTACCGCACGCTGCTTGAAAAACGCCAGGCGCTGGAAGATGAAAAGGCGAAGCTCAATAACCGCGTCACCGCGATGCCGAAAACCCAGCAGGAGATCGTGCGTCTGACCCGTGATGTGGAATCGGGCCAGCAGGTATACATGCAACTGCTGAACAAACAGCAGGAGCTGAAAATCACCGAAGCGAGCACGGTGGGCGATGTGCGCATCGTCGACCCGGCGATTACGCAACCGGGCGTCGTGAAGCCGAAAAAAGCGCTGATCGTACTCGGCAGCATTATTCTCGGCCTGCTGCTCTCTATCGTGATTGTGCTGCTGCGTTCGCTGTTTAACCGCGGTATCGAAAGTCCGCTGGCGCTGGAAGAGGCGGGTATCAACGTCTACGCCAGCATCCCGCTCTCTGAGTGGCAGAAATCGCGCGACAGCGTGAAGACCGTCAAAGGGGTGAAACGCTTTAAACAGAGCCAGCTGCTGGCGGTGGGCAACCCGACGGATCTCGCCATCGAGGCGATCCGCAGCCTGCGCACCAGTCTGCACTTCGCCATGATGCAGGCGCCGAACAACGTCCTGATGCTGACCGGTGTGAGCCCGTCTATCGGTAAAACGTTTGTCTGCGCCAACCTGGCGGCGGTCATCAGTCAGACCCACAAACGCGTGCTGCTGATCGACTGCGATATGCGTAAGGGCTATACCCACGAGCTGCTCGGCACCACCAACGTTAACGGGCTCTCCGATGTGCTGGCAGGCCAGGGCGATATCAGCCGCTGCGCGCAGAAAACCTCTGTGCCGGGCTTCGACCTCGTGCCGCGCGGCCAGGTGCCGCCGAACCCGTCAGAGCTGCTGATGAGCGAGCGCTTCTCGGAGCTGGTGAAATGGGCGAGCGCGAACTACGACATGGTGCTTATCGATACGCCGCCGATTCTGGCCGTCACCGATGCCGCCGTCGTCGGCCGCCACGCCGGCACCACGCTGATGGTCGCGCGCTATGCGGTCAACACGCTCAAAGAAGTGCAGACCAGTCTGAGCCGCTTCGAGCAGAACGGTATCCAGGTGAAGGGCGTTATCCTCAACTCCATCTTCCGTCGCGCTTCCGGCTACCAGGACTACGGCTACTACGAGTACGAGTACAAATCGGACCACAAGTAGCGGCGTCTCTCCTCACCCCGCCCTCCCGCTTCCTGCGGGAGGGTAAGCAACCCCCAACGGCAGGCTTATTTTCTTCCTCTTGGCAGAGGAGGAGGGCGGGGGTGAGGGCAACGAACACGGCGCAGCCTTACGCGGCTACGCCCTTGCGGCAACGTGCATAACATCCATTAAGCATTCGGAGAAACCACAATGACCAGCACCGCGCGCCCCTTAGTGTCTGTTTACATGCCGACGTGGAACCGCCAGCAACTGGCTATCCGGGCGATCAATTCCGTGCTGCGCCAGGACTACGACAACTGGGAACTTATCATTGTCGACGACTGCTCCAGCAACTGGGAGCAGCTGCAAAACTTCGTTCTGGCGCTTAACGATCCGCGCGTCAGCTACACGCGCAACGACTTTAACTCCGGCGCGTGCGCGGTGCGCAACCAGGCCATTCTGCAGGCGAAGGGCGATTTCATCACCGGCATCGACGACGATGACGAGTGGATGCCGAACCGTCTGTCGGTCTTCCTGGCGCATAAAGAGAAGCTCAATCAGCACGCGTTTCTCTACGCTAACGACTATCTGTGCGAAGGCCAGGTCTACTCGCAGCCGACCAGCCTGCCGCTCTACCCGAAATCGCCGTGGTCGCTGAAGCTGTTCTTTAAGCGCAACATCGTCGGCAACCAGGTGTTCACCTGGGCGTGGCGCTTCAAAGAGTCGCTGTTTGATAACGAACTTGCCGCCGCGCAGGACTACGACATGTTCCTGCGTATGGTCGTGACCTACGGCGAGCCGTGGAAAGTGGAAGACGCGACGCAAATTCTGCATATCAACCACGGCGAAATGCAGATAACCAAATCGGCGAAAAAGTTTGCCGGTTATTTCCACTTCTACCGTAAACACAAAGATAAATTCGACCGCGCCAGCAAAAAGTATCAGCTGTTTACGCTCTATCAGATCCGTAATAAGCGCATGAACTGGCGCACGCTGCTGACGCTTTTGTCGGTGCGTAATACCAAACGTCTGGCTGACAGCCTGCGGGGGAAATAATGCTGCTTGAGGATCTGCGCGCGAATTCATGGAACCTGCGCCCCTGCTGCATGGTGGTCGCCTATCGCATCGCGCACTTCTGCTCGGTGTGGCGCAAAAAAAACGTGCTTAACAACCTGTGGGCGGCGCCGGTGCTGCTGCTCTACCGCTTTTTTACCGAATGTGTGTTCGGGTATGAAATTCAGGCCGCCGCCACCATTGGCCGCCGTTTCACCATTCACCACGGCTACGCCGTCGTTATTAATAAAAACGTGGTGGCCGGCGATGATTTCACCATTCGCCACGGCGTCACCATCGGCAACCGCGGCGCGGACAATCTCGCCTGTCCGGTTATCGGCAACGGCGTGGAGCTCGGCGCGAACGTGGTGATGATTGGGGATATCACTATCGGCAATAACGTCACGGTAGGCGCAGGCAGCGTGGTGCTGGACAGCATTCCGGACAATGCGCTGGTGGTCGGCGAAAAAGCGCGGGTGAAGGTAATTAAATGAACATATTACAATTTAATGTCCGCCTCGCAGAAGGCGGCGCGGCAGGCGTGGCGCTGGATCTTCACCAGCGCGCCCTGCAAAAAGGGATGCGCTCCCGTTTTATTTACGGCTACGGCAAGGGCGGCAAAAAAAGCGTCAGTCACGACAATTTCCCGGAAGTGGAAAAACATACGCCGCGACTGACCTCGATCGCCAATATCGCGCTGTTCCGTTTCGTCAACCAGGATCTCTTCGGCTCGCTCGACAGCCTCTACCGCCGCGTGACCCGCACCGACGGGCCGGTGGTGCTGCATTTTCACGTACTGCACAGCTACTGGCTGAATCTCGATAAAGTGGTGGCGTTCTGCCAGAAGCTGAAAGCGCACAAGCGCGACGTCACTTTCGTCTGGACGCTGCACGATCACTGGAGCGTCACCGGTCGCTGCGCCTTTCTTGACGGCTGCGAAGGCTGGAAAACCGGCTGCCAGAAGTGCCCGACGCTGGATAACTATCCGCCGGTCAAAGTCGACCGCGCGCACAGCCTGGTCGACAACAAACGCCAGCGCTTTCGCGACATGCTGGCGCTCGGCTGCCACTTTATTTCGCCAAGCCAGCACGTAGCCGACGCCTTTAACAGCCTCTACGGGGCAGGGCGCTGCAAGATTATCAACAACGGCATCGACGTGGCGACGGAAGCCATTCTCGCCGAACTGCCGCTGATGCCGCCGGGCTCCGGCGCGCCGAAAATCGCGGTGGTGGCGCACGATCTGCGTTACGACGGCAAAACCAATCAGCGTCTGGTGCGCGATCTGGTGGCGCTCGGCGATAAAGTGGAAGTGCACACCTTCGGCAAGTTTTCGCCGTTTGAAGGCGCGAACGTGGTCAACCACGGCTTTCTGACCGACAAACGTAAGCTGATGAACGAGCTGAATCAGATGGACGCGCTGCTCTTTACCTCGCGCGTCGATAACTACCCGCTGATTCTGTGCGAAGCGCTCTCCATCGGCGTGCCGGTCATCGCCACGCACAGCGAGGCGGCGCAGGAAGTGCTCAATAAATCGGGCGGTAAAACGGTCGATGAGAGTGAAGCGTTGCTGCTGGCGCAGCGCGGTAAGGCGCAGATCGCCGAAGCGGTTTTCAACACCACGCTTGAGGCCTTCCGGGCGCGCAGCCGGGAAGCGTACAGCGGCCAACAGATGCTGGAGGAGTATGTCTCGTTCTATCAGAATCTGTAGCTATCTGCTGCTGCCGTTCATCTATCTGGTGGTGAACGTTAAGCTGGCGCAGCTCGGCGAGAGTTTCCCGATTACGATTGTGACCTTCCTGCCGGTGCTGCTGCTGCTGTTCGTCGATAAAATTAACCTGAAGAAGCTGATGATCGCGCTGGGGATCGGCGCCGGTCTGACGCTCTTCAACTATCTGTTTGGTAAATCGCTCGACGCCAGTAAATATGTCACCTCGACGATGCTGTTTCTGTATACGGTTATCATCATCGGGATGACGTGGAGCATACGTTTCAAGACCATCTCGCCGCGTAACTACCGCAAAATTCTGCGGCTGTTCTACCTGGTGGTGGGCTTTATCGTCACGCTGGCGGCCCTGGAGATGATGCAGATTATTCTCTCTGGCGGCAGCAGTCTGATGGAGACTATCTCGAAGTTCCTCATCTACAGTAACAGCTATGTGCTCAATTTCATTAAGTTTGGCGGCAGGCGCACCACTGCGATGTATTTCGAGCCGGCGTTCTTCGCTCTGGCATTAATCTCAATTTGGCTCAGCATCAAACAGTTTGGTATCAAAACCCCAAAAACCGATGGTATGATTCTTTTAGGGATAGTCTTATCCGGTTCGTTTTCGGGCGTGATGACATTTATCCTGTTTTATTTGCTTGAGTGGGCGTTTCAGTATCTTAATAAAAACGCGATTCGTAAAAAGTTGCCGCTGGCAATTGTTTCCCTGGCTGTCTTTATCGTGGGCGTGGTGTTCGCCTTCCCGTATATCGCAGAGCGTATCGGTGATTTAGGCACAGAGGGTTCGTCATCCTATTATCGCATCATCGGCCCGCTGGTGATGGTGGGATATTCGCTGACGAATATCGATGGTGTAGTGCGTTTTGGTTCGCTTTACGAATATGTCGCATCATTCGGAATTTTTAACGGTGCGGACGTCGGAAAAACAATAGACAATGGGCTCTACCTGCTAATCATTTATTTTTCATGGTTCGCAGTGTTACTCACCGGCTGGTATATGTTCAGGGTCGGGAAAATGATGATTAACGCATTTGGTAATAATCAGAATTTTCGTGTACAGCTGTGGTTATTTACACCTGTATCCCTGTTTTTTACCGGTTCGATTTTTAGCCCGGAATATGCGTTCTTAATTGTTTGTCCGTTTATTCTGCGTAAAGCGTTAAACATTACTGATTCCTGATGAGGTAGGCCCGGATGCTTTTAAGTGTAATTACTGTCGCCTGGCGCAATTACGAAGGGGTGGTGAAGACCTGGCAGTCCCTGGCCCACCTGGCGCAGGCCCCTGAGATCGAGTTCGAATGGATTGTGGTGGACGGCGGCTCTAACGACGGCACCGCGCAGTTCCTGGAAGATCTCAACGGTCAGTACAACCTGCGTTTCGTCAGCGAAAAAGACAACGGCATTTACGATGCGATGAATAAAGGCATTGAAATGGCCAACGGTCGCTTTGCGATTTTTCTGAATTCCGGCGACGTATTTCACCCGTCCGTCGCTGATGTCGCACGTCAGCTGGCCGCCGCGCCGGCAAATGACAATGCGATGTATATTGGCGACGCGCTGCTCGATTTCGGCGACGGCAATAAAATTCGCCGCAGCGCGAAAAGCGGCTGGTATATTTACCATAGCCTGCCGGCCAGCCATCAGGCCATTTTCTTCCCGGTTTCCGGGCTTAAAAAGTACCCCTACGATCTGCAATATAAAGTCTCATCCGATTACGCGTTAACCGCCAAAATGTATAAATCCGGCTACGGCTTTAAAAAGCTGAAAGGGCTGGTGTCAGAATTCTCAATGGGCGGCGTGTCAACCTCGAATAATCTGGAATTATGTCAGGACGCTAAAAAAGTTCAGCGCAACATATTACGGGTTCCTGGAATATTAACAGAACTTTCTTATTTATTACGCATGCGTACGACCGGAAAAGCTAAGGCGCTGTATAACAAAGCATAAAGCCTGGCCATAAGGAAAGCATATGCAAGATTTAAGCGGATTCTCGGTGCCGAAAGGCTTCCGGGGCGGGCACCCTATTAAGGTTCAACTGTGGTGGGCGGTTCAGGCGACGCTGTTTGCCTGGTCTCCGCAAATATTATATCGCTGGCGCGCCTTTTTATTACGGTTATTTGGCGCGCGAATTGGCAAAGGCGTGGTGATTCGCCCTTCGGTGCAAATTACCTACCCGTGGAAATTAACCATCGGCGATTACGCCTGGGTCGGGGATGACGCGGTGCTGTACACGCTCGGGGATATCACCATCGGCGCCAACGCCGTGGTGTCGCAGAAATGCTACCTGTGCACCGGCAGCCACGACTACATGAGCCCGCATTTTGATATTACCGCCGAGCCGATTGTGATTGGCGAGAAAGCCTGGCTTGCGACGGATGTGTTTGTCGCGCCGGGCGTCACCATCGGCGCAGGCACGGTGGTCGGCGCGCGCAGCAGCGTGTTTAAGACGCTGCCGCCGAACAAGATTTGTCGTGGCAATCCGGCGCAGATCGTTCGCGACCGGGTGGAAGGGGAGTAACGCTTCACGCCACACCGATTTCCCCTCTCAAGCCGAGAGGGTTTGGGAAAGGGGAGCAGGACACTGATCCCTGAATTAACAAACGGCCTGGTGAGCCAGGCAAAGTCCGATTTAAACAGAGGAAAAACAAATTATGAGTAAAGTTGCTCTCATTACCGGCGTAACCGGACAAGATGGCTCCTATCTGGCTGAGTTTCTGCTTGAGAAAGGTTATGAAGTCCACGGCATCAAACGCCGCGCGTCTTCCTTCAATACCGAGCGTGTTGACCATATCTACCAGGATCCGCACAGCAGCAACCCGAAATTCCACCTGCACTATGGCGACCTGACCGATACCTCCAACCTGACCCGTATCCTGCAGGAAGTGCAGCCGGACGAAGTGTACAACCTGGGCGCGATGAGCCACGTAGCGGTCTCCTTCGAATCCCCGGAATATACCGCAGACGTAGACGCCATGGGCACCCTGCGCCTGCTGGAAGCGATCCGCTTCCTGGGTCTGGAGAAGAAAACCCGTTTCTATCAGGCGTCCACCTCTGAGCTGTATGGCCTGGTGCAGGAAATCCCGCAGAAAGAAACCACCCCGTTCTACCCGCGCTCTCCGTATGCGGTCGCGAAACTTTACGCTTACTGGATCACCGTAAACTACCGTGAATCCTACGGCATGTACGCGTGCAACGGCATTCTGTTCAACCACGAATCCCCGCGCCGCGGCGAAACCTTCGTCACCCGCAAAATCACCCGCGCTATCGCCAACATCGCACAGGGTCTGGAATCCTGCCTGCATCTGGGCAACATGGACTCCCTGCGTGACTGGGGCCATGCCAAAGACTACGTGAAAATGCAGTGGATGATGCTGCAGCAGGAACAGCCGGAAGATTTCGTTATCGCGACCGGCGTGCAGTACTCCGTACGTCAGTTCGTCGAAATGGCGGCCGCACAGCTGGGTATCAAACTGCGCTTTGAAGGCAAAGGCGTGGAAGAGAAAGGCATCGTGGTTTCCGTAACCGGCCATGACGCACCGGGCGTGAAACCGGGCGACGTGATCGTTCAGGTTGATCCGCGTTACTTCCGTCCTGCTGAAGTGGAAACCCTGCTGGGCGACCCGACCAAAGCGCACGAAAAACTGGGCTGGAAACCGGAAATCACCCTGCAGGAAATGGTCTCTGAAATGGTCGCGAAAGATCTCGAAGCCGCGAAGAAACACTCGCTGCTGAAATCTCACGGCTACGAGGTTGCCATCGCGCTGGAGTCCTGAGCATGAAAAAGCAACGTATTTTTGTGGCCGGCCATCGCGGGATGGTGGGGTCGGCCATCGTTCGCCAGCTTGAGCAGCGCGACGATGTCGAGCTGGTGCTCAAAGGACGCGACGAGCTGAACCTGCTGGAAAGCGCGGCGGTGAACGCGTTCTTTGCGGACGCCGCGCTGGATCAGGTTTACCTGGCGGCGGCGAAGGTGGGCGGCATTGTCGCCAACAACACCTACCCGGCGGACTTCATCTACGAAAATATGATGATTGAGAGCAACATCATTCACGCGGCGCATCTGCACAACGTGAACAAGCTGTTGTTCCTCGGATCGTCGTGCATCTATCCGAAACTGGCGAATCAGCCGATTGCGGAAAGCGAACTGTTGCAGGGCACGCTGGAGCCCACCAACGAGCCGTACGCCATCGCCAAAATCGCGGGCATCAAGCTGTGCGAGTCCTACAACCGCCAGCATAACCGCGATTACCGCTCGGTGATGCCGACCAACCTGTACGGGCCGCACGATAACTTCCACCCGAGCAACTCGCACGTTATCCCGGCATTGCTGCGCCGCTTCCACGAAGCGACTCAGGAAAACGCCGCGGACGTGGTGGTGTGGGGCAGCGGCACGCCGATGCGTGAATTCCTGCATGTGGATGACATGGCCGCCGCCAGCATTCATGTGATGGAGCTGGATCGCGAGGTGTGGCAGGAGAACACCGAGCCGATGCTGTCGCACATCAACGTGGGCACCGGGGTGGATTGCACTATCCGCGAGCTGGCGCAGACCATCGCCAAAGTGGTGGGCTACAAAGGCCGCGTGGTGTTTGACGCCTCTAAACCGGACGGTACGCCGCGCAAGCTGCTCGACGTCACCCGTCTGCACTCACTGGGCTGGTATCACGAGATTTCACTGGAGGCGGGCCTTGCCAGCACTTACCAGTGGTTCCTTGAAAACCAGCATCGTTTCCGGGGGTAAGGATGTTTTTAAGTCAGGAAGATTTTGCCACCGTGGTGCGCTCCACGCCGCTTATCTCCATCGATCTGATTGTCGAGAACGAGCAGGGGGAGTTCCTGCTCGGTCATCGCACCAACCGTCCGGCGCAGGGCTTCTGGTTCGTGCCAGGCGGTCGGGTTCAGAAAGATGAGCCGCTGGCGCAGGCGTTTGAACGCCTGACGCAGGCGGAGCTTGGCAAACGCTTTTCGATGCCGGAGGGAGAGTTTTACGGCGTCTGGCAGCACTTCTATGACGACAACTTCTCCGGGACCGACTTCACCACGCATTACATCGTGCTGGGTTTTCGACTGCGCGTAAACGCGGATGAGCTCAACCTGCCCAAAGAGCAGCACGAAGCTTACCGCTGGCAGTCGCCCGCCTCGATTGTGGCGAGTGAAGATGTGCACGACAACAGCCGCGCCTATTTCATGGCTGAACGTTTTGCCGGAGTGCCGGGCTTATGAAAATCCTGGTTTACGGCATCAACTACTCGCCGGAGCTGACCGGTATCGGTAAGTACACCGGCGAGATGGTGGAATGGATGGCCCGTCAGGGCCATGAGGTGCGGGTCATTACCGCACCGCCTTACTACCCGGCCTGGAAAGTGGGGGAGAACTACTCCTCCTGGCGCTGGCGCAAAGAGCAGGGCGCCGCCACGGTGTGGCGCTGCCCGCTTTATGTCCCGAAACAGCCTTCTACGTTAAAACGCCTGATCCATCTCGGCAGCTTTGCGGCGAGTTCGTTCTTTCCGCTGCTGGCCCAGCGTCGCTGGAAGCCGGATCGCATCATCGGTGTCGTGCCAACGCTGTTCTGCACGCCGGGCATGCGCCTGCTGGCGAAGCTCTCCGGCGCCAAAACCGTGTTGCACATTCAGGATTACGAAGTGGACGCCATGCTCGGCCTTGGCATGGCGGGCCGCGGCAAGGGGGGCAAAATCGCCCGTCTCGCCAGCCGCTTTGAACGCAGCGGTCTGCATAACGTCGATAACGTCTCGACCATTTCGCGCTCGATGATGAACAAAGCCAAAGAAAAAGGGGTTCCCCCTGAGCGCGTGATCTTTTTCCCGAACTGGTCCGAAGTGGCGCGGTTTCGGGAGGTGAAAGCCGAAGAGGTTGAGGCGCTGCGCAGCCAGCTTGGCCTGCCTGCGGATAAAAAAATCATCCTCTACTCCGGCAACATCGGGGAGAAACAGGGGCTGGAGAGCGCCATTGACGTGGCGGCTAGGTTTACCGACCAGCCGTGGATTTTCGCGATTGTCGGCCAGGGCGGCGGTAAAGCGCGCCTTGAGAAGATGGTCGCAGAGCGGGGGCTTGCGAACGTGAAGTTCTTCCCGCTGCAACCTTATGAAGCGCTCCCGGCGCTGCTGAAGATGGCGGATTGCCATCTGGTGATCCAGAAGCGCGGCGCGGCCGACGCGGTCCTGCCGTCGAAGCTCACCAATATTCTGGCGGTGGGCGGCAACGCGGTGATCACCGCCGAGGCCGACACCGAGCTTGGACAGCTCTGTATTGAAGAGCCGGGCATCGCCGTCTGCGTAGAGCCAGAGTCGGTTGACGCGCTGGCAGAAGGGATCGTCAGCGCACTGGCGCTTCCCAAAGACAACACGGTGGCACGTGAATATGCCGAACGCACGCTCGAAAAAGAGAACGTGTTAAGCCAATTTATCGCTGATATTCGGGGTTAAGCCATGAGTCAGTCAAAACTCTTTCCGGTAATTATGGCAGGCGGCTCCGGCAGCCGTCTGTGGCCGCTTTCCCGCGTGCTTTACCCAAAACAGTTCCTCTGCCTGAAAGGGGATCTGACAATGCTTCAGACCACCGTCTGCCGCTTAAACGGCGTGCAGTGCGAAAGCCCGGTGGTTATCTGTAACGAACAGCATCGCTTTATCGTCGCCGAGCAGCTGCGCCAGCTCAACAAGCTGACCGAAAACATCATCCTGGAGCCTGCCGGTCGCAACACCGCGCCGGCTATCGCGCTGGCGGCGCTGGCGGCGAAACGCAACAGCCCGGAGACCGATCCGCTAATGCTGGTGCTGGCGGCTGACCATGTGATTCAGGACGAAGACGCGTTTCGCAATGCCGTGCGCGCCGCGATGCCGTTCGCCGAGAGCGGCAAGCTGGTCACCTTCGGCATCGTACCGAACCTGCCGGAAACCGGCTACGGCTACATCCGCCGCGGCGAAGTCTCCAACCCGGACGTGGCGGTGGACGCCGTCGCCTTCAGCGTCGCCCAGTTCGTCGAAAAACCGAATCAGGAGACCGCGCAGTCCTACGTCAACAGCGGCGAATATTACTGGAACAGCGGCATGTTCCTGTTCCGCGCTGGTCGTTACCTGGAAGAGCTCGCGAAATACCGCCCGGATATCCTGGACGCCTGCGAAAAAGCCATGAGCACCGTTGACCCGGATCTCGATTTTATCCGCGTCGATGAAGAAGCGTTCCTGGCCTGCCCGGAAGAGTCCATCGACTACGCGGTGATGGAAAAAACCGCCGACGCGGTGGTGGTGCCGATGGACGCGGGCTGGAGCGATGTCGGCTCGTGGTCGTCGCTCTGGGAAATCTCTAACCATTCGCCGGAAGGCAACGTGCATCACGGCGACGTGATTTCGCACAACACCGAAAACAGCTACGTCTATGCCGAGTCTGGTCTTGTGACCACCGTTGGCGTGAAAGATCTCGTGGTGGTGCAGACCAAAGACGCCGTGCTGATCGCCGACCGTAACCACGTCCAGGACGTGAAAAAAGTGGTCGAGAAAATCAAAGCCGACGGCCGTCACGAACACCACATTCACCGCGAAGTGTACCGTCCGTGGGGCAAATATGACTCCATCGATCAGGGCGAACGCTACCAGGTGAAACGCATCACCGTGAAGCCGGGCGAAGGGCTGTCGTTGCAGATGCATCACCACCGCGCCGAGCACTGGATTGTGGTGGCGGGCACCGCGAAGGTGACCATTAACGACGAGGTGAAACTGGTGGGTGAGAACGAATCGGTCTACATCCCGCTGGGCGCGACGCACTGCCTGGAAAACCCCGGCAAGATCCCGCTCGACCTGATTGAAGTGCGCTCCGGCACCTATCTGGAAGAAGACGATGTGATCCGCTTCGCCGACCGTTACGGCCGGGTGTGAGGCGCAGGCATCCTGCGCATTTTTCCGACAAAAAAGAGAACCCAAGAGATAAAAAATGGAAAAGTTAACCTGTTTCAAAGCCTACGACATTCGTGGGCGTCTGGGCGAAGAGTTAAATGAAGATATCGCGTGGCGTATCGGCCGCGCCTATGGCGAGTTCCTGAAACCGAAAACCATTGTGCTCGGCGGCGATGTGCGTCTGACCAGCGAAGCGCTGAAGCTGGCGCTGGCGAAAGGGTTGCAGGACGCGGGCGTCGACGTGCTGGATATCGGCCTGTCCGGCACCGAAGAAATTTACTTCGCGACGTTCCATCTGGGCGTGGACGGCGGCATTGAAGTGACCGCGAGCCACAACCCGATGGACTACAACGGCATGAAGCTGGTTCGCGAAGGCGCGCGCCCGATTAGCGGCGATACCGGCCTGCGCGACGTGCAGCGTCTTGCCGAAGCGAACGACTTCCCGCCGGTGAATGAAGCCGCCCGCGGCAGCTACAAAAAAATCGACCTGCGCGACGCCTATATCGATCACCTGCTCGGTTACATCGACGTGAAAAACCTCACGCCGCTGAAGCTTGTGATTAACTCCGGCAACGGCGCAGCCGGCCCGGTGGTGGACGCCATCGAAGCGCGCTTTAAGGCGCTGAACGTGCCGGTGCAGTTCATTAAGGTTCACAACACCCCGGACGGCAACTTCCCGAACGGTATTCCTAACCCGCTGCTGCCGGAGTGCCGCGACGACACCCGCAACGCGGTTATCGAACATGGCGCGGATATGGGCATCGCCTTTGACGGCGATTTCGACCGCTGCTTCCTGTTCGACGAAACCGGGCAGTTTATCGAGGGCTACTACATTGTCGGTCTGCTGGCCGAAGCGTTCCTCGAAAAACACCCCGGCGCGAAGATCATTCACGATCCGCGTCTGTCCTGGAACACCGTTGACGTGGTGCAGGGCGCGGGCGGCACGCCGGTCATGTCGAAAACCGGTCATGCGTTTATCAAAGAGCGTATGCGCCAGGAAGACGCCATCTACGGCGGCGAAATGAGCGCGCATCACTACTTCCGCGATTTCGCCTACTGCGACAGCGGCATGATCCCGTGGCTGCTGGTGGCCGAGCTGCTGTGCCTGAAAGGCCAGTCCCTGGGCGAGCTGGTGCGCGACCGTATGGCGGCGTTCCCGGCGAGCGGCGAAATCAACAGCAAACTGGCGCAGCCGGCTGTCGCCATTAAACGTGTGGAAGATCACTTCGCGCCGCAGGCGAAAGGGATCGACCGCACCGACGGTATCAGCATGGATTTCGGCGAGTGGCGCTTTAACCTGCGCTCGTCCAACACCGAGCCGGTCGTGCGCCTGAATGTGGAATCGCGCGCGGATACGGAACTGATGCAGGCGAAAACCCAGGAAATCCTTGCGTTGCTGAATCAGTAAAACGGCGCGGCCGCCCGGCGTCGCCGCACACCGCGACGCTTACGCCCCGCAGGCTTCGGCCTGCCGGGCAGGGCAGCCGCTTAACTGCGCCTTACGGCGCCTGAAGGTACGACGATGACAAATCTAAAAAAGCGCGAACGAGCCAAAACGAATGCATCGTTAATCTCTCTGGTGCAACGATTCTCCGACATAACCATTATGTTCGTCGGACTGTGGGTGGTGTGCAGGATCAATGAGCTGCCGTTTTTCTACATGCATCTGCTGATGGCCCTGACCACCCTCGTTGTGTTCCAGATGATTGGCGGGATCACCGATTTTTACCGCTCCTGGCGCGGCGTCAAAATCTCTACCGAACTGCTGCTGCTGTTGCAGAACTGGACCATGAGCCTGGTGTTCAGCGCCGGTCTGATGGCCTTTAACCCCGATTTCGACAGCCCGGTGCGCGTGTTCTTCGCCTGGTATCTGCTGACCGGCGCTGGCATGGTGATGTGCCGTTCGGCGATTCGCTTCGGCGCAGGCTGGCTGCGTAATCGCGGTTATAACACCCGCCGCGTGGCGATTGCGGGCGCGCAGCCGGTAGGCCAGCAGCTTGCCGAGAGCTTTCGTAACGAACCCTGGCTGGGGTTTGAGGTTGTCGGCATTTACCACGATCCGGAACCGGGCGGCGTGCCGACCGGCTGGGCGGGCAACCTTGAGCAGCTGGTGGAAGACGCCCGCGCGGGCAAAATCCATAACGTCTATATCGCGATGTCCATGAGCGAAGAGGCGCAGATGAAGAAACTCGTACGCGAGCTTTCCGATACCACCTGCTCGGTGATGCTGATCCCGGATGTGTTTACGTTCAACATTCTGCACTCGCGTCTCGACGACGTGAATGGCGTGCCGGTGGTGCCGCTGTACGATACGCCGCTCTCCGGCATCAACCGCGTGCTGAAACGCCTGGAAGATATCGTGCTGGCGTCCATGATCCTGCTGCTGATTTCGCCGGTGCTGTGCTGTATCGCGGTTGCCGTGAAGCTCAGCTCGCCAGGCCCGATTATCTTCCGCCAGACCCGCTACGGCATGGACGGCAAGCCGATTATGGTGTGGAAGTTCCGCTCCATGCGCGTGATGGAAAACGACAAAGTGGTGAAGCAGGCGACCCAGAACGACCCGCGCGTCACCAAAGTGGGCAACTTCCTGCGCCGCACCTCGCTTGATGAACTGCCGCAGTTTATCAACGTGCTGACCGGCGAGATGTCGATTGTCGGCCCGCGTCCGCACGCGGTGGCGCATAACGAGCAGTATCGCGCGCTGATTCAGGGCTACATGCTGCGCCATAAAGTCAAACCGGGCATTACCGGCTGGGCGCAGATCAACGGCTGGCGCGGCGAGACCGATACCCTGGAGAAGATGGAAAAACGCATCGAGTTCGATCTGGAGTACATCCGCGAATGGAGCGTGTGGCTCGATATCAAAATCGTCTTCCTGACCGTGTTCAAAGGCTTTGTTAACAAAGCGGCTTATTAAGGGTAGTGGGTCATGAGCCTTCGCGACAAAACCATTAGCGGCGCCAAGTGGTCCGCCATTTCGACGGTGATTATCATCAGCCTGGGGCTGGTGCAGATGACCATCCTGGCGCGGCTGATGGATGGCCATCAGTTTGGTCTGCTGACCATTAGCCTGGTGATTATTGCGCTGGCCGATACGCTTTCCGATTTCGGGATTGCGAACTCGATTATCCAGCGCAAAACCATCAGCAACCTGGAGCTCACCACGCTCTACTGGCTGAACGTGGGCCTGGGGATTGTGGTCTGCGTCGTGGTGTTTCTGTTAAGCGATCTTATCGCGGGCGTGCTGCACAACCCCGATCTGGCGCCGCTTATCAGAACCCTGGCGTTCGCCTTCGTCGTTATTCCGCACGGCCAGCAGTTTCGCGCGCTGATGCAAAAAGAGCTGGAGTTTAACAAGATTGGCGCCATCGAAACCTTCTCGGTGCTGGCGGGCTTCACCTTTACGGTGGTGTCCGCCCAGTACTGGCCGGTGGCGATGACCGCGATCCTCGGTTATCTGGTCAACACGGCGGTGCGCACCGCGCTGTTCGGGTTCTTCGGGCGTAAGATTTACCGTCCGGGCCTGCATTTCTCGCTCTCGTCGGTCTCCTCGAACCTGAAGTTTGGCGCGTGGCTGACGGCCGACAGCCTGGTGAACTACGTCAATACCAACCTCTCGACGCTGGTGCTGGCGCGCATTCTCGGCGCGGCGGTCGCGGGCGGGTATAACCTCGCGTACAACGTGGCGGTAGTGCCGCCAATGAAGCTCAACCCGATTATCACCCGCGTGCTGTTTCCGGCGTTCGCCAAAATTCAGGATGACATCGACAAGCTGCGCGTGAATTTCTACAAGCTGCTGTCCGTTGTTGGGATCATTAACTTCCCGGCGCTGCTCGGCTTGATGGTGGTCTCGAATAACTTCGTGCCGCTGGTGTTTGGCGAGAAGTGGGTGAGCATTGTGCCGATTCTGCAACTGCTGTGCGTTGTCGGTCTCCTGCGCTCCATTGGCAACCCGATCGGCTCGCTGCTGATGGCGAAAGCGCGCGTGGATATCAGCTTTAAATTCAACGTGTTTAAAACCTTCCTGTTTATTCCGGCGATTGTCGCGGGCGGGCATCTTGGCGGCGCGCTCGGCGTGACGCTCGGCTTCCTGCTGGTGCAGATAATCAACACCGTGCTGAGCTATTTCATCATGATTAAACCGGTGCTGGGCTCCAGCTACCGCGAGTATATCCAGAGCATTCTGCTGCCATTCTGGCTCTCGCTGCCTACGCTTGTGGTCAGCTACGCGCTCGGCGTGGCGCTCAAGGGGCATCTGGCGCTCGCGCCGCTGCTGGCGGTGCAGATTGCCGCAGGCGTACTGGCCTTTGGCGTGACGATTGTACTGTCGCGCAATGCGCTGGTGGTGGAGCTGAAACGCCAGTTTTGCCGCAACGATAAAATGAAAATGCTGCTCCGTGCAGGCTGATCCCGTTAAAAATTATTGATGCGCGAGCCCCGCTGACAGCGTGCGGCGAACAGGGCGAGCGCATATTTCAGAGGTCAACATGAAGTTACTCATTCTTGGCAACCACACCTGCGGAAACCGTGGCGACAGCGCCATCCTGCGCGGTCTTATCGATGCGATAGCGCTTCAGGATCCTTCAGCGGAAGTGGACGTGATGAGCCGCTACCCGGTGAGCTCCGCCTGGCTGCTGGACAGAGAGGTCATGCCTGACCCGCTCTACAAACAGATGAAGCAGTTTAACAACGCGGCGGGCGTGATGGGTCGCGTCAAGAAAGTGCTGCGCCGCCGCTACCAGCACCAGGTGCTGCTCGCCAAAGTGACCGGCAACGGCAAGCTGCGCAATATCTCCCTGCCGCAGGGCTTTACCGATTTCGTCGGCCTGCTTAGCGGTTACGACGCGATTATCCAGGTTGGCGGCTCGTTCTTCGTCGATCTCTACGGCACCCCGCAGTTCGAACACGCGCTCTGCGCCTTTATGGCGAAAAAGCCGCTGTTTATGGTGGGCCACAGCGTCGGGCCGTTCCAGGAGCCGCAGTTTAACCAGCTCGCCAACTATGTGTTCGGCCACTGCGACGCGCTGATCCTGCGCGAAACCGTGAGCCTGGATCTCATGAAAAAAGGCCAGATTGACACTTCGAAAGTGGAGCTGGGCGTCGATACCGCCTGGCTGGTTGAGCATCACAATGACGATTTCGTCGCAAGCTACGCCGTGCAGCACTGGCTGGATGTGGCGGCGCGCGATAAGACCGTGGCGATTACGCTGCGCGAGCTGGCGCCGTTCGACAAACGTCTCGGCACTACCCAGCAGGCCTACGAGCAGGCTTTCGCGAATGTGGTGAACCGCATTATCGACGAAGGCTATCAGGTGCTGGCGCTCTCCACCTGCACCGGCATCGACAGCTACAACAAAGATGACCGCATGGTGGCGCTGAATCTCAGCAAGCTGGTGAAAGATCCGTCGCGCTTCCATGTGGTGATGGATGAACTGAACGATCTCGAAATGGGCAAAATCCTCGGCGCGTGCGAACTGACCGTCGGCACCCGTCTGCACTCGGCGATTATCTCAATGAACTTCGGGACGCCGGCGATTGCCATTAACTACGAACACAAATCCGCGGGCATCATGCAGCAGCTCGGCATGCCGGAGATGGCGATTGAGATCCGCCACCTGCTGGACGGCTCGTTGCAGTCGATGGTGGGCGACACGCTCGGTCAGCTGCCGGCGATTAACGAACGCCTCGCTACGGCGGTCGCCGCCGAGCGCGAAAAAGGCCATCAGATGGTGAAATCCGTGCTGATGCGCGCGGGAGGAGCCCGATGAAAGTCAGCTTCTTTCTGCTGAAATTCCCGGTCGCTTCCGAAACGTTCGTCCTGAACCAGATAGTCGGCTTTATCAACATGGGGTATGAGGTGGAGATCGTCTCGCTGCAGAAGGGCGATCTGAAAAACACCCATGCCGCGTACACCGAGTACAACCTGGCGCAGAAAACCCGTTTTCTGCTGGAAGAACCGGAAGGCAAAGCCGCGAAACTTAAATATCGCGCCAGCCATACCGCCCGCGGGCTGTTTAACGCCCGCACCTGGCGGGCGCTCAACATGGCGCGCTACGGCGACGAGGCGCGCAACCTGATCCTCTCTGCCATTTGCGGACGCGTGCCTGGCACGCTGAAGGCCGATGTGTTTATCGCGCATTTTGGCCCGGCGGGCGTGACCGCCGCCAAGCTTCGCGAACTGGGCGTGCTGGACGGCAAAATCGCCACCGTGTTCCACGGCATCGATGTGTCGCACCGTGAAGTGCTGACGCGCTACACGCCGGAGTATCAGCAGCTGTTTCGCCGCGGCGATTTGATGCTGCCGATTAGCGAACTGTGGGCCGCACGCCTGAAGGCGATGGGCTGCCCGCAGGAGAAAATCGCCGTCTCGCGCATGGGCGTGGACATGGAGAAATTCTCGCTGCGCCCGCTCAAGCAGCCGGGCACGCCGCTGGAGATTATCTCCGTGGCGCGTCTGACCGAGAAAAAAGGGCTGCATGTGGCGATCGAGGCCTGCCGTCTGCTGAAGGGCCGCGGCGTGGACTTTCGTTACAACATCCTGGGCACCGGGCCGTGGGAGCGCCGTCTGCATACGCTGATTGAGCAATATGGTCTTGAGGACTGCGTCTTTATGCCGGGCTTTAAGCCCAGCCATGAAGTGAAAGCGATGCTCGACGAAGCCGATCTGTTCCTGCTGCCTTCCGTCACCGGCGTGGATGGCGATATGGAAGGCATCCCGGTCGCGCTGATGGAGGCGATGGCCGTGGGCATTCCGGTTATCTCCACGCTGCACAGCGGCATTCCGGAGCTTATCGATGCCGAAAAATCGGGCTGGCTGGTGCCGGAAAACGACGCGCACGCGCTGGCGGACAAGCTTCAGGCCTTTGCGCAAATCGACGAGCAGACGCTGCGCCCGATGCTGACCCGCGCCCGTGAAAAAGTGGAAACCGAGTTTAACCAGCAGCGCATCTACCGTGAACTCGCGGGCCTGCTGCAAACCCTGTAACCCGAGGTTTTATGCGTAAAATCATGTCGTCCGGGCGTCTTTCCCGCCGGACTTTCGTGCAGGCCGGCGCCGCTGCGGCGCTGATGCCGCTGCTGCACAGCCGCGCCGCCCGTGCCGTTACCGGCGGCAAGACCGTGAATGTCGCTGACTTCTACAAGGACAACTGGCCGCAGGCGTTTAAGCTGGCTTTTAATGAAGCGCAGACAGTGGAAGTGCCCGAAAGCCTCACCTGCGACAACATTAACAGCCCGGTGTTTATGCCGGCCGGGAAAACCCTGCGGGTGCTCGGCGCGCTTAAGGGCAACGGCAAAGGGCGCTTTATTCTCCAGGACGGCTGCCAGATCCTGGGCGAGAAAAAAGGGCGCCTGCATAACATCATCCTCGACGTGCGCGGCTCGCAGGTGGCGATTAAAGGCATCGAGATGAGCGGCTTCGGCCCGGTGATGCAGATTTACATCGGCGGCAAAAAGCCGCAGAAGATGCAGGATCTCGTGATCGACGATATCTACATCCACGACGCCAATTACGGCATTCTGCGCCAGGGCTTTCATAACGAACTGCGCAATGTGCGGATCACTAACGGACGCTTTGAACGGCTCCAGGGCGACGCCATTGAATGGAACGTGGCGATTAATGATTCAGAGCTTCTCATCTCCGACCATGTCCTTGACCAGATCAACTGCACCAACGGCAAAATCAACTGGGGTATCGGCATCGGTCTTGCGGGCAGCACCTACGATAACGCCTACCCGGAAAGCCAGGCGGTGAAGAACTTCGTGGTGGCGAACATCACTGGCAGCAACTGCCGCCAGCTGGTGCATGTGGAGAACGGCAAACATTTCGTCATCCGTAATGTGAAAGCGAAAAACATCACGCCAGACTTCAGTAAGACCGCGGGCATCGATAACGCGACGGTCGCGATTTACGGCTGCGATAACTTTCTCATCGATAACATCAATATGGTGAACAGCGCCGGAATGCTGATCGGCTACGGCGTTATCAAAGGCAATTACCTGTCGATTCCGCAGAACTTCAAGCTGAACAACATCTTCATGGATAACCGCACCCTGCCTTATAAGCTGCGCGGGATCCAGATCTCCTCCGGTAACGCCACCTCGTTCGTCTCTATCACCAACTTAGATATGAAGCGCGCCACGCTTGAGCTGAACAACAAGCCGCAGCACCTGTTTGTGCGTAACGTGAAAGTGATGCAGGAGTCGTCCGTCGGCCCGGCGCTGAAGATGCGCTTTGATCTGCGCAAAGATGTGCGCGGCCGCTTTATGGCCAAAGACGATACGCTGCTGTCGCTCGCGAACATCCAGGCGGTGAACGAGAAAGGGCAGAGTTCAGTCGACATTGACCGGGTGGATCATCAGCACGTGAACACGGAAATGCTGAATTTTGCGCTGCCGACGCGGATCACAAAATGATTGCCCGGACTTTACGAATTATCCTGGCGATTAACGGTATGAATTCATAGAAGGTATAACCACTTTCCCTGAGAGTCGCAGGGCTATGGCGCTTACGCCATGGAGAAATTCATACTGGCTTATGTCCGGTAAACGACTATAATTCATCAACCTTTTGAGGTGGGAGAGAAAATGATTAATTTAAAAGCAGTCATCCCGGTAGCCGGGCTCGGCATGCATATGCTGCCAGCCACTAAGGCTATTCCGAAGGAAATGCTACCTATCGTCGATAAGCCAATGATTCAGTATATTGTCGACGAAATCGTAGCGGCGGGAATCAAGGAAATTGTGCTGGTTACCCACTCCTCCAAGAACGCGGTTGAGAACCACTTCGACACCTCTTACGAACTCGAAGCGCTGCTCGAACAGCGTGTGAAGCGCCAGTTGCTTGCGGAAGTGCAGTCCATCTGCCCGCCGGGCGTGACCATCATGAACGTGCGCCAGGCGCAGCCGCTGGGCCTTGGTCACTCGATCCTGTGTGCCCGCCCGATTATTGGCGATAACCCGTTTGTGGTCGTACTGCCGGATGTTATTATTGACGCCGCCTCTGCTGACCCGCTGCGTTATAACCTGGCCGCTATGATTGCCCGCTTCCAGGAAAATGGCCGCAGCCAGGTACTGGCGAAACGTATGGCAGGCGATCTCTCTGAATACTCCGTGATCACCACTCAGGATCCGTTGGATACCGAAGGTAAAATCAGCCGCATCGTCGACTTCATTGAGAAACCGGATCAGCCGCAGACGCTGAATTCCGATCTGATGGCGGTCGGGCGTTATGTGCTGTCCGCGGATGTCTGGGAAGAGCTCGCGAAAACCGAGCCGGGCGCCTGGGGACGTATTCAGCTGACTGACGCCATCGCGCGCCTTAACGAGAATCAGCCTGTTGAAGCGATGCTGATGACCGGCGAAAGCTATGATTGCGGCAAAAAAATGGGTTACATGAAGGCGTTCGTCAACTACGGCCTGCGTAATCTGAAAGAAGGGCAGAAGTTCCGCGAAAGCATCAAGAAGCTGCTGGCGTAAGCCAGCCGCGTTGCGCAGAACGCTATACAGGCAGGATAGCCTTTGATAAAACGGCAGTTGAGCATTCGGGTTGATAAGCATTTATACTCGACGGACTCGCTGCCGTTTTGTTTTTTTTGTGTTTAGTTTTATATAACTTAATGTTAAAAAATCTGATTAATACTCAGATGCCAAAAAGTATAAGCTGTTAACATCAGTTGTCTGGTAGCTGTCGAGCCAGGGGCGGTAGCATGCTTTTTGATCAATTACAAATAACAACCTTAGAAAAAAATGATTGCTAAGTTTATACGTGAAATTATAGTTTTTATTTTTGTTTCAGGCATCTCCAGATTATTACCTTTCTTATTAACGCCCATTTTTACCCACTATCTCGTCCCACAAGAGATGGGACGACTGGAACTTATCCTTTCACTATATAACATTTTTATGGTGTTCGGCATGTGTCAATTAGACACTGCCTTACAAAGATATTATTATCAAAGTAAAAGCATTCCTAAAACTGTGTTTTTTAGCGTATTACGATTTTCGGTAGGGGCTTTAGTTATATATTTAATTTCAATGCCTCTGATGATTCCATTGTTATCGCTAGGATCTACAGCATACATCGAATTGACTTTGTCTGGTTTTAGTGTGTTATTTGCAAATTTGTATATAGTTAATAGTTTAACTATACGATATGCTCGAACAATAAAATATGTAATTTTTATTAATATATTGCAAACAAGCACATTCGCCGGGTTGGCATGCTATGCTGTTATTGGGCTAAAAAGTGGCATAAAAGGTTATTTCTGCGCTTTGCTAATTTCTTATGTAGTATCTGTAATAATATCCTTAGCTATACTCAAAAAAGAATTTTTGGTTAAAAAATCGCATGATGATTTTAAAAAAATTATGGCATTCTCGCTTCCGCAGTTGCCGGGCAGGATCGCTAGTGTTATAGCACAGTATGGCAACCGGTTTATTTTATATGCGATATTTACGCAATCTACTATTGGATTATTCGCTCTTGCGAATAAAATCTCGGCCCTAATGATGGTTGGGGTGAGCGCGTTTTGTATGGTGTGGTATCCGTTACTTTATAATGAAAATAATAAAAGCGCCATAGAAAGTACAAGGAAAGTATTTAGATTAGTAATAATTTCATTGCCATTTATCGTTGCAATACTTTTTTTTATGACCTGGTTCATTTTTCATTTCTTTATACCTGAGTCTTATTCAGAATCAGAACATGCAACATATATAATGATTATTGCTATGTCACTGTTAGTCATAAAAGAAATGGTTGATGCTGGTATAAAATTAAGCGAGAAAACTAAATATATCTCATATGTATATATTTCTAATACGTTTGTTTTGTTTTTACTAATTATATTTTGCGGTTCAATATGGGGATTAACCGGTGTGGCTTTAGCAATATTTCTCTCAAATATGCTACTTACTTATACCACATGGTTTGTTTCAGAACGACTTAACCCAATGGGTTTTGATATGCATTATTGTCATTTTTATATTGCTTTCTGCTTTGCAGTTATTATATCAACTTATTGGTGGGTCAATTAAGAATATGGAAAGATATCATCAGAATTCTAAGTTCACAGCCATTTTCTTATATTATATTTTTTTATTTTTTTGTTTGGGTTGCTTCATATATTTCTTGTTTTTTGTCTATGATAAAGGCTTTACATATGAACCAATTAAAGGATGGCTTAATCCGGTAAATATACACGATCACTATGTTTATTTGAGTTATATTGAAGATATAGAGTCTTCAGGAGATTGGATAACCCTTTCAGGTTTAAATAATAACTTTGGTATTTCATTGTTATATTTCTTTTTTCATCACATTTTAGATTCTCTTGATATAAATATATCGTATGAAAGTCTTTCGCTGATCGTTAATTTAGTAGTTTTGTTATTCTCTTTAAAAACATACGCGTCAATAATTTATAAGCTAAATTTAGATATAACATTTGCATTTACATTTTTTTTAATGACGCCTTTGGTATATTTTGCGCAACTGATCAATAAAGACTCTTTCACAATATTGATAATTTTACTAGCGATAAAGTTTTCACTAGAGCAGCACTGGAAGTCATTTTTAGTATTAATGCTAATATCTGCATTAATTCGTTTCCAGTTACCTGCATTACTTATGCTTTACTTATTTTTCATTCTTGGTAATAAAAAACATATTGTAAGGTTTATCGTGGCATATGTTTTTCTTTCTTTAGCTAATGGAGTGCTGGCTAAATATCAGACTGAATTTTTTGATGAATCTACGCTATCAGATGGTATGAGCTATTTAGTGTATAGTTTAAATAGAAGCGTTTATGTAGGTTCTTTGCTTTTAAACCCGGTCAGAGCAGTTCAATATATTCATGATGCAATCATCTCATTCGATTTTATCGACGGTGATGGAATTGATGTTGGTCGCTTTAAAAATATACCACAGGTTACTTTTCTAATATTTTTAAGCCCCTTTATATTAAATTCTATACTTAATTACGAATTTTATATGAATCAAAAAGAAAAATATCTATTAGCCATGATCAATGCTTTCTTTGGCATTTGGCTTTTTAATCCTACAATAAACTTGAGATACTTTATATTATTCTTCCCTGTATTGCAGATTCTGGGTCTAAGTATGTACGCTAATTTTAAAAAACAAGGTAAGGTGCTCAATTAAATGGATGGGTTCAAAGTCTTTTATACCGGTATGTTCAGGTTTCCCGATATAGATGCTGCTGGAAAGCGAGTCCATAAAATTGTTGATATGTTAAATCATATAGACGAATGTGAAAGCATCTTAATAGGCGGATGGGAACAAGGAAGCGAAGCTGAAATAAAAATAAATGATAAAACTAGTTATCGATCTTTCTCTATTCTTGACAAGAAAAAGAAATCTAAAATAGGAAAATTAATCAATTTTCTATTTATGGGCATGCAGATTATACCATGGATGATCGCAAATAAAGAAAAATATAGTCATATATTCATTTATAATACTCCATTTCTTTTTTCTATAACTGTTTTAATTTTATCTAAGATCTTTAATAAGAAAGTTATCCTTGATTCAACTGAATGGTATGAGAGCGAACATTTAATCGGTGGGAAGTATGGTGTGGCTTCATTAGAAAATTGGTGTCGCATGCATTTAGCTTACCCTATGTTTAAAAATGTCATAGCTATATCCTCGTTCTTAGAGAAGTTCTATAGTCATAAGGGAAAAAATATTATCAAAGTCCCTCCTCTGGGTAATGATTTTCAAGAAACTTATATTAAGGAACAATCGTCTGAAAGTTTGGTTTTACTATATGCAGGTGTTCCCGGAAAAAAAGATAGGCTTGACTTTTTCATAGAAGAATTGCTCAAAAGCGAAAAAGCAATGAATATTGTAAAATTCTATATAGCTGGAATTACTAAAGAAAGTTTTTTAGAACTCTATCCTGCATACTATCAGAACCAATACGCACTGGACAAAATCTGTATTTTCCTTGGGCGTCTAAAAATGACTGAGATCTTTTCGTTGTACAAAAAAACAGATTATTGTGTTTTTTTCCGAGAAAACAAGAGATATGCTATTGCTGGCTTCCCCTCAAAATATGTTGAAGCTATCTCTTTTGGCGTGCCAGTAATTACTAATCCTGTCGGTGACATTGGTTCAGAGTTACAATTTACAGGTATAAGCTATCAGCCAAAAGAGGATGATATTAATAATTTAATCGAATTAGCCGTGGAAAAAAAGGATCAATATACTCCAATGTTAAAGAATATTTTTGAAAAAAATTATTCTACACGAGCTAATTTGAGAAAATTTAAAGAGTTTATCAAGCGAATTAAATAATGAACAAATCAGATGTAGTTTTTAACTGTTCCACAAATGTAATTGGCGGTGGGATCCAGAATAGCGTAAATTTCATATCTCAAGTATTAAAAAATAAAGGTTACGGATTAAAATGGTTTTTTTTACTGAGCCCACAGGTATATGAGCAAATAAAAGAAATTCTTCCCCAGGGGTCTTTCTTTATTGCTTATGACTCCCCCGCATCTTCATTACTTGCAAGAAATAAAATAAAGAAAATAGTTGATTCGGTTAGTCCTAAACTAGTATATACATCTGCTGGGCCAGCATATATAAAATTTAGCGTCCCACATATTATGGGTTGTAGTAATCCATATATTTTAGGTGCATCACAATATGCTTATAACTTATGCGGAAATAAAAAAGAGCAGATAAAAAGAAAGTTGAAAACCGCTTATCAAAGGATTAATATTAAGAAAGCTAATGTATGGATTGTTCAAACAGAATCATCAAAAGTTCAACTGCAGAATATAGTAGGAAAAAAATCAGAGATCCATATAGTTTATAATTCCGTATCAGAGGATTTCTTGAATTTTCTGAACCAAAGAAATATTGCAACTGATTACGTTGAGAATTTAAGCAGTGAACCTGTTTGCAAAATATTAGTGCCTACCGCATATTATAAGCATAAAGATCTGGAAAGGGTACCTGTTGCAGCCGCTCTATTAAGAAAACGGTATTCAGGAAAATTCAAAATAACATTTACAGTGGGTTCTGATACAGACTACCATAATATTGTAGAAATTGCCAAAAACCACGGCGTTGAAGATCTTATAGATAACATCGGTGCTTATTCGCATTCTCAAGCATTAAGTATATATTCAAAATATGATGTGGTTCTTCAGCCTAGTGCGCTTGAAGTCTTTTCGACAAGCTATATCGAAGCAATGTCAATGCTAAGGCCGCTGGTCGTCCCAGACTTTGATTTTGCGAAGTCTATATGCGGTAATTATGCTTATTATTATAGTGCCAATGATATTAATTCCTACGTCGAGGCATTATATAACGCTATTCATGATATGAATCTTGGAGAAAGATATCATAAAGCAGTCCAGATTGTTAGAAAATATGGTTCGCAAGAACACCGTGTAAATAAAATAGTGGCATTAATCAAAGAGTATCTTGTTAATAATGAGAGGCAGCATGTTCAAAAATAAAGTCCTTTTAATAACTGGTGGTACCGGTTCTTTCGGAAACGCAGTGTTAAATCGTTTCCTGAACACCGATATAAAAGAAATACGCATTTTTTCTCGCGACGAGAAAAAACAAGATGACATGCGAAAAAAATATAATAACAATAAGCTTAAATTTTATATTGGTGACGTGCGTGACTATGGAAGCATCCTAAACGCGACACGAGGTGTAGATTTTATTTATCATGCGGCTGCGCTCAAGCAAGTGCCTTCCTGCGAATTTCACCCCATGGAAGCGGTTAAAACGAACGTTCTTGGTACCGAAAATGTCCTCGAGGCGGCAATTGCTAACGAAGTTAAACGTGTGGTATGTCTAAGTACAGATAAAGCTGTTTATCCAATCAATGCTATGGGTATCTCCAAGGCTATGATGGAAAAAGTGATGGTTGCGAAATCACGTAATGTGGATACGAACAAGACTGTCATTTGTGGTACTCGTTATGGCAACGTAATGGCTTCGCGCGGTTCTGTTATTCCTCTGTTCGTCGACCTGATCAAAGCTGACCAGCCCCTAACTATTACCGATCCCAATATGACACGCTTCATGATGACACTTGAAGACGCTGTGGATCTTGTGCTCTATGCGTTTGAACACGGTAATAACGGTGACATATTCGTCCAGAAAGCTCCCGCAGCAACCATTGAAACCTTAGCTATCGCCTTAAAAGAGCTTCTCAATAAAGAGCATCACCCCATTAATATTATCGGCACTCGACACGGTGAAAAACTATACGAAGCTTTGTTGAGCCGTGAAGAGATGATCGCTGCGGTTGATATGGGAGATTACTATCGCGTGCCACCTGATTTACGTGACCTTAACTATGGTAAATATGTTGAACAGGGCGATCGACGCATATCTGAGGTTGAAGATTACAATTCTCACAATACTACTCGCCTTGATGTTGAAGGTATGAAAAAGCTGCTGCTTAAACTTTCATTCATTCGAGCTTTACGCGCTGGCGAGCAATACGAATTGGACTCATAAAATGAAAATACTTGTAACTGGAGCTGATGGTTTCATTGGCCGTAACTTGTGTTTACGCTTGCAAGAATCAGGTTACATTGACCTTATCAAGATTGATCGTAATAGCTCTTATCAAGAACTCGAAAACGGTCTCAAAGAAGTTGATTTTGTCTATCATCTGGCAGGTATAAACAGACCTCAATGCGTTGACGAGTTTGCTGAAGGGAATAGTAATTTAACTGGTCAAATAGTTGATATCTTGCTGGCTAACGAGCGAAGCATCCCTGTAATGGTGAGTTCATCCATACAGGCCGAGCTGGACAATCCATATGGAGAAAGCAAAGCGGCTGCGGAAAAACATATTATTAGATATGCCGCGGTCAGCGGAGCTAGTTATTTTATTTATCGCTATCCAAATGTTTTTGGTAAATGGTGTAAACCTAACTACAATTCTTTTGTAGCAACCTTTTGCTATAATCTGGCTCACGATATTGATATTAAAATTAATAATCCTGCAGCCGTTGTTAATCTCGTTTATATAGATGATGTATGCACTGATGCCATTAAGCTTCTTACCGATGATATCGAGAGTGGCTATCAGGAAGTGAAACCAGTGTATTCAACAACGGTTGGTGATGTCGCTGATTTACTTTATCGGTTCAAGGAAAGTCGAAATACTCTCATAACTGAGGAAGTCGGGACAGGCTTTGTCCGCGCACTCTATTCAACATGGCTCAGTTATTTACCGGTTGAGCATTTTTCTTATACGATCCCATCGTATGAAGATACGCGTGGTGTTTTCTGCGAAATGCTAAAGACGCCTTCCACAGGCCAATTCTCTTTTTTCACGGCACATCCAGGTATCACCCGCGGTGGACACTATCATCATTCTAAAAATGAAAAGTTCCTTGTCATTCGTGGTAGCGCGCTATTCAAGTTTCAACACGTTATTACGGGCGAGCGTCATGAACTCTACGTATCGTCTGAGGAGTACAGGATTGTCGAAACAGTACCCGGATGGACGCACGATATAACGAATATTGGCTCTGATGAGCTTATTGTGATGCTTTGGGCTAATGAAATATTTAACCGTGAACAGCCCGATACGATAGCGAGAGCTTTATAATGATTAAAATGAAAGTAATGTCAGTTGTTGGTACCCGACCAGAAATCATTCGGTTATCACGCGTTTTAGCAAAGCTGGATCAATATTGTGAACATATCATTGTTCATACTGGCCAGAATTATGATTATGAATTAAATGAAGTTTTCTTCAACGATTTAGGTGTACGTAAGCCAGATTATTTTTTAAATGCTGCTGGTAAAAATGCGGCGGAAACAATTGGACAAGTCATCATAAAGGTTGACGAAGTACTTGAAAAAGAAATGCCTGAAGCAATGCTTGTTTTGGGTGATACTAATTCCTGTATTTCTGCCATTCCCGCTAAGCGCCGTAAGATCCCAATTTTTCATATGGAAGCGGGTAATCGTTGTTTCGATCAGCGCGTTCCTGAAGAAACTAACCGTCGTATTGTCGATCACACTGCCGATATTAATATGACCTATAGTGATATTGCGCGTGAGTACCTCCTTGCTGAAGGTCTGCCTCCGGACAGAATCATTAAAACCGGCAGCCCCATGTTTGAAGTACTTTCCTACTATATGCCACAAATCGACAACTCTGATGTGCTGTCTCGCCTGAACTTACGTGTGGGAGAATTTTTTGTTATCAGTGCACATCGCGAAGAAAATGTCGACTCACCTAAGCAGTTGGTTAAATTAGCCACCATTCTTAATACCATCGCTGAAAAATATGATTTGCCCGTCATTGTATCGACCCACCCACGGACTCGTAAACGCATTAACGAGCAAGGTATTGAATTCCACCCCAATATTCAATTGCTAAAACCTCTGGGTTTTCACGACTATAATCATTTGCAAAAAAATTCCAGAGCTGTCCTGTCTGATAGCGGAACGATTACGGAAGAGTCGTCTATTATGAATTTTCCAGCATTAAATATTCGCGAAGCTCACGAACGCCCGGAAGGCTTCGAAGAAGCCTCGGTGATGATGGTTGGACTTGAATGCAATCGTGTATTACAGGCTCTGGAAATCTTATCTGCCCAGCCACGCGGTGAAGAACGCTTATTAAGACAGGTAAGTGATTATTCTATGCCAAATGTATCCGACAAAGTTGTCAGGATTATTCAGTCCTATACTGATTACGTTAAAAGAGTGGTCTGGAAAGAATATTAATGAAGCTTGCGTTAATCATAGACGATTATTTGCCCAATAGTACACGCGTTGGCGCTAAAATGTTTCATGAGCTAGCACAGGAGTTTTTAAGAAACGGACATGACGTAACCGTAATTACACCAGATACAACTATCAATAAAGCGCTTTCAGTAGATAACGTAGATGGTGTGACAACGTGGCGTTTTAAAAGTGGCGCTCTTAAAGATGTGAATAAAATTCTGCGCGCAATCAATGAAACGTTGCTCTCATGGCGAGCATGGCGTTCAATTAAAAATCGTGTGCAACACGATACTTTTGATGGGATTGTTTATTACTCCCCCTCTATTTTTTGGGGGGGGCTTGTAAAAAAAATCAAGGCTCACTGTCAGTGTCCGGCTTATCTCATCTTACGTGATTTGTTCCCTCAATGGGTCATCGATGCGGGCATGATAAAAAACGACTCTGTGATAGCGCAATATTTTCGTTTATTCGAAAAGAAAACTTATGCACATGCAGATCGAATAGGGCTCATGTCTGAAAAGAATCTTGAGCTTTTCCGCAATCTCAATAAAGGCTATCCGTGTGAAGTATTAAGGAACTGGGCTTCACTTGAACCTGTAACATTACCGGAAAATTATGTTTCTCTCCGCCAAAGACTAGGACTTGAAGATAAAGTTATCTTTTTTTATGGTGGAAATATTGGGCATGCACAAGATATGTCTAATCTTTTGCGGCTTGCACGTAAGATGAGTATTCATCCGCAAGCTCATTTTCTTTTTATCGGGCAGGGCGATGAAGTCGAGTTGATTAATAATTTAGCAAAAAAGTGGAATTTAAAAAATTTCACTTATTTGCCTTCCGTTAAACAAGACGCTTTTAAATTTATTTTGTCGGAAATGGATATCGGTCTGTTTTCTCTTTCAGCAAGACACTCAGCGCATAATTTTCCAGGGAAACTCTTGGGATATATGGTTGAGTCACTCCCGATATTAGGTAGTGTTAATGTTGGCAATGATTTGCTTGATACTGTCAATGATAACAACGCTGGTTTTATCCATGTGAATGGTGAAGATGACAAACTTTATCACTCCGCTAAGTTGTTACTCATGGATGCCACATTACGCCAGCAAATGGGAGCAGGAGCGCATACCTTGTTAAAAGAACAGTTTTCAGTGCATTCTGCTGCTCAGGCTATTGTTATGCGTCTGGAGGCTTCGCAATGCGCCTGATTGAAACTTCGCAATTAGATGTGCTTTTTGAACAAGCAAAAAGTTCTGAACGTTTGCGATCGCATTTGTTGCTCCATCATTCCCATCAGGACAAAGTACAGCGCTTGCTGATAGCGATGGTCAGAGGAAGTTATGTCGAACCTCACTACCATGAGCTTCCTCAGCAATGGGAAATGTTCACGATCTTACAGGGCCAGATACAAGTAACTCTTTTCAATAGTGAAGGGGAAATACTCACTCGATTTCTTGCAGGTGAAGGTACTGGGGTGAGCATCGTTGAACTTTCTCCAGGCGACATACACAGTGTCGAGTGCGTCAGTGAGAAGGCCATAATGATGGAGGTTAAAGAAGGTCCATTCGATCCCGCTTACGCGAAAGCCTTCCCGCACTGGTGAGAGCTGAAACGCATCTTCCGCTATCTACATGTGTGCATCATGAGTTAACATTTTCAATACATTTTCAAGCCGCGCACAAGTCGCGGTGACCACACCTGACAGGAGTATGTAATGTCCAAGCAACAGATCGGCGTCGTCGGTATGGCAGTCATGGGGCGCAACCTGGCGCTCAACATTGAAAGCCGTGGTTATACCGTCTCCGTATTCAACCGCTCCCGTGACAAAACCGAAGAAGTGATTGCCGAAAATCCAGGCAAAAAACTGGTTCCTTATTATACCGTTCAGGAATTTGTCGAGTCGCTGGAAACCCCGCGCCGTATCCTGCTGATGGTGAAAGCAGGCGCGGGTACTGATGCGGCCATCGATTCCCTCAAGCCGTATCTGGAAAAAGGCGACATCATCATCGATGGCGGCAACACGTTCTTCCAGGACACTATCCGTCGTAACCGCGAACTGTCGGCTGAAGGCTTCAACTTTATCGGCACTGGCGTCTCCGGTGGCGAAGAGGGCGCCCTGAAAGGCCCGTCCATCATGCCTGGCGGTCAGAAAGAAGCGTATGAGCTGGTTGCGCCGATCCTTAAAGAGATCGCGGCCGTAGCGGAAGGCGAGCCGTGTGTAACCTATATCGGTCCGGATGGCGCGGGTCACTATGTGAAGATGGTGCATAACGGCATTGAATACGGCGATATGCAGCTGATTGCTGAAGCGTACTCACTGCTGAAACATGGTCTGAACCTGTCTAACGAAGAGTTGGCGAAAACCTTCGCCGAGTGGAACGAAGGCGAGCTCAGCAGCTACCTTATCGATATCACTAAAGACATCTTCACCAAAAAAGACGAAGACGGTAAATACCTGGTTGACGTGATTCTCGACGAAGCGGCGAACAAAGGCACCGGTAAATGGACCAGCCAGAGCTCGCTGGATCTCGGCGAACCGCTGTCTCTTATCACTGAATCGGTCTTCGCGCGTTACATCTCCTCCCTGAAAGAGCAGCGTGTCGCAGCCTCCAAAGTGCTGAGCGGCCCGCAGGCGAAACCGTTCGCAGGCGATAAAGGCGAGTTCATCGAGAAAGTCCGCCGCGCGCTGTACCTCGGTAAAATCGTTTCCTACGCGCAGGGCTTCTCTCAGCTGCGTGCCGCGTCTGAAGAGCACAACTGGGATCTGAACTACGGCGAAATCGCGAAGATTTTCCGTGCGGGCTGCATTATCCGCGCTCAGTTCCTGCAGAAAATCACGGACGCGTACGCTGAGAACCCGTCCATCGCGAACCTGCTGCTGGCGCCGTACTTCAAGAAAGCGGCTGATGATTACCAGCAGGCGCTGCGCGATGTGGTGGCCTACGCCGTTCAGAACGGTATTCCGACCCCGACCTTCTCCGCTGCCATCGCGTACTACGACAGCTACCGCTCTGCGGTGCTGCCGGCAAACCTGATTCAGGCGCAGCGCGATTACTTCGGCGCGCACACCTATAAGCGCACCGATAAAGAAGGCGTATTCCACACCGAGTGGATGGAATAATCGTTTACTGATTTGTAAGATAAGCCCGGTGTTTTCGCCGGGCTTTTTTTACGTCTGATGTCAGCACCAGGCGCTATCCGCCGCCTTAACTGTAGCCAGTAAGCGCATTGTTTTTCAGTCTTTTCCCAGCTCTCTTTTGCGCTTCGCTATGCAATCATTATGGCTTGCATCTACACTCATGGCTGGTGTGGCTTTCTCATAATAATTAGATGACAAACAAGGACTCTATGAGCAAAGAATTTCAGGGTGACGTTTTACAGCACAGCAATGGGAACCCGGAACAAATCGATCTGATCGACCTTCTGATGCAACTCTGGAGGGGAAAAGTCACCATCATCGCGACGATTATCGTGATGATTGTTCTGGCCGTGCTTTATCTTTTCGTCGCGAAAGAAAAATGGACGTCGACCGCTATCGTGACGATGCCGGACGCCGGCCAGATTGCCGGTTACAACAACGCCATGAATATCCTGTATGGCACTAACGCGCCGAACGTCACCGACGTGCAGCAGCGCGTGGTAGGGCGCTTCAGCTCTGCGTTTTCCGCCCTGTCGGAAACGCTGCAAAACCAGCAGGAGCCTGAACAGCTGACTATCGATACGGCGGTAAAAGGCCAGCCGCTGCCGCTGAAAGTCACTTATCAGGGGGCAACCGCGCAGGCGGCGCAGAAAAAGCTGGCGGAATACATTCAGCTGGTTGATGAGCAAATTGCCAAAGAGCTGAACAAAGACATCACCGATAACGTGGCGGCCCGTGCGAAAGAGCTGCAGGAGTCGCTCTCCACGCAGGAGAAAGTGGCGCAGGAGCAGAAAGATCTGCGCATTAAACAAATCGCTGAAGCGCTGAAATTCGCCCAGGAATCAAATGTCACCTCGCCGCAGATGCCGCAGGCGCAGGAGGTCACACAAGATACGCTGTTCCTGTTAGGCAGCGAGGCGCTCTCGTCGATGATCAAAAACGAAGCGACGCGCCCGCTGGTCTTTACGGATGCGTATTACCAGACCAAGCAGAATCTGCTGGATATCTCGAAGCTTAAAATCGACGAATCTTCGCTGCATGCGTATCGCTACGTGATGAAGCCGACCGAACCGCTGCGTCGCGATAGCCCGAAGCGCGCGCTGGTGCTGGTCCTCGCCGTACTGTTGGGCGGGTTAATTGGCTCGGGGATTGTGCTTGTTCGTAACGCGATCCGCGAACACAGTGCCCGCCAGCTGCGTTAATCTGCCAGTCAGCAAAAAGGCCGCATCGCGCGGCCTTTTTTTATGGGGGTTTCCCGAAGGGCTATTTGTGTCTTGCGCGCAGGTTTTCAATCACCGCGCTGAGATCGAGCTCCTGATCCTGAAGCAGGACCAGCAGGTGATACATCAGGTCGGAAGCTTCGTTCACCAGCTCGTCGCGGTCGTGTACCGTCGCGGCCAGCGCCGTCTCCACGCCTTCTTCACCCACTTTTTGCGCAATACGCTTGGTGCCGCTGGCGTAAAGCTTCGCCGTATAAGAGCTTTCCGGCGACGCGGTTTTACGTGACGCCAGCAGCTCTTCAAGCTGATAAAGGAAGTGCCACTGGTGATGCGCCTCGCCAAAGCAGCTGGAGGTGCCGAGATGGCACGTTGGGCCAATCGGGTTAGCCAGCACCAGCAGCGTGTCGTTATCGCAGTCCGGCGTAATGCTCACCACATTCAGAAAGTGACCCGACGTCTCGCCTTTGGTCCACAGGCGTCCTTTGGTGCGCGAGAAAAACGTCACTTTGCCGCTCTGCTCGGTTTCGCGCAGCGCGTCCTGATTCATATACCCCAGCATCAGCACCTCGCCGGAAACCGCATGCTGCACCACGACCGGCAGCAGCCCGTCGGTTTTTGCCCAGTCCAGTTGGGCCCGCTGTTGTTCTGTTAACACACCCGTATCTCCACGCCTTGCTGAGCCAGAAACGCTTTCAGCTCGCCAATATTAATGATCTGTTTGTGAAACACTGACGCCGCCAGCGCGCCGTCGACGTTCGCCTCGCGAAACGCGTCCAGAAAGTGCTCCATCGTTCCGGCGCCGCCGGAGGCGATAAGCGGCACGCGGCACGCCTCGCGCACTTTTTTCAGCTGCACCAGATCATAGCCGTTACGCACGCCGTCCTGGTTCATCATATTCAGCACGATCTCTCCCGCGCCGCGCTGCTGCACTTCGCGCACCCACTCCAGCGTTTCCCACTGAGTCACGCGGGTGCGGCTTTCATCGCCGGTATACTGGTTAACATGATATTTACCGGTCTGCTCATCAAACCAGGTATCGATGCCCACGACGATGCACTGTACGCCGAAGCGATCCGCAAGCCGGGTGATCAGCGTCTGGTCCGCCAGGGCGGGGGAGTTGACGGAGATTTTGTCCGCGCCGAAGGAGAGAATTTGCGCCGCGTCTTCCAGCGTTTTGATCCCGCCCGCCACGCAGAAGGGGATATCGATGACTTCCGCCACGCGAGTCACCCAGCTTTTATCCACCACGCGGCCATCGCTTGAAGCGGTGATATCATAAAATACCAGCTCATCGGCGCCTTCTTCGGCGTAGCGTTTCGCGAGCGGCACGATATCGCCGATGATTTCATGGTTGCGAAACTGCACGCCTTTGACGACTTGCCCGTCGCGTACGTCAAGGCAGGGGATTATCCGTTTTGCCAGCATTGGATCGCCTCCGTTACGTTAAATTTGCCTTCCAGCAGCGCGCGGCCGACGATCACGCCGCCGACACCGCTACCGCGCAGCGCGCGAATATCCGCAAGATCGCCGATGCCGCCGGAGGACTGAAACGCCACCTGCGGATAGCGCGCGCAGACTTCGTCATACAGCGCCACGTTCGAGCCGGACAGCGTCCCGTCGCGGGAGATATCCGTGCACAGCACATGTTTGAGCCCTGCGGCGAGATAGCTCTCCACCAGCGTTTCCAGCGTCACGCCGGAGTTCTCCTGCCAGCCGCTCACGGCGACCTGCTTATTGCCCGCGTCGTCGATACGCACGTCGAGCGCCAGCACCAGCGCGTCGGCGCCGAAGCGCTTAAACCAGCGCTGCACGTCCTGCGGCGCTTTTACCGCCGTCGAGCCGACCACCACGCGCGCCACGCCTGCATCCAGCAACGCCGCCACGTCATCTTCGCTACGCACGCCGCCGCCAACCTGCACCGGCACGTTCACACCCGCCACCAGCTTTTTAATCAGCGCGATCTGGCGCTGCGCCGGATCTTTCGCGCCGGTTAAATCCACCAGATGCAGCAGCTGCGCGCCCTGCGCTTCGTAATCCTGCAGGCGCGGCAGCGGATCGCGGCCATAATCGCGCTGCTGGCCATAATCGCCCTGATGCAGGCGCACCACCGTGCCGTCAATTAAATCCAGAGCCGGAATAATCATTTACATCTCCAGGAAGTTTTTCAGCAGCTGCGCGCCCGCGGCTCCTGAGCGTTCCGGGTGGAACTGCACCCCCCAGAAGTTATCTTTCTGCACCGCGGCGGTAAACGCCTCGCCATAGGTGCACTGTGCGATCGTACTGGCGTTTACCGGCATCGCGTAGCTGTGCACGAAGTAAAACCAGGCGCCATCTTCGATACCGCGAAACAGCCGGTCGCCCGCTTTGGCATACACGCGGTTCCAGCCCATATGCGGCAGCGGCAGGCCGTGGTCGGTCATCTTCGGTACCGGCTCATCAATGATGCCCAGCAGATCGACCCCGTTGCTCTCTTCGCTGCGGCTGCCGAGCAGCTGCATTCCGAGACAGATCCCCAGCACCGGCTGGGTACAGGCTTTGATTAAATCGATCAGATCGCGCTCGATGATCTGCTGCATCGCCGCCTCAGCGGTGCCGACGCCGGGCAGAAAGAGTTTATCGGCGCGCAGCACCACATCCGGGTCGCGGCTCACGACCGGCTCATAGCCGTGGCGGCGCACCGCCGACTGTACCGAGTGCAGGTTGGCGCAGCCGGTATCCAGAATCACCACGTTCATCACAGCACTCCTTTTGAAGAGGGCAGGGTTTCGCCTTCGACGCGGATCGCCTGGCGCAGCGTGCGGCCAAACGCTTTAAACAGGCTTTCGACGCGGTGATGATCGTTTTTGCCTTTGGTTTTCAGGTGCAGCGTGACGCCCATGGTGTAAGAGAGCGAGCGGAAGAAGTGTTCCACCATTTCGGTGCTGAGATCGCCCACGCGCTGGTAATTAAACTCGGCTTTATATTCGAGGTGCGGACGCCCGGAGATATCGAGCGCGCAGCGCGCGAGACACTCATCCATCGGCAGCACAAAGCCGAAGCGGTTAATGCCGCGCTTGTCGCCGAGCGCCAGCTTCAGGGCTTCGCCCAGCGCCAGACCGGTATCTTCCACGGTGTGGTGATCGTCGATATAGAGATCGCCTTTGACGCCGATTTCCATGCGAAAGCCGCCGTGGGTGGCGATCTGGTCCAGCATGTGGTCGAAGAAACCCACGCCGGTGTTGATTTTGCTGCCGCCTTCGCGGTCCAGCCACACTTTGACGTCAATCTGGGTTTCGCGGGTGCTGCGCTCAACGTGCGCGTAGCGATCGCGCTTTGTCAGGTGCTCGGCAATGGCGGCCCAGTTCAGGTCGGCGCGGTTGTAGCGCAGGCCCGTAATGCCCATGTTTTCCGCAAGCTCCACGTCGGTCGCGCGATCGCCAATCACATAGCTGTTCGCCGCGTCCATCACGCCCGGTTCGAGATAACGCCCGACCAGCTTTGTTTTAGGCTTGCGGCAGTCGCAGTTGTCCGTCGGGAAGTGCGGGCAGATCAGCACATCTTCAAACAGCACGCCCTGAGAGGTAAAAATCTGCATCATCAGGTTATGCGGGCCGTCGAAATCCGCCTGCGGCAGGCTGGCGGTGCCAAGGCCGTCCTGATTAGTGATCATCACCAGCTTAAAGCCCGCTTTTTGCAGTTGCAGCAGTACCGGGATCGCATCCGGCTCAAAGGCCAGCTTGTCAAAACGATCGACCTGGAAATCTTCCGGCGGCTCGGCAATCAGGGTGCCGTCGCGGTCAATAAAGAGATACTTCTGGCTCATACTCGCTCCGTGGCCGCAAGGCCGGGTTGGTCACGCAGGGCGTCAATCACGCGCTGGCACTCTTCGCGGGTGCCGACGGTAATGCGCAGGCAGCCGCTGAGTGTCGGTTGTCTGTTCTGGTCTCTTAAGATAATGCCCTGATCCCACAGCGATTTAAATACCGCGCTGGAGGCCGTGATGCGCGCCAGCACATAGTTGGTTTCGCTGTCGAAAATCGCCTCGACGCACGGCGTCTCGCGCAGGCCCGCTATCAGGACATCGCGGTTAGCCAGCACCTGCGCCACGCGCTCGCGCATCGCGGCGATGCCTTGCGGGTTTAACGCCTGGGCGGCGATATCCGCGACCGGCGTCGAAAGCGGGTAGGGCGCAATGACCTTCAGCAGCAGGTTAATGACCTCTTCATTCGCGAGCGTAAAGCCGCAGCGCAGCCCGGCGAGCGCGAAAGCTTTAGAGAGCGTGCGCAGCACGACGAGATGCGGGTATTCGCCAAGCCAGCCGGCGAGCGTCGCCTGCGGGCAGAACTCAATATAGGCTTCATCCGCCACCACGATGGCTTTGCCGCGCGCCATCTCCAGCAGCGTGCGCAGATCCTGCGGGTTAATCAGCTGGCCGGTCGGGTTATTGGGGCTGCAAACGAAAATGACTTTAACGCCGTCAAGCTGTCCGGCAATCGCCGGCAGATCGAGCTGCCAGCCGTCCGTTGCCTGTACGGTGCGGCACTCCACGCCAATGGTTTCGGCGCTGACGCTGTACATGCCATAGGTCGGCGGGCAGTAGAGCACCGCGTCGCGGCCCGGCTCGCAGAAGGCGCGGATCAGCAGCTCAATACCTTCATCCGCGCCGCGGCTGACCAGCACCTGCTCAGGTTTCACGCCCGCGTACTGCGCGTAACGCTCAATGACGAGTTTCGGCTGGCACTCCGGGTAGCGGTTGAGCGTCTGCGCGGTCAACTGAAACTCCACGGCTTGCGGGTATTCATTGGCGTTCAGCCACACATCGCCGTTGCCGCCGAGACGGCGCGCAGACTGATAGGGCGTCAGAGTGCGCACGTTCTCGCGCGCGAGTTCTTCAATGCTCATGCTTGCTCCTTCAGGGCTGCCACACGCAGCGTCACGGCGTTTTTGTGGGCGGTAAGCTGTTCGGCCACCGCCAGGGTTTCGATGGTTTCAGCGAGCGCGGAAAAGCCCGCGGGCGTTAACTCCTGCACCGTCATGCGCTTCTGGAAATCCGCCAGGCCGAGGCTGGAGCTGGTGGCGGTGTAGCCGTACGTCGGCAGCACATGGTTGGTGCCGGAGGCGTAATCGCCGGCCGATTCCGGTGACCAGTCGCCTAAAAAGACTGAGCCTGCGCTGGTGATGTCATCGACCAGATCGCGCGCGTTGCGGGTCTGGATGATTAAGTGCTCCGGGCCGTACTGGTTGGAAATCGCCACGCACTGCGCGAGATCGCGCGCCACGATGATGCGGCTTGCCGAGAGCGCCTGGCGGGCGGTTTCCGCGCGCGGCAGCGCCTCAAGCTGGCGGGCGGTGGCGTCGGCCACGGCCTGCGCCATGGCGGCGTCCGGCGTGAGCAGAATGACCTGCGAGTCCGGGCCGTGCTCGGCCTGGGAGAGTAAATCGGAGGCGACGAAATCCGGCGTCGCGCCGCTGTCGGCAATCACCAGCACTTCAGACGGCCCGGCAGGCATATCGATCGCCGCGCCGTCGAGACGCTGGCTGACCTGGCGTTTGGCTTCGGTCACAAAGGCGTTACCCGGCCCGAAAATTTTATCCACTTTCGGCACGCTTTCCGTACCGAAGGCGAGCGCGGCAATCGCCTGCGCGCCGCCCGCCTGAAAGACTTCCTGTACGCCGCAGAGCTTCGCGGCATAGAGAATTTCATCGGCGATGGGCGGCGGAGAGCAGAGCACCACGCGTTTGCAGCCTGCGATGCGCGCGGGCGTCGCCAGCATCAGCACCGTCGAGAAGAGCGGCGCGGAGCCGCCCGGAATATACAGCCCGACCGACGCCACCGGGCGCGTCACCTGCTGGCAGCGCACGCCGGGCAGCGTTTCGATATCCACAGGCGCGAGCTGTTGCGCGCGGTGGAATTTCTCGATATTCGCGACCGCGACCGCCATCGCCTGTTTCACCTTGTCGTCAAGGCGCGCGGCGGCGGCGTCAATTTCTTCCGGGGCGACGCTCAGCGCCGCCACGTCGGTTTTATCAAACTTCGCGCTGTATTCACGCAGCGCCGCGTCGCCGCGGGCTTTGACGTTATCAAGGATCTCCGCCACGGTGCGGGTAATGCTCTCTGAGGCTGAGATAGCCGGGCGCATCAGCAGTTCACGCTGCTGCTGCGCGCTACAGGCATTCCAGTCAACGATCGTCGTAAAGGTCATGGCGGTCACTCCATCATCTTCTCAATCGGCAGCACCAGAATGGAGCTGGCGCCCAGCGCTTTCAGTTTTTCCATGGTTTCCCAGAACAGGGTTTCGCTGCTCACCATGTGCATCGCCACGCGTTGCTGATCGCCTGCCAGCGGCAGAATGGTCGGACGCTCGGCGCCCGGCAGCAGGGCAATCACTTCATCGAGGCGCTCGGTCGGCGCGTGCAGCATGATGTATTTCGATTCGCGCGCCTGGATAACGCCCTGGATGCGGGTCAGCAGTTTGTCGATAAGCTGCTGCTTCACGGCAGGCATTTCGCCGTCGCGCTGGATAAGGCAGGCTTTCGAGCGGTAAATCACTTCCACTTCGCGCAGGCCGTTGGCCTCAAGCGTCGCGCCGGTGGAAACTAAATCGCAGATGGCGTCGGCCAGTCCGGCGCGTGGCGCGACTTCCACCGAGCCGTTCAGCAGGCAGGATTTAAACTGCACGCCTTTTTGATCGAGATAACGTTTGAGCAGGTGCGGGTAGGAGGTGGCGATACGTTTGTTATTCAGGCTTTCCGGGCCTTCCCAGGCGTCGTCAACGGGTGTGGCGAGCGAGAGGCGGCAGCCGCCGAAATCGAGGCGACGCAGCGTGTAGTAGCGCGGGTCGTCGCCCTGGGCGCGGCGGGTCAGCAACTCTTCTTCCAGCACGTTTTCGCCGATAATGCCGAGATCGACCACGCCATCCATCACCAGGCCCGGAATATCGTCATCGCGCACGCGCAGGATGTCGATCGGCATATTCTCCGCCAGCGCGATCAGACGCTGGGTGTGCAGATTAATTTTTATGCCGC
Source organism: Cronobacter universalis NCTC 9529 (assembly GCF_001277175.1). Taxonomy (NCBI): domain Bacteria; kingdom Pseudomonadati; phylum Pseudomonadota; class Gammaproteobacteria; order Enterobacterales; family Enterobacteriaceae; genus Cronobacter; species Cronobacter universalis. The sequence continues at coordinate 2,747,503 of NZ_CP012257.1, read as the reverse complement.
AGCGGGCCAGCAGTTCGCGCGAATCATCGCTTAAACGGCCGGATTTCTGAATAGCTATGCGTAAACGGTTGTTGTCTGTCATCTCGCCTTATCCTTGTTGATCTCGTTAAATTCGTCTGCCAACGCCCAATAAAAAAGCCCCCGGAAGATGATCTTCCGGGGGCTCTCTTAGCGTTCATGCACCACTGGAAGATCCGATCGTCTTCCAGCACACATCGCCTGAAAGACTAGTCAGGATGATGGTGATGGTGGTGGTTGTTAAACTGAACGCGTGTCATAAAATTCTCTTGTTGAATGCTTATTCAAATCTGTCTTAACCGTAAACCATACCGGGCAGAGAAGGCAAGGGCTTTTTTTCATCATTAAAACCTTTCATATTCACTACACCAATTGTCAGCCCGCGGCGGCTGGCGTAGCCTGAAAAGACGCAGGCGCAAAGACGGAGCAGGAGAAAGCAATGAAAAAGGTCGCGATTGTCGGATTAGGGTGGTTGGGCATGCCGCTGGCGCTCGCGCTTAACGCCCGGGGCTGGCAGGTCGCCGGCAGCAAAACCACGGCCGACGGCGTGGAAGCCGCGCGCATGTGCGGTATCGAAAGCTATCAGCTGGAGCTGTTGCCGGAAATGGTGTGCGACAGCGACGATCTGGAGGCGCTGTTTAACGCCGACGCGCTGGTGGTGACGCTGCCCGCGCGGCGTACCGGCGGCAACGGCGACTATTATTTGCAGGCGGTGCAGCAGGTGGTGGACAGCGCGCTGGCGCATCAGATCCCGCGGATTATCTTTACCAGCTCCACGTCGGTGTATGGTGAGGTTGAAGGGATTTGCAAAGAAACGACGCCGGCGAATCCGGTGACTGAAAGCGGGCGCGTGTTAAGAGAGCTTGAACAGTGGCTGCACAATTTGCCAGGTACGTCCGTTGATATTCTGCGCCTCGCGGGGCTGGTGGGGCCAGGGCGTCATCCGGGGCGTTTCTTTGCAGGCAAAACGGGCCCGAACGGCGGACATGGCGTCAATCTTGTGCATCTTGAAGATGTGATCGGCGCCATTACCCTCCTGTTGCAGTCGCCGAAAGGCGGGCATATTTATAACCTCTGCGCCCCGCAGCACCCGACGCGTGCGGAGTTTTACCCGGTAATGGCGCGCCAGCTTGGCCTTGCGCCGCCGCGCTTTAGCGATAGCCCGGCAGGCACCAAAGGCAAGCTGATTGACGGCAACCGGATTTGCCATGAACTGGGGTTTGAGTATCTCTACCCGAACCCGCTGGTTATGCCAATGGAGTAAGCGCCTGATGGTCAGCCTGCCAGACGCGGCAGGCGGCCACAAAGGCGTCGAAAATCTGTTTTGAGAGCGGCTCGTCGTGCAGCGCGCCCCATTCCGGGTGCCACTGTACGCCGAAGGCGAACGGGTGCTCCGGGATACTGATAGCCTCAATCAGCCCGTCGTCAGCGCGGGCTTCGATAAACACGCCGGGCCCCACCTCGCGGATCCCCTGCTGATGCAGCGTATTCACCCGCACGGTTTCACCGGGCGCGACCCAGCTGTCGAGCCAGCCGCCGGGCGTAATCTCAAGCCCGTGCACCGGCGCGAATTTCGCCTCCGGGCTGCCGTTCGGGTTGACCTCATGCTCGCGCAGCCCTTCGACGTTATGCAGTTGGCGCCAGAGCTTGCCGCCGGTGGCGACGGCCATCTCATGCACGCCGCGGCATGAACCAAGCAGCGGCAGGCCGGTATTGAGCGCGTGGCGCACCAGCATCAGCGCCAGTTTGTCGCGCCCCGGATCGTTACTGGCCTCCTGCGCCTCTTCGCCGTAGTGGTGCGGCTCAATGTTGCACGGGCTGCCGGGGAGAAAAATCCCGCTCAGCGATTTCAGCGCTGCCGCCAGGTAGAGCGGATCGTCCGCCAGATGGTGGGGCAGGGGAATGGCCACCGCGCCGGAGTGATAAAGCGGCGCCAGATAAAGATTTTCCACCGTTAAGATTAACTGCTCGTCCTGATTACTCTGACACATCAATACGCCGATGAGCGGCGGTGTGTTTACGGTCATGCTGGCTCGCCTGTTTCGCTGGGATACAGATCCTGTAGTTGAGCATTCGCAGCGGGTCAACTTTCCACGCGCCCGCTCTGGCGGAACTTTCGCCTTGAGCTATGTTTTGATCACGGGCGCTATTTGAGCGGTTTCGCCACCCTTTTTCGCGATGTAAAACTGCCGTACCGCTTCTTTCCGAACGTTAACGCCCCCCGATATACCAATGAGAATAATGTTGCCTCCGTCTGTTTGGGCGGAGGCTTTTTGCGCACAGGAGTCAATGATGCAAAGCAATCAGCAGTGGCAGGAGAGACGCGAGCAGGCGGTGCCGCAGGGCGTGGGTAACGCGTTGCCGGTATTTGTGGCGCGGGCTAAGAACGCGGAAATCTGGGATGTGGAGGGGCGGCGCTATATCGATTTCGCCTCCGGCATTGCGGTGCTGAATACCGGACACAATCACCCGGCGGTTATCGCGGCGGTGAAGGCGCAGCTCGATAATTTTACGCACCCCTGTTTTCAGGTCACGCCTTACGGCAATTACATTGAGCTCGCGGAACGCCTGAACCGGCTGGCTCCCATCAGCGAACCCTGCCAGACGCTGTTTCTCTCAACCGGCGCCGAGGCCGTAGAAAACGCCATTAAAGTGGCGCGTATCGCCACGGGGCGCTCGGCGGTGATTGCGTTTCGCGGCGCGTTTCATGGGCGCACGCTCCTTGGCATGGCGCTTACCGGCAAAGTGCAGCCCTATAAAAAAGGCTATGGTCCCTTCCCGGCGGGGATTTATCACGCGCCATACCCGGCGGCGTATCTGGGCGTAAGCGACACCCAGGCGCTGGCGTCGCTGGCGGGGATTTTCGCCGCGGACGTGGCGCCGGATGAAGTGGCGGCGATTATTATCGAGCCGGTACAGGGCGAAGGCGGGTTTTACGCCGCGTCTGCCGAGTTTATGCAGCAGCTGCGCGCCCTGTGCGATAAACACGGCATCGTGCTGATTGTCGATGAGATCCAGAGCGGCTTCTGCCGCACCGGCAAAACTTTCGCCATTGAGCATTCAGGCGTCGAACCGGATCTCATTACCATGGCCAAAAGCCTGGCCGGCGGCTTCCCGCTCTCGGCGCTGGTGGGTAAAAAGGCGCTGTTCGACAAAGCCCTGCCTGGCGGCCTGGGCGGCACTTACGCCGGCTCGCCGGTGAGCATCGCGGCGGCGCTGGCGGTGACCGACCTCATCGAAGAGGAGCGCCTGAACGAGCGCGCCGTCGCCCAGGGCGAACTGCTGATGAGCCGCCTGCGCGAACTGGCGCAGGAGTATGACTTTATCGGCGATGTGCGCGGCGTCGGCGCGATGGTGGCGATGGAGCTGGTGCATGAGCGCGACAGCCATCGCCCGGATAAAGAATTGACCCAGCAACTGGTGCAGGAGGCAGGGCGTCAGGGGCTGATTTTACTGACCTGCGGCGTGCGTGCGAACGTCATCCGTTTTCTTATTCCGCTCACCGCAGAGAAAGAAATTGTGACAGAAGGTCTCAACGTCTTGTCATCCTGCCTCAAAGTGGTGCAAAATACGCGCCCTGCAAAATAAGATATTAACCGACGTCAACGCGTCGGTTATTTTTTTGCAGTCAAGAGCATCGTAATTAAATTCAAGAGGCCGGGCTTCGTACCGGATAGATACTTACTTAAAATCCGACAGTTGTTGTCGCTGAGGAATACAGAAAATGGGGCAATTTTTCGCTTATGCGGCGATGTTCACCGTAAAGGAGAATAATTATGTCGCTTAATGCAACTCCAAAAACCTCTCGCGTGGAATTACGTAAAACGCTTACGTTGATTCCGGTTGTTATGATGGGCCTCGCCTATATGCAACCTATGACGCTGTTCGATACGTTCGGTATTGTATCTGGCCTGACGGACGGTCACGTGCCGACTGCCTACGCCTTCGCGCTGGTCGCGATCCTCTTTACCGCGCTGAGCTACGGCAAACTGGTCAAACGCTTCCCGTCTGCGGGCTCGGCGTACACCTACGCGCAGAAAGCGATTAACCCGACCGTGGGCTTCATGGTGGGCTGGTCGTCGCTGCTCGATTACCTCTTCGCGCCGATGATCAACATCCTGCTCGCGAAAATTTACTTTGAAGCGCTGGTGCCGGAAATTCCGTCGTGGATTTTCGTGGTGCTGCTGGTCGCGTTCATGACCGTTTTCAACATGCGTACCCTGAAAGGCGTGGCGAACTTCAACACCATTATCGTGGTGCTGCAGGTGGTGCTGATCGCCGTGATTCTGGGCATGGTGATTTATGGCGTGGCGCACGGCGAAGGCGCGGGCACGCTGACCAGCTCACGGCCGTTCTGGTCTGAGAATGCGCACGTCATCCCGATGATCACCGGGGCGACCATTCTGTGCTTCTCGTTCACCGGCTTTGACGGCATCAGCAACCTGTCGGAAGAGACTAAAGACGCTGAACGTGTTATTCCGCGCGCTATCTTCCTGACCGCGCTGATCGGCGGCCTGATCTTTATTTTCGCGACCTATTTTATCCAGCTCTACTTCCCGGATATCTCGCGCTTTAAAGATCCGGATGCGTCCCAGCCGGAAATCATGCTCTACGTGGCAGGCAAAGCCTTCCAGGTCGGCGCGCTGATTTTCTCCACCGTGACCGTACTGGCGTCCGGTATGGCGGCGCACGCAGGCGTTGCGCGTCTGATGTACGTGATGGGCCGTGACGGCGTGTTCCCGAACCGCTTCTTCGGTTACGTGCATCCGAAATGGCGCACCCCGGCGCTGAACGTGGTGCTGGTGGGCGCGATCGCGCTGATGGCGATTAACTTCGACCTGGTGATGGCGACCGCGCTGATTAACTTTGGTGCGCTGGTGGCGTTTACCTTCGTGAACCTGTCTGTGATTTCGCAGTTCTGGATCCGCGAAGGCCGCAACAAGACGCTGAAAGACCACTTCACCTACCTGCTGCTGCCGGTATGCGGCGCGCTGACCGTAGGCGCCCTGTGGCTGAACCTGGAAGAAAGCTCCATGGTGCTGGGCCTGATCTGGGCCGGTATCGGTGTGGTTTACCTGGCGTGCGTAACCCGCAGCTTCCGTAACCCGGTACCGCAGTACCGTGAAGATATCGCGTAATTACCGCGATACGCACAGCAAAAAGGCTCCTGAGGGAGCCTTTTTTGTTGGCGATGGTTTTGGGGCGGCGTGTTGGGATGTCGATGGGTCGGGGCAATGGATTGGGATGTCGATGGGACGGCGGGTGCGCGTGGCTTACCCGCCCTACGATTGAGCGTTTCGGTTGGCAATATGTAGGGCGGGTAAGCGCAGCGCACCCGCCATTGTTAAAACCAACACCATTTCCCGTAGGTAGGGCGGGTAAGCGCAGCGCACCCGCCATATCCCATCACACCGGTATCGCCCGCGCTTACCCGACCATCTCCTGCGCGTACTGATACAACGCTTTCAGCAGCGCCGTTTTCTCTTTGTCGCTCTCGTACTGGTTATAAAGCATCTCTAATTCCTGGGCGTAAGCCTGGAGGAATTCCGGCGTAAAGACGTCGCGGCGATGCGCAAGCCAGCGCTCCTGTTCCTGCTCGCTGAGCGTGCCGGGGAAATTGCGCGCCCGGTAGTTAAACAGCAGCTTTTCAATACGCTTATCCACGAACGTAATATCGAGCGCCGGCAGGTTCTGCGGCGGCGTCTCCAGCACGATACGCATCGCGGCGCGATCGGCGTCGCTGAAAAAACCGTCGTAGAGCTGCGCATCCACGTTATCGGTAGGCGGGAACGACGGGGCTTCGGCAAACAGCGTCACCAGTTTTTCGCGCACCTGCGGCGAATCGCGAAGCACCTTGAGATTATTCAGACAGTGCTGGCGGTCGATGCCGAGACGCTCGGCGTCCTCCGGGCGCAGCGTATTAGCCTGCGCCAGTACCGGACATTTATTGAGATGCACCAGCTTCACCGGCACCGCGCTCGCGTCGCCGAGCGCGGCTTTCGGCGTATAGAGCCGCTCGCGCAGGTCGTCGGCGTTCAGCTCCAGCAGCGGGCTGATATCGCCCGCCAGATCCACCACAATCACCGCGTTACGGTTTTCCGGGTGCCAGGCGACGGGCGCTATCCAGCTGGTATTGCCGCGCCACGCGCCGAACATGCCGGAAACGTGCACCAGCGGTTTCATCTGGACGATATCCACCAGAGTCGCCAGCTTTTGCTTACTGCGGTAGGTGTAGAGATAGTCGAACATCCGCGGCTGGCGGGTTTTCACCAGCTGCGCCATGGCGATGGTCGCATACACATCCGCCATCGCGTCGTGCGCGTTGGCGTGTTCAATCCCGTTGGCGACGGTTAAATGCTCAAGACGAAAGCTTGGCAGCCCGTCGCTGTTCTCCGGCCAGACGATGCCTTCCGGGCGCAGCGCGTAACAGGCGCGCATCACATCCAGCAGATCCCAGCGCGAGTTATCGTTCTGCCAGCTCCAGGCGTAGGGATCGTAGAAGTTGCGATAGAAAATATTGCGCGTCACTTCGTCATCGAAGCGCACGTTGTTATAGCCGACCACGCAGGTTTTCGGCACGGTGAACAGCGCGTGGATGCGTCTTGCGAATTCGGCTTCGTTTTCGCCGCGCGCGCGGGCCACCTGCGGCGTAATGCCGGTTATCAGCACCGCTTCTGGTTGAGGGAGATAATCGTCGGCGGGCTTGCAGTAAAAGACGTCCGGCTCGCCGATAACCGTGAAATTCTCATCGGTGCGCAGGGCGGCGAACTGCGCCGGGCGGTCCAGCGAGGGGCTTTTGCCGAAGGTTTCGTAATCGTGGAACAGAAAAGTCGGTTGCGCGGCAGAATCAGACACCAGGTCACCATCCAGAGTAAGTAAAAAAACAGGGCTATGGTAAACCATAGCCCTCTCAGGAAGAAGTGGCAGCGGTCTTAAGGCATGACCTGCTCCGGCTGCACCGGTTTGCGGGTAATCAGCCGTTTGCCAAGCGCAATGCCCGGTTTCTCCACGCGGTGGAAGAGCACCGTCGCCAGCGCGTACGTCACCGGCAGGCTGATGGCGGCGGCGATGAGCAGGCGCACCGGCGAGGCGTGCTGTTCAAACGCGCTGTGCTCCACCAGCAGCCCGATAACCGGAATAACAATCATCAGGTGCAGCAGATAGACCGAATAGGAGACATCGCCCAGAAACTGGCTGATACGGCGCGTCAGCAGCCAGCGCGGCAGACGCATCGCCTGATGCAGCAGCGAGCCCGCCCGCGCCTGCCACAGCAGCGCGCCGAGGCCGGCAATCATCACGCACTGGGCGATAAGACGAACCGGCGTCACCGCGATATGCATCTGCCAGGCCAGCACCGGGGCCAGGAACGCCAGCAGCAGCAACAGGCGGCGGCTCTCGCGCACGGCGGCGGCTATCAACATGCCCGCGACAAACAGCGGCAGCTTAATCAGGATCATCGAGGGCATCGGGAACGCCTCGAAATAGCCCGGCAACGCCCAGCGCGCCGCGAAGCAGGCCACCATTACCGCGAAGGCGGCGGCGAAAAAGCCCCAGCGCATCACCAGCAGCATAATGAACGGGAACAGCACGTAGAACTGCATTTCCAGCCCGATACTCCAGTCCGGCAATACCGTGCGGAACGAATAATAAGGGATAGCGCCGAAGACAAACGAAATATGCGCGAGAATATTCCCCGCGGAGGTATCGGCATAGCGCTGGCTTTCGGTTAGCGTCGATGGCCAGGCCTGAGCGATGATATCGCGCCATTCGCCGAACGCCGCGCCGAAAATAAGCGCTAACAGCAGCAGGAAGTAATAGAGCGGCGCGATCCGGAAAAAGCGGCGTAGCCAGAAATTACGCATAGTATGGCCACTGGTCCACGGCTCAATGTCCCGACGCTCCATATAATTCTTCGCCATCAGAAAACCCGACAGCAAAATAAACAGATCGACGCCCATTCCCGGATCGTATAACAGGGGAATGCGGCACTGCACCAGCAGACAAATATGCCCCAGCAGCACCCACAGCGACGCGAGACCGCGTAACCCCTCCAGCTCCGGCGACCAGCTTTTACCCTGCGCCATACCCTTCTCCTCAGCCTTTTAAAAGTCACCAGGCTAAAAAGAGTCGGCCTTTATAACAATCGGAAGAGTACGTGAAATGTTTATTATCAGATTTTCCGCAGCCTGTTATCGGCAGGTAAACGACACGGCGGAAATTTATGTTAAGGCACATCTTATTCATATTTCCTTGCAATTTATCGGAGCAAGGAAATACAAACTGCCGTAAAAAAGGCGCCCCATCGCGAAGTTACAGAGGATATGCTGTTGAAATTTAGACCAATGATTGCCGTTTCCTGCATCATGCTGGCCGGTATTACCGCGCAGGCGCACGCCGCCGCGCTTTCCATGCCGCAGCCGCCAGCCATTATGGCGGGCAGCTATGTGTTGATGGATTACACGACCGGACAAATACTGGCGGCGAATAACGAGCATCAACAGCGTAACCCGGCAAGTCTCACCAAATTAATGACCGGCTATGTGGTGGACCGCGCCATCGACAGCCATCGCATCACGCCGGATGACGTGGTGACCGTCGGGAAAGACGCCTGGGCGAAAGATAACCCGGTGTTTGAGGGCTCGTCGCTGATGTTTCTGAAGGCGGGCGATCGCGTCACGGTGCGCGACCTCAGCCGCGGCCTGATTGTCGATTCCGGCAATGACGCCTGCGTGGCGCTGGCCGATTACGTGGCGGGCGGCCAGCCGCAGTTCGTCGCGATGATGAATGATTACGTCCAAAAGCTCGGCCTGAAAGACACCCATTTTGAAACGGTGCATGGTCTGGACGCGCCGGGGCAGCACAGCTCCGCTTACGATCTGGCGGTACTGTCGCGCGCCATCATTCACGGCGAGCCCGCGTTTTATCATATGTACAGCGAAAAGAGCCTCACCTGGAACGGCATCACCCAGCAGAACCGCAACGGCCTGCTGTGGGATAAGACGCTCAATGTCGACGGGCTGAAAACCGGGCACACCTCAGGCGCGGGTTTTAACCTGATCGCCTCCAGCGTCGACGGCAAGCGCCGCCTGATCGCGGTGATTATGGGCGCCGACAGCCCGAAAGGGCGCGAAGACCAGGCGCGTAAACTGCTGCACTGGGGCCAGCAGACTTTCGATACCGTGGAGATCCTGCAAAAGGGCAAGAAAGTGGGCACCGAGCGCGTCTGGTACGGTAAAAACGAACAGGTGGCGGTCGGCACCGATCGCGATTTCTGGCTGACGCTGCCGAAGACGCAGCTCGCGAATGTGAAGGCGAAATATCTGCTCGATCGCGAGCGCCTCGACGCGCCGCTGGACGCGAATGAAAGAGTGGGTGAGATAGAGCTCTATAACGGCGATACGATTATTGCGCGTATGCCGCTGGTGACGCTTGAGAACGTGAAAAAGGGCGGCGTCTTCTCGCGCTTTGGCGACTGGCTGCACCTGACGCTGTAACCGTTTTTTGCGAACGCGAGGGCGCTCACAGACGCCCGGATGAGCGCCGCACACTATACTCGCTATTTTGAACAGCGAGGAGTGAACATGGATTACACCATCGAGCATGTCTTAACGCGTAAAATCGCCGGTTTTCATCTGGTCGGCCCGTGGGAGAAAACGGTGCCCCAGGGGTTTGAGCAGCTCTCTCTGTGGGTGGATAACTTTCATATCCAGCCGCAGGCCTGGCTGGCGGTTTATTACGATAATCCGCAGCAGGTCGCCCCGGAGAAGCTGCGCGCCGATACGGTCGTTGAGGTGCCGGCGGATTTCACCCTGCCGGAGAACAGCGTCGGCGTGATCCTGACTGACCTGCCGGGCGGCCAGTACGCGGTGGCGCGCGCCCGCGTTGAGAACAACGATTTCGGCACGCCGTGGCTCGCGTTCTTTACCCGGCTGCATCAGGATGTGCGTTACCAGATGGCGGCGCGTCCGTGTTTTGAAATCTACCTGAACGATGGCAAGCAAGACGGTTACTGGGACATCGACATGTATATCCCGGTCCAGACCTCCGGCGAATAATACCCCTGCGCCCCCGCACTGGCGGCGGGCGCGCTTTTTGTTAAGTAAATGGCAAAATAACGTTAATTTCTCAGTCATTCGCTCATCTTTTCCGAAAATTTACAGCTTTTCCCCGAGTTTTATCAGAAAATAGCGCCCCTTATTTTCAGGCGTTTCGCCTGAAGCGACGTTTCATCCAGGCTGTTAACGGGAAAGTCAGCGTGCGTGCCGATAAATCACTCTCCTCTTTTGAAATCCGTCTCTACCAGCATTACCGCATCGTGCATGGGGTGCGCATTGCGCTGGCGTTTATCCTGACATTTCTACTGGTGCGGATGCTGAACGTGCCGGAAGGCACCTGGCCGCTCATCACGCTGGTGGTGGTGATGGGGCCTATCTCATTCTGGGGGAACGTGGTTCCGCGCGCCTTTGAGCGCATTGGCGGCACCATCCTCGGCGCGGCGCTTGGGCTGGTGGCGCTGCAACTTGAAGGCTGGTCGCTGCCGCTGATGCTGTTGTGGTGCGCGCTGGCGATGTTTCTGTGCGGCTTTCTGGCGCTCGGCAAGCGGCCCTACCAGGCGCTGCTGATCGGCATTACGCTGTCCGTGGTGGTCGGCTCGCCGCAGGGCGACATGCTGGTCGCGCTCTGGCGCGGCGGTGATGTGATTTTCGGCTCGCTGCTGGCGATGCTCTTTACAAGCCTCTGGCCGCAGCGGGCGTTTATTCACTGGCGTATCCAGATGGCGAATTTCGTCGGCGATTTCGCGAAGATTTATCACGCCGGGCTGTCGCCAAACCTGGTGGAGCGCCCGCGGCTCGATAAGCCGTTGCAGAATATCCTCGGCAGCGTCGTGAAGCTGCGCGCGTTTATCACGCCCGCCAGCAAAGAAACGCACATTCAGCGGGCGATTTTCGAGGCTATTCAGACCACCAGCCGCAATATGGTCTGTACGCTTGAGATGCAGATCAACGCCTGGTGGGCTTCGCGCGAAAGCCATTTTCTGATGATTAACGCCCGTACCCTGCGCGATTCGCAGCAGATGACGGAGAACACGCTGGCGGCGATTGCGCAGGCGCTGCGCGAAGGGAACCCGTCGCCGGTGATGGCCAACCGCGAGAAGCTCGCGGAAATCGCTCAGGAGCTGCGCGCGCTGATGAGCGAAGGGCAGCAGGGTGCGCTGGTGGAAACGCCGATTCACGGCTATGTATGGTTGAGCATGGAGCTGGCGCTGCAGCTGGAGCGCCTTTCTCAGCTTATTTGTCGGGCGCTGCGCAAATAATCCGCAGACGACCGGCGCTTGTTTCGATTCAGCACCGTTTCAGGCTATGATAACCACAGGCATCCTGAACGGGATAAAACCATTGTCATCAACCGCCGCTGACAGTAAGGTTTACGCCATGCGGTTGTTTAAACGAATCCGAGTCTTAAATTCAGCAGGGGTGTAAAAATGGAAAACAGCAAACCTTCATTCCAGGACGTTCTTGAGTTCGTGCGTCTGTTCCGCCGTAAGAACAAGCTGCAGCGTGAAATTCAGGACGTCGAGAAGAAAATTCGTGACAACCAGAAGCGCGTGCTGCTGCTCGACAACCTGAGCGACTACATCAAGCCGGGCATGAGCGTCGAAGCCATCCAGGGCATTATCGCCAGCATGAAGAGCGACTACGAAGACCGCGTTGATGACTACATCATCAAAAACGCCGAGATCTCCAAAGAGCGCCGCGAGATCTCCAAAAAGCTCAAAGCGATGGGCGAGCTGAAAGTGCACGAGCCGAAAGGCGAAGAATAAGTAAAAAAACCGCTTCGGCGGTTTTTTTATGTCTGCGGTGTGGCGCACGTCTTTCCTGGCGCGCGAACATCCAAAAGCAAAAAGCACGCTAAAAAGCGGGCTTTTTAATATCTGTTATTAACAGGCACACTTTCGCTATGAACAGCCTGATAAGCTAAACGCCGTATTGCCTTTTCCGCTTATTCAGCCTGGGGAATTTCCGATGCGCGTACCACCAGAAAATCCCGCGAAATGCGCGCCCCTCTGTCAACCGTGATCAGGTCATGGACAAAATAAGCGAATATTTCCGGCGTGGCAGTAAACCAGGGCTGCGGTGGCGCTTCTCCGAGATAAGCGTTAATCCTGCACTGGTGAAACCACTTCGCCCGCTGGTAGGCAGGCTCGTAAACATCCGGGAAAAGCCGCATCTGTGTATCATGCGGGCCGGGGTTTTCAATCGTATTAATCAATGCGAAGGCGGCATCATTAATCTCATCTAACCAGCCCCAGTGGCGGTCCAGGACCTCTATTTTATCCTGGATATTCATCCCCTGCTCCTTGCCCTGCGGGGTTATTCCCAGCAGCCCGGCGCTGTTGCCCGCCGCCAGCGTGATTTCTGCCTGATGCTTCTCCAGCTGCTGGCGCTCACAGCGGTACTGATAATATTGCAGCCCCAGCCACTCAAAATAGCTGTCAAGATGCAGATTTTGCGAGGAGGGGCTGACGGCTTTGTACTGCACAGCTTTTTGATAACGCTGCACCCACTGCTCTACGGACGCGTTTTTAACGTTATCCTGCATGATGAAATAGCTGGCGACATCAGTATCTGTTTTATCAAGAGTACGGAAATCAGGAAACGGCACGCCAGCCATCGTCGCTTCCCGGTACATACGCTGCAGGGCGACCCGGCATAACTCTGCACTGGGTTTCTGCTCGCCGGGTTTCAGCCCACCGCCGATATCTTCGCTGCAGCCCGGCATTAGCTCTTCCCGATGCCTGGGATGGTTACTGCCAAGCCGGTACAGGCAACGCCACACCCGTCGCTCATGCGCCGCCACCAGATGCAGAGCGTTCTTCACCGCCTGCGGCAACACCGAAAAGTGGTCGATATATTTTCTGCCAAACATCACGCTGAGCGAGCGTAATGGCCCGCCAGCGGCGCTGATAACGTAGTCCAGACCATTATTGTTACTGGCGGCAGTATCCCGTGAACAGTCAAACAGCCCGGTAAAAATAATATCTACCGGAATACCCTGCCAGGTGTAGCTGTCGCCTTGCTTCTGGCACATCTCGCTCAGAAATTCATCAATAAATTTCCGCACCAGTGTGGCGCCAAGATCGAAACCAAACAGGGAGACGGAGATAAGTTTGATGGGAACTTCGCTACTGGCTTTGGCTCTTTCAAAATATTCTTTAAAACGCACTTTGGCAGATGTTATCCGTGTATCTACTCCCGTAACCAGAATATCAGCAACCAGCGGGTTATCACGTATACAGGGCGTCGCCTCAATACCGACTTTTTTTACGATATCAGTAACAATACCCGTCACCAGATTGCGCCATTCGGTAGGGTTAAGCAGTTTCTTACCGCTCTCTTTTAAAACCTCATACCAGTTATTGCCCTTCAGTATCTCTTTGCCGGCGTCTTTTGCCATCTCTTTGGGTTGATCTTTTAAATCATCCAGCGCAGTGTCTTGCGCGCTATCCAGAAGGGTGTGAAGTTTTGTTGTTAAATCTTCATGGAAGGGGGTGCCGAGACCTGAAAAATAAAACTTGGAATAACTCGTATGTGAGGTATTCATTTGCGAAATTGGATAGGCTCTGAACAACTTTGCAATGTTGCTAAAACGATTCTTCGCTGCATCCTGTTCAATATTACGACCTATGCCATCAAAAAATAAAGCGACATGCCAGATACGTGAACAATTACCAATATTATGCTCGCTGGCCTGCTGGGCGCGGCTTGCCGCTGCAATCAGAGATTCTATATCCATTATTTTGACTCCTTTTGATTAATTTTTTTTATCATTAGATAAAGAATCGATATCAGGATGAGAAAAATTAGTGCTCCACCATAAATACACTTTATTCTTTTCAAGAAAATAAACATGGAGATAATTTTCGCCCCAATTACGCTTAGGGAGTGGGACTCTTACCTTATGTACTTCAGTTCTTACTCCTGCATTGTATTGTGTCAGTGTATAATCGACCGTCCATATAATCACAGCTGTATTACCGCTTATATTACCACAACAGGTTACCCCACCAGTATCAGATGAATAAGGGTTGCTTTTATTTCGAGCGAAAGTATTACCTCCCGCTATACCATTAATACTAAACCCTCGGATGGGACGATCAAGATTACTATGAATTATCAGCGTTACCGCCCCGGTTGGCGGTCCCCAGATACTTGCCCACACCAGCCAGGCGGCGTAAATCATCACCGGGAGTGATAACTCAAACCAGATCCATTTGCCCCAGCGGGTATATCCCCGGTTAACTGCCGCATCTATTTTTTCGAGCCGACGATAAAATCCCATTTTTATTCCTTGTCAGTGTGACGTTTATTTTTAAGGCGGTTTACATAATTATTAAATATTAATCAGCCGCCGCTTCCCGCTCAATATTGCGACCCATGCCATCAAAAAAGAAACCGATATGCCAGATACGTGAACAAGTTCCAAGCTTATGCTCACTGTCTTGTTGGGCGCGGCTTGCCGCAGCTATCAGACTTTCTATATCCATATCCATTATTTTCCCTTTAACTCTTCGGTTGTTTAATATTATCCGGGCGCTTCTCATAGGGTGACCAGGCATCCTTACTCCAGCCCAGCCATACTTTATCGCCCGGTAAGAAATGAACATGTAAGTTGTCTTCTCCCCATTCACGCTTTGGGAGTGGTATAACGACACGGCGAGTTTCTAAACGCATACCGTTCAAATATTGCTCGTGTGTTATATCTAACGTCCAGATAACCTCTGCTGTCTTACCTTCAATGCTGCCGCAACATGTAGCACCACCACCGCCATGGGCTGATGCATTGGAACCCGCCACACCATTAACACTAAAGCCCAGAACCGGACGATCCAGTTCGCTATGAATTATCAGCGTTACCGCCCCGGTTGGCGGTCCCCAGATACTTGCCCACACCAGCCAGGCGGCGTAAATCATCACCGGGAGTGATAACCCAAACCAGATCCATTTGCCCCAGCGGGCATATCCCTGGTTAACTGCCGCATCTATTTTTTCGAGCCGACGATAAAACCCCATTTTTATTCCCTGCCTGCCTGGCTTTCGTTTGGGGATATTAAACTTTAAAAAATAATGGAATATTGATCAGACAATGCTCCGGTGTGTGCCGTTGAATCTTACGGCCGATGTCATTGGCTTGGGCACATCTCTGCGGTGTCGGAGTGATGCTGGCGTTATCAAACCGCGAGTTTTACCCGATGCAACGCAGATAGTTACTGACATCGCAGAGATTTATTTTTAAGTGTTTTTTATGACATGTGGGTTTACGTCATAAAAAATGCATCATGCGCGGAATCTATGGAGCACTGAGGTCACAATATAGAGGGAGGAAGTTTGACGACAGTACGCTAAAGAAAAAGCAAAAAGCCCGCTAAAAAGCGGGCTTTTTTGAATCTGGCTCCTCTGACTGGACTCGAACCAGTGACATACGGATTAACAGTCCGCCGTTCTACCGACTGAACTACAGAGGAATCGTGTGGAGGCTAATCATAGCGGCCCCGCGCCAATTGTCAAATGCCATTTGCCTTCGGCCTGCGCGTTCGGACATTCTATGAACATTACGCGCTATTTTCCGGCAATATCCGTGGAAAGCCTTTGCAGGATCGCGGGTTCTAACTCATTATTTGAAATGAGGTTTCAACTTTCACGCGCAGGTTCATTTTGAGTGTAACCACCACCGTTCGCCAGGCTATCGCTCGTACGCCCTGGTACAAGAAAAGAAAAAGCTATCGGGTCCTGTTCTGGCGCGAAATCACGCCGCTGGCGGTGCCTATCCTGCTGGAAAACACCTGCGTACTGCTGATGGGCGTGTTGAGCACGTTCCTTGTAAGCTGGCTCGGCAAAGAAGCGATGGCGGGCGTGGGCCTGGCCGACAGCTTCAATATGGTGGTGCTCTCCTTTTTCGCCGCGGTGGATTTAGGGACGACCGTCGTGGTGGCGTTCAGCCTCGGCAAGCGCGATCGCAAGCGGGCGAGAGCGGCGGCCAGGCAGTCGCTGGTGCTGATGACTCTCGTCTCGATTCTGCTGGCGGCGCTGGTGCATGTGACCGGTGAATACATCATCGACGTGGTGGCGGGCGAGGCGACGCCACAGGTGAAAGAACTCGCGCTCATTTACCTGCAACTGACCGCCTGGAGCTACCCGGCGGCGGCCATCGCGCTTATTGGCAGCGGCGCGCTGCGCGGGGCGGGCAATACCAAAATCCCGCTGCTGATTAACGGCGGGATGAACATCCTGAATATCGTGATCAGCGGTTTTCTGATTTACGGGCTATTTTCCTGGCACGGCCTCGGTTTTATCGGCGCCGGGCTGGGGCTCACTATTTCGCGCTATATCGGCGCTATCGCTATTCTTTATGTGCTGATGATTGGCTTTAACCCGGCGCTGCGCATTTCGCTTAAAAGCTATTTTTCGCCGCTTAAGCTCAATATTCTCTGGGAAGTGCTCGGCATCGGACTGCCTGCGAGTATTGAATCGGTGCTGTTTAACGGCGGCAAACTCTTGACGCAGATGTTTGTGGCGGGCATGGGCACCAACGTGATTGCCGGCAACTTTATCGCGTTCTCGGTCGCCGCGCTGATTAACCTGCCGGGGAACGCGCTCGGCTCTGCTTCCACTATCATCACCGGTAAACGTCTCGGCAAAGGGCAGATTGGCCAGGCCGAGCGCGAGCTGCGCCACGTTTTCTGGCTTTCAACGATTATGCTGACCGCTATCGCCTGGGTGAGCGCGCCGTTCGCCGGGCTGTTCGCCTCGTTTTATACCCATGAAGACGATGTGAAAGAGGTCGTAAAAGTCCTGCTGTGGCTCAACGCGGCGTTTATGCCGATCTGGGCGGCCTCGTGGGTGCTCCCGGCGGGGCTTAAAGGCGCGCGCGACGCGCGCTTTGCGATGTGGGTATCGATGCTCGGCATGTGGGGCTGTCGCGTCGTGGCGGGGTATACGCTCGGGATCGTGCTCGGCATGGGCGTTGTGGGCGTGTGGCTCGGCATGTTCCTCGACTGGGCCGTGCGCGGCGTCTTCTTCTACTGGCGCATGGTGAGCGGCAAGTGGCTACAGAAATATCCGCGCCCGCCGAAGCGGCCCGTGGTGCTGGACACACCCGCACCGCCGGGGCAACCGAAGGCGATGTAAGCCTTAAGCAGAAAAGCAAAAAGCCCGCTAAAAAGCGGGCTTTTTTATACCCGTTATGCGTCATCTGAAGACTACTTATCAGCGAAACGGTATTTCTTACTCCCTGAAAAACATTCGTTTATAAATCTATTCATTTTTATTATTTATTTAATAAGTTGATTGATTTGCGTGGTAAATATAATTCAGTTTAAATTCTGGCAGGCAAGAAAATAAAAATAAACGCATGGCTTTACTGGCGTTATCGCTATGGCAAGCTTCGCATGGAAATAACTCTGGCTAAAAATGATTTATTACCTTTTCCCCGATTGACCCGATTTTTTTGCGACTTATCCTGTTTTTCGCGTTATTAAAAAATGATCAACCGATTGCCGGAAGCGGCAATCTTTTTCAAAGGAATGAAGGATGGATATTTCCGGTAAAGGGTTTAGTGAGCCTTCACGTTATACGCTTGAAATTGCACACAGCCGTGTACGACCCGACGTACTTAGTTTTTACGGGCGCGAAGCCCTTAGCGAGCCATACCAGTGGCGCATTGAATTCACCGCACCGCAGAGCGACCTGGCGCCTGATGACGTTCTGTTGAAATACGCCAGTCTGAGTCTGCTTTCTGGCCGCGAGATATATGGCGTCATTACCCGTTTTGAATGGCTGGGAACGTCAGCAGACCAGACGCACTACGCGGTGACACTCGCTTCGCGGCTGGCGTTACTGAGCCTGACCCGCCGCTGCGCGGTCTACCAGAATCTCTCAGTGCCTGAATTGCTGGAGCAGATACTGCGCGCGCACGGCCTGGAAGGGCCGGATTTTGATTTTCGGCTGGAGCGGTCGTATCCGCAGCGGGAACTCATCACCCAGTGGCGGGAAACCGATCTGGAATTTATTCAGCGCATTCTCTCTGAAGTGGGGATCTGGTTTCGCACAGCAATGAACGCGGTGACGCAACTGGAAACCCTTATCGTTGGCGACAGCCAGCTTAACTGCGTGTTCGGCGTCAGCGTGCCATACCGGGAGCCATCCGGCTTGTATGACGGCGCGCAAGACGCCGTCTGGGATGTGCGGTGCTGGCAGAAAACGGCCACCGGCATGGTACGCACCCGGGATTACAACTATCGCACCGCTGATACGCCAATGGACTCTGCCGTGACGGTAAGGAGCGAGGCTATTACCACCGGCGAGCACTGCCGGTACGGCGCGCCCTTTCTTGAGGCGGGCGACGACGCGACGTCAGAGCCGGAAACGGAAAGCGGCGCGTTTTATGCGCGCATCCACCATGAGCGCGAACTGAACAATGCCACGCGCCTGCATCTTTTCAGCAACGCCTCGCATCTCACGCCAGGGCAGGTGCTGGAAACGCCACAAAGCCCGGTGACCGCGCTGAAAGAGGGCATGTTGATTACGCTCGCAACGTACCGCGCCGCACGCGATACGCGCCTGCATGTCTCGCTGTGGGGCATTCCTTATTCCGAGCGGGTGAATTATCGCCCGTTGGAGCTTGTCCGCCCGGAAATTCACGGTACGCTGCCCGCCCGTATTGAGAGCCGTGAGCCGTATGACACGTACGCCTGGCTGGACAATACCGGCCGCTACCGGGTGAAGCTGGATTTCAGCCGTGAAGATGCCGAGCCAGGTTATCACTACCTGTGGGTTCGTCAGGCAAAGCCGTATGCCGGTGAAACGTTCGGCTGGCACACGCCGCTTCTGGACGGCACCGAAGTCAGCATTGCGTATGACGACGGCAATATCGACCGCCCTTATATCGCCCATGCGTTTCACGACGCTGAACATGCCGATATCGTCACGCGCGACAACCGCAGCCAGAACATCCTGCGCACCGCGGCGCGCAATGAACTGCGGCTGGAGGATCTGCGCGGGCAGGAGCATGTCGCGCTCTCCACTCCATTCGGTGCATCTTCTCTGAATCAGGGCCACATCACGGATGAACAGAGTCAACAGCGTGGCGCGGGTTTTGAACTCAGAACGGATGAATATGGCGTTATCCGCGTGGCGAAAGGGCTGTTTGCCGTGCTTGTCCTGTAGCTGGTAAATCGCGGAATAAATATAGGCTGTTCCCACGCGGTGTACTTTTAATGGCATATTCTTCGGCGCGCCCACCATTGTCCGCTCCACCTTGCGCAAATAGGTGGCCGTCGTTCCGTACTCTATTTTCCCTTGCTCTATTTTCAGGTAGCTGCCGCCGCCAATCAGCGTCACCTTCTTCTTGCCGGCAAACAGCATATCGCCTGTCGAAACCAGACTGATTTTTTGCTGCGCGCTCAGAGACATCGCGCCGTTCTGTGCCTGAAACTGCACCGGGCCTTCGCCTGAAATAACATTCAGTTTGCCCGTTCGGGCAAACAGGCCGATTTTTTCACCGGCGTTCAGGGTCATGTTGCCCATCGCGCCCATACTCAGAGAGCCTCCGGCATTCATTACCACATTCTGGCTGGCCGTCATCTGTAGATGTTCGCCGCTGGTAAACGCCGTTCCCTGCGGACCGTGGAAATGCACCATCTGATTTAACGGCTTTAACCGCGCATTAAACATCGCAATCTGGCTGGCAATATCTGCTTCCAGCGCCTGTGCCTGCGCTGCGGCGTCAGCTAACTGTTGGATCTGGTTAAGGCAAATTTCTATTTCTCTCTGCGCCGCTTCCCTCTCCAGCACCTCGCCTGCGGCTTTCGTCTGGCCGTCGGCGGTGACAATATTCTCATCAACACGCCTTACCGCCTCACCACGCCCTCTGGCCAGACGATTGCTGGATACAGCGATACTGAAGGTCGCTCCGTACCGGTCTATACCTGCCAACCGGAAAATGTGGAACTGCATATTCTGCACAAAAAAATATCGCCGGAAGAGTCAATGTGGTTTGTAGGCGAAACGAATATATATCAACTGGAAACCGAACTCAGGGAGAACCCCTCATAATGGACATGCCCGCTTTACCGGACACACCGACAGCCGCGCCCGAAATCCCCACCGGCGAGAAAAATCAGCCGTGGGACTGCACGACGACAGGGGTCGAGATGGTCGAAAAACAGTCGCGTCTGCCCACTAATGAAAACCGCCAGTATCTGCATCTTAAGGTGGAATACGCCATGCGTTTTCCTCAACTGGCCGCAAAAATTTGTCGTGAAGGAAAAACGTACCAGATGAGCCTTAAACAGCTCATGATGAGCGGACTTATCCGCGCGGATGAAATCGCCCGTAATTACTACTGGTATTACAAAGCAGAAGTGCCGTTTGATATGCGCACCACGCCGCCACGTCCGTTTCTTAGCCATACATTGAAGCAAGACGACGGCGCTCGCAGACGCCACACCACCAATCCCTTTCCGGTACCTGGTAAAGGAATTTATCGCCGTCCTGACGTTATTATCGTGAAAGACAAACAGGATCGCTGGCCTGGGCTGGCGGGGCCGGATCACGATGATCCTCCGGGTATACATGGCGACAATCTGGCCCGTCTGGTAGAGGTCAAGTTTCCGGGGGATACTCTGTACCGAGAGCAATATGACGAATATATGCAGATTGTTGGTGACGATGCTACACGTATGACCATTCTGGAGGTCCACGACTGCCGCCCGCAAGAGCAGCAGTGGGTGGATCAGGTCGTGAATGTGACCATGAAAGCCTGGCAAACCAGCGGGGCAAAATACTGGCCGCTGTTTCTCTACCCGCCGATATTTATGCCTCGCCCGCCTTCCACGCCACTAGCCGCACGAATTGAGCCGTGGACATACGCCGGTAAAGCTGTGGCCAGTCTTAGCGAGGGCGCGGTTCGTGGCGTCGCTGAAGGCTGGAACTCACTATCAAAAGAGACGCAACAGCTCCTGAACTCGACGGCAGGCTGGCTTAACGACAGCGGGGAGTGGATCTACCGGCAGGGAAGTGAAGTCTGGATATGGGCCAGTAAAACCGGTAAGGCGGTGAAATCCTGGAGCAACACCCGGATTAAAGCTGCATGGGCGGAAATCCAATACGCCACGGATATGACGCTGGACATGCTAAAGGAGGTGGACTGGGTACAGATTTTAACGAATGTAGCGAAAACGGTGGGCGTTATCCTGGTGGCTGTTGGCGTCGGCGCGCTGGTAGTGACGCTGGGTATCCCGGAGGCCATTATTAGCGCATTTCTACTGATTATTCGTCTGGCGATAACCGCCTGGGAAACCCTTGTAACAATTCTCGGTGGTGGTGCAGGCGCAGCGGCGCTGGGTGCCAGTTAAAAGGAGCAGGTATGGTATTACGGGATTTTGAGCTGAACTACCTTGAGAAGTGGCTGCCGGAAGCGTCAGTGAAATATAAAGACGGCAGCCCGGCAGTTAATCTTGGTCTGATTATCACGGTATTTTTTAAGGACGGGCATACGCCGGAAGTGCGCCGCAGGATGGTGGAGTGTGTCGATCGCTTTTATACGGAATTTAAGCCATATCTGAAAAAGCATCTCACCCAAAACTGGGTTGGAATTACGGAGAAAAATTACGCCAGAAAGCGGCAGGAGATTATCGATTCAACACCTGAAGAGATCTTTTCCTGGTATATGGGCAGCGCAGAGAAAGACTTTTTAGCACCCGATTACGACATTCTTATTATGGGCAAACGTATCTTCCATAAAGATACTGATCGCTCCGTTATTAAACTGACATTTCCGCTCTCGCTGCTGAAAGAGCCTGACGGTAAAGCGCGATATGAAGGCTGGCTGCTGTGGCTGTGTAACACCTTTGCCGTGGAAAGCGGCTATGCGGGGCTGTCCTTTGTTCTTCCTTACGCATTCGAACGGATGTTCCCGTATGAGTACGCCCTGGCGCAGCGTTTTTCTGGTGTGATGGTGGATTCTATTGGTACGCTTGAAGGCAGAGTTGCAGTGAATAGTTTAAAAGGCGCCTGCTGGTACACCATTCTTGGTACCCCGTGGCTGGAAAAGCTGGGCGGTGCAGAACAGTTAACGCATCGCCTGATCAAAACGCCGGAAATTACGCTGCTGCCCTACAGCAACGGTGTGATCCTTAAGGCCGGAGAGCTTCCTCCACCGTTGGGTGATATGAAAACGGAAGGGTTGCCGTCATTACTGGTTAAGGTTAATCAGCTTATTAAGCCAGTGCGGTTTAATGAATCGCGCTCCCTTCATTTCTATTCCGAGTATGAAGGGCTTCAGTTCGACAAAGACTCTACCATGGCCTGGTACCGGCGCTTTGACGAAGCCAGCGCCCTGCTGGATAAAGCCGAAGCAGAGACATCCCGCGAGCCCGTGTGTATTCAGTGCTGGACTGACGATATAGCTCCTTATGCAGGGCAATGGGCGGCGATTGTTAACGGCAGGACGGAGTATATCCAGACGCGAGAAGGACAGAAGATGCCGCTTTATAAGGATAAATACGGTAAGCCACACCGGGCCTGCTGGACATTGCTGAAGCGGGACGACAAAGGGAGTGTTTATGCTTTACCTGAAGATGACTGATTAGTGGATAGCGCCCTTGGCCAAATACAGAGGACGTTTTTTGCCGCCACGGCACCCGGGGCGCAGCGGCGCTGGGTGCCGGTTAAAAGGAGCAGGTATGGTATTACGGGATTTTGAGCTGAACTACCCTGAGAAGTGGCTGCCGGAAGCGTCAGTGAAATATAAAGACGGCAGCCCGGCAGTTAATGTTGGTCTGATTATTACGGTATTTTTTAAGGACGGGCATACGCCGGACGTGCGCCGCAGGATGGTGGAGTGTGTCGATCGTTTTTATACGGAATTTTAGCCATATCTGAAAAAAACATTACCGGGTAAAAGGTGGACCGCAATTACTGAGAAAAACTACGTAAGGCAAAAACAAGCAATACTTGACTCTACACCTGAAGAAATTTTCGACTGGACATTAAGTAGCGCCAGTGAGTCTTATTTAGCGCCCGATTACAATATTCTCATTGTAGGTGAGCGAGTATTTCATAACGATAATGATCGTTCAGTCATAAAATTAACGTTTCCGCTCTCACTGCTGAAAGAGCCTGACGGTAAAGCACAATATGAAGGCTGGCTCCTGTGGCTGTGTAACACCTTTGCCGTGGAAAGCGGCTATGCCGGGTTGTCCTTTATTCTTCCTTATTCGCGTGAAAGAATGTTCCCCTATGAGTACGCCATGGCGCAGCGTTTTTCCGGCGTAATGGTGGATTCTCTCGGAACGCTTGAAGGCGGCGAAGCCGTTGAAGGGCTGAAAGGCGCCTGCTGGTACACCATTCTTGGTACCCCGTGGCTGGAAAAGCTGGGCGCTACAGAACAGCTAACGCATCGCCTGATTAAAACGCCGGAAATTACGCTGTTGCCCTACAGCAACGGTGTGATCCTTAAGGCCGGAGAGCTTCCTCCGCCGTTGGGTGACATGAAAACGGAAGGATTATCGCCACTCCTGATTAAGGTAAACCAGATTATTCGCCCGGTGCGGTATGACGGGCATAATGGCCTGCACTTTTTTTCAGGCTATGAAAACTTACAGTTTGAAAAAGCGTCGTCCATGGCCTGGTTTGCCCGCTTTGACGAAGCCAGCGCCCTGCTGGATAAAGCCGAAGCAGAGACATCCCGCGAGCCGTGAGGCGAGTAGGTAAATTTACGATACAAAAAACCCGGCGATCTTTAGCAGAAGCGCCGGGTTAATTTGTTTTATAACATCCCGGGATTGACTAACACATCACAGGATTAAAATCTGGCTCCTCTGACTGGACTCGAACCAGTGACATACGGATTAACAGTCCGCCGTTCTACCGACTGAACTACAGAGGAATTGCGATAACGGGGCGCATAGTAACGGCAGCGTTCCGGGTTGTCAAAGCCTGAATGTAAAATGCTGAACCGTTTGCTGAATAATTCCGCAAACCCCGGCGCAGCCAGCGCCACGCCGGGGTTGCGCTGATATCAGCGGAATGGCGGCTCGTTAAAGGTACGCAGTTTGCGCGAGTGCAGGCGTTCGCCTTCGGCGCGCAGCAAATCGATAGCGCGAATGCCGATCTGCAGGTGTTCGGAAATCGCGCCCTCATAGAAGCGGTTCGCCTGGCCCGGCAGCTTGATTTCGCCATGCAGCGGTTTATCGGAGACGCACAGCAGCGTGCCGTACGGTACGCGGAAGCGATAACCCTGTGCGGCGATAGTCGCGCTTTCCATATCGATAGCCACCGCGCGGCTCAGATTAAAGCGCAGCGCCGAGGCGGAGTAGCGCAGCTCCCAGTTGCGGTCGTCCGTCGTTACCACGGTGCCGGTGCGCAGCCGCTGTTTCACTTCCTCGCCCGGCATATTGCTCACAAGCTTGGTGGCGTCATAGAGCGCGCGCTGCACTTCGGCGATGCTCGGCACAGGAATATCCGGTGGCAGCACCGCGTCCAGTACGTGATCGTCACGCAGATAGGCGTGCGCCAGCACATAGTCGCCAATCGACTGGCTTTCGCGCAGGCCGCCGCAGTGGCCTATCATCAGCCAGACATCCGGGCGCAGCACCGCCAGATGGTCGCAAATGGTTTTGGCGTTCGACGGCCCCACGCCGATATTCACCAGCGTAATGCCCTGGCCATCGGCGGTAATTAAATGCCAGGCGGGCATCTGGTGTTTTTTCCAGGCGAGATCGGAAATCGCCGCCTCCGGCGCTTCGGTATCCGCCGTGATCCAGGTGCCGCCCGCGCAGGAAAGCGCCACATACGGGCTGTCCGGATCGAGGATCTGGCTGCATCCCCAGCGCACAAACTCATCGACGTAGCGCGTGTAGTTGGTAAAGAGCACGAAGGGCTGGAAATGCTCGACCGGCGTGCCGGTGTAGTGGCGCAGGCGCGCCAGCGAGAAATCGACGCGGCGGGCGTCAAAGTGCGACAGCGGGTAGAATTCGGTCGGGTGGAAAATCCCGTCGGCGGTCTCATCGCCAATCTGCGCCAGCTCGGTGGTCGGGAAATGGCGGGTCAGACCGGCGCTCATCGAGCGGTCCAGCGTCAGCGCCGAGCCGTCAATCACATACGGGTAGGGGATCTCATGCTGCGACGGGCCCACTTCAATCGTCGCGCCGTAATCTTCATACAGCAGGATCAACTGTTCGCGCAGGTAACTGCGAAACAGTCCGGGGCGCGTGATGGTCGTGGTGTAACAACCCGGATGGGTGAAACGCCCGTAAGCCCGCGTCTTCTGCGCTTTGCTTCCGTCGCCGTCCCAGCATACCCGCAACTGCGGATACACAAATAATCCCTGCGCGCGCTGCGCCTCATCCGGCAGGCGTCCTTCGTTAATATAAGCTGCAATCGCATCGCGCAGCGCGTTGACCGCGTCATCATACAACGCTTCCAGTGTGTCGAGCGCCTCATCGGGCGTCAGAGGTGTTGCCGTCGTATTCATCTGGTCTCCTGATCCCACATGGCACAGTGGGGCGATGGGCTATGTCTCATAATATGTCACAGGTTTATGAAACTTAAAGGAATGGCGCAATGGCATTAATCTGTAAATTGTTCATTTGATTACATTATGCTGAATACGCCCTTTCTGCATGCTGATTCTCCCGCATCCGATCATCCTTAAGGCATTCATTACATGAATGAATATTTTCACCGGCTATGCATCTGTTTTTACTCATTAAAGGCGCTATTGCTCCTGGTGAACAATTTTTTGTGGTCATTTTCGCGACTTGCGATGAAAGGCGACGGGGTATACTACTTCTTTATATGACATGAACATGCAGGAAAACGATGCTATCTACCCTGATTTACCGCAGCCGGTTGAGAGGTGAAATGGACCTGGCGAGCCTGCAGGCGATTGTGAAGCAGGCGCAAACGCGTAATGCGCAAATGCAGGTCAGCGGCATTCTGGTGTTTGATGGTCATCAGTTTTTACAGGTGCTGGAAGGACCGCTGCGTTCGGTTGAGACACTGTTTGAACGCATCAGCCAGGACGCGCGGCACGATTTCGTTGTTGAACTGATGCGCGACTACGCCCCGCGTCGGCATTTTGAGAATGTCGGCATGGCGCTGTTCGATCTGCGCAGCGTCAAAGCGCATGCGGTGCTTAAGGCAGTGGTGAAATCCAGCGTGGTGCCGTTCAATCTTGCCCGCGAAGGGCGGGTATATCAATTTATTCGTTCCTTTTTGCGTCGCCAGAATAGCCAGCAGATCTCCCGCCAGTTTAATCCGCAGGCCTGGCGGGTCGATGCTGCGTCGCCACCACCGCCGCCCGCCTTAGTACCTGCCGTAGCGAATATCGCCTGCCAGTTTGCCCTGCAGCCGATTGTGGAGCCGCAGACCTGCAAAATTAAAGCGTATGAGGCGCTGATCCGCTCGCCTGAAGGCGGCTCGCCCGCCGCGTTGTTTGCGTCGATGTCCAGCAAAGCGCTGTATGACCTCGATCTCCATTCCAAAGAAAACGCCTTTGCGCTGGCGAAAGCGGTGAATATCGGCAGCCAGATGATCTCGGTTAACCTGCTGCCTGGATCGCTGGTGCAGACGCCGGACGCGGTGAAGATCCTGCTGGCGCAGATCGCGCGCCAGGGACTGATGCCGCAGCAGGTGATTGTCGAGGTCACCGAGAGCGAGTTTATCTCGCGCTTTGATGAGTTTGAGCACGTCATTCGTCAGCTGCGTGCCGCAGGTATCCACCTTGCAATAGACGACTTTGGCGCCGGGTTTGCCGGGCTGTCATTACTGACTCGCTTTCAGCCAGGCCGCATCAAAATCGACCGCTGCATTGTCGCTGATATTCATCTTCATGGCCCGAAACAGGCTATCGTGCACGGCATCGTGCGGTGCTGCGCCGAGCTTGAGATAACGGTGGTGGCCGAAGGCGTGGAGAAAGTGGAGGAGTGGTGCTGGCTGGAAGCGGCGGGCATCAAATACTTCCAGGGCTATCTGTTCGCCAGGCCGCTGGTGAATTGCGCGCCGCCGGTAAGCTGGCCGGTTGCCGGTTAAGAAGACTTTTATCGTCCGCCGGCGCGGACCAGGGCGATACCCGCCAGACGCCCCGCGCCGACGCCTATTCGTCAATAAATTTGAACCATTATGTTAAACAAAGGGCATTTATTCTTTCCCGTTATCGGCACAGAGTAGGGTATCTGAACCAGACAACGCGGCGGGCATGGCGCGGTTAACGCAGCGACGCCCGCCCTGAAACGGGATGAGCATGAAAAAAATAGGCTTTTTATCATTTGGTCACTGGACGCCATCGCCGCAGTCCGCCACGCGAACCGCCGCGGATGCGCTGCTGCAATCCATCGATCTGGCCGTCGCGGCCGAAGAGCTGGGTGCGGATGGTGCGTATTTCCGCGTGCACCACTTCGCCCGTCAGCTCGCTTCGCCATTTCCGCTGCTGGCCGCCATCGGGGCCAGAACACGCAACATTGAGATAGGCACCGGCGTTATCGATATGCGCTATGAGAACCCGCTCTATATGGCGGAAAGCGCCGGCGCTGCGGATCTTATCGCCGGCGGGCGTCTGCAACTGGGTATCAGCCGCGGATCGCCGGAACAGGTGATCGATGGCTGGCGCTATTTTGGCTATGAGCCTGCCGCCGGTGAAAACGAATCCGATATGGCGCGCCGTCATACCGAGACGCTGCTGGAAGTGCTGCGCGGGGAAGGCTTCGCCAAACCCAATCCGCAGCCGATGTTCGCTAATCCGCCAGGCCTTCTGAGACTCGAACCCTGGTCTGAAGGACTGCGCGAGCGCATCTGGTGGGGCGCAGGCTCCAATGCCACCGCGGTCTGGGCGGCGAAGCTAGGTATGAACCTGCAAAGCTCGACCCTGAAGGATGATGAAACCGGCGAGCCGTTCCACATTCAGCAGGCGCAGCAGATCCGCGCCTACCGCGCCGCCTGGGCAGAGGCCGGGCATACGCGCACGCCCCGTGTGTCGGTGAGCCGCAGCATTTTTCCGCTCATGGACAGCCGGGATCGCGCCTGGTTTGGCAACAGCCGTGACGACAGCGATAAGGTCGGTTTTCTGGATGAGAAAACGCGCGCCATTTTCGGGCGCAGCTATGCGGCTGAACCGGAGAAGCTCATTGAGCAGCTCAAGCAGGACGAAGCGATTGCCGAAGCGGATACCCTGCTGCTGACGGTGCCGAATCAGCTGGGCGTGGAGTACAACGTGCATGTGATTGAGTCAGTGCTGCGGCACATCGCCCCGGCAATGGGATGGCGCGATTAACGCACCGCAGAAAAGCAAAAAGCCCGCTAAAAAGCGGGCTTTTTTAAATCTGGCTCCTCTGACTGGACTCGAACCAGTGACATACGGATTAACAGTCCGCCGTTCTACCGACTGAACTACAGAGGAATCGTGTGAACGGGGCGCATAGTACCGGGGTCGCCTGGCGTTGTAAAGCCCTGAACGCACCAGAAAATTCGTTTGCTGAGAAAACCGTCAAATTGCACGCGCCGTCTGCGTGTGCACCATTCTGGTGCGAAAGTACCTCTAATGGGGCATAAGCAAAACAGTGTTTCAACCGCCAGAAGCGATAAGTTATCGCTTTCTCTTATAATTTAAGCGCTTATATAAGCCATGCCATCTTTTTAAAAACTGGCAAGCATCTTGCAAAACCTGTTACGACATCATTGCCGGCATTGGCTCTGGCATTCCGTACAGGAGGCAAAATGAACTTAAGACGACTGAAATACTTCGTGAAAATCGTCGATATCGGTAGCCTGACGCAGGCGGCGGAAGTGCTGCATATTGCGCAGCCCGCGTTAAGCCAGCAGGTCGCGACGCTCGAAGGTGAGATGGATCAGCAGTTGTTGATCCGCACCAAACGGGGCGTCACGCCAACGGAAGCCGGGAAAATCCTTTATGCGCATGCCCGCACCATTTTGCGCCAGTGCGAACAGGCGCAGCTCGCCGTCAACAATGTCGGCCAGACGCTGCAGGGCCAGGTCTCTATCGGCCTCGCGCCTGGTACGGCCGCCTCCTCGGTGACCATGCCGCTGCTGCAGGCCGTGCGCGCCGAACTCCCTGATGTGCTGGTGTATCTGCATGAAGACAGCGGTGCGACGCTCAACGACAAACTGCTGAGCGGCCAGCTCGACATGGCGGTGCTGTATGATCGCGCGCCGGTGGCCGGGCTCACCAGCCAGCCGCTGATTAAAGAAGATCTGTTCCTCGTTGGTACGCGTGATTGCCCTGGGCAGAGCGTGGATCTGGCGAGCGTCGCGCAGATGAATCTCTTCCTGCCGCGCGACTATAGCGCCGTACGCAAGCGCGTCGATGAGGCTTTCTCGCTGCGCCGTCTGACCGCGAAAATCATCGGGGAAATCGAATCGGTATCCACGCTGAGCGCCGCGATTGCCAGCGGCATGGGCGTAACGGTGCTGCCGGAATCCGCCGCGCGATCGCTTGCGGGCTCTACCAACGGCTGGCTCGCGCGTATTACCAGCCCGTCGATGACGCTGCCGCTCTCGCTCAATGTCTCCTCCCGCGCGCCGTTAACGCCGCAGGCGCAGGCCGTGAAAGATATTCTGCTCTCGCTGGTCGCGCGTCCGGCGCTGGAAAACCGCGAGCTGATGCTGGTAGGCTGACAGATATTCCCCAAAGGAATAACAGACAGCTTTTTATTATTTGTGATGCCCGCCGGGGGACTTTAACAATAGCGTCATGTTGAATCGCTCCCGGGGGCGCCGTGAATTTCCAGCAACTAAAAATTATTCGTGAGGCTGCGAGGCGGGATTTTAATCTCACCGAAGTGGCCAATATGCTTTATACCTCGCAGTCCGGCGTCAGCCGCCATATTCGCGAACTCGAAGAAGAACTCGGGATTGAGATTTTCATTCGCCGCGGCAAACGGCTGCTGGGCATGACGGAGCCTGGCAAAGCGCTGCTGGTGATTGCCGAGCGCATTCTTAACGAGGCCAGTAATGTCCGCCGATTAGCCGATCTTTTTACCAACGACGCCAGCGGCGTGCTGACTATCGCCACGACGCACACCCAGGCCCGCTACAGCCTGCCGTCGGTGATCAAAACCTTTCGTTCACTCTTCCCCGAGGTGCGCCTTGAGCTGATTCAGGGCACGCCGCAGGAGATAGAATCGCTGTTGCAAAGCGGCACGGCGGATATTGGTATCGCCAGCGAACGCTTAAGCGCCGATCCGGCGCTGGTCGCTTATCCGTGGTTTCGCTGGCATCACAGCCTGCTGGTGCCGAAGGATCACCCGCTCACGCAGGCCAGCCCGCTGACGCTTGAAGAGATCAGCCGCTGGCCGCTCATTACTTACCGGCAGGGCATTACGGGCCGTTCGCGTATTGACGAAGCCTTCAGCCGCAAAGGGCTGACGCCGGATATCGTCCTGAGCGCGCAGGACTCCGACGTTATCAAAACGTATGTCGAGCTGGGGCTCGGCATCGGGCTGGTGGCGGAGCAGGCGAGCGAACCCCATGAAGAGAGTCTGCTCACGAGGCTCGACACAAAGCATCTGTTCGACGCGAACACCGTCTGGCTGGGCCTGAAACGCGGGCAGCTTCAGCGCAACTATGTCTGGCGCTTTATCGAGCTGTGCAATGCCGGGTTGTCGGTTGAGGAGATCAAACAGCAGGCGCTGGAGCCTGCCGGTGAAGTGGTGATCGATTATCAGATTTAGCGACTGGCGCCCCGCCAGCGCGGGGCTGGCGGGGGTAAATGTTTAATGCTGCTGCGGCGTTTTAATAAAGAGCGCGGTCAGCGCCGACAGCAGACAGCCCGCCATCAGGTAAATCGCCACCGTATGCCATGCGCCGCCGGAGAAGGTCAGCAGGGCGGCGGCGATAAACGGCGTAAAGCCGCCGCCCACTACGCTCGCCACCTGATACCCCACGCCCGCGCCGCTGTAGCGGTAACCCGCGCCGAACATCTCAGTAAACATCGGCTGCTGCACGCAGACCACCATATCGTGCGCGATGTTCGCGAGCATCAGCGAGAAAATCACCACCCCGACAATCGAACGGGCTTCCAGCGCCATAAAGAAGGGAAAGGCGCTCAGCGCGCCGAGCAGCGCGCCGGTGATATAAATGCGGCGCCGTCCGTAACGATCGGCCATCCAGGCGAACAGCGGAATGGTCAGGCAGCTCACGCCCCCCACCAGCAGGCCAATATTAAGAAACAGCTCGCGCGGCAGGCCCAGATTCTGCGTGGAGTAGCTAAGCGCAAACGCGGTGACGATATACATCGTCAGCAGTTCGCACAGGCGCAGGGCGATGATTTTCAGAAACGCGCCGGGGTGGCGTATCAGCGCCTCAAAGACCGGCGGCCGCTTTTTCGCCTGCGCGGGCTTTGCTGCCTGCGCGCGCTCGAATTCCGCGGACTCTGCCATGCCGTTGCGCACCCACAGCGCGCCCAGCACCAGCACAATGCTGAACAAAAACGGCAGACGCCAGCCCCAGCTCAGGAACTGCTCGTCGGTGGTCAGGTAGCTGATGATCGACACCAGCCCGGTGGCGAGCAGCAGGCCTACGCCATACCCCACCTGAACGCCGCTACTGTAAAACGCTTTTTTCCCGGCGGGCGCACTCTCTACCGCAAGCAGCGCCGCGCCGCCCCATTCGCCGCCCACGGCGAACCCCTGAATGGCGCGCAGCGTCACCAGCAATACCGGCGCCCACCAGCCAATGGTGGCGAACGACGGCAAAATACCGATGCAGGCGGTGGCGATGCCCATCATCCAGACGGTCATCATCAGCATCCGCTTGCGGCCCAGGCGATCGCCAAAGTGCCCGAAGACAATCCCGCCGAGCGGGCGGAATAAAAAACCGACGCCGAAGGTGGCGAAGGCGGCAAGCGTGCCCATGGCCGGTGAGATCTGCGGGAAAAACTCGGTGTTAAACACCAGCGCCGCGGTAATGCCATAGAGTAAGAAATCAAACCAGTCTACGACCGCGCCGGCAAAGCTGCCCCAGGCAGCGCGGCGCGCGCGGTTGCAGGCAGGGAGCGCCTCATCAGGGCGGGGAGTTGTGATTGTGGAATCCATCGTTGTCCTGTCCATTCGTCAACATTCTGTATTGTTATTGTTATCAAAGCAGATTGAAGGTTACTCACATCGTACGCAGCCAAAAAAAGCCGTTACTGAGACTACAGCGCCAGCCGCCGGGTGAAAACCGTTTTGCGCCGTGACGAACGTTAAAGGACCATTTAACTCAGGGAGGCGGTATGAACAGAGGATTATGCGGTGAGAATGGCGATAAGACGCTCAGGCAGAAAAGCAAAAAGCCCGCTAAAAAGCGGGCTTTTTTAAATGTGGCTCCTCTGACTGGACTCGAACCAGTGACATACGGATTAACAGTCCGCCGTTCTACCGACTGAACTACAGAGGAATCGTGTGAACGGGGCGCATGATAATCATGCCCCGTATCGGTGTCAACGCAAAAAATTACGCTATGTATTCAATCGCTTAATTCTGCGCCAGTTTTCGCTTTTAATGTACCCGACCGCCGTCGGAAAGGGCGGATGTCTCACGCTGGCGCAGGCGCAGCAGAGGATCCTGACCGTAAAAGTGACAAAAGCGCTGCCACAGCAACGGGAAGCGCGGCGCGAAAAGCTCCGGCGCGCTGAAAAAATATTCGGAGAGCACAGCGAAGCACTCCGCCGGATCGGTGGCGGCGTAGGCGTCAATGCTGGCGGCGCTTTCGCCCACCAGATCTATCTCATCCTGAATATTTTCCATCGCCGCGTGCAGGTCGTGCTCCCAGCCTGCCACTTCGCGCAGCGCGATAAGCGGGATGCCGCTTGCGCGATCGCCGTTACGCATATCGAGCTTATGGGCCACTTCATGAATGATGAGATTAAAGCCGGAGGCGTCGAACGAATCCTGAATATCGAGCCAGTTGAGGATAATCGGCCCCTGCTGCCAGCTCTGGCCGGACTGCACCACGCGCTGGTTATGCACCAGCCCGATATCGTCTTCCCATTCGTCATCCACCACGAACGGCGCGGGGTAAATCAGCACTTCATGAAAGCCGTCGAGCCACTCGAAACCGAGCTCCAGCACCGGCAGGCAGAAGAGCAGGGCGATACGGGCGCTTTTTAGTTCATCCAGCTCAAAGCCCTGTAACGGGACCAGCCGTTTTTGCTGTAAAAAACGCTCGCCCAGGCGCACCAGCTTTTGCTGCTGTTCGTCGCTCAGGCCCGCCAGTAACGGAATAGCGAGCGCCGCTTCCCAGGGAAGGGGCGTCAGCTCGGCGGTTTCATTTGCTTTCCAGGGCCACTTAATCATCTTATTGCTCGCAAACTCGTCACTTGAACAAAATCGAAGAGGCAGGGACTGTTAAAATGCCAAAGATCCTGGCATCATGGCAACCTCAAGTACGGAGAGATGCCGGAGCGGCTGAACGGACCGGTCTCGAAAACCGGAGTAGGGGCAACTCTACCGGGGGTTCAAATCCCCCTCTCTCCGCCACTATTCAAGCACTTACCGCCTCGTTTTTCAGTGATAAAAATCCCGTTGAGAAAAGATTGAGATTAATCGCGCCATGCATTGTGCCCATGTTCGCGTCTCGCCTGCGTCCTTTTTACCTTTCTTTGCATAATGCCGTGTGCCCTGGCGTGCTTACTGAGTATTTGCCGTTCAACGGGACGGGCTGTCCATAAGGTCGACCTGATAAGGCTATTCTGTTATTTTTGGCTTTTCAGGACAGGGAAGGTAATTAAGATGGCACTTATCAAAAAAGTACTGGCGCTGATGACAAGTCTCCTGGCATGTCATGCGCTGGCCGCCGAAAAATATATTCCCTCATTATATAATTTCTCCGTGATGTACGATTTTAACCCGGTTCGAGGACACGTTAAAACGCTGACAACCACTGTGCGCAGTGAAACGGAAAATTTCAACGTTACGCTAACGCTGTCCCCGCAGGGTTGTATTGAGCAATTCGAGCGCAGCGGCGACAGGGCTTATGGCAATATCGTGTTGAAACGACAGGGAAATAATCTGACAGGAACGTTTGATAACAGCCCGGTGAGCTATGTCTTCGATAACCAGTGCAATCTGGTCAGCATGACGGACAAATACGGCGTTAAAACGTTTAAGCTTAATAACGCGGGCCTGATTGAACAGACAATGGCTAACGGAGAAAAACTCTCTGCCTACCGCTATATTGCCGACGACAGCTTTGCCGGAAGTCAGTATTACCTGAATGGTAAGGTCGCCACCTATTCAGACGTGACGTATTCCGATCTCAACAATAAGCCGCTCGATTTTAAAATGAAAACGGTATTTGGTGAGGTATATACCGTTTATGGCGAAAGTACCTGTCTCTATGGCGATCGGAAAATCCCGCAGGAATGCACCGCCACCACGAAAAAATTTCGCGATGGTAATATTCTGGAAGAGAATCATTATTCCAGTAAAACAGCAGTAAGCTGGTATTAATTCACGCTTGCGTTCATCCGCCGCCGGGCGGTTTTTTTGCGTAAAAATGCGCGCCCGTTAAACAACAGCCTGCTTAACGGTTCCTGCCCTCGTCTTCAGAAAAATGCTGTCAGCGGCGCGATCGGGTCTATTCTTATCTGATGCATGCTGATGTTAACTCGCGGAATTCTCAGGATTGTCGTCGGGGAGCCGTCAAAGCGGGCTAAAAACGGGCCTGACAGGATTTCCGATAAACTTCAGTAAAAGTAATGCAACGCGGGCAGGATACGCAGGAGGTGGCCGTCGTGCCTGAGAAAAAACAGTTTATCCGTATGCTGGCGCTGGATACGCCGCTGGGCCGCAGCCTGGCCTTCTTTCTGTTTATTCTGCTGGCGGGGAGCATCGCGGCCAATGCGGTAACGCAGTATCTCTCCTGGGAGCGCACCGTTGAAGAGGCGGAGAGCAAGGCGATTAACCTCTCGCTCTCCCAGGTGCGCCAGGCGGACGATACTTTTCTGCAGACGGAGCTGACCCTACAGGAGATCCGTCGCAATCTCGCCTATGGCTATCTTCCCGATCAGGAGCTTAACGCGTCGCTTGCCGAGCTGGAACAGCGCCTGCCGCAGCTTGACGGGCTGTTTATTTACGATGCGCGCGGCGCGCGGCGCAACAGTTCGTTCGCGCAGGTGTCCGATGAGGAAAACATCGCGGAGAGCGATGACTTTCTCTACCACAAAGATCATGGCTGGATGGGCATACATATCGGGCATGTCGTGCGCAGTAAAATCAGCGGCCAGCTGGTGATCCCGGTTTCGCTACGCCTCAATGACATCACTGGCGGCTTCGCGGGCGTCGTGATGGCCACGGTGAAAATGGACTATTTTCGCCAGTTTTACAGCTACTTTGAACTGACGAATAACGACATCCTGGCGCTGCTGCTGGTCGATGGCAAACCGCTGTATATTCGCCCGTTTGACGAAAGCGTGCTGAACAAAGATCTCTCCGCCAGCCCGCTCTTTACGCAGGTATTGTTGCGCTCGCGCCAGGGGAGCGCCACCTGGCTGTCGGCGCTCGATCAGGTCGTCAGGATTTACGGTTTCGCGCGCTCGACGCGTTACCCGATTGTCGTGGTGGCGGGGTATGACAAAGACAATCTGCGCGCGACCTGGCTTAAAAACAGTATTCCGGACTTGTTAATCAACGGCGCGCTGCTGACCGCCATTATCCTGATGGGCATCGTGCTGTTCAGGCAGGTAAGGGTCAATATCCGCGACCGCAATGAGCTGGCGACGCTGCGTGATGAACTGGTCAAAATCAACCAGACGCTGCATTCGATGGCGATGATTGATGGCCTGACGGGGCTTGCCAACCGGCGTCGTTTTGACGCCTTCCTTGAGCAGGCGCTGGCGGACTCGGCCGTGACCGGACAGCCTGTTTCGCTCATTCTTATCGATGTCGACTTTTTCAAACGCTACAACGACAACCGCGGGCATGTGGCCGGTGACGCCTGTCTGCGCCGCATCGGCGGCGTGCTGCAACAGGCCTCTTTTAACCACGGCGATCTGGTGGCGCGCTACGGGGGCGAAGAGTTCGCGATTATTCTCTCTGAGACTCCCTCCGATGACGCGCTTCATGTGGCGGAAAAGGTGGTGCGAATGGTCAGGGAGCAGGCGCTGCCGCACCCGGATACCGAACTCCCTGAAGGCGTGGTGACCATCAGCGCCGGCTGTTACAGCATGACGTCAGACGGTAGGATGGCATGTCTGACCGAGCTTATCAAAGGGGCGGACGAGGCGCTGTATCAGGCCAAGAGCACCGGCCGTAACCGCGCGGTGCGACTGCCGTAATCCGTCTGTTAGCCCGTCGCCTGCTGCATAAAGCGGATGAACGCTTCACAGGCGGATGACAGGCTTTTATGCGGGGCGTAGAGGAGCGAAAAAGGGCGCGTGCGTCCGCGCGTCTGGCGGAGGATCTCCGTCAGCAGGCCGTTTTCCATAAACGGGCGTGCGATAAAATCGTAGGTCTGACAGATACCCGCGCCGCTGACGGCCAGCGAGATAACGCCCAGAATGTCGTCCGAGACCTGAATCTGCCCCTTCGGCGTCCACTCCACCGGTTTTCCCTCCTCGCACAGACTCCACCGGGCGATGCGCCCGCTGCTCGGCATGATAAACGGCAGGCAGCGATGATTTTCAAGCGCGGCTAACGCGTGCGGCTCGCCGTGCTGACGCAGGTAGGATGGCGCGGCGACCAGGCACAGCGGCGCCTCTTCAAGCTTACGCGCCACCAGGCGGCTGTCCGGGAGCGTGCCCAGACGGATCGCCAGATCGTACCCTTCGGCTGTCAGATCCACGTTACGGTTGGTGATATTGAGCTCAACGGTAATGCCCGGATGCTGGCGAAGAACCAGGGCCGCGTCATTTTTATCTCAAGCGAAGTGGGCGCGTTCACGCCGCCGGATATGGTGCACTACGGGATGAGTAAATCGGCGCAGCTTGCCGTCTCGCGCGGGATGGCGGAGTTAACCAAAGGCACCGGCGTGACGGTGAACAGCGTGCTGCCCTCAGCCACCCGCTCGGAAGGCATTATGGAATATCTGCGGCAGACCGCGCCGCGGCCGGGAATGACCGACGCGCAGATTGAGGCGAATTTCTTCGCAACGTATCGTCCGAGCTCGCTGATGGCGCGCATGATTGAAGCGGATGAGATAGCCGCGATGGTGGCGTTGTTGGCAAGCCCGCTGGGCGCGGCGTCCAACGGCGCGGCGGTACGCGTGGAAGGCGGCACCTACCGCTCGATTCTGTAATCAGGCGCCTGAAAAGGCGCAGGCCGGGCGTTGCGCCGCAGGGCCCGCAGAGACTAAAAAACCCGCACCGGCGGGTTTTTTAGCGTCGCTTATTCGTTGACCAGCCACATATCGGCTTCGTCGAACATCTCTTCCAGCATCCGGTTCAGCTTTTCGCGATCGTTTTTAGTGGCGTCGGAATTCAGACCGTTTGCCTGCATCGGCTTAACACGCACGTCAGCATCCGGGAAGATGCGGTGTACGCGGCGGGTCAGCTCGGCCAGGATAATCTCACGCGCGCCGGGCAAGCCTGCGACATTGCGTTTGTCATAAACCAGTTCAACAAACATGGAAAACTCCACAGTATGGATATATATACAGTCCTGGCACACTATAGCGCCCGTCCGCCATCCGGTAAAGGGGAGAGTGACGGCGCGCGCGAAGAAGTGTGAAAAATAAAAAGGCCCGCGCGCGGCGGGCCTGAAAAGGGAGGCGCGTTACGCGTCAGAACTGATACACCATGCCGATACCGACGATGTCATCGGTCGCGATGCCGTTGTCTTTGTAGAAGTCGTCGTCTTCATCCAGCAGGTTGATTTTATAATCAACATAGGTCAGGAAATTTTTGTTGAGATACCAGCTGGCGCCGACATCCGCGTATTTAACCAGATCGTTGTCCTGGTACTTCCCGGCATACCAGAGATCTTTGCCGCGGGACTGCAGGTACGCCAGCGACGGGCGCAGACCGAAATCGAACTGATACTGCGCCACGATTTCAATGTTCTGCGTTTTGTTGGCGATACCGTCGCCATCGCCATACGGCGTCATGTTGCGGGTTTCAGCATAGGTGGCGGCGAGATAGATATCGTTAGCGTCATATTTCAGACCGGTCGCCCAGGCGTCGGCGCGATCGCCGCCTGCGACGATAGCGTCGCCACGGCCCGCATTAACCTGTTTGGTCGTACGGTCAGCGGTGGAGTACGCGGCGGATGCGCTAAAGCCCATGCCGAAATCGTAGGTGGTGGACAGACCGAAGCCGTCGCCGTTCTGGGTCTGGATGCCGTGGCCGCCCGCGGTGCCTTCGTTGCCGTTGCCGTCGTCTTCGTTATTGCCCTGGTATTGCAGCGCGAAGTTAAGCCCGTCCACCATGCCGAAGAAATCGGTGTTGCGGTACGTCGCCATGCCGTTGCCGCGACCCACCATATAGTTGTCGCTGTAGGTGTAGGAGTCGCCGCCGAACACCGGCAGCATATCGGTCCAGGCTTCGACGTCATAAATCACGCCGTAGTTACGCCCATAATCGAAAGAGCCGTAATCGCCATATTTCAGGCCGGCGAAAGCGAGTTTGTTATAAGAGGTGTTGCTGTCCTCCGGGCTGTTGGCCATGATTTTGTAGTTCCACATGCCATAGCCGGTCAGTTCCGTGCTGATCTGGGTTTCGCCTTTAAAGCCAAACTCCATATAGGTGCCGTCGCCGTCGTCGCCCGGGTTATCGGAAAACGTATGGCGCGCGTCAACTTTACCAAACAGATCAAGTTTATTGCCGTCTTTATTATAAATTTCCGCTGCGTGAGTAGCGCCTGCAAATAACATTGCCGGTACAACAAGAGCCAGTACTTTTCTTTTCATTATTAATTTCCTTATCGTCATAAATAGAATCAATGAATGGTGTCAATGAATGACGTGGCGGAGTGTTGTCCGCGGCAGGCATATTAGCAGATTGAAAAATCGCAACATAAATTATTTTCTTATTTGCGGCGGTCTTTTATTTTAATTATTTACATACTCTATTTTATATTTTTAATTATTATGAATATCTATGATTCAAGCCGGGAGGAAAAAAGATGAATGGCAACATAATTGCCCCGGAAAATAGTGCATCGCCCGCAGGGGCGGCGTTTGCGCACGACAAACTGCCGCCGTGAAACACTCTCTTAATTCGTCTGTCGCCAACTTATAATTCCCCTGTGAATTATTATCAGGGTAACCAATTTTCGGAAAATATAGCGGTATTTAATCCGTTAAAAAATGCCGGAAAAAGTCTGTTTTCGACGTTGAGATGAGGGATTCTCCACTGGTGGAGCGCATTTAATAGCAGGAATAATGGCCCATATTTCACTGCGAAATATTTGTTAAATGAATATATAAACGACGCCGCAGGCGGCAAACCTCTCTGAAAGGCCCGGCAGCGCTGCGCCGCGCGAAAAAACCGACTCGCGCAAAAGCGCCGGAAGCGTGCTAATTTTGTGATCTGCATTACAGAAATAAACCGGGTTGACCCGCGCAAAGGAGCCTTTATGTCGCTAACCCACTGGCAGCAGCGTTTTGAAGCCTGGCTGCATCAAAGCTGGAATCAGGATGATAAAGCGCATGATGTCGCCCATTTTCGCCGCGTCTGGAAAACGGCGCAGCAAATCATGGCCGGCAGTGAAGCCAACCGCCTGGTGGTGCTGACCGCCTGTTATTTCCACGATATCGTCAATCTTCCGAAAAACCATCCGCAGCGCCATCTGGCTTCGACGCTTGCCGCCCAGGAGACGCTGCGCATTCTGGACACTCACTTTCCCGATTTCCCTCGCGACGCGTATGACGACGTGGCCCATGCGGTGCGGGCGCACAGCTTCAGCGCCGGGATTGCCCCCACGACGCTGGAGGCGAAAATCGTGCAGGACGCCGATCGGCTGGAGTCGCTGGGCGCCATCGGTCTTGCGCGCGTCTTTTATGTCTCCGGCGCGCTGGGGAGGGCGCTGTTCGACAGTGACGATCCGCTCGCGTCAGAGCGTGAGCTTGACGACACCGCCTGGGCGCTCGATCACTTCCAGAAAAAGCTGCTGACGCTGCCTTCCACCATGCAAACCGAGGCGGGCAGGGCGCTGGCGCGCCATAACGCCGATTTTCTCGTGCATTATATGGCCAAGCTCTGCGCCGAGCTGAAAGGCGATTTCTGCCAGCTTGATGAAGAGGTGCTGCGCCGTTTTATTCAGGTCACGCCTTAACCGCAGCCCCGCGTGAAAGTGTGTTACTCTGTCCTATATCGGTTTTGTATGGCGAAGGTAATGCTCGAAAATCACTCTGTTACTGAGGATGTACTGGCAGGCGCGGATCTCAACGCCGCCCCTGCGCTGAGCGCGCACGCGCTGCTGCAAAAAGTGCTGGAGATTTACGACACCAAAACCCTGGTGGCTATCTTAAATGACGCGGGCGAGAGGCGCTGGAGCCGCGCCAGGCTTAAGCGCCAGCAGCTCATCGCAGGCGGCGCGCGCCTTGGCGCCGAAGAGTATCGCCGTCTTCTTGCGCTGCTCCCCACGCCGCCGCGCCACCACCCGAATTACGCCTTTCGTTTTATCGATCTCTTCGCCGGTATCGGCGGTATCCGCAGCGGTTTTGAAGCCGCCGGCGGCCAGTGCGTGTTTACCAGCGAGTGGAACAAAC
Source organism: Cronobacter universalis NCTC 9529 (assembly GCF_001277175.1). Classification (NCBI taxonomy): domain Bacteria; kingdom Pseudomonadati; phylum Pseudomonadota; class Gammaproteobacteria; order Enterobacterales; family Enterobacteriaceae; genus Cronobacter; species Cronobacter universalis. Next base: position 2,706,785 of record NZ_CP012257.1, on the reverse strand, counting down.
ACGCGGTACGCACCTATAAAGCCAACTGGTATTGCGATCCGCAACTGCACCAGTTCAATGAAGATATCCGCGACGTTACGCTAAGCCACAGGCCGGAAGTCAGCGACGAGGCCGCCGCCGAACATATTCGCGCGTCTGTTCCGCAGCATGATGTTCTGCTGGCGGGCTTTCCGTGCCAGCCGTTTTCGCTGGCGGGCGTGTCGAAGAAAAACGCGCTGGGCCGCGCGCACGGTTTTGCCTGCGAAACCCAGGGCACGCTGTTTTTCGACGTGGTACGTATTATCGCCGCGCGCCAGCCGGCGATTTTCGTGCTGGAAAACGTCAAAAACCTTAAAAGCCACGATAAAGGCAACACCTTTCGCATCATCATGCAGACGCTGGATGAGCTGGGCTATGAAGTGGCGGACGCCGCTGAAATGGGCCCGGACGATCCGAAAATCATCGACGGCAAACACTTTTTACCGCAACACCGCGAGCGCATTGTGCTGGTAGGCTTTCGCCGCGATCTGAACCTGCACGACGGCTTCACGCTGCGCGCGCTGCCTGCGTTCTACCCGGCGCGACGCCCGGCGTTTGGCGAGCTGCTCGACCCGACCGTCGACGCGCGCTACGTGCTGACGCCGACGCTGTGGAAATATCTCTACCGCTACGCCCAGAAGCATCAGGCGAAGGGCAATGGCTTCGGCTACGGCCTGGTGGACCCGCAAAACCCCGCCAGCGTGGCGCGCACCCTTTCGGCGCGCTATTACAAAGACGGCGCGGAAATCTTAATCGACCGCGGCTGGGATAAAGCGCTGGGCGAGCAGGATTTTGACGATACGACCAACCAGCAGCGCCGCCCGCGACGCCTGACGCCGCGTGAATGCGCGCGCCTGATGGGCTTCGAAGCGCCGCAGGGCCACGCGTTTCGTATTCCGGTTTCCGATACCCAGGCCTATCGCCAGTTCGGCAATTCGGTGGTGGTGCCTGCTTTTGCCGCCGTCGCGCGACTGCTTGCCCCGCGCATCGCGCAGGCGGTGCGGCTGCGTGTGGAGAAGACCAATGGCGGACGTTCATAGCAAGGCCATTCGCAGTAAAAATATGCGCGCCATCGCCACGCGCGATACCGCCATTGAAAAGCGGCTCGGCGCGCTGCTCACGGAGCTTGGGTTTACCTTTCGCGTGCAGGACGCGGCACTCGCCGGGCGCCCCGATTTCGTGCTCGACGACTACCGCTGCGTCATCTTCACCCACGGCTGTTTCTGGCATCATCACCACTGCTATCTTTTTAAAGTGCCTGCCACCCGCACCGATTTCTGGCTCGATAAAATTGGCAAGAACGTGGCGCGCGATAAGCGCGATGCAGGGACGCTGCTAAGCGAAGGCTGGCGGGTGCTGTTAGTCTGGGAGTGCGCGTTGCGCGGTCGCGAAAAGCTCTCTGACGAGGCGCTCGCCGAACGGCTGGAGGAGTGGATTTGTAGCGGCGGGGCGCATGCCGAAATAGACCTCCAGGGCATTCACGCCCTTGACGGCGAGCGGCGAGCGCCGCCCGCCGGTTAAGATTTACTTCTGCACGTCACAGGGCGCAACGACCGGTTTGGCCGGCAGCAGATATTTACCGAGCGTCACCAGCAGTACCGCCACAATAATCACGCCAAGCGCAATCCACTCCATCTGCGACAGGCTCTCGCCGCCAAAGCCGGTGCCGAGCAGCACCGCCACGACCGGGTTCACATAGGCGTAGCTGGTGGCGACCGCAGGCGAGACGTTGCGGATAAGATACATATAGGCGTTGATGGCGATAACCGAGCCGAACAGCGCCAGATAGCCCACCGCCAGGAAGCCGGACAGGTCGGGCATGACGGTCATCCGCTCGCCGGTCAGCAGCGACGCCGCCATCAGCACCAGACCCGCCGCCAGCATCTCAATCGCGCCCGCCATCATGCCTTTAGGCAGTTCGATACGCGACCCGTAGACCGAGCCGAACGCCCAGCTTAACGAGCCAATCAGAATCAACAGCGCGCCCCACGGGTTGCCGTTGAGGTTGCCGCCGCTGTTTAACAGCACGATGCCCGCAAGGCCGATGGCCACGCCCAGCCACTCCAGCTTGCGGGTCTGGATACCGAAGAAACGGCTGAAAATGAGCGAGAAGAGCGGGACGGTCGCGACCATCACGGCGGCGATGCCTGACGGCACATGCTGATGTTCAGCAACGGTCACAAAGCCGTTGCCGACGGCCAGCAGAAGAACGCCAATCAGCGCCGCGTTCAGCATCTGGCGCCGCGCCGGGAGTTTGTGGCCGGTCGCCAGAAGATACGTCAGCAGCAGGACGCCCGCGCAGAGAAAGCGCACGCCCGCCATCATAAAGGGCGGCCAGCTTTTCACGCCGATGGCAATCGCAAAATAGGTGGAACCCCAGATGATATACAGCGCGAACAGCGCGCCAAGCAATGGTAGAACTCGACCGAAACGCATACTCCCTCACGACGTAAAATAAAGAACGCTTATAGTGAACGCTAAAATTATTGCCGAGGCGAGCGTTTTAATTGTTTCGCTTAGGTTAATTTTGCGTTGACAGAAGGTGGTAGTTTCGGGGTGGCGGCTTTTGCTCCATACTTAACACTCCAGAATCACAACACGAAGGAATGAAATTTTGGCCGGAAGTAGTTTATTAACGCTGCTGGATGATATCGCCACCTTACTGGACGATATCTCAATGATGGGAAAACTCGCGGCAAAAAAGACCGCCGGGGTGCTGGGCGACGATCTCTCGCTTAACGCTCAACAGGTGACCGGGGTGCGGGCCAACCGCGAACTGCCGGTGGTCTGGGCGGTAGCGAAAGGTTCGCTGCTCAATAAACTGATTCTGGTGCCGCTCGCGCTTATCATCAGCGCCTTCGCGCCCTGGGCGATTACCCCGCTGCTGATGGTCGGCGGCGCGTTTCTGTGCTTTGAAGGCGTGGAAAAGGTGATGCACAGTCTGCACGCGCGCAAACATAAAGAGACGCCGGAGCAGAAGCAGCAGCGTCTGAATGAGATAGCGAAGCAGGATCCGAAACTCTACGAGCGCGATAAAGTAAAAGGCGCGGTGCGCACCGACTTTATCCTTTCGGCGGAAATCGTCGCCATCACGCTTGGCATCGTGGCCGAAGCCCCGCTGTTAGACCAGGTGCTGGTGTTAGGCGGCATCGCCATTCTGGTGACGCTCGGCGTGTATGGCATCGTCGGGGTGATCGTGAAGCTTGACGACATGGGCTACTGGCTGGCGGATAAGCGCTCGGCGCTGGCGCGCGGCGTCGGCAAAGGGCTGCTGGTCACGGCGCCGTGGTTGATGAAGGCGCTCTCGATCCTCGGCACGGTGGCGATGTTTCTGGTGGGCGGCGGCATTGTGGTGCATGGCGTCGCCCCGCTGCATCACGCCATTGAACACTGGGCGCAGGGCTTAGGCGGCGCTGGCGCGGCCATCATGCCCACTGTCCTGAATCTGGTGCTCGGTTTTATCATCGGCGCCATTGTGCTCGCGGTGGTCTCGCTTATCGGACGGCTGCGCGGCAAACCGGCGCACTGAGAATATTCCTGAAACTTACCGGGCGACGGGCGAAAATCGCGCGCGTTGACTATCTTCTGGATGTTTTCACACTGATAAAGGAGGCAGTCATGGTCTTTTTAGTCAGCGATGAAGTCCAGCGCAAAAACAGCGGTCAGCGCATGGTCGTGACCGGTTATTCAAGCGGCATGGTGGAATGCCGCTGGTATGACGGTTACGGCGTGCAACGGGAAGCGTTTCGTGAAGACGAACTGCTGCCCGGCGAAAGGAAATCTCGCGAAGAGCGTCGTTGAAATAACGCCCGGCCGCTGCGCCGGGCGTTTTCTTTCCCCTTCATCCTGCAACAGATCAACGACGTCCTTTCACTAAACAGGCGACAATCCGTAAAAAAACGGCCACACTTTTAATATCCGCGCCGCCTGGTATTATCTGAGCCGCCTGACCTTCACGATACCTCAACGAGTCGAGCCTTTATCAGTACAGGGAGTCTGACGTGCCTGACAAGATACTCATCAGCCGCTGGCGGACCAAAAACCCCATACGGGTCGTCAACTTCTGTTTTTGCGCCGTTTTTATCTTCTCCACGCTGCTGACATGGCGTGAGGGCGTGATCCTCCAGGACGCGTTTATCTCTTCGCAGCGTAACCAGCTCGACAGCATCGCCACGGCGATGGATCGCAACCTGCAATACAGCGTTGATAAGCTGCTGTTTTATCGCGCCGGGATGCGCTATGCCATGCACAACCTGCTGGAGGGCCCGCAAACCGAGGCCGTGGTGGCGGGCTTTAAGAAGCACCGCTATCAACGTGAATGGACGCTGCCCACGGGGCGCGATCTGGCGCCGGAGATACAGGGCGTGTCGGATGCGTTTATCGCCCGAAGTACGCTTCTTGAGCGCGACGAGGCGCTGTTAGACAACGAGCTGAACGCCACGCTGGCGCTCGGTCATATGCTGAGCATCGCCGATGCCCGTAGCGAGCGCCCGGAAGTTCGCACCTTCTATGTGTCGCGCGCCGGATTTTATCTCACCAACCTGCCGTTTTTCGGTCACGGCAGCATCCCTGAGCTCTATTACCAGCAGGTCAGCAGCCGCTGGTTTCTCGATCAATCCCTGCGCCGCAATCCGGGGCGCGGCGTGCGCTGGCTGCACGGGCGCGATCTCAGTATGCCCTCCGGCCAGCGCGTCACGGCAAGTATTCCGCTGGATGACAACGACCGCTGGTTTGGCGTGCTGGCGATGGATTTCCCCATCAGCGCGATGCGCGATTTTCTGAAAAACGCGCTTAATGACGATGACGGCGGCGGCGAGATCCTGTTGTTCGACCGCCAGCTCAGCCCGATCGCCACGACCGCTTCCGGCAGCGACACCGCGCTGCACTTTACGGCGCAGGATAAAGCGATACTGGCGCGCCAGATGGAGCTTGGCAACGAGGGCGACGCGCGCATAGATACCCGCTTTATCGCCTGGGCGAAGCTCGACTATTTCGACGGCGTGCTGGTGAAAGTCACCACCGTCTCCCAGAGCGCCGAGGGGAAATTCGGCAAGGTGGCGATGGTGCTCGGCCTGCTGTGGCTGCTCTTTACCGCCATGCTGTTTATCTCCTGGCGGGTGATCGTGGGCATGGTGCGCAACATGCTTACCATGCAGCGCTCGCTGAAGTGGCGCGCCTGGTACGATACGCTCACCCGGCTGTACAACCGCGGCGCGTTCTTCGAGCGCGCGCGTCAGGCCGCCAAAACGTGCGACGCGCAGCATGAGCCGTTCTCGGTTATTCAGCTCGATCTCGATCACTTTAAAAGTATCAATGACCGCTATGGCCATCAGGCGGGCGATAAGGTGCTGACGTGGGCGGCAGGCATGTTAAGCCGCTCGCTGCGCGCGGAGGATATCGCCGGACGCGTCGGGGGCGAGGAGTTTTGTATTATCCTGCCGGGTACGCCCGCTGAAGGCGCGCGACAGGTGGCGGAACGCATACGCCAGCGCATTAACAGCCAGGAGATTCTGGTGCGCCCGGACACCACCATTCGCATCAGCGTGTCGGTGGGCGTGAGTGAAGCGCGACGCGACGGCGATTACGATTTTGAACATCTGCAATCGATAGCCGATCACCGCCTCTATCTGGCCAAACAGCGCGGGCGCAACCTGGTGTGCGACGAAGGGTAAGGCTTAGGCCTTACCCAGAAAGTGATCGAGCCCCTCGCGAAAGCCTGCCGGGCCGCTCTCGCTGGTGCGAAAGACCCGCTGCGGATCGTCATGCTTTAGCGTCACGCCCTGGCGGCTTAAGCCTTTGACCACCACCGCGAAATCGACGTTATCAAGCAGCGAGGCGTCATCCGGCCCGTCGCCCAGCCCAAGCGTGGTGCGCAGTTTGCCTTCACGCTTGCGGTATTGTTCCTTCAGCCAGTTCACCGCCTGGCCTTTGCCCCCGCGCGCGTCCAGCACATGCCAGAAACGACCGCCCTCAATCATCATCAGACCAAGCGCCTCAAGGCTTGCGGTAAAGCGCGCCAGGTTTTCGTCGCTGTCGCGCCAGATGACCGTCTCCGAGGCCTCCAGCAGCTTCGCCATCGCGGCAAGTTTCGGGCTGAACCCGGTCCATTCGGCAATGGTTTTCTCATCCACGTCGCTGAAGCAGAAAAGCTTGTAGCCGTGCTCGTCGCGCAGGCGATTAATTACCGCGAGGATATCGTCATGGGGAACGCCATTGCGCAGGCGAGGGAAGTCGGGGCTGTCTTCCCAGCGGGCGTCGAGCTGGATAATCGCGCCATTCTCGGCGATAAAGGGCTGCCCGGAGAGCCCCAGCGCGTCCTGCAACGCGACGATCTCCGCCGCGGTTTTGGTGCTGGAGAGAATAACCGGCACCTGATGGTCGATAAGGCGCGTAAGCCACGCCTGCGCGGGCTCCCACTCGTGCGTGTTCGGATCAAGCAGCGTGCCGTCGAGGTCGGTGATCACCAGCAAATCGTCATTCAGATGCGCCATGTTGGCTCCTTTTTTGCGCGCTGTCCGCGACGCGGCTGACCAGGAATAATCTCAATTAATCAGCCTCGTTTGCAGGGTTATTTCGGGATCGTTTCCATGAAAGGCGCGCGGTTGTTGGCTTGCAGTGAATATATCTTCGCATAATATTAGCAGTGTATTATTCACCAGAAGAATATATCCTTGTGCCGCAAAAATTTTGCGGTATGTTGTTCATCGACATCAGTTTCCCTGGTGTAACGAATTTTAAGTGCTTCTTGCTTTCGCAAGCTTATCCCGGCTCCCCAGGCCGGGATATTTTTATGTTCAGCGGTTCACTTCGCTCGGCCCCGCGTCGCGGATATCCAGTTCGAACTCCTCGCCAAGCTCCCGACACGCATCCTGCCTGCGCGCTTCCGCCTGCGTCGGGGAGACGCTATCCGGCGTGCGCTGTTCGTCTTCGCTTATAACCTCAATCGCGCCCAGCAGGGCGTCGATATCGGCCTGCGGCGTTTCTGGCGTTGGGTTTTCCGGTTTCATGGCATTCACCTCAGGCGGCCCCATCACGCTAATTATAGCTGCCCGTGCGCAGGCGCCACTCTCTGGCCGGTGCCAGCAAAGCGGTTTTGTTCTACACTGGCTCAATAGTGATAAGAGGAGCAGTTATGAACGTTAACGATCGGGTTACCGTTAAGACGGATGGCGGGCCGCGCCGCCCAGGCGTCGTGCTGGCCGTTGAGCCTTTTAATGAAGGCACAATGTATCTGGTTTCGCTTGAGGAGTATCCGCTGGGAATATGGTTTTTTAATGAGAAAGATCACCCGGACGGGGTATTTGTCGAAAAGGTAGAATAACGCGTCATATTTTCTGCTTATTATTACGCCGCCCCGTTAATTCGGGGCGGCGCTGTTTTACGGCAGGGCTAATCCTCGCCTGAGCGATACGATGAAAAATTCATTTATCCTTCCGGCGAGCGCCAGAAGCGAAGCGTGCAGGGTACAGGGTAAAAGTAATATATGGCGTTAGCGCATATTCACAAAAATGCCGTTGGTGACATTATCGGTCAACCGCACGACATGATAGATCACTTGCTTATTATGGGTCTTGATTTTACGTTTTATATTGCCTTTATGAGACGAAACGGTCTTGGCCTTAATATTCATCTGATCGGAAATCTGAATCGTATCCTGGCCCGACATCCACATTTTCAGCATACTGGATTCAGTACGGCTTAAAGAAAGTGTAGGCAAACTGATTTTCCCAATACACTGCATATCTTTGGTTAAATAATCTCCCAGAATGGCATCCAGCGACTCTGGTTTAATCGATTTAGAGCTAATTAACAGATTCTTACGCACCCGTAAATATTCATCAAAGTGAATATTAGCAATCGCCATAAAAACGATAAATAACGTACCGGGATGCTGATTAATGATGTGCTTTATATGCTGACTGCTTTCGGGATCGTGAATAAAACAGTCTTCATTAATAAACACCACATGGGGCTTACGTAGCTGACAGGCTTCTTCCAGAGTTTCGACGCTATCAGCATGAAATATCTGTCGTTTTCGCACTCCTCTCGTCGATAAATAACCGGTTAGCCCGAGCCTGGTATAGCTGCAGAGATCCATAATAATCGTTGACATAGCCTACCCTCACTAAACGCGTTATCCGTTAAAGCACAACGATTGCTCCACCAGCCTGAGAACGACCGCCGTTCTGCCAAGACCAGCAATTACGGGATAATAAAGCGTCAAACGGCGTACCGCAGACCGATAGCGTGAATCGTATCAGCCGGGTATCGAAGTCATTCAGGCGACCCCAACTATCCCGTAAAGTTACGTATAATTTGCCAGGAAAGTTCTTAAAGTAAAGAGGCGATCCGGTTCTGTGAGAGGCGTAAAATCATTAATTCCGCCTGGGATGTATGGTCAGCCAGAGAATATATTTTCCACATTAGGAATATCCTTAGGATGACCATTTAAAAAGAGGGGTTAACCCTTAGCAGGAATTTCGCTAACGATATCAGTCAACAAGTGAAATATTTCTGCGAATAAATGTTCACAGAACGGTGCTATTAAGGGCATTAATGCGGCCAGAACGATTATCCCGATGCTCAGCGTCAGCGGGAAGCCAATGGCGAAGACGGTCAGCTGCGGCGCCATACGGTTTAACAGGCCAAGCGCCAGGTTTAACGACAGCAGCAGCGTAATCATCGGCAATGCCATCATGACGCCGTTAACGAAAATCAAACCGCCGGCGCGGGAGAGCGCCATAAAGGCATTACTGTTAATCGCTTCGCCGCCAATCGGCAGGGTATAAAACGTGTCGGCAAGAATGGAGATAAGCCACAGATGACCGTTCACCGTGAGAAACAGCAACATCGCCAGCATATCGATAAAGCGCGCCAGCACCGGCATGTTCAGGCGGCTGCCCGGATCGAAAAACGTGGCGAATGAGAGACCCATTTGCAGCCCGATAAGCTCGCCCGCGGTACGCACCGCCGCGAACGCGAACTGCATGGTAAACCCGATGGCGACGCCGATGAGAATTTGCTGCAACCCCAGCCACAGCCCTTCGAGCGAGAAAATCGGCACGTTGCTGCCGGGAATATTCGGCGCCAGCGCGATGGTAATCAGCAGCGCCAGACCAATCTTGACGCGGATACTGATGGCGCGTTCGCTTAAGATAGGCGCGGTGCTGATCAGCGCCAGCACCCGCAGCAGCGGCCAGAAGTACAGGGTCAGCCAGTGAAGCCACTGGTCGCTGGTGAATTGCAGCATGGGCGCGGCCGTCAGCCGATGATATACGGCAGGTTAGAAAACAGGGTGCGCATATAGTCGAGCAGCAGGTTGAGCATCCACGGGCCCGCCGCCACGATAACCACAAACACCGCCAGAATTTTCGGAATGAACGACAGCGTCATTTCGTTAATCTGGGTAGCCGCCTGCAGAATACTGATAAACAGGCCGGTAACCAGCGCCACCAGCAGCAGGGGCGCGGCAAGCGCGAGCGCGACTTTCATGGCTTCCGTGCCCATCATCATGACCGATTCTGGCGTCATCATGCACCTCGTTAACTGTAAAAGCTTTGGGCAAGCGAACCGACAAGCAGCTGCCAGCCATCAACCAGCACAAACAGCATCAGCTTGAAGGGCAGGGCGATAGACGCTGGCGGCACCATCATCATCCCGAGCGCCATCAGCACGCTCGCCACCACCAGATCGATGATCAGGAAGGGGATAAACACGGTAAAGCCAATCTGGAACGCGGTTTTCAGCTCGCTGGTTACATACGCGGGCAGCAGGATGCGCATCGGCACCGCTTCCGGTCCCTGAATCGGCTGCGTATTGGCAAGTTTCGCGAACAGGGCCAGATCCGCCTCGCGGGTCTGGCGCAGCATAAATTCACGCAGCGGTTGCGCGCCGCGATCGAGCGCCACTTCCATCGAAATTTTGTTTTCGGTGAACGGCTGATAGGCGTCGGAATAGATCTTATCGATAACCGGCGACATGATAAAAAAGGTCAGGAACAGCGCGAGGCCCAGCAGCACCTGGTTTGGCGGCGCGGACGGGGTGCCGAGCGCGTTACGCAGCAGACCGAAAACGATAATGATGCGCGTAAAGCTGGTCATCATGAGCAGAATGGCCGGCAGGAACGTCAGCGAGGTGATAAACACCAGCGTCTGTACCGGCAGCGACCAGCTCTGCCCGCCGCCCGAGATCGGCTGACTGACAAGACCCGGCAGTTGCGCCATCGCCGGCGCGGCCAGCAGGCCGAGCGCGAGGAAAGAAAGATTTAACCAATGACGCATTACTTTCTCCCGCTACGCTTAAGCAGATTTTTCATCAGGTTCTGGAATTCAGCGCCCGGCACGGCTTCCGGCTCCTGCGCGGGCGGCGCAGGCGGTAGGGTGTGCAGCGGCGTAATCGAGGTGGCGGTCACGCCCAGCACCAGGCGGGCGTCTTCCACTTCGACAATCACAATTTTTTCGCGAGCCCCAAGGCTCAGGCTGCTGTTGAGCTTCAGACCACGTATCCCGGTGGTTTTAGCCGCGAAGCCAAAACGCTTTGCCATCCAGGCAAACAGCAGAATAAAGACGATAATCAGCGTCAGCGCGCCGCTTACCTGGATTAAGGATGAGCCGGCGTCGGGCATGGCCGGCTGTGGAACAGTGGTCTGATTTTTCATTTAACGACTCAGGCGACGCATACGTTCTGACGGGGTGATGATGTCGGTGATGCGCACGCCATATTTATCGGCGACCACCACGACTTCACCCTGAGCAATCAGGTAACCGTTAATCAGGATATCCAGCGGCTCGCCGGCGAGACCGTCCAGCGCGACCACGGAACCCTGCGTCAGACGCAGCAGCTCTTTAATGGTCATGCGGGTGCGGCCCAGCTCCACGGTGAGTTTCACCGGGATATCCATAATCAGGTTGATATCCTGGAGCGCGCCGACCATGTCGCCGCCTTCCAGCGCGCGGAACACGCTGTCCGCCGAGCTTTTGCCCGCGGTTTTCTGCTCGCTCAGCGCATCGGCCCACAGATCGTCTGCGGAATCGCCGGTGCCTTTTTGTTCGTTCAATGCATCAGCCCACAGATCGTCCACGTCACCTGCTTTTTCATCGGACGGTTTGTTAATGTCACTCATTGGGCTGTTCCTCATTCAGCGAATTCAAAATTGGGTTGATCAAATGTTCAACGCGCAGGGCATATTGTCCGCTCACGGTGCCGTACTGACTGGTGAGAACCGGTACGCCATCCACATGAACCAGAATGCGATCCGGCTTATCAATGGGCAGCACATCGCCTGGCTTCAGCTTCAAAATTTTCGAGAGTCGCAGCGGGATCTCGGCGAAGTTAGCAATTAACTCCAGTTCCGAATGCTGCACCTGCCGTACCAGAGTATCGCGCCAGTTCTGATCTTCCTGACGGGAGTTTTCCAGCGGCGGGTTAACCAGCAGTTCACGCAGCGGCTCAATCATGCTGAACGGCAGGCAGATATTAAACTCGCCGGTCAGGTTACCAATCTCGACGTGAAACGGGGTGTTAACCACGATATCGTTCGGCGAGGTGGTGATATTGGTGAATTTCACCTGCATCTCTGAACGCACATACTCCACGTCCAGCGGGTTAATCGCTTTCCACGCGTCGCTGTAGGCTTCAAGCGCCAGCTTGAGCATACGGTTGATGACGCGCTGTTCGGTGTGGGTAAACTCGCGGCCTTCCACTTTAGTCGGGAAGCGGCCGTCACCGCCGAACAGGTTGTCCACCGCGATAAACACCAGGCTTGGCGAGAACACAAACAGTCCGGTGCCGCGCAGCGGTTTTAAATGAATCAGGTTAAGGTTGGTCGGCACCGGCAGGTTGCGGGCAAACTCGTGGTAAGGCTGAATACGAATCGCCCCCACGGTGATGTCCGGGCTGCGGCGCAGCAGGTTAAACAACCCCATACGGAACTGGCGCGCGAAGCGTTCGTTGATAATCTCCAGCGCCTGGAGGCGCTCGCGCACCACGCGACGCTGGGTATTGGGATCGTAGGGACGAATGTCGCCATCAGCCCCCGACGCTTGCTGTTCCGCGCTCTGCTCGCTGTCGCCGTTTAACAGCGCATCGATTTCGGCCTGAGAAAGAATGCTGTCGCCCATGGCTTTACCGCAAGATAAAGGCAGTGTAGAGGACGTCAGTCACTACCTGCTTCGGTTGTCCTGACACCAGCGGCGCGGAGAGCGTCTGTTTGATAGCCTCCACCAGCTTCTGTTTGCCTTCGTCCGTCGCCAGTTGCGAGGCGTCCTGACGAGAGAAGAGCAGCAGCAGACGGCTGCGCACTTCCGGCAGATAGTCGCTCAGACGCTGGCGGGTCGCCTCGTCCTTCAGACGCAGCGTAATGCCGACGTACAGCACGCGGTCGGCATCACCCAGATTCACGGTGAAAGTGTCCAGTGCGAAAAAGACCGGCGCCGGCGGCGGTTCTGGCGCCGCTTTAGCCGCGGTGGTGCCATGCTGCTGCATACGCCAGTAGCTGTAACCTGCCGTCGCACAGGCAGCGAGAGTTATAATGACCAGTAACGGGATCCAGATGGAGCGTTTACGGCCTTTACCTTTGGTGATTGCGCTGTCAGTCATCAGACTCGGGTTTCCTGTATCAGTACTGCGATAGAGTGATTATCCCGTCTCTGCGCGCAGTCAAAGCCTGGAAAAAACGGGAATAATCACGTTACCTCTGGCGTTAGGCAAAGATATCGACCGCGCCGTTGCCGCGAGCGGCTGCCTGAAGGCTTGCCGGAGCCGCAATCGCTTCTTCTTCGCCGTTCAGGCTAAAACCGCCGCCGGAACGGGATGAGGCAGACTGTTGCGGGTTGTTTTGCTGCTGCTGGCCGCTAAAGTTTTCGCTGCTGATGCTGCTCTGGCCCAGCTGAATGCCGCTTTCCGCGAGCTGCGCGCGCAGCGTCGGGAGGGCAGCTTCCAGCGCCGCGCGCACATGACTGTGCGGAGACACCATCTGCACCTGCGCCATATTGTCGTCAATCTTCAGGCTGATCTGTACCGCGCCCAGCTCTTCCGGGTGCAGTCGCAGCTCGGCGCTCTGCTGGCCGTTGCGGGTAAACAGCGTAATGTGCTGGCTCACCGAGTTCTGCCAGTCCGGGGTGCCGAGCGGCGCGGCGATCTGCGGGGTCGGCATCGCCATTACCGGCGCGTTGTTCTGGGCGCCTTGCGTGGTGGTGGAGGCCAGCGCATGCAGGTTCAGGTTATGCGGCACCTGCGTGCTGCTCACATCAGCGGCGGTTTTATCCAGCGTCGACACCGGCGCGACGACATCGGCGGCGGCCTGGCCGGTCACCGGCGCAGTGGCGGCGGCGGCCGTCAGCGGGGTGGCGGCGTCATCGCTTTTCGCGCTGGTTTTGGCATCGCTTTTGGCGTTGCTGAGCGTCTGCGTCAGGCTGGCGGCCGGACTAAAACCGCTGGCGCTCAGTGCGGCAACGCCCTGAGCCTGGGTCTGCATTGTTGCGCCAGCCGCCGCGTTCGGCTGCTGGGTCGGCGGCAGCATCGCGAAGAGGGCGCTTAACGCGGCCATATCTTCGTCGCTGAGCTTTTTATCGTCGTCAAGGCCTGCGGTTTTCAGCGCGGGCTTCGCGGCGTCAGCCGTCGCCGCCTGCGCGTCGCCTGCGGCAAGCGTCAGGTCGGCCGGAGTAATTTCGCCGTTGGTCAGTTGATCCAGCAGACGCGCGAGATCGTTCTGCACGCCTGGCTGGCCTGCCGTGGCGTCGGCCAGCGTTTTCCCCGCCAGCGTCTCTTTACCGGCGCCCTGCAACTGCGCGAGCGACAGCGTTTTACCGTCGGCAAGCGGCAACCCGCCTGCGAAATGCTGGCCTAACAGCGCCAGAAAATCCTGCGCCGCGTCGCCGCCTTTCGCGTCAAGGCCTTTCAGCCCGGCGCCCGCGCCGATGGCATCGACGTCGCTGGTCAGCACAACATTGGGCAACGTAATCATTCGCCTTTCCTCATTGATGCCCGCTGGGCAAATTCATCCATTCTTTTTTGATCGAGCCGGTTTTCCGCCAGCAGCGCCGCGCTGGCCTGCCGGTCCTGGAGTGTCTGCCAGGCCTGAAGACGCTGCTTTTTCTCTTTCCAGAACGAGAGCGCCTGATCGACTTTGTTATTCCACTGCGACAGCTGGAGGCGATGCTGTTCAATCGCTTTTTCCAGCGTCTGGATAAACTGCTGGTAATTGACCCAGCGGTTACTGGCAATCCCCTGCGTCATGGTCTGATTCAGGTTATTGCGATATTCCTGCTGATAGTTCATCAGCATCGAGAGTTGTTCTTCCGCCTGCTGACAGCCGCGACGCATTTCGCCAAGCCGCAACGCGGCATCGTCGACTTCTTTCTCAGCCATATCTTTAAGCGTGTTCAGCGCGCCATTCTGTTTCATGGCTACCTCCCTCATACCTCATCATACTGACGGGAAGATAAGCTCCAGTGCCTGCAACGCATCTTCTACACCGGAACGTTCGTAAATACCCTGCTGCAGAAACGCTTCCAGTTGCGGCCACAGCGTAATGGCGCGATCCAGCATCGGATCGCTGCCTTTGGCATAAGCCCCGACGCTCACCAGATCGCGGTTGCGCTGGAAGCTTGAGAGCAGCTGTTTGAAGGTCCGTACGCGCGCGTAATGCTCTTCGCTGATGATGGCCGTCATCACGCGGCTGATGGACGCTTCGATATCAATCGCCGGATAGTGACCGGCTTCCGCGAGGCGGCGCGACAGCACAATGTGGCCGTCGAGAATGGCGCGGGCGGAGTCGGCGATCGGGTCCTGCTGGTCGTCGCCTTCGGTCAGTACGGTATAAAACGCGGTAATCGACCCGCCGCCGGTGATGCCGTTGCCGGCGCGTTCCACCAGCGCAGGCAGTTTGGCGAAGACAGAAGGCGGATAGCCTTTGGTCGCCGGCGGCTCGCCGATGGCCAGCGCGATTTCACGCTGCGCCATCGCGTAACGGGTCAGCGAATCCATGATCAGCAGGACGTGCTGACCGCGGTCGCGGAAATCTTCTGCGATGCGGGTGGCGTACGCGGCGCCCTGCATACGTAATAAAGGAGAAACATCCGCCGGGGCGGCGATCACCACCGAGCGCGCGCGCCCTTCGGCGCCAAGGATGTTCTCGATAAAGTCTTTAACTTCACGGCCACGCTCGCCGATAAGGCCCACGACGATGACATCCGCCTGGGTGTAGCGCGCCATCATGCCGAGCAGCACCGATTTACCGACGCCGGAGCCCGCGAACAGGCCCATACGCTGGCCGCGACCGACGGTGAGCAGGGCGTTGATCGGGCGCACGCCCACATCCAGCACATCTTCAATCGCGGTACGTTGCAGCGGGTTAAACGGCGGCGTGACCAGCGCCCCGGTGGTTTCGGTGTCAGGGGAGGGCAGACCGTCGAGCGGTTTGCCCGCGCCGTCCAGCACGCGGCCGAGCAGTTGCGGGCCGAGCGGCAGCTGTTTGCTGCTCTGTAACCCTTCGCCCAGACCCGCGCGGGCATAGACGCGCGCGCCCGGCAGAATGCCTTCGACTTCTTCGAGCGGCATCAAAAACAGTTTCTGGCCGTTAAAGCCGACCACTTCGCTTTCCACTTCCTGAAGCTGCGCGCCTTCCTGACGTTCGATAATGCAGGTCGCGCCGAGCGGCAGTTGCAGCCCGGTCGCCTCCAGCACCAGACCGGTGGCGCGGGTCAGGCGGCCATAGCGGCGCACCGACGGCAGTTGCGCCATTTTGGCCTCGAAATTATCGAGCGTATTGAGCCAGCGAGTCAGACGGGCGGTCATTACACGACTCCTGGTGCGGCCAGGCGGCACAGTTCCTGCCAGCGCGTCGCCACGCTCGCATCCAGATCGCCTTCATCGGCGGAGACTTTGCAGCCGCCCGGATGCAGCGTCGGGTCGCCGCGCAGGCGCCAGCCGTGCAGGCTTAAGGTCGCGCCGAGCATCTCTTCGATACGCTGTAAATCGTCCGGGTGCACACGCAGCTGCGGTTTGCCGCTGAACAGCGGCTCCTGCTGCAGCAGCGTCTGGATTTGCTTGATCAGGTGGTTGTTATCCACCTGAACGTGGCCGATCACCTGGCGCGCGGCTTCCAGCGCCATCTGCATCAGGCGCGAGGCGATCACGCTGTCGAGCGCGTCCAGGGTGTACTGGAATTCGCTGACCAGCTGCTGCATACGCGCGTGAATCGGCCCCTGCTGGGCGCGCGCTTCGGCGAGCCCCTGTTCAAATCCTTTGGAATGGCCTTCCTGGCGGCCCTGCTCGAAGCCCTGCTGACGCCCTTCGGCGAGCCCGGCGTTATAGCCTTGCTCATGCGCCTGGGTTTGCATCATCACCAGCGCCTGCTGCTGTTGCTGCAGGCGTAACTGCTCTTCGTCGACTTCTTCGCTTTCGCCGCTGACCGTCTCCTCGAATGCCATAAATTCCGGCATTACAGGCGGGGCGAGGTCATCGGGCATCCAGCGCTGCCAGGGAAGCTTATTAGACATAGGTATCCTCGCCGCTGCCAATTACCATCTCGCCGGTTTCCGCCAGACGACGGACGATGAGCAGGATAGCTTTCTGTTCGTTTTCCACCTGAGACAGACGCACCGGACCGCGGTTGGCCAGGTCGTCGCGCAGGATATCGGCCGCACGCTGCGACATGTTGCGCAGGAATTTCTCGCGCAGCGGCTGCTCGGCGCCTTTGAGGGCGATAAGCAGAGATTCGGACTCCACTTCCTGCAGCAGGCGCTGAATGGAGCGGTCGTCGACTTCCACCAGGTTTTCGAACAGGAACATTTCGTCGATGATTTTCTGCGCCAGATCGCCGTCGAACTCGCGAACCGCCGTAATAACGGCTTCTTCCTGCTGGGTTTTCATCAGGTTGATAATTTCCGCCGCCGTTCTCACGCCGCCCATTTTGCTGCGCTTGAGGTTCTGGCCGTCGAGCAGGTTGTTCAGCACTTCGGTCAGTTCCGCCAGCGCCGCCGGCTGGACGCCGCCGAAGGTGGCGATACGCAGCATCACGTCGTGACGCAGACGCTCGTCGAACAGCGCCAGGATATCCGCCGCCTGAGCGCGTTTGAGGTGCACAAGAATGGTGGCGATGATCTGCGGGTGTTCGTCGCGAATAAGGTCGGCGGCGCTCTGCGGCTCCATAAAGTTGAGCGTTTCCATACCCGAAGTGGTCTCTTTGGAATCGAGAATATCTTCGAGCAGGCTGGAGGCGCGTTCTTCGCCCAGCGCTTTGACCAGCACCGAACGCAGGTAGTCGTTGGTGTTGATGCTCAGCGCCGCGAACTGTTCCGCTTCCTGTTCAAACTCCGCCAGCACGTCCGTGAGCTGTTTGTTAGAGATCTGACGCACGCTCGCCATCGCGGCGCTGAGGTGCTGCACCTCGCGAGGCGAGAGGTGCTTGAACACCTCCGCCGCGCGGTCTTCGCCGATGGTCATCAGCAGAATGGCGCTTTTATCGGTACCGGACAGCCCATTCGGATTAGCGTTGGAATTAGCGTTACTCATAGCTCGTTACTCATCCACTGGCGGATGACCAGCGCGACCACGCGCGGATCGTTATCTGACATTTCGCGGATACGCTGGCTCATCACTTCCGCGCTCAGGCGCTGGTTAGCGCGGCGCTGCTGCGTCTGTTCGTCTTTGCTCAGGCGAACTTCCACGGACTCTTCGACTTCTTTACGCTGCTGTTGCACTTCCTGGACGCGCTTAACTTCTTCAGCGCGGCGCTGCAGCTGCGGACGGACCGCTTTACGCCACAGCAGCCAGGCGACAATCAGCACCACCAGCCAGCGGCCTGCGGACAGGAGCTGATCGATGAAGGCTTGCTGCTGCCAGAACGGCAGTTCGCCACCGGCTTCATCGCTCGCGGTAAACTGCGAGTTAACCACGTTCAGGGTATCGCCGCGCTTGTCGGAGTAGCCCATCGCTTCGCGGGTCAGGTCTTCAATCTGTTTCAGCTGATCGGCGGTCAGCGCGAGCGGCTTGCCGTTGCCGAGCTGACGGTAGTTCACGACCACCGCCACGGAGAGACGCTGCACGTCGCCCACGTTCATTTTGGTGTGGCGAATGGTGCGATCCACTTCGTAGTTCGTGGTTTCGTCACGCTGGCTGCTGTGCGGGCCGGTGCTGGCGCCAGCGGTGGTCGTGCTCTGCGTACGCTGGCCGTTCTGACCATTGGCATTCTGACCGTTGGCGTTCTGGGCGTTGTTCTGCCCGGCAGGCGCGTCAATTGGTGCGCTGTTCGCCGGCGCAGGCTGGTTAGAGAGCGCGCCCGGTACGCCGCCCGGATTGGCGCCGCCCACCTGGTCGTTGGTGTTCAGCTGACGAGAGCGGACGGCCATCTGCGACGGGTCGCTGTTCGGACGGTACTGCTCTTCGGTCTGTTCTTTATTAGAGAAATCGATCTGCGCGGTAACCTGGGCATGCACGTTGCCGGTGCCGACGATAGGCGCGAGGATAGATTCGATACGGCGCTGGATGCGGCCTTCAACGTCGGACGCGTATTTCAGCTGCGCGTCGTTAAGATCGCGGGCGCCCGTGCCGGACTGGGTCAGCAGGTGACCTGCCTGATCCACCAGCGTGACGTTGCCCGGCGGCAGGCCCGCGACCGCGCTGGACACCATATGCACGACGGCGGCGACCTGGCCGTCATCGAGCGTGCGGCCCGGCTGCAGGCTCAGGGTGACCGACGCGGAAGGCGATTTCTGCTCGCGAACGAATAAGGAAGGTTTCGGCATGGCGAGGTGAACGCGCGCCGTCTTCACCGGACCTAAGGTCTCGATGGTGCGCGCCAGTTCGCCTTCCAGCGCGCGCTGGTAGTTAACCTGCTCGCTGAACTGGCTGATGCCGAATTTTTCCTGATCCATCAGCTCAAAGCCTACGGCGCCGCCTTTCGGCAGCCCCTGCTGGGCGAGACGCAGACGCAGATCGTACACCTTCTCGGCAGGCACCATGATAGAGGCGCCGTTGTCCGCGAAGTTGTAAGGAATATTCATCTGAGTCAGTTGGGTGACGATAGCGCCGCCGTCCTGATCGCTCAGATTGCTGTAAAGCACGCGGTACTCCGGCTGTTTTGCCCAGAGCACCAGAGCCACAATGATAGCAACCGCGGCGGCCCCGGCCACCATTAAGGGGATCTTCGGGTTTGCGCGTAAGCGGTTGAGCCACTCTACGGGTTTATTTTGTGGCGTTTGAGTTGAAGCTGCGGCAGTCATTGCGCCCCTCTTGACTCAGCGTTGACAGAATAATGCGTGTTATGAAGCAAAACGGACTCCCGGGTCGGCAAGCACGACTAAAGTTCCACTTGGATGGCGAGGGTCATTATTGGCTTTCGCGCGATTTTCTATGGGTCAAATAGGTTGGTTTTTTATCGTTATTTAGAGCCTTTATCCCATTGACAAAGTGTTACTCTGCACCCCGTTGAAAAATCATCCAGGGGTAAAAGATGGCTATTCAGGGTATTGAAGGGGTACTCCAGCAGATGCAGGCCACCATGCAGGTGGCGCGCAATAATGCTGTTGAGACTCCGCCCTCCGTGAGTTTCGCCGGAGAGTTACAGGCCGCGCTTGGACGTATCAGCGATACGCAAAACGCCGCCCGCACTCAGGCGGAAAAATTCGCAATCGGCACGCCGGGCGTGGCGCTGAACGATGTGATGGTGGACATGCAAAAATCCTCCATCTCGCTGCAGATGGGCATCCAGGTGCGCAACAAGCTGGTCGCGGCGTACCAGGATATTATGAATATGCAGGTGTAGTGACCCGCTAAACGCGTTGATAGAAATCTATCAGACACGCTTTAATGAGCAGGTGGCGATGAACTGACGGAGAATCTCTGTCCGTTCATGGCTGCCTGCTTTTTTTGTTTTATGGGCCAGGGGCTGCAAGCGGGTTGGCGGTGTGGGCGAATCTTACTGGCAGGGGGTTGAAGTGTACGGGATGCGGCAGCGGGGCATCCTGTTGCCGAGTGATATGCGCGTCGGGTTGACTCAGAAACCTGTTACCCTCAAAAATTCTTTTGCATTAGTGCAACGGCCCCATGTCTGGCTGTTTTCAATAACGCTATTCCTGCATACGGATTCCCCCCTTAAAGTGAAATCAGACAGCAGGCGCGCAAGCAGGCATATTTCCTCGATTATCTTATTTAAGACCGAATTACGGGAATAAAGGTACGTTATTCACCGTGTTACAATCTGGTATTTGTTGGCGAAATGGGTTGAGGCAAATTATTCATTCTAAAATTGATGGGTTAATTATATATTCATGGTGGTTTTTATATCTGCCGAGTCCTTTGTGGAGTGAATATTTCGGCTTTATTGTTTTTTAATGCATAAATTTATAATTATGAAAAGTGCTGGTATTTTGTATTCCAGTAATTTAAAGTTTTTGATGCTTTCGTGCTTATATAGTGCATTTTTATAAAGGTATTTCATGGAGGATATGAAATGGAAGTCATGCGCCTTAACTTATCGTCAAGACTTGACGTTGTAATCAGAAAAGCCGCAGTACTGCTGCCTGCTGATGTGGGGCAACACCTTCTTGCTGTAATCACGACAGAAGCTCTGGCAACGATGGCTGGAATTGTGGTTATCTGGGCAGGCGCGCATTTCTTCGGTATTGGTGAAATTGCTGATGTTATTCTTTTAATGGTGGGGTGGGTTGCGCTAGGTGGTGTAGCGGTGGAGGCTGGAAAAAAATTGTATGATTTTGCTCTAAAGACAAACAATGCTCACAATGAAGCCGAGCTTGATGAGGCGGCACAAGATCTGGCAGATGCTATAGCGTTGATCGGTGTAAATACCGTTCTGGCTATTTTACTAAAGAAAAAACCAGCTGATACCTTTAAAACCCCTCATAAAGGTACGATTATGCCACGTTATGGCAAGACGGTTTCGGCACGTATGCATCTGCCAGTGAATCCTGACGGAGGCTGGCGGTATCGTCCGAAAACCAGATTTACTGACAGGCTGCCGGCAGGATTGGGTAGTACTTCTCCGGGTGGAGACATAACCATTGGGAGAATGTATGACAGAACACAAAAGTCCTCAAAAGAAGCTGCTCACCATGTTCTGGAGGCAATATATCATGAACGGGTTCATCAGTTCATTGCTGCGAAATTCTTTTTCCTCCGTGAGTTCAGGACATTTATGCGCCACAGCGCTTATACGAAGTCTTACTTGCTGAGATATCTCGAAGAAGCATTAGCGGAAACGATAGCAAAACTTCGCGCTAATGGCGTGTCTTCAAGATATATTATAGAAAGTCTTAAGTTCCCTTTAACCAATCATTATCAAATTACTTATGCCGCATTATGGCATGAGACATCTGGTATACTTCTGGGTCCGGTGGTTGTCGGAGGGGTCATGTATAATGTTTACTATGGTATGCAAAAATGATCACAGAAAAAGAGGCAATAAGAATAGCCAGAGATAACGCGGTTAAATTAATAGAAAACGGATGGGATGAAAAATTTTGTCAGGCCAGGGTTATTGTTATGGACGGAGGGACATATTGGGAAGTTAGCACCAATGTTGCTCCTTCCTCAGGCCTGGATTGGGAAGGCGCGTTTTTCTCCTCTCCGATCAACTATTATGTCGATGCTAATGGCGGCGCATTTAAAGGCTACAGAACACACAGGGATGATAAGATTTGCTACCCGACAGGAAAACATAAGGGATAATTTATTGAGAGGATCCTGCATTATCCGGGAAAAACTCAGTACATTTCAGATTACCTGGAATTCGCGGCTTCTGGCGCTCGCCACGGCGCGTATACTCTCTCTTTCAATTTCATCCAGGATACCCCACATGAGCCATCCCTCCTCACAGACCGTCGCGCATTTTTACCGTCAGCATGGCCTGCAATGGGATGAGATAAGACAGGCGCGATTTGTTGAGCAGCCGTGGCTTGATGCCGTGCTGGAAGGGGTCGAGGCGGGCGGGCATGTGCTTGATATCGGCTGCGGATCGGGGAGCCCGATTGGCGCGTACATCGACAGCAAAGGGTTTAATATCACCGGCGTTGACGTAACGCCTGCGCTGATTGCGCTTTGTCGGGAGCGACTGCCGCGCCAGCGCTGGTTAACCGGCGATATGCGAACGCTGTCGCTTAACGCGCGTTTTGATGCGCTGATAGCCTGGGACAGTTTTTTTCATCTTACCCGTGAGGATCAGCGCGCCATGTTTGCTGTTTTTCAGCAGCACGCGAAGCCGGGCGCAAAATTACTTTTCAACAGCGGGCCGGAAAATGGCGAAGCAGTGGGGGAGTTTTTAGGTGAGCCTTTATATCACGCGAGTTTGTCGCCGCAAGAATATACGCACTTGCTGAACGCGCACGGGTTTGACGTTCTCACGTTTCGCCCGAATGACGCGGCAAGCGGGGGGCGCACCGTCTGGCTGGCGGTGGCGCGCTGAGCTTATTGACGCCGCGGCCCGTCGCGACGGGCCATATTATCTGGCGTTACAGCCAGCCCATATAATCGGCGCCCCAGACCACGGCGGCCACTACCACTAAAATAATCGTTGTCTTGCGCATGTTACCCGTTCTCTGATTAAGTTCTTCCTTAACATCATGCCTGTAATACCACGGATTATCTAATAACAGCGTCACACGATCGGGTTATCAACGGGAGTGAGCAGATCCGGGCTCTGGTTTCTGATATTCCCTACCGCGCGATCCACCGGGTGCCAGATAAATGCGTCCGGGCCGAGAGCGCCGTCGTGCGCGAGCGTTTCGGCGCGCTTGTCTGAGGTCTCCGGGCTCAGCCAGGCGAGCGCGGCTTCTGCCGTTAGCGCCACCGGGCGGCGGTCGTGGATGTCGATAAGCCCTTTGTCCGCCGCCGCGGTGACAATCACAAACCCTTCGCGATCGTCGCCATCCTCAAACGGCGCTTTGCCGATGGCGGCGAAAAACAGCGGCTGACCATCGGCGCGGTGAATGAAATAAGGCTGCTTTTTATCGCCATCGCGTTTCCACTCATACCACCCGTCGGCAAAGACGATAGCGCGCCCGTGCTGCCACAGCGGCTTAAACATCCGGCTGGTGGCGGCGGTTTCCACTCGCGCATTAATCAGCGGCGTTTTATGCCACCACGGCGGCGCATAGCCCCAGTGGACCGGGTCGAGATGCAATATGTCGTCGCGCTGGTTCAGCAGCAGCACGCTGGTGCCGGGCGCGACGTTAAAGCGCGCCAGCGGCTCCGGGTCGAAAGCGATGTCGCGCTCCGTCGTTTCATCAAGCGCCGCAAGGTATTCTTCACGGCTTAAGGTCTGGGCAAATCTGCCGCACATAGCAGGCTCCGGTTAACAGGCTTTTACCGAAGTATAGGGCAGGAACCGCGCGCCCTCCCGGTGGGAGGGCGCTGAGGGTTATTTCTGGATGAGATAACGGATAGTCGGGCCATCCTGCTGGATATCCAGCACCGTATAGCCGTGGTTGCGGGCATCCAGCGGAATGTTGTTGATCGACTGCGGGCAGTCGCTGATCACTTCCAGGATCTCGCCTTTTTTCAGCTGCGGCAGCGCTTCGAGCGTAGCGACAGCCGGGTAAGGGCAGGGCTCGCCGGACATATCCAGGCGATAATCAGGGGTAATGGCGTTCATGCGCCCTCCTTAATGGCGGCAACGGTGGCGGCGGGTTTTTGACGGCGGAAAAAGCGTTTCTCCTGGGCGATGACCAGCATCAGCGCGGCGAACAGCAACAGATACGTCACCAGCAGGCCGCCGAGCGGGCCGAACGTATTCAGCAGGTTGATTTTGTCCCAACTGGTGGCAAGCGACGGCGCAAGGTCGTCCCAGAAATACGCCAGCACGGTGGAGCCAATCACGTTGCCAAGCCCCACCCACCAGTAGTGCACCTGGCCTTCCACGGCGCGATACATCCAGCCGGTTTCACAGCCGCCCGCCAGCACAATACCGAAGCCGAATAAGAGGCCGCCGAGCACCGCATTCGGGCCGGCCCACATGATTTTCGGCGTAGCGCCCAGTTGCACATAGCTGAAGATGCCGATGGCGCTCGCCGCCATGCCGAAAATAATCGCTTTGGCCATATGGGTGCGGCCGGTTATCCACATATCGCGAAACGCGGAGGTAAAGCAGATCTGCGCGCGTTCGATAAGCAGGCCGAAACCGACGCCGAACAGCATCGCCAGACCCAGCTTCGGCGCGTTCATGGCGGTGAGGAGCGCCCAGCCGATCATGCCTGCGAACACGAGCATCCCGATGCGAAAACGGCGCTTCGCTTGGTCCGGCTTTTGCGTCAGCGGCGCGGCGGCGCTCACTTTCTGCATTTTCACCGGAATACGAAACAGCGGCAGCAGGGTAAAACGTGCGCCGAACCACGAGCCGATAGCCGTCGCCAGCGCGAAAAACCAGGCGTGCAGCGAGAATTGCGGAATGCCGGTAAAGAACGCCGCCAGGTTGCAGCCCATCGCCAGACGCGCGCCGAAGCCCGCGATAATGCCGCCCGCGACCGCCTGAATAATGCGGATGCGGTGCTGCGGCATACGGAGCTTCACATTGTTGGCCCACAGCGCCGCCGCGAAGCAGCCGCCAAACATCCCGATGATCATCATCCCGTCGATGCGGGTCAGCGGGGTGCCTTCGAGATGAATCAGCTTGTAGTAGCCCCAGGTTTCGGCGTGAACGCCGAAGAGCTGTAAAAGCTGTCCGCCCCAGCGGGTGAATTCGCCGGTGACGGCCCAGAAGGTGCCGGTTATCCCGAAATAGTAAGTGGAGAGGATGCCTGCGGCGATTACGGCGGGCAGGGGGGCCCAGAAACGAATGAGGTATTGCTGTTTAAAGTCGTGCCATGACATGAATTTTAGCCTCTGAACTCAGACGGAACTAAAAGGCGCCGCGAGGGCGCCAAAAGAAGCCCGCATATTACGCCGCTCGCGCCTTTCGCACAGCAAAAAATCGGCAAAAGTGAATCTGGATCAATTCCCGCGCCGCCGCGTTGGGGTGGAAGCGTTAACGCTTTAATGCCACAATCTTTTTTTCTTCACGGGCAGGACAAACGATGAAAAAAATCGCACTGGGATTGATGATGCTGGGGCTGAGCGGATGCGTTCAGGTGGAGAATTATAACGACGTGGTGAAAACGCCGCCGCCGGCGGGGATTGCGGGGTACTGGCAGTCGAAAGGGCCGCAGAGCGAGCTGGTGAGCCCGGAGGCGATCGCAAGCCTGGTGGTGACGGCTGACGGCGATACGCTTGACTGCCGTCAGTGGCAGCGGGTGATTGCGCTGCCCGGCAAGCTGATGCGGCGCGGCGATGCGCTCTATAACGTGACTAATAAGCTTGAGGTTTATGAGCTTTCGCGCGAGGGCGACACGCTGGAGTACGCCGGGATGACGCTTGAGCGCGTCAACCGTCCGACCACCGAGTGCGCGGATTTCCTCGCCAAAAATCCGCTGGAGACGCCGCTGCCGTAACCGTGCGTTGGCAGTGAAAGTGAGCCTGGCGCGTATCTGCGTGCCGGGCTTTTTTATTGGCGCCTGACGGCGGGTGCGCTTACGCTTACCCGCCTTGAGGGCCGGAGTGTGTTTTGTAGGGTGGGTAAGCGTAAGCGCACCCACCGTTTTTTCGCCCGCCCATAAAGCGGACGCCAGAGTGGATGGTTTTGCTCCGGCTAAAAAAAATCGGCCCCTGAGGGCCGATTTCCGCCGGGAGCCGGGATTGCAAAGGGGGCGGCGGCGAGCCCCCTTTGCACGTTCGCGTGAGAAAAGCGTCCCTATAAAGGTGAGGTTCAGGCGAACGGAACATATTCTCCCGCCCTGTATATATCCTTTTATCCTGCACTCTGTATAAAGGTGAGAGTTAAAATCTGGCGGCGGGTGCGCTTACGCTTACCCGCCCTACGGCAGGGTGGCGTCTGGATTTATGAATGGCGGGTGCGCTTACGCTTACCCGCCCTACGGTAGGGTTGGATCTGGATTTATGAATGGCGGGTGCGCTTACGCTTACCCGCCCTACGGTAGGGTGGGGTCTGGATTTATGAATGGCGGGTGCGCTTATGCTTACCCGTCCTACGGGCCGGAGTGTCTTTTGTAGGGTGGGTAAGCGAAGCGCACCCACCATTCGGCCAAACACCCGCTTCACACATCATTCTGAAATAGTGATATTCCCGGACGGGAGAAAAGCGCAGGGCCGCGGTTTTAACGCCGCGGCCCTGAATGACAGGAAACTATTGATTCAGATCGTTTGGCATCAACACGTTGCCGGAAAGATTACCGTAGGCCGTCACCAGCGATTTCTGATTGCCGTTCTGCTCTATCAGAACGCGCAGATCTTCCATGCGCGCCTGCAGTTTAACTTTCAGCTCGGCTTCGTTGGCCAGCACCTTCGTCAGCAGCTCGCGCGCCTTCTCATGAAACACGCTGTTGTCCGGTTCGATCGGGTTACGGGCAATCGCCTCGACGAGGGTAACGTATTTTACTTCCTGTTCAATCAGCTCATCCCACTGTCCTGAATTCGCCAGGCTGAGCATGGTATTACTAAGCGCATAAAGCGCCTGCCAGTTGTTTAGGGATGAGATGAAATCATTCATCAGAACGTTTCCTGCGCGAGAGTGGTGCCGGGACCAATCTGCTTCCAGGCGTCAGCGATATTGGTCATCAGGGTTTCGACTTCAGTGATGGCATCAACATCGTTACGCAGGTTCGCGTGCAGTAAACGTCGCACCATATATTCATAAAGCGAGGCCAGGTTTTGGGGTAAATCACCGCCAATATCCATATTCAGGCCGGCCTTAAGTCCGTTATCAATAATGTTGATGGCTTTGGTCAGCGCCTGACCTTTCGCCTGCGTGTCGCCCTGCTCGATAAACAGGCGCGCACGGACAAGGGCACTGAGTGCCCCGTCAAACAACATTACGACCAGCTGGTGTGGACTTGCGCTCATTACCGCACTTTCCAGGCCCACCTGCTGGTAGGCCTGAACACCAGAGCTATTGTACATATCCGTTCCTTAACTGCTTGAAGAGGAGAACTGTTTGGTCAGGTACGTTGAAGTACTGTTCAGTTTATTCACCAGGGAGTCCAGGTTGCTAAACTGCGACTTATAACGCGCCATGGTGGCCTCAATAGAAGCTTCCATCGCGGTATAGCGCTTATCCAGCGATTTCAGCGTGTCGTTAATACTGTCTTTCGCGTTCTGAATCACACCTTCTTTGCCGGTCGTGGTGCTCAGCATAGAGGTCAGGGTGTTATTCATCTGCGTAGCCATACCGGTCGCTTTACCGTCACCCACGAAGTACGCCTGAACGGCGTCCGGGTTTTCTGTCAGCGCTTTCGTCAGTTTCGCATCGTCAACTTTCAGTACGCCGGCGGCGCCATCGGCGGCCAGAACCGGGTCCTGCGTAATGCCGAGCTGCGCCATAATAGCGATGCTGCCGCTCTGCACTTTAGTCAGCGTGCTGCGCAGCTGAGACTGGATAGAGCGCACGTTGCTGTCGCCAATCAGCGCGCCGTTGCTGGAAGACTGGCTGTCGCCCTTATCGACTTTAACGTATTTGGTCACAGACGCGATGGTGGACTGCAGCGAGTTGTACGCGGTAACCCAATCGGTCACGGCCTTTTTGTTGGCGTCGGTCGCGCGGGTCACAGACAGCGTTTCGTTAGCGGTACTCTGCGCTTTCAGCGTCAGGGTGGTGCCCGGCAGCGCGTCAGAAATAACGTTAGTGGAACGCTCGATCTCGATATCGTTCACCACCACTTTGGCGTTCTGCGAGGCCGTCTGGATGGAGAGCGCGCCGGTTTTGGTGCTGGAGTCGAAGCCGATAATGCCCTGCAGGGTATCGTCGCCGGTGACCGTGACGGTCATGTCATTGGTGGTGCCGGTGGTTTTGGAGGTCAGCATCAGGCGGAAATCGCCGTCAGACGCTTTAATCACGCTCGCAGAGACATTACCGCCCGCTTTGTTGATAGCTTTCGCAATGCCGTTCAGCGAGGTATCGCCATCAGCCAGAGAAACGGTCAGCGGTTTTGCGGTGCCCGGCTGGCTGATGGTGACGGTACGCGTGGTGCCCGTCGTGGCGCCCAGCTGCGTGGTGCTGCTGGCGATAGAGCCGGAGGTCAGCACCTGGGCTTTCGCCATCTGTTTCACGTTAACGGTGTAGTCACCGGTCATCGCATCACTGGTGGTGGTCGCCGCAAACGCGGTGTTGGTGCTGCTGACGGACGTCGAGTTCCAGGTCGCGGTTTTACCGAGCGCGGCCGTCGCCGTTTGCAGGCTCTGCAGCGAGCTTTGCAGCTTGCTGTACGCGCTCAGCTGCGTGTTATAAGCACTCTGCTGTGTAGTGATAACCGTCAGTTTGGTTTGTTCTGCCGCTTCCAGCTTGTCATACAGATCGGCAAGCCCAAGATTCGAGCCTACCCCGAGATTACTGATTGTAGCCATGCGTGATTTCCTTGAAGTCGATGGTCGTTTCAGTCTCTTATCGGCGACGCAAAGCAAAAGTTTACTCTCAGCGGCAAAAAAATAATCCCTGGAATAGATGATACAGACGCAGGCTATTGAGCCGATAGCGCCCCTTAAGCGAAATCTTCCCCTTCTTTATATGCCTGCAAAAAAGTCTGCAAAAAAGATTAATGGCGCATGAATAAAAGGGAAAACGCAGCCAGAATTTATTTATACAATACATAAGAAAAATCTTAGTTCCGAGACTTATAAAAAGACATTAAATAAAATAAATCCTTAATAAACAAGGGCATGTAAATTTTTTGAGTTTGTTTCTAAAGTCTTTTTAAGAAGCGTCGATAACCTTGTTGACGGTGAGAGACGCCGTGAGTGTTAGGCACCGAACCTAAACCCAATTTTTGAAGGAATTAAATTATGTCAGTTATCAATACTAACCTTTTGTCCCTGACCACTCAGACCAACCTGAACAAATCTCAGTCTGCTCTGGGCACTGCTATCGAGCGTCTGTCCTCTGGTCTGCGTATCAACAGCGCGAAAGACGACGCTGCTGGCCAGGCGATTGCTAACAGTATGACCTCTCAGGTTAAAGGTATGACCCAGGCTGCTCGTAACGCTAACGACGGCATCTCCCTGGTTCAGACCGCTGAAGGTAACCTGAACGAAATCAACACCAACTTACAGCGTATCCGTGAGCTGGCTGTTCAGGCTGCGAACGACACCAACGGTTCTACCGACCTGACTTCCATCAACACGGAAATCACTCAGCGTCTGTCTGAAATCGACCGTATCGCTGGTGGCGCTAACTTCAACGGCAAAAAACTGCTGGACGGTTCTGTAAGCACCGCTCTGAAAATTCAGGTTGGCGCTGGTACTTCTTCTAACGATACCATCTCCATCGACAGCAACGCCCTGATCAACGCGACTTCTGGTACTCTGGACGCTAGCCTGAGCACCTCTATCGCAGACAACTCCACCGCTCAGGCTGTGATTTCTGCTGCTGATGCTGCTATCGCTAAGATCGATACCGCTCGTTCTAACATGGGTGCGATTCAGAACCGTTTTGAATCTACCATCAACAACCTGTCTGCGGCACAGTCCCGTATCCAGGACGCTGACTACGCGACCGAAGTTTCTAACATGTCTCGCGCTCAGATCCTGCAACAGGCTGGTACTTCTGTACTGTCTCAGGCAAACCAGGTTCCGCAGTCCATGCTGTCCCTGCTGCGTTAATAGACGCTCAAGCTTTCAAAAAGGTTGCTGGAAACAGCAACCTTTTTTTTTGCCTCTCCGTTATCGGCCCTCTCCTTAAATGCAATCTCCAAAATAAGCCGCTATTCGCAGGGTTTTTCCCTCCATTATGCCCGCGCGCCCGATGTTACCCTTTCAGGAAAGCTTCCTCTTTGCGTGCCGCGAAGGGTGATCACCTCCAGGTTGCGACAGATATGGCCGGGTTGACTGGCAAAACGCCGTCGCGCGTTGCAATTAATGATGAGTTAAAACCGATGAATCAGTTTGCCCAGTGTCGTGCAATGCATCAGTACTACCGTGATATCTTCACCCGCAATATTTATCTCCCTGAAGCGGATGTGATGCCGTCCCACCTGGTGGCGGAAGTGCTGCACTTCTGGAGCACCGATTACGCGACGATGGCGCCTGCCATTATGGCGGCGCCAACCCCACCCGATCTTGATGAAGAAAAAGCGCTGGCGATTAAACATCTGCTGTGCGCCGCGACGCTTGCCAACCAGGCTTTCGACAGTAAAAAACAGGGCCATCAGATTGCCGCCGTGGAGGGTTTCCGCGAGCAGGTGACGGCGCATGTCGTCGAAGCGCTTCAGCGTGACGATTCGGTCAATTTTGTGGTGGTCGCCATTCAGCTGCTGTTTCGCGTGGGCGAAATCGACGGCGCGGTCTTTTTAATCTCCAACCACCTGTCAAACCTCAGCAACAGCGCGCCGGTTCTGAAAATCCTGCTGCTTATCTGCCTGATGGAAGAAGATTACAACCAGGCGCAGGTGGTGATTCAGGCGCTCACCAGTGATTCTTCCTTAATAGAGGAAGAGTCGCTGGTGCTGCTGATGATTGTCTGCGGCATTTATAAGCTCGGCGGCTGCCCGGATTCCTTTATCGATTTTCGCCCGCTGACCGAACCGCTGCCGCTGCCGGATTACAGCCGTTATACCTGGCACATCCCGAAAGCGGCGACCGGTAATACCACCGTGCTGGTCTCCTGCGATCCGAAATATTTCTTCGACCACGCCCAGGCGCTGCTGGCCTCGGTCTATGAGACGAACGGTACGGCGCTGGATGTGCATCTGCACATCTATAACTGTGACGCGCGCTGCGAAGCCCGCGTGCGCGAGCTTCAGGCGGCGTTTCCTGGCCTGAACCTGTCTCTCAGTAGTGAAGTTATCGCGCCGGTGCGCGGCATTAACGTGCATTTCGCCTCGCGCCGCTTTGTCTTCCTGCGTTACGCGCTGGAGCAGTTCGACGCGCCGGTGATGCTGCTCGACGCCGACTGCCTGGTGCGCAAACCCTGGGCCGATGTGCATACGCGTCTTGACGACGCCGATCTTATCCTCACCTGCAGCGACGGCGCGCCGCTCTGGGAGCGCGTGCTGGGCGGCTTTATCTATGCCCGGCCGACAGAGACGAATTTCCGCTATCTGGATATCGTGGCCCGCTTTATCGACCGCAATCTGGCGGCGGAAAACAATGAGTGGTTCCTCGATCAGGTGGCGCTCTCCTTTGCGCTCGACACGCTGCCTGCGGTGGAGCAGATGCAGATCCGCCGCGAAGAGGCCGCGCGTCTTATCAGTATTAACCACACGGCGGAGGCCTTCAGCTGGGTAGTGACCACTTCCAAAGAGGGGGCGGGCACCTATAACGATTACAAAACCAGCCTGATGGCGAAATACCTCGCCGCGTAAGCTCTGGACTTTATAAAACGGATGAATGATGTGAAGACGCTCTACCCGGAACACCGCATTAGCCCTGTCGCCCTGCACGCCAGCGCCGCGCTTAACCACGTAGCGGCGACGACGCCTGCTTTCGCGCGGGTGCTGGAGATTGGCTGTGGGGCAGGCGAGGCGCTCATCGCGCACGCCCGCGCCTGGCCGAACAGCATCGCGCTTGGGATCGACCTTGATGAAGCGCGTATCGGCGAGGGGCAGCAACAGATCCAGGCAAGCGGCCTTAACAATATCGAGCTCTTCGCCGCAGGTCTTGGCGATCTGCTGGCGGTGTCGCCGGGCGAGTTTGACTACATCATCATTCACGGCCTTTTTTCGCGCACCGACGCAGACACGCGCGACGCGCTGCTGCGCTGGTGTCGTCAGCATCTCTCCGCCCAGGGGATCATTGCGTATCACATGGCGCTTGCGGATAACCGCGATGACGCCACGCTTCGCGACGCGCTCGCGTTTCACGGCCAGCGCGCCGCAAGCCAGCACGAACAGCTCGCTTCGGCGCGCGCCATGCTCGGGTATCTGGCGATGACGCTGCCGGACGGCGCGCTGAAAACCCAGGTGCTGGAAGCCGAAGCGCTGGACGATGCATCGCTGATGCAGCGTTATCCTGTCAGCGACGCGCCAGCCCGCAATTACACCGATTTCGTCCGCGAGATGCAGGCGCTGGATCTGGCCTGCATCGGCGATGCGCTCCCGCAGACCGAGCTTGCCGCGTCATATGGCGAGCGCCACCAGCAGCTCCACGCCATGATCGCCGGGCAGAGCGATCGCCACAGCGCGCGCCAGTATCTCGATTTCGCGGTCAACCGCCGCGAGCGTTTCACCCTGCTGTGCGCCACAGGCGCGGCAGAGCCCTCGTTCGTCCCGGATTTGGCAATCCTTGAGTCGCTGCACTGGGCGGGCAACTTCACCCGTGTTTTCACTATTAACGGGAAAGCGGTCAGCGGCCATATTTCACAGTCCGGCGTGCCGGTGCGTACTGAAAACCCGGTGACGCTGCAAATTCTCGACCTGCTGGCGGGCGCCTGGCCGATGAGCCTGAGCGTTGACCAGCTGATCTTTAACTGCCGTCTGCCGGAACGTCCGGCCGACGACACCCGCAAACTGGTGCTGGAATCGCTGCGCGATCTGTTTCTCAATAACCTCGACGGGCTGCACTGGAGTGCGATACCGGGGCCGTATAACCTGGCGGAAAACGACATTCTGACGCCGGTTGCGCCGCTGCCTGAGACCGACGAAGAAACGCGCGTGTTGAACCTGTGGGGCGAGGCGGTCACCGTCGCGCCCGCGCACTGGCGCTGGCTGCGCGACGGCATGTGCGAGACCGATGACGAGGCGTGGGCGAGTTTTACCGCGCTGCGCATTCGCGGCCTGCTGAACGGCTCGCCGCTGGCCTGGAAAAACGCCATTCAGCCGTTTTTGCGCACCGGCAAGGTAGCGTGGCTGAAACAGTGCCTGAATACGCTGCTGCTGTTAAGCGTCAGCGAGCGGCGCGGCGGCCTGCTGCAAAGCGAAACCAATATGGACGCCGACAGCCAGACCGACAGCGTCGAGATGGATGCCGTCTATGAAGAGGCGAACCGGCTGATTGGCAAAGGGATGGCGAAAGAAGCGCGCGAGTATACCCGCGAGCTGCTGGCGCAGGACCCGCAGAATATGCATGTCCTGCGCTGCTACTCACGCACCTGCGTGCTGACCGGCGCGTGGGACGAGGCGCTGGAGGCGCTTTGCCGCCTGATGGGCCATTACTTCTCAAGCCTTGATATCTACTACGATTTGGCGACCGCGCTGCAAAAAA
This sequence comes from Cronobacter universalis NCTC 9529, assembly GCF_001277175.1. NCBI lineage: Bacteria > Pseudomonadati > Pseudomonadota > Gammaproteobacteria > Enterobacterales > Enterobacteriaceae > Cronobacter > Cronobacter universalis. Next base: position 2,673,575 of record NZ_CP012257.1, on the reverse strand, counting down.
CGCTCGACCATTTCAACGCTAAAAAAGTGGTGCAAGGTCTGCTGCGTCTCGATGAGAAAAACGCCGGATTCTGGAACTCGCTCGGTACGCTTTATCACGCGCGCGGCGATATGACGCTCGCGGAAAAATGCGCCCGCGAGGCGTTTCGCTTCCAGCCGCGCAACCCGCGCTATCTGGCGATGATGGGCGTGGTGCTGAGCGATAACCAGAAGCTCGACGAAGCGCGTTACTTCCTGGAGAAATCCCTTGAGATAGCGCCGCAGGATTTTGACTGCTTTACCAGTCTGCTGTTCGTATTGACCCATGACAATCGCGTCAGCGCGCAGGAACTTCTGGCGAAGCACCGCGAATATGGCGAACGCGTTACCGCCCACGCCATACGCTGCGCGCTCGATCTGCCGCTTAATAATATGAAAGATCCGAACCGCAAACTGCGCGTGGGGTTTGTTTCAGGCGATCTGCGCACGCACCCGGTCAGCAACTTTCTGCTGCCGTTCTGGGCGTCGTTTGACCGCACGCAGTTTGAGCTGGTGGGCTATAACGCCGCGCCGATGCATGACGAGGTCACCGCTCACCTGCGCGCGGGCGCCGTGCTGTGGCGTGACGTGTATCAGTTAAGCGATCGCGAACTGGCGCGCCAGATCAACGACGATGGCGTGGATATTCTTATCGATCTCTCCGGCCATACCACCTGGACGCGACTGCCGATGTTCGCGCTGCGTCCGGCGCCGCTGCAAATGACCTGGATTGGCTACCCCGGCACCACCGGCGTGCCGGCAATGGATTACCGTCTGCTGTCGTCTACGCTCGCAAGCCCGCCAGGGCTCGCTGAGCAGTTTACCGAGCAGATCATCTGGGTGCCGATGCGCAAAATTTTTGGGCCACATCCGCAAAGCCCGGATGTGAATCCGCTGCCGGCGCTGCGTAACGGTCATCTGACCTTCGCGAGCTTTAACCGTCCGAAAAAGGTCAACGATGAGGTGCTCGAACTCTGGGCGCAAATTCTGGTGCGCGAACCCAGTGCGAAGCTGCTGATGGGCTTTATGGCCGATGACGAGATGATAGCCATGATGACGCGCCGCCTGACGCATTTCGGCGCGCGCCCGGAACAGCTCATTTTCAGAACGCGCACCGGGCTTATCGAGTATCTCGAATACCACCATCACATCGATATTTTGCTCGACGCCTTCCCGTATACCGGCGGCACCACCACCAACCACGGCGCGTGGATGGGCGTTCCTACGCTCACGCTCTGCGGCGAAACTATGGCGGGGCGTCAGGGAGTTGAAACAATGAACGGCTATGGATTGCCGGAATTCGTGGCGAATGACAAAGCGGACTACATCGAAAAAGCGCTCTCCTGGCAGGGCCGCTTTGAGGAACTGAACGCGATTCGCCTCTCTATGCGCAGCCGCATCCCGACCGATAACGCCGACGGGTTCCGGGTGGCTGACACCTTTGAAAAAGGGCTGCGCGAAGCGTGGAAAATTTACTGTACCGGAGAGGCGCCGCGTTCGTTCTTCGTTGAGGAATAACGCGTCGCGACGGCATCACCCATACCGGCCGGGGCCGGAAACGTTTGGTGTAAAACACCGAGGTGTACTATGCAAAATCTTTTTGTCACCAGCCCGCTGCTTCCGCCGCTGGAGGAGTTTATCCCGTATCTTGAGCAGATCTGGGAAAACAAATACCTGACCAACGGCGGCCCGTTTCATCAGGAGCTGGAGACCCGGCTCGCGGAGTATCTCGGCGTGGAACACCTCTGCCTGTTTTCCAACGGCACGCTGGCATTACTGACCGCGCTTCAGGCGCTGCGCATTACGGGTGAAGTGATCACCACCCCGTATTCGTTCGTCGCCACCTCGCATTCGCTGCTGTGGAACGGCCTGACGCCGGTTTTCGCCGATATCGATCCGGTCACCTGCAACATCGACCCGAACAAAATCGAACAGCTGATAACGCCAGCGACCTCGGCTATCCTGCCGGTCCACTGCTACGGCCTGCCGTGCGATGTCGACAAAATTCAGTCCATCGCCGACGCCTGGGGCCTGAAGGTAATTTATGACGCCGCGCATGCGTTCGGCGTGAAGAAAAACCACCAGAGCATCCTGAACTGCGGGGATCTGTCGATCCTGAGCTTCCACGCCACCAAAGTTTTCAACACGTTTGAGGGCGGGGCGATCATCTGCCCGGACGCGCGCATGAAACAGCGCATCGACTACCTGAAAAACTTCGGCTTCGCCGGGGAAACTACGGTTGTGGCGCCGGGCATCAACGCCAAAATGAACGAAGTGCAGGCGGCGTTTGGTCTGGTGCAGCTTGGGCATATCGATAAAGCGCTGGCGAACCGCGCCGCAATTCATGACCGCTACTGCGAGTGGCTGGCTGATATCCCTGGCATCGAAACCTTCAGCGCGCCTGATGATGTGGAGTGGAACCATTCTTACTTCCCGATCCGCGTGAACGAGGCGTTCCCGGTAAGCCGCGACGCGCTCTATGAAGCACTGAAAGCTGAAAATATTTACTCGCGCCGCTATTTCTACCCGCTGATCAGCGCGTTCTCGATGTATCGCCATCTGCCGTCGGCGCAGCCGCAACACCTGCCGATAGCGACGGGTATCGCCGAGCGCATCCTGTGTCTGCCTATCTTCCCGGATCTGACCGAAGACGATCAGCGCCGCGTGGTGGACGCCATCCGCGCGCAGGCCGCGCTGGGGCTTGCGGAGAAAGTGGCATGAAGCTTGGTATTTACGGCGCAGGCGGGTTAGGGCGCGAGGTGCTGATGCTGGCGCGCGCCATTAACCAGTGCACGTCGCGCTGGCGCGAGATTTTCTTTATTGACGACGTGACCGACGCGCAGGAGGTCTACGGCGCGGCGGTGGTGCGTTTCGACGCGCGCCCGGCGGAGTGCGAAGTGGCTATCGCTATCGGCGAACCCGCGCTGCGTCAGCGCCTGGCGCAGAAGCTCTCAGGCGTCGCGCCGCTCGCCACGCTTATTCACCCGAATGTCGATGTTCCGTCGCAAAGCGAGATCCGCCCCGGCGCGATCCTCTGCAATGGCGTTTTTATTTCCTGCGGCGTGACGATTGGCAAAAACGCACTGATCCTGCCGCGCGCCTGCGTCGGTCACGACTGCGTTATAGGGGAAAATAGCGTGGTATCAGGAATGGTAGCGCTGGCGGGCCACTGCGTGGTGGGCGAGCGCGTGTTTATCGGCATGAACAGTTGCGTAAAAGAACAGACCCGCATCGGCGATGACGCTATCGTCGGCATGGGATCGGCAGTCTTCAGCGACGTGGCGGACGCCACGATCGTACTGGGCAACCCGGCCAGGGCGATGCGCCAGAATACCGAAGGCAAGGTGTTTAAATAAGCGCCGCGACAGAACATTTTTTATCTGGAGTATGACCATGACTAACTTAGCGAAGTACAACACCATTTTTATGGAAACCTTTGAAGTGCCGGAAGAGGCGCTCGCGGATTACCAATATCAGGACACCCCGTCCTGGGATTCCGTTGGCCACATGACCATGATCGCCGCACTGGAAGAAACCTTCGACATCATGATGGATACTGAAGACATCATTGACTTTACTTCCTGGCAGAAAGGTAAAGAGATCCTGCAAAAATACGACGTTGAAATCGCCTGATATGACGGAGGTCAGCATGCTGCTCGCAGGAAAAAACGCGGTGATCACCGGTTGTTTACAGGGGATCGGCAACGCCACGATGGTCGCCTACGCGCGCCACGGGGCGAATATCTTCGCCTGCGTTCAGCAGGAAGACGCGGCGTTCAGCGCGCAAATCGCTGAACTTTCTTCGCAATATGGCGTGACCATCACGCCCATTTGCTTTGATCTGCTGGACGACGCGTCCATCAAGCAGGCCGCGATGGCGATTCAGAAAGCGAAAGTGCCGGTGGATATCCTGGTGAACGTTGCGGGCGTAACGCTCGACGCGCTGTTCCCGATGGTCACCATGGAGCAGTTGCACAAGACCTTCGCCATCAACTTCTTTTCACAGATGGTGTTCACCCAGTACCTGACGCGCCTGATGCTGCGCAATAAACGCGGCAGCATCATTAATATCGCGAGCATTTCCGGCCTCGACGGCAACAGCGGGCAGCTCGCCTACGCGGCCTCGAAAGCCGCGATGGTGGCGGCGACCAAAACGCTCTCCATTGAGCTGGGGCCGCAGGGCATTCGCGTGAACGCGGTGGCGCCGGGCGTTATCGCCACGGCGATGACCGAAAACCTCGCAAGCGACGTGGTGGACAGCAAGCTCGCGCAAAGCGCCCTGCGCCGTACCGGGCGGGCGGATGAAGTGGCCGACACGCTGGTATGGCTCGGCTCTGACGCGGCGAGTTACGTGACGGGCCAGGTGCTGCGCGTCGACGGCGGGATCGGTTATTAAAAGGGGAAGCCCATGTTGTTAAAAGAGAAAAACGTCATTATCACCGGTTGCGCGCGCGGTATCGGGCGCGCGATGGTGGAGGCTTTCGCCGCCGAAGGCGCGTGCATTTACGCCCATGCGCGCAGCGAAACGCCGGAATTTCTGGCCGACATGGCGGCGCTTGCCGAACGTTACCAGGTCGAGATCTGGCCGCTGTGCTTTGATCTGACCGATAACGACGCGATGAAAGGCGCGGTAAAACGGCTGATGAGCGACAAGCGTCCGCTGCACGCGCTGGTTAACAACGCAGGTGTTATCTGGAACGCGCTGTTCCAGATGACCACCATGCAGACGCTGCGAGAACAGTTTGAGGTGAATTTTTTCTCGCTGTTCAGCCTGACTCAGATGGTGTCAAAGCTGATGACGCGCCAGCGTTTTGGCAGCATTGTGAATATCGCTTCGACCGCTGCCGAGGATGGTAATTCAGGTAAAGCGGCCTATGGCGCGGCCAAAGCGGCCGTTGTGGCGCTGACCCGCACCATCGCCACGGAGCTGGGCGAGCAGGGGATTCGCGCCAACTGCATCGCGCCGGGCATGACCGAAACGGACATGCTTTCAGCCATGCCGGATTACGTTATCGAAGAGACACGTAATGGCACCGATCTGCGCCGCCTCGGCGCGCCGCAGGAGATAGCCGCCGCCGCCGTCTGGCTGGTATCGGATCTTTCATCGTATGTAACGGGCCAAACGATACGGGTTGATGGTGGTATGCGATGAACTGCTGTGCGGCTAAAAATGTTCAGATAAATTTCTTCATTCCTCAGGGCTACGGCCCGGCGGGCGAATACGCCTGGATGCTGGAGCAGTGCGGCCTGACCGCGCCACAGGTCACACAACAGATTCTGGACGCGGTGCTATGACGGATGCGCCTTTCTGGCAACTGACACAGGCGCCGCGCGATGCCGTGGCGCTGACTGAAGACGGCGGCGCGACGCTCTCGTATGGCGAGCTGGCCGATCGCGTGGCGCAGGTGCGCGCGCATCTGCCCGCCCGCTCGCTGATGTTCTGCTTTTGCGAAAACAGCGCGGCGTCGCTCACCGGTTACCTGGCGGCGCTGAACGCCCGCGCGGTGCCGGTGATGCTCGACGGCCAGCTCGATGAGACGCTGGCTGATGCGCTGTTCGCGCGCTGGCGGCCTGGTTTTCTCTGGCTGCCGGAAGGCCGCGCGTGGCCGGGCGAGGTGCTGCTGCGCCACGACGGTTATCAGCTTATCGCGACCCATGAGCCGGCGCCGGCGATGGACGACGCGCTGGCGCTGCTCATCACCACCTCCGGCTCGACCGGCAGCCCGAAGCTGGTGCGCCAGAGTTATGAGAATCTCCTCAGCAACTGCGCGAGCATCTGCGACTATCTGGCGATTGACGCGAACGAGCGTCCGCTGGTCTATCTGCCGATGAACTATGTGTATGGTTTATCGGTGATTCATTCCCACCTGGCGCAAGGGGCGACGCTGCTGATGACCCGCAGCGGCCCGGTGCAGCCGGGGTTCTGGGCGTTTGTGAAAAGCCAGCAGGCCACGTCGCTCGCGGGCGTGCCTTATACCTTCGAAATCCTCAATAAGCTGCGCTTTATGCGCATGACGCTGCCGTCGCTGCGCACCTTAACGCAGGCGGGCGGCAAGCTCTCCGCGGCGCTGCATGAGGCGTTCGCCGCCTGGGCGCAGGAGCAGGGCAAGCGTTTCGTAGTGATGTATGGCGCGTCGGAAGCCACCTCGCGGATGGGCTATTTGCCTGCGGAGCACGCGGCAACAATGCCGGGCGCGATGGGGGTGGCCATTCCGGGCGGGCGCTTTACGCTTGAAGATGAAAACGGCGCGGAAATTACCGCGACGGGTGTGGCTGGCGAGCTTATCTATTACGGCGCGAACGTCTGTCATGGTTACGCGCAGGAACGTGCGTGTCTGGCGCGCGGCGATGATTTCAAAGGGCGGCTCGCGACAGGCGATCTGGCCCGTCGCGACGACAACGGCGTGTATACCATCGTGGGGCGCAAAAAACGGTTCCTGAAAGTGTTCGGCAACCGCGTCGGGCTCGATGAGCTGGAACAGCTGGTGAAAAACCACTTTGTAGGGCTGGAGTGCGCGACAGGCGGTGTCGATGACCGCATTACGCTGTTTCTCACCGATCAAACCCAGGCCGAAACGGTAAAAAGCTGGCTGGCGCAGACCTGCCAGTTGCACCACAGCGCGTTTCGCGTGGTGATCCTGGAAGCGATTCCCAAAAACGCGGCCGGAAAAACGCTTTACGCACAACTGGAGGCGCTCAGTGCTTGATTACGCGCAGTGGTTACAGCAACCCCCTTATTCGCTGGCGCGTGATGAAAAGCGCGCGCTGATGACGCAGCGCCTGCAATGGCTGACGGAACATCACCGCGCGAACTGCGCGCCGTACCGCGCCATGCTTGACGGCCTCGGCGTGGATGTCGCCGCGCTGAACGCGCCGGAGGACGTGCCGTTTCTGCCGGTGTCGCTGTTTAAAACCCTGACGCTTGCGAGCATCCCGCCCGACGAGGCCGTGAAGGTAATGACCTCTTCCGGCACCACGGGCCAGGCGGTATCGCGCATTTATCTTGATAAGCAAACGGCGGCCAATCAGCAAAAAACGCTTGTGAAGATCGTCAGCGCCTTTACCGGCGCGGGACGTCTACCGATGCTGATTATCGATGCGCCGTCGGTACTGAAGGATCGCACTATGTTTTCCGCGCGCGGCGCGGGCATTCTGGGGTTTTCGATCTTCGGCGCCGATCGCGCGTTCGCGCTCGATGACGAGATGAATCTTGATATCGACGGCATTACGGCGTTTCTCACAAAACACGCGGGCAAACCGGTGCTGCTGTTCGGTTTCACTTTTATGATCTGGCAGCATTTCTGGCGGGCGCTTTCGCAACGCGGCCAGCGGCTCGATCTCAGCCAGGGGATTTTGATCCACGGCGGCGGCTGGAAAAAGCTCGCCAGCGAAGCGGTGTCGCCGCAGGAGTTCGCCCGCCGGCTGCATGACGTGTGCGGGCTGACGCGCATTTATGACTATTACGGCATGGTGGAGCAGACCGGCTGCATTTACATGCAGTGCGAACAGGGCCACCTGCACGCCAGTATTTTTTCCGATGTGATTATCCGCGATCCGCACGATTTCTCGGTCTGTCCGCCGGGGCGCGCGGGGATCGTGCAGGTGCTGTCGCTGATCCCGGAATCCTATCCCGGGCATTCGCTGCTCACGGAAGATGAGGGCGTTTTGCTTGGCGAGGATGACTGCCCCTGCGGGCGGCACGGTAAATATTTCCGCATTAACGGACGCCTGCAACAGGCCGAAATCAGAGGATGTAGCGACACTTATGCAGCCCAGTTTTGACAACCTGACTTTTCTGCTGGGCGACGCCGCGCAACTTGCCGCGCTGGAAGCGTTTCGCCCGCGCGCGCCGTTCGATGACGAGACGCTCACGTTCTTAAGCGAGTTCTCCCGCCGGCTGCTGGCCGACCCGCGCGCGCGCGCCTACAGCGATGTGGTGAGCCTGGCGTTCTGGTGTCGTCCGGCGTCGCTGGAAAAGCTGCGCCAGGAATTTATGCCGCAGGGCATCACCCAGGGCCGCGGCGTGGCGTTTCATATCGCCCCGTCCAACGTGGCGGTGAATTTCGCGTTTTCGCTGGCGGCGGGGCTGCTTACCGGCAACGCCAATATTGTCCGGCTCTCTTCAAAACCGTTTCCCCAGACCGCGCTGATTTGCGACGCGCTGAAAGGGGCGCTGGCCCATGTGCCCGCGATGGCCGACAGCCTTTACCTTGTGCAGTACCCGCACGACGCAGCGCTGACCGATTATTTCTCTGCGCTGTGCGACGCGCGGCTTATCTGGGGCGGCGATCGCACCATCAGCGAGGTGCGGCGCTCGGCGCTGCGTCCGCGCGCGGTGGATATCGCCTTTGCGGATCGTTACTCCTTTGCGGTGATCGACGCCGACGCGTGGCTTGCCGCGCCGGATAAAGCCCGCCTGCTGGAGGCGTTTTATAACGATACGCTGTTGACGAGCCAGCAGGCGTGTACGGCCGCGAAAATGGTGGTCTGGACCGGCGAGCGCGCCGATGAAGCGCGCGCGCAGTTCTGGCCCGCGTTTCGCGACTGGTGCGGCGAGCGCTACGCGCCGCTGCCTGCGACGGCGGTAAGCAATCTGGCGTGGTTCTGCGCGCAGACGGTGAACGACCCGACGCTCAGGCGCATCGCGCAGCCGGATAATCGTCTCTTCCTGGCGCAAACTGACGCGCCGGATGGCGCGTTGCTGGCGGATCATCACCAGAGCGGGTTGTTTATTGAATATGTCGCGCAGGATCTGCTGGACATCGCGCCGCTGTGCGGGGAGAAGTGCCAGACGATCGTCACGTACGGGGTAGATCCTGAGGAATTTCAACGCTTTCTGGCGATCGCCAAACCGCGCGGCGTCGATCGCGTGGTGCCGATTGGGCAGAGTATGCAGTTTTCTTTGCTCTGGGACGGCTATCCGCTGGCCGAAATGCTGACCCGGCGTTTAACTTTAATTTCTTATTAATCAGCTTATTTTCAGTGATTTAGCGCATAACCTGAAAATAACCCCTTATTTAGACCATTATTCTCCCGATTAAAAAGCGCTGTAGAATTAGATAATCACGCCGATAACTCAACTAACGCAGGGCTGTTTATCGTGAATTCTCTCTATACCGCTGATGGTGTAATGGATAAACACTCGCTCTGGCAGCGTTATGTCCCGCTGGTGCGTCACGAAGCGTTGCGCCTGCAGGTGCGTTTGCCGGCGAGCGTCGAACTGGACGATTTGTTACAGGCGGGCGGCATCGGCTTGCTGAATGCTGTAGAACGCTACGACGCCCTGCAAGGAACGGCATTTACCACTTACGCAGTGCAGCGTATACGTGGCGCGATGCTGGACGAGCTACGCAGCCGTGACTGGGTGCCGCGCAGTGTCCGACGCAACGCGCGCGAGGTGGCGCAGGCAATAGGCCAACTGGAGCAGGAACTGGGACGTAACGCGACGGAACTGGAGGTCGCAGAGCGACTGAGTATCCCGCTTGAAGAATATCGTCAGATGTTGCTCGACACGAACAATAGTCAACTGTTCTCTTATGACGAATGGCGTGAAGAGCATGGCGATAGTATCGAACTGGTGACGGAAGATAACCAGAACGAAAACCCGCTGCATCAGCTGCTGGAAGGCAATTTGCGCGAGCGTGTCATGGAAGCGATTGAATCGCTGCCTGAGCGCGAGCAGATGGTGCTGACGCTGTACTACCAGGAAGAGCTCAATCTCAAAGAGATTGGCGCGGTACTGGAAGTGGGCGAGTCAAGGGTTAGCCAGTTGCATAGCCAGGCCATCAAACGTCTGCGAACCAAGCTGGGTAAGCTATAGGTTGTTGATTCGTCATCATCCTGGTAATGCCGCATACAGTAACGACAACCAGGAGTTATCATGACGGCGCAGCAACCTAAAAGGCGGCCCCTGAGCCGCTACCTTAAAGATTTTAAGCACTCACAGACGCATTGTGCCCATTGTCACAAGCTGCTGGACCGCATTACGCTGGTCCATCGCGGCGAGATTGTGAACAAGGTCGCTATCGCTGCGCTTGATACGCTACTTGACGAGACCACCTGGGAGCAGGAAAAGCAGGACTGGGTGGCGCTCTGTCGCTTCTGCGGCGATCTGCACTGCAAAGAGCAGAGCAACTATTTCGATATCATCGGCTTTAAGCAATATCTCTTCGAGCAGACCGATATGAGCCACGGCACGATCCGCGAATATGTGGTGCGCCTGCGCCGTCTCGGCGCGCATCTCACCCAACGCCAGGTGCCGCTCTCCCTTGCCCGTCAGGATAATCTCGACGAGCATCTTGAGGCGTGGCTGCCGCTCACCAGTACCAATAATTACCGAATTGCGCTTCGTAAGTATGCCCAGTATCAGCAGATCTCTTCCGTCCCGACGGAGAAAACCGCCTCAACGGCAACTTCTGATATATATTAAAAAAGCATAAGTTGTAGCACAGTGATTTTGATTTCTTTGCGTAACTACTTACACTAGCACTCAATTTCGTTAATTCGGGGTACTTATGAAACTTGCACTTTTTGGTCGTCAGGCACTCATGGGCGTCATGGCGGTCGCGCTGGTAGCAGGCATGAGCGTGAAAACCTATGCTGCGGAAAATTTGCTGAATAAAGTTAAAGAACGCGGCACGCTGCTGGTGGGGCTGGAAGGCACCTATCCGCCGTTTAGCTTCCAGGGCGATGACGGCAAGCTGACTGGCTTTGAAGTGGAGTTCGCCGAGGCGCTCGCGAAGCACCTGGGCGTAAAAGCTTCCCTTAAGCCGACCAAATGGGACGGGATGCTGGCGTCGCTGGACTCTAAGCGTATCGATGTGGTGATTAACCAGGTCACTATTTCCGACGAGCGCAAGAAAAAATATGATTTCTCAACGCCGTATACCGTTTCCGGTATTCAGGCGCTGGTGAAGAAAGAGAACGCCGGAAGCATTAAAACCGCCGCCGATCTCAAGGGCAAGAAAGTGGGCGTCGGTCTTGGCACCAACTACGAAGAGTGGCTGCGCCAGAACGTGCAGGGTGTGGATATCCGCACCTATGACGACGACCCTACCAAATATCAGGACCTGCGCGTAGGCCGCATTGACGCCATTCTGGTGGACCGCCTGGCGGCGCTGGATCTGGTGAAGAAAACCAACAATACGCTGGCCGCGGCGGGTGAGCCGTTCTCTCGTCAGGAAGCGGGCGTCGCGGTGCGTAAAGGCAACGACGACTTCGTGAAGGCTGTCGACAGCGCCATCGCTGAGATGCAGAAAGATGGCACGCTGAAGAAAATCTCTGAGAAGTGGTTTGGCGCGGACGTGACCAAATAAGGGTTTCGTTGCGCAAAAAAGGTGCTGATATCAGCGCCTTTTTTTATGCCTGCGAAAAATTGCTGCATAATGACGGTTTAACCGCTGAACTGGCATGAGGTTTCACCATGCATAATCTTACCCGCTTTGCGCGTCTTGAGCTTATCGGCGCGCCCACGCCGCTGGAGTTCCTGCCGCGCCTGTCCGACTACCTGGGCCGCGAAATTTTTATCAAGCGCGACGACGCGATGCCGGTGGCGATGGGCGGCAATAAGCTGCGCAAGCTGGAGTTTCTTGTAGCCCAGGCGCTGCGCGAAGGGGCCGACACGCTGGTGACCGCGGGCGCGATACAGTCTAACCATGTGCGCCAGACGGCGGCGGTCGCCGCGCGTCTTGGCCTGCACTGCGTGGCGCTGCTGGAAAATCCGATCGCCACCCGCGAAGAGAACTATCTGACGAACGGAAACCGGCTGTTGCTGGATCTCTTTAACGTGCAGGTGGAGATGTGCGACGCGCTGGACGCGCCGGGCCAGCAGCTTGACGAACTGGCGGTGCGCCTTGAAGCGCAGGGCTTCCGGCCTTATGTCATTCCGGTTGGCGGCTCGAACGTGCTGGGCGCGCTCGGCTATGTCGAAAGCACGCTTGAGATCGTGCAGCAGTGCGAAGGCATTGTGCGACCGTCCTCCGTGGTGGTGGCTTCCGGCAGCGCCGGCACGCACGCGGGGCTGGCCGTCGGGCTGGAGCAGGGGATGCCCGACGCCGAGCTTATCGGCGTAACGGTTTCGCGAAGCGTCGCGTTGCAGAAGCCGAAAGTCGTGGCGTTGCAGCAGGGCGTCGCCGGGGCGCTGGAGCTGGAAGCGCGGGCCGATATTGTGCTGTGGGACGACTATTTCGCGCCGGGGTACGGCGTGCCGAATGACGAAGGCATGGAGGCGGTCAAACTGCTGGCGCGTCTCGAAGGCATTTTGCTGGATCCGGTTTATACCGGTAAAGCGATGGCCGGGCTGATCGACGGCATCGCGCAGAACCGTTTTAAAGATAACGGCCCGATTCTCTTTATTCACACCGGCGGCGCTCCGGCGCTGTTCGCGTACCATCCGCATGTCTGAAATCGCAGGGTGAAATCAACATAATGCAGGAAAGTATCCAACTGGTTATCGATTCGGCGCCCTTTCTTCTGAAAGGGGCCGTCTTTACGCTACAGCTGAGCATCGGCGGCATGTTTTTCGGCCTGGTGTTAGGCTTTCTGCTGGCGATGATGCGCCTTTCGCCTTTCTGGCCGGTGTCGTGGCTGGCGCGCTTTTATATTTCCATTTTTCGCGGCACGCCGCTTATCGCGCAGCTGTTTATGATTTACTACGGCCTGCCGCAGTTCGGCATCGAGCTGGATCCGATCCCGGCGGCGATGATCGGCCTTTCGCTTAATACCGCGGCGTATACCTCCGAGACGCTTCGCGCGGCGATTTCGTCTATCGACAAAGGGCAGTGGGAAGCGGCGGCGAGTATCGGCATGACGCCGTGGCAGACGCTGCGTCGCGCCATCCTGCCGCAGGCCGCCCGCGTGGCGCTGCCGCCGCTCGGCAACAGCTTTATCAGCCTGGTGAAAGATACCTCGCTCGCCGCCACCATTCAGGTGCCGGAACTGTTCCGTCAGGCGCAGCTCATTACGTCGCGCACGCTGGAAGTCTTTACCATGTATCTGGCCGCGTCGCTGATCTACTGGGTGATGGCGACCGTGCTTTCCGCCCTGCAAAACCATTTTGAAAACCAGCTAAACCGACAGGAGCGCGATCCGAAATGAGTGCCATTGAGGTCAAAAACCTGGTGAAGAAGTTCCACGGGCAGACGGTGCTGCACGGCATCGACCTGGAAGTGCAGACCGGGGAAGTGGTGGCGATTATCGGCCCCAGCGGCTCCGGTAAAACCACGCTTCTGCGCAGCATTAACCTGCTGGAGCAGCCGGAAAGCGGCACTGTGCGCGTGGGAGAGATAACGATTGATACGGCCAAATCGATTCGCGAACAGCGTAGTCTGATACGCCAGCTGCGCCAGCAGGTCGGCTTTGTGTTCCAGAGCTTCAATCTGTTCCCGCATCGCACGGTGCTTGAGAATATTATTGAAGGCCCGGTTATCGTAAAGGGCGAGCCGAAAGCCGACGCCACGGCGCGCGCCCGGGAGCTGCTGGCGAAAGTGGGGCTTTCCGTCAAGGAAAGCAGCTACCCGAAGCGCCTGTCCGGCGGACAGCAGCAGCGCGTGGCGATCGCCCGCGCGCTGGCGATGCGCCCGGAGGTGATTCTGTTCGATGAACCAACCTCTGCGCTGGATCCTGAACTGGTGGGCGAAGTGCTGAACACCATTCGCCAGCTGGCGCAGGAGAAGCGCACAATGGTGATTGTGACCCATGAGATGAGTTTCGCGCGGGATGTCGCCGATCGCGCGATCTTTATGGATCAGGGCAAAATCGTGGAGCAGGGCGAAGCGAAAACCCTGTTCACTAACCCGACGCAGCCGCGCACCCGCCAGTTTTTAGATAAATTTCTCAATACCTGATCCTTTGCCCGGCGTGTTTCCCGCGCCGGGCGCTTCCCTGGAAACCCTGTTAAAAATAAGCCTTAAAAACGCCTGACCAATTAATCAGCATCAACAGTCTCTTAGCGATTTAATTTGCCTTAAAGCTTGCGTCTGGCGCAATGTCCGGCTCAGAATGCTGATTATTAATATTAATAATTATGTAGAATGTGTTACTTTGTCATATCACAAAAAATAATGCTTACAGCACGACAGGAGTTCCGCCCCACAGCATGAAGGAAAGTGACTTTTTTAACTGGCGTCGGGAATTGACGACCCGCTTTCAGGAAATTCAGGATTCGACCGATATTTATTCGCTCCTGAAAACCGAAACGCAGAACATGGAATATGATTATTTCGCGCTTTGCGTTCGTCATCCTGTGCCTTTCACGCGCCCCAAACTGACGCTGCACACCACCTATCCTGAAGCCTGGCTTGAGCATTATCAGGCGGAGAATTACTACGTGATAGATCCGGTGCTGAAGCCCGCCAACTATCAGATAGGTCCGCTCTCCTGGAACGACGCGCTGTTTGCCGGCGCCGCAGAAGAGCTCTGGATTGCCGCGCGCGACCACGGTCTGGTCAAGGGCGTAACGCAGTGCGTCATTGCGCCTAACCGCGCCCAGGGATTTTTATCCGTCTCTGGAACCAGCCCGCGTGGACACTCCATGTCGGATGACGAACTGGCGTTGCGACTTCAGCATTTAGTGGAACAGAGTCTGGTCACGATGATGCGGCTGGAAGATCCGGCGGCGACCGTGCTGGAAATGAAACTAAGTAAGCGAGAAAAAGAGATATTGCAGTGGACGGCGGAAGGTAAAACGTCCGCGGAAATAGCGATAATATTATCTATCTCGGAGAATACCGTTAATTTCCACCAGAAAAATATGCAGAAGAAGTTTAATGCTCCGAACAAAACGCAAATCGCCTGTTATGCTGCTGCCATTGGGCTGATTTGAGCGGGTAATTTGTTCTGCGTGTCAGACATTCGAACCGGCTGGAAGAATAACCGCTCTCCAGCCGGTTTTTTTATTAACGGCGGTAAGCCTGTTTAATTTGCTTAACAGTGTTGGTGTAAACCGCCGCCTGCGCTTCGTCTTCCATTTCAGCTATCTGTTTTTCCATTTTAAGGATAACCCGGCCCGCGTCTGCCTGGCCCATCGCCTGCAGCATCAGGGTCAGCAGGGATTTCAGGCAGGACACTTCGGTGGCCAGTTCCTGATTGTTCTCTGCGGTGGAAATATCGGGAGCGCTCATGTTTTGTCCTCTGTCAGTGTAACGGCGTGCGCCGGGCACGCCTGTCGGTGTTTTAAGGCGGCGGAGTATACCACAAGGTCCAAAAAAGTAATTAGCGCCGTTTTTTTGAGCGTTTTGCGGCGCGCCTGGCTTATTATAATAAGCTTTACCCTCTAAGCCGGATTTCTCCGCGTTCGCTGACGTAGCGGTAAAAATATATGTTTCTAATAAGTTTCTTCGTTGTAAATTTAAAAATTGCTTATCAGCGTATTTAAATTGCCAGTAAGTAATAAGTTATACCTAAAAATGCTGTGCCTTGATTGTTAACAGGTTTTTAAGTGCCCGCGGCGGTGTCATCGGTTCAAAAAGGCGTTTTAATAGGGTTTAACCCGGCCGATGCGATCGTAAGTGCATTTTTTGCGTTTCAAAGTTGAGTTAAAAAACGCTAATATGGGGCGAATAAGTTACCAGCAGCGTTATCCCTTTTTGAGGAGTGTTTTCCTTTGATCAACGTTCTTCTTGTTGATGACCACGAACTGGTGCGCGCAGGGATACGACGCATACTTGAAGATATGAAGGGCATTAAAGTGGCAGGCGAAGCCTGCTGCGGCGAGGACGCCATCAAATGGTGCCGCATTCACCCTGTGGATGTGGTGCTGATGGACATGAACATGCCGGGCATTGGCGGCCTGGAGGCGACTCGCAAAATCGCTCGTTATTCTTCAGACATTAAAGTGATCATGCTTACCGTACATACGGAAAATCCGCTTCCGGCCAAAGTGATGCAGGCCGGCGCCGCGGGATATCTGAGTAAAGGTGCGGCTCCCGCCGAAGTGGTGAGCGCTATCCGATCGGTTCACGCCGGGCGGCGCTATATCGCTTCCGACATCGCGCAGCAGATGGCGCTCAGTCAGATTGAGCCCGACCGCAGCGAATCTCCCTTCGCAAGTTTGTCGGAAAGGGAATTGCAGATTATGCTGATGATTACCAAAGGCCAGAAGGTCAATGAAATCTCTGAGCAGCTTAATCTGAGCCCCAAAACCGTCAACAGCTACCGCTATCGTATGTTTAGTAAGCTAAACATTCACGGCGACGTCGAATTGACGCACCTGGCCATCCGTCATGGCCTGTGTAACGCGGAGACCTTATCAAGTCAGTGAGTGAAGTTTTTGATTCCAAATCGTTTCTGAAAACCGTCACCAGCCAGCCTGGCGTCTACCGTATGTATGACGCCAGCGGGACGGTTATCTACGTCGGCAAGGCCAAAGATCTCAAAAAGCGCCTTGCCAGCTATTTCCGCAGCAATCTCGCCAGCCGTAAGACCGAAGCGCTGGTGGCGCAAATCCAGAACATCGACGTGACGGTGACCCATACCGAAACCGAAGCGCTGCTGCTGGAGCACAACTACATTAAGCTCTACCAGCCGCGCTATAACGTGCTGCTGCGCGATGACAAATCTTATCCGTATATCTTCCTGAGCGGCGATACGCATCCGCGTCTGGCGACGCATCGCGGCGCGAAACATGCCAAAGGCGAGTATTTCGGCCCGTTCCCGAACGGCTACGCGGTGCGTGAAACCCTCGCGCTGCTGCAAAAGATTTTCCCGATTCGCCAGTGCGAGAACAGCGTCTATCGCAACCGCTCGCGTCCTTGTCTGCAATATCAGATTGGCCGCTGCCTCGGGCCGTGCGTCGAAGGGCTGGTGAGCGAAGAGGATTACGCGCAGCAGGTGGAGTACGTGCGGCTGTTTCTCGCCGGTAAAGACGACCAGGTGATCAACCTGCTGGTGTCGCGCATGGAACAGGCGAGCCAGAATCTGGCGTTTGAAGAGGCAGCGCGCCTGCGCGATCAGATTCAGGCGGTGCGCCGCGTGACGGAAAAACAGTTTGTCTCCAATAACGGCGACGATCTGGACGTCATCGGCGTGGCGTTTGAGTCGGGCATGGCCTGTCTGCATGTGCTGTTTATCCGCCAGGGGAAAGTTTTGGGCAGCCGCAGTTACTACCCGAAAGTGCCGAACGGCACTGAGCTTGCGGAAGTGGTGGAAACCTTTGTCGGGCAGTTCTATCTGCAGGGCAGCCAGATGCGTACATTGCCGGGCGAAATCCTGCTTGATTTCCCGCTCACCACGCCGGAACTGCTGGCCGAGACGCTGACCGAAATCGCCGGACGCCGGGTGAATGTCCAGACGCGCCCGCGCGGCGATCGCGCGCGCTACCTCAAGCTTGCGCGCACCAACGCGGCGACGGCGCTGACCACGCGGCTTTCTCAGCAGTCGACAATCAGCCAGCGCCTGACCGCGCTGGCGCAGGCGCTGCACCTGCCGGAAATAAAGCGTATGGAGTGTTTCGACATCAGCCATACGATGGGCGAGCAGACGGTGGCGTCCTGCGTGGTGTTTGACGCCAACGGGCCGCTGCGGGCGGAATATCGCCGCTATAATATTACCGACATCACGCCGGGCGATGATTACGCGGCGATGAATCAGGTGCTGCGCCGTCGTTACGGCAAAGCCATCGAAGAGAGTAAAGTGCCGGATATAATTCTGATCGATGGCGGCAAAGGACAGCTGAGCCAGGCGAAGACGGTGTTCGCCGAGCTGGACGTGCCCTGGGATAAACACCATCCGCTGCTGCTGGGCGTGGCGAAAGGCAGCGATCGCAAGGCCGGGCTGGAAACGCTGTTTCTGGAGCCGGAAGGGGAGGGCTTCGCCTTACCGCCGGACTCCCCGGCGCTGCATGTGATCCAGCATATTCGCGATGAATCGCACAATCATGCGATTACCGGTCACCGTAAAAAACGTGCCAAAGTGAAGAACACCAGTACGCTTGAGACGATTGAAGGCATCGGGCCGAAACGCCGTCAGATGTTGCTCAAATACATGGGTGGATTGCAGCCGCTGTTGAACGCGTCGGTTGAAGAAATTGCGAAAGTGCCGGGTATCTCTCAGGCTCTTGCAGAAAAGATCTACTACTCGTTGAAACATTAAGGGCTATGTAGCAACATAGCGGTAATCTCAAATTATGACAGATAGTTACCTGCACTATGCGATTTAATATCCCTACATTGCTGACGCTGTTTCGTGTCATTCTGATCCCTTTTTTCGTGCTTGCCTTCTATCTGCCTTTTCACTGGGCGCCGTTCCTTTGCGCGCTGATCTTCTGCTTTGCGGCGATTACCGACTGGTTTGATGGTTTTCTCGCTCGCCGCTGGAATCAGAGCACGCGCTTCGGCGCGTTTCTCGACCCGGTCGCGGATAAAGTGATGGTCGGTATCGCGATGGTGCTGGTCGTCGAGCACTATCACAGCTGGTGGATAACCCTGCCGGCGGCCACCATGATCGCGCGTGAAATTATTATCTCCGCGCTGCGTGAATGGATGGCTGAGCTCGGCAAACGCAGCAGCGTGGCGGTCTCGTGGATCGGTAAAGTGAAAACCACGGCGCAGATGCTCGCGCTGATAGGCTTGCTGTGGCGCCCGAACATGTGGATTGAGTATGCCGGGATTGCGCTCTTTTTCGTCGCCGCCGTGCTGACGTTCTGGTCGATGTTCCAGTATTTGAACGCGGCACGCGGCGATTTGCTCGAACGTTGATCTATACGGCGTAAAATTCAGCAAACGAATCGCGTTGCCTGAAAATTTCGTTGACTCATTGCGTCAGGTAAGTAGAATGCAACGCATCGAACGGCGGCACGGTTCGCCGGACGGTAAGTAAATCAAGTAATTAGATTAAGCGATTCGCTTTCAGTTACTTCGATAAGCGGGAATAGCTCAGTTGGTAGAGCACGACCTTGCCAAGGTCGGGGTCGCGAGTTCGAGTCTCGTTTCCCGCTCCAAATTTTGATATCAGCCTTTTTGCTGGTGTCCGCCTGAAAAGGCAACGCAATTCTGGCGCGTTAACAAAGCGGTTATGTAGCGGATTGCAAATCCGCCTAGTCCGGTTCGACTCCGGAACGCGCCTCCACTTTCTTCCCGAGCCCGGGTGGTGAAATCGGTAGACACAAGGGATTTAAAATCCCTCGGCGTTCGCGCTGTGCGGGTTCAAGTCCCGCCCCGGGCACCATGGGAAAAACAAGAATAATCAAAGCAATAAGCAGTGTCGTGCAAACCACCTTCGGGTGGTTTTTTATTTTGTGCGTCTGGCTACTGATAGCTTTGCTCTCCTTTCTCCCGGTATCGGCGCTTCCTGTTCAGACACTGATTCGCTGTAGTCAGTTTCCCTTTAATCAATAACTTGATCATAATCACATTGCGCTAATAAACCCGTTCCGGCCTATATATCATGTATTCCTTTTCCCGATCTGCTGCTACTTTTAAATCGCACCCCATCATGGTGCTATTCATAAGCTGCAGTGAGTTTTCCGGGTCAGCGGGCAGGCCCCATGGTTGAGCTATTCTGCCGCTGGCTGTCTCGGGGGAAAATCGTACATTGCGGAACAAGGGCCAGGACGGCGCAAAACATCACAGACTGAGCCAGTCCATGAGGACTGGCTTTTTTTTATCCTGTCTCGCACCCAGGTAACCTTTCATGCAACAACACCTGCCGGATTTCGGGGGTGACGACATCATGCTGAAACCCTTATGGTCTCTTTAAGATAACAAGGAGAAGACGATGGAATATCAGCAGACGGACATCCCTGACGAAGAACTCAAGGCGCGCATAAAAAAACAGGTTGGTTGCTATAACGCAGCGCATATGACGGCTGATGCGCAGGAGCTGATTATCAGCGTCACCGATGCGCAGGGCAATCTGACCGCAGGCCTCACCGGGCGCAGCTACTGGGGTTGTCTGCATGTCGAGTTTTTGTGGGTCGATGAAAGCCTGCGCGGGCAGGGCACTGGCGCATCGCTGATGGCAATGGCTGAAGAAGAGGGACGCCGGCGCGGCTGTAAACGAATATTTGTCGATACCTTCAGTTTTCAGGCGCCGGAGTTTTACCGCAAACAGGGTTACGACATCTATGGCATGGCGCCAGATTATCGTGAGGGTCATTCCCGTTTTTATCTCAGTAAGCCTCTGCCCGAAAAATAAAAAAGCCCCGAAAACGGGGCCTTTAAACGGCTTATCCGACGTCGCGCAATACGCCGGCGCTAATTAAAAACTGGATAGCCACGATGCCGATACCGCAGGCGAAGACCACCGCCAGCATGAGGCTCCCGCCCGCCACCTGCCAGCCAGCCGGGTGGCGTTTACGGCTCCGCCAGGCGAGCAGCGAAGGGAGCAGCAGCGCCAGTACCGCCAGCGCCACGCCCGCATAGCCGAGCGCCATCACAAAGCCCTGCGGATAGAAGAGCGTGAAAGCGAGCGGCGGCACAAAGGTCATCAGCCCGCTCTGGGCGCGGCCCGCCACCGTTCGGCGGCGTTTAAACATATCCGCAAGATAATCAAACAGCCCGAGCGACACGCCAAGAAACGAGGTGGCCAGCGCCAGATCGGCGAACAGATGCACCGCCAGTTCCACATGCGGCGAGGCGACGACATCGCGCACCGCCTGCAACAGGCCGTTCAGCCCGGCATGGGTGGCGAGCAGGCCCATAAAGGTGTCGGACGGGATGGCGCCGAGCGTCGCAAGCTGCCAGAACAGATACGCCGCCAGCGGGATCGCGCTGCCGGTGATGAAAATCAGCTTAAGCTTGCGCACGTCGCCTTTCATATAGCTGACGACACTCGGCACGCTGCCGTGAAAGCCGAACGAGGTAAATATCACCGGCAGCGCGGAGAGGGCCAGCCCTTTTTCCACCGGCAGCGTCAGCAGATTCACCCGATGAATATGCGGCATCATCATCGCCAGCATAACCACCAGGAACACCGTTTTGGCCGTAAACAGCAGGCGATTGACCAGATCCACGCTGTGCGTGCCGATACTGACAATCAGCCCGCCCGTGAGCGTAAACGCCAGTACGCCGGCGGCAGGCGTGATGGTCATGCCGAACCACTGGCTCAGGCTTGATGCCAGCAGCTCGCCCGCGCCGCTGATATACGCCGCCGTCAGCGCATACATCAAAAACAACATACTAAAGCCCGCCAGCCACTGGCCTGGCTTACCGAGATAGTGCAGCGCCAGCGTGCCGAGCCCTGTCGACGCAGGGTGATGCTGATAGACCTCCACCAGCAGCAGCGCGGTATAACACATCACCCCCCAGAGTAAGAACAGGAGCAGCGCGGTCACGCCAAAGCCGACCCCTGCCGCCGCCAGCGGCATCGCCAGCATCCCTGCGCCGATAGTGGTGCCGGCGACGATAAAAATACTGCCAAGAGTGCGATTCTTCACGCGGTGTACTGTCCTGCCATGTTCGACTAAAAATTTATGCTGCGCAGGGTAAAGAATTCTGGATAATTCGTCAAACTGGCGTTACGTAGGCTGTAATTTTATCTTTACGGTTTCTGGCGCGACCAGAACTCGCCTGGCTCAGCGCGAACAGAAGGGGAAAAAAGAAACGGGAATAAACAGGAAGGAGAATTAAAACCGGTAATGACGGGCGCCATTACCGGCGAAATAGCATCAGGGCTGGGCGTCGAGCGTCGCCAGTTCTTTATCGATGAAATAAAGCCCTTCGCCGCTTTTACCTGCGAGGCTCAGTTTATCCAGCACGGATTTAAAGATTTTTTCTTCTTCATGCTGTTCCGCCACATACCATTGCAGGAAATTAAAGGTCGGATAATCCTGAGTGGTCATTGCCACATGCGCCAGTTCATTAATCTGGCGGGTGATTAGTTGCTCATGCTCGTACGTCGCCTGGAACAGCGCATCGAGAGAGGCATACTCGGCAAACGGCGACGGCACGGCGTTGATGCGCGGGAAACTGCCGGTATCTGTCAGATAGTTAAAGAGACGTTGCATATGCGTCATCTCTTCCTGCGCGTGACGGCTTAAAAAGGCCGCCGCCCCTTCAAAGCTGTGATAGCTGCACCAGGCGCTCATCTGTTGATAAAGCAGAGAAGAATAGAGTTCAAGATTCATCTGCTCATTGAGTTTTTCAATCATATCCGGCTTCAGCATATTTCTCTCCGCAATAAGGGGGGTAATTATCGCTGCACTATAATTTGTTATTAAACTGTTTGCAAAAGATAAAATAAAAAAGCACGGCGTTAATAATGCAAATAGGAATTAAAGTCATTCATTAATGAAATGAGAATTATTATTACGCGTATAAAAGAAATAAATAAGACGATAAGAATAAACGTAAGGGTGAAATAACAGTAGTAAAAGAAGGGAAGAAAAAACACAGCCACCGCCAGGCGACGGCAGCCGTAAACCCGGCTTACCAGCCGCTGACCGCGCGGTTGTTAATGGTAAAACCGCGGCACTGATACTCCAGTACGATAGATTCCGTCATGCACTGGGTGCCGGTGACGACGGAGCAGGTTTTCACCGGCGCGCCGTACGCTTCCGCAACGGCATAGCCCCAGTCCTGGCACTGGCGGTTCGCCATCGACTGCGCGACGTAGTTATCGACTTTCGCATGTTGCAACGGTTGTTCGCTGATGCCGAGCCTGACGGTGCCGGTAACTTTACTGCCGCCGACAATTTCCGGCGTTTTGGTAATAGTGCAGCCGCTCAGGGCGAGCAGCGCGGTAATAAAAATGACCTTGCGCATCGGTGTTCTCACAAAGTTTGCCTTCATAACATCATGCCACGACAACGCCTGTCGCAATCGCCTGAAAAGCCACCGGATCACCCCGTATCCCGCGCTTTAACAAAATGCTCACGCGACGTGATTTTAAATAATCACTTAACTTTATTGTTGCAATGCTTAAGTTTTATCCGCGCAGGCCGACAACTACGATACGGTCAGTCTTTATCTGTGACGTAAAGAAATGCAGAAAAGGCAAGGATGAGAACCGTCATGTTTGCGCAGGGATGGCTTCTTCACACCAGGAATCGACACTATGAACTTTATCCGTAATGTTAAAATCCGCGCTATGGTGGTATGGGTCTTGCTCTTATCCACCGTCGCCTGGGTGGGGGTCTCCGGAGCGACGCTCTGGTTTCTACATCACCTGGAAAATAGTCTTAAACTGAACGCCGAACAGACCGGCTGGGTCAACACCGCCCAGCTCCTGTTGATTCTCTCGGTCATCGCCAGTATCACCCTCACCATTCTGATGGAGCGTTATCTCTATTTCTGCCTGGTGCGCCCCGTCGAGATCATTCGCGGACACCTGAACGTGCTGGCGGATGGCAATCTGGAGGTGAAACTTCAGGATCTCGGGCGCAACTGTGTCGGCCTGATGGTGCCGTATATTCAGCGCATGCAGGATAACTGGGAGAAAACCGTTACGGCCATTCGCGTCAGCGCAGACACGATCCGCAGCCATGCGGGGGATGTGTCGGGCGTCAATACTGAACTGTCCACGCGCTCGGAAGAGCAGGCGGCGGCGCTTGAGCAAACCAGCTCCAGCATGCAGCAGCTCAGCAGTACGGTAAAACTCAACGCGGAAAACGCGAGCCACGCCAGTAAGCTTTCCGGTAACGCCACACGCACCGCGCAGACGGGCGGGGAATCGGTGAAGCAGGTGATGGAAACCATGTCGCGCATCTCCAGCAGCTCCAGCAAAATCGTCGATATCACCACGGTGATTAACAGCATCGCCTTCCAGACCAACATTCTGGCGCTGAACGCCGCGGTGGAAGCCGCGCGCGCGGGCGAGCAGGGGCGCGGTTTTGCTGTTGTCGCGGGCGAAGTGCGCAATCTCGCGAGCCGCAGCGCCCAGGCGGCGAAAGAGATTGAAACGCTGCTTAACGAATCGGTCAGCAACATCCAGACCGGCTCCGGCCAGGTGAAAAAAGCGGGCGAGGCGATGGACGAAATTCTGACCGCCGTACGTCAGGTCAATGACATTATGGGCGAGATAGCCAGCGCCTCCGGCGAGCAGAGCGACGGCATCAGCCAGGTGGGCATCGCGGTGAAAGAGATGGATGCCGTGACCCAGCAGAACGTACAGCTGGTGCAGCAGTCCGTGCTGGCCTCCGCCGATCTGGAGCGCCAGGCCGCGCACCTGACCGAAGTGGTCGGGCTGTTCCGCCTGCGCGGTCAGGCGGAGCGCGCGAAGCCCGCCGCTGCCGCGCCGCTTGTACGTCCTGCGCTGGCTGGCGTTAGCGCGCCGAAGGCCGTCGCTACGCAGACTAACTGGGAAACCTTCTGAAAAGCCGGGCCTGAAAGAAAACTGTGAGCACCTCTCTATTTTTTAAAACAATCTTTCATTTAATTTGAAAGTGCGTTTGGTGAATAGTATGGTGAACTCACAGTTTGCTATTCATAGCCTTTTCAGGAGACAACCCAATGAAAATTGCACTGATGATGGAAAACAGTCAGGCGGCCAAAAACGCGATCATCTATAAAGAGCTGAAAGCGGTGGCGGATGAAAAAGCGTTCCCGGTGTACAACGTCGGCATGAGCGATGAAAACGATCATCACCTGACCTACATTCACCTCGGGATTATGGCGAGCATCCTGCTGAATTCCAGAGCGGTGGATTTCGTGGTCACCGGCTGCGGCACCGGGCAGGGCGCGCTGATGTCCCTGAATATTCATCCGGGCGTAGTGTGCGGCTACTGCATCGATCCGGCGGACGCGTTCCTGTTCGCGCAGATCAACAACGGCAACGCGCTGGCGCTGCCGTTCGCGAAAGGCTTCGGCTGGGGCGCCGAGCTCAACGTGCGCTTCATCTTTGAAAAAGCGTTTACCGGCCGCAACGGCGAGGGCTATCCGCCGGAGCGTAAAGAGCCGCAGGTGCGCAACGCGGGCATCCTGAACCAGGTGAAAGCCGCTGTGGTGAAAGAGAACTATCTCGATACCCTGCGCGCCATCGATCCTGAGCTGGTGAAAACCGCCGTTTCCGGCGAGCGCTTCCAGCAGTGCTTCTTCGATAACTGCCAGGATAAATCGATCGAAGGTTTCGTTCGTGAAATCCTTGGCTGATAACGCCTGACGACACAGCCAGCCCGCGGGCTGGCTTTTTTACGCCTGTTTGCCGGAGACGCTGTGTCCGGCATGTGAGGCGAGGCGCAGCGTATCAAACATCCCCGCCAGGCTTATCAGCGCAATCATCACAAACGCCAGCCGGAAGCTCACGCCCGGAATTGCGGCTGTAAAAAAGGACTCGCTGATCACCTCGCCAAGCCGGATGCCGATGGCGCCCAGCGTCACGCCAAGCCCCACGGCGAGCTGCGTGGCGGTGCTGAATAACGTATTGGCGTAACTCATCTCGCCGGCAGGCACATCCGCGAACGCCAGCGTGCTGATGCCGGTAAACTGAATGGAGCGAAACACGCCGCCCAGAAAAAGAATCAGCAGAATAAGCCACACCGGCGTCTGGGGCGTCAGCAGCGCGCAGGCGAGCAGCGCCAGCACGTTCAGCAGGCCGTTAATCAGCAGCAGTTTTTTGAATCCCAGCCAGCGAATGAGCGGCGTGGTGGCGGGCTTGATTGTCAGGTTGCCCGCGAACACCGCCAGCACCAGCAGCCCGGAGTGAAACGCGTCCATCCCAAAACCCACCTGAAACAGCAGCGGCAGTAAAAACGGCACGGCGCTGATCGACGCGCGAAACAGCGAACCGCCATACATCGTGACGCGAAACGTCGGCACCGCCATCGCGTCAAGGCGGATCATCGGGAACGGCGCGCGGCGAAAATGGCGCAGCGCGAAGACCAGCGCGCCGCAGCCCGCCAGCAGCAGCGCGCCCGCGAGCAGACCGTTCGCGTCGCGCGCGGCCAGCATCTCCATGGCGCACACCAGCGCCACCATCGCCAGCGCGGTGGCGAGAAAACCGGGCGTATCGAACGGGCGGCGATCGCTGTCGTGGCGATCGGGAATAAGACGCCAGGCGAGCGCCATCGCGATAAGCCCCGCAGGCAGGTTAATAAAGAAGATCCAGCGCCAGTTCGCATAGCTGGTAATAAACCCGCCAAGCGGCGGCCCGATAATCGGCGCTACCAGCGCGGGCCACGTTAGCGTGGCGATAGCCGCGATCAGCTGATGTTTGGGCGTAACGCGCAGCACCGCGAGCCGCCCGACCGGCACCATCAGCGCGCCGCCCGCGCCCTGCAATACGCGCATCAGCACGAACATCTCCAGCGAATTCGCGAGCCCGCACAGCACCGAGGCGCCGGTAAAAATCCCGAGCGCCAGCGTAAACACTTTACGCGCGCCGAAACGATCGGCAATCCAGCCGCTCGCCGGGATCAAGACCGCGAGCGTCAGCAGATAAGCGCTGATACCGATATTGAGCGCGACGGCTTCGACGCCGAAGGTCTGCGCCATGGTCGGCAGGGCGGTGGCGATCACCGTTCCGTCGAGGAACTCCATAAAAAACGCGCCCGCCACCAGCAGCGCGGCGGGAGAGACGCCGCCTGCACCTGCTTTCGCCGTTTTCTGTCCCATGCCAGCCCCTAAAAATTTCTTATAAAAATTCACCAAAAGATACAACGCTTAACCGCCGGAATTTACAGCATTTTATTAACATTAAGCTCATTTTTATTAACTATGCGGTGTGATTTTAATCACAAAGTGGTTGATTTTTGTGACGCAAGTCATATTATTGACCGGTAGCAACACGCTAACCAGAATGAATAAAACCGGAGCACGCCATGAAACTGCGTAAAATCCTTAAAAGCATGTTTGAAAATTACTGCAAAACCTTCAAAGACGTTCCGCCGGGCGGGATGTTCTGATAAAAAACCTGCCGCCTGGCAGGTTTTTTTATCTCTGCTGCTTCCCTTATACCTGCCTTCGCCACGTTCTGAAACCCTCGCTTTCCGTTTTCTGAAATCATGGTTCATTTTTATTCCGTCTGTGCGCCGGGTTCGCAATCGCCGGGCTTTGCCGCTACTATGTGCGGCTTCATGCTAAGGAGAACGCAATGTCACAATCCCTCACTGCCGAAGATGAACTGGTTTCCGACGTGGTCGCCTGCCAGTTGGTGATTAAACAGATCCTGGACGTTATCGACGTTATCGCGCCGGTCGAAGTGCGCGACAAAATGGCGAGCCAGCTGAAAAGCATCGATTTCTCCGGCCATCCTTCCGCCGATCCGGTGACGCTGCGCGCCATTCAGAAAGCGGTGGCGCTGATCGAACTGCGCTTCACCCCGCAGAACGAAGCGCACTAAGCAAAACGGCCCCGACGGGGCCGTTGTCAGTTAAAAAATCCCATCCAGGCGCAGGCCAGCAGCCAGAGCGCCATCAGCCGCTGAAAGCGCACCAGCGATGCCGGGCTGCGAAACACCCGATGCACGCCGCTGCCAAGCCCGGCCCAGGCGGCGAGACACGCGAGCGAAATCAACAGAAAGCCCAGCGCCTGAAACCCGAGCGTGGTCAGCACGCGCCCGTCATGCGGGGCGAACACCGTGACGACCGCCATCGCCATCATCCAGGTTTTCGGGTTAATCAGCTGTAACGCCGCCGCCGCGCCGGCGCCAAACGGTTTGCGCGCCTCGCCTGCGAGCGATACCGCGGGTGCGGTGAAAAGCTGCCAGCTCATCCACGTCAGCCACAGCGCGCCGGCGAGCGCCATCAGACGCGCCAGCCAGGGGGCGTGACGCAAGGCTTCGCCAGGCCCGACGCCGCACAGCAGCACGATGGCGCTGGAGGCGAAACAGGCGCCGAGAACCGCGGGCAGCGACGCGCGGGTGCCGTAGCGCTGGCTGTTGGTGAGGATGAGAATATTGGTCGGCCCCGGCGTAATGGAGGCCACAAAGGCAAAGAATAAAAAGGGCAGTTGTTGTGTAAGCAGGCTCATGGCATCTCCCGTTGTCTGAGCCTCTATCTTCGGGCGCTTAGCCGCTGACGTCTGGAAGATTTGTGCACAGCCTGCGGTAGTGAGCCGGGGAGAGCCGGTAGGCGCGCTGGAACCAGCGGCCGAGATGGCTCTGATCGGCGAAACCGAGCGCCGCCGCCACGTCCACGGGCGTCATGCCGCGCGAGAGCATCGATCTGGCGCGGGCGAGGCGCAGCTGCACCAGCCAGGCGTGGGGCGCCATGCCGAACGCGTGTTTAAACGTGCGCGACAGCGTAAAGCGGTCGGTGCCGAGCGCCTGCGCCAGTTCCGCCAGGCCGATATTGTCGCCCAGATGCGCCCGGAGATACTCCCGTGCGCGCTGGGCCATCTGCGCGTCGCGGATTTCCTTCGGCAGCCGTTTGCGCCACTGGCACTGATGCGTGAGCTGGCTTAAGAGATTATCCATCACACCTTGCTGCACAATACGCATCTCATCGTGATGCAGCGCCGTGAACGTCGAGGCGATCGCCTGTACCAGCGCGGGCTCGCGGCTAATGGTCTTTGCAAAGTGCAGCTCGTAGCTGTCCGGCACGGCGGCGTAAAGCCCGCCGAGCGTTTCCCGCAGCCAGCGTTCATCGAGATAAAAAGTGAGATAGGTGAAGCCGCCCGCGAGCGGCGCGTCGCCGTCGTGGGTTTCGCCGGGCTCCAGCAGAAATGCCGCGCCCGGCGTGCTCTGGTGCCGCTCCCGGCGGCAGTGAAACTGCTGGGTGCCGGACTGCGTGATGCCCACCAGATAGCTGTCGTGCCAGTGCGGATCGTAGGCGTGGCCTTCGAAATGGGCGCGGATGGTTTCGATGCCGGTATCAGCGTGCTGACGTAATTCAATCCAGTCTTTAGCCATAGCGTCTCCTGTGAAAGGAAACTCTAGCATAACGACTTATTAACAAAAGTCTGGAAGATTTGTGCAGGCGGCCCGCAGGCCGCCCTGTTAAGAAGAACCGTCAGAAAAAGAGTTGCACCAGCAGATAGCTGACGACGCAGGCGCAGCTTACGCCAATCAGGCCGGGCAGAATAAAGCTGTGGTTTAAAATAAATTTGCCGATGCGCGTGGTGCCGGAGCGGTCAAATCCAATGCAGGCCAGATCGCTTGGGTAGGTGGGCAGAACGAAGTAGCCGTAAGAGGCCGGGAAAAACGCCACCAGCATTTTCGGCTCGACGCCCAGCATCAGCCCCATCGGCGCGACGGCGGTTAGCGCCGCCGCCTGGCTGTTCACCAGCTTTGAGACCAGGAACAGCACAATCGCGTAGGTCCACGGATGGCTTTTCACCACGCCCTCCAGCGCCAGCTTCAGCTCCTCAAGATGCGCCTGGAAAAAGGTGTCGCTCATCCACGCTACGCCGAATACCGAGAAAATCGCCACCATTCCGGCCTTAAACACCGCCCCGCTGGAAATGGACGCCGCGTTCACTTTGCAGACCACCAGCATTACTGCGCCCGCAATCAGCATCATCATCTGGATAACCAGGTTCATGGAGAGCGGGGCGATTTTGCCTTTGACCTCAAACGCCGGACGCAGCGCGGGCAGCGCGCCGAGCAGCACCACCAGCGCAATGGCGGCGAAGAAAATCCAGGTTGACCACCAGGCGTGCTTGTCAAAACGCTGGTTCATCAGCGTTTCGCTGCCGCCATAGATGTATTCACGCTGTTTCGGGTCGCGCAGACGCGCCTGGAACGCCTCGTCGTCTTTTAAATCTTTACCGCGCCGCAGGCTCCAGAGCGCGGCTATCAGCACGCCAGAGAGCGACGCCGGTACGGAAACCGCCAGGATCTCCAGAATGCTCCACGCTTCGCCCACGCCATGCTGGGCGCCGAGAATCGAGACCAGCGACACCACGGCCACCGACACCGGCGAGGCGGTGATCGCCATCTGCGAGGCGACGGACGCCACGGCCATCGGCCGCTCCGGGCGAATATTTTTCTTCAGCGCGATGTCGGCAATAATCGGGAACATGGTGTAGACCACATGTCCGGTGCCGCACAGAAACGTCAGCGTCCAGGTGGTGAGCGGCGCCAGCAGCGTGATGTGCTGCGGGTGACGGCGCAGCAGGCGTTCTGCGAACTGCATCATGACGTTCAGGCCGCCCGCGGTCTGCAGCGTGGCGGCGCAACCAATCACCGCAAGGATGGTCAGCATTACGTCCACCGGCGGCTTGCCCGGCTCCAGTCCAAAAATAAAGGTTAAAAGAAACAGCCCGATGCCGCTGATGAGGCCAAGCCCCATCCCGCCGAAACGGGTGCCCGCCAGCAAACACAGAATAATGACGATAAATTCAAGAGTGATCATAAGGCTCCTGCCACACAACGTTGGGTGAATCGCTTAAGCATTACAAATTGTGCGGTTAATCAACGGGAGCCAGATCGGATTTATAAAAACCTAACAAAAACAGTACATTGTTAACTTTTGATTAACGTTGCAGCAGGGAGCGGAAAGTGCCGGGAAAACGTCAGCGCCCTCGGACGAGGGCGCGGTGCCTGGTAACAATCAGTGGGTCTGTTCCATCATCTCCAGCAGGCGCTGGTCCGCCTCTTCGGCGCACAGCCCGGCCTGACGCGCCTGGGTGAGTTCATTAAGAATGGTCGCGAGCAGCGCTTCATCCTGACGCAGCTCCTGTTCAAAGTCGCCAAGCATGGCGAGCATCGCGTCGTCACGCGCCGCCTGCGCTTCGCTCATCAGACGCGACAGCGCCGCATGGCGGCCGCCAAGCTCATCCTGCATCTGATGGAAAATCGCCTCCAGGCTTGAGCAGTCGGGTTTCACCGATTTAAGCGCGCCAACCACCGGGTTCGCGCCGGTTTGTTTAAGGTAATCGAACAGCCGCATCATCTGGGTGACGTTGTGCTGCGCCTGTTGACGCAGAACCGTCGCGCTGCCGTTCAGGCTCTGCTGCGCGCACCAGTCGCTGTAATAGAGGCACAGGTTCGATGCATAAAATTCCTGATTCATTTGTGCATTAAGTTTCTGCACGACGCCGAGGGGAGCCATATAAATATCCTTATTGAGAGGGTGTAAGGGGAACGGTCAATGACCGCGACGCGTGCGCTTCATTCCCGCCATTCCCCACGGGGTGCCACGCGTCAGCCGTTATTAAAGAAGCGTGCATTATCGCTCCCTGATGTATTAAGCCTGGTATAACTGTGGCTATTTGCCAGTCCAACCATTTCTTTCTTAAAACGTGACGCAGCGCTGGAATAGTATTGAAACAATGTTTCATTATTAGCGTTCCCGGCGTGCCGGGCCTGTGTGAATACTGAGAAAGGAGCGAGGAATGAAAAAGGCGGCGGTGCTGCTGGCACCAGGGTTTGAAGAAGGCGAAGCCATTGTCACTATCGATATATTACGGCGGCTAAACATTGAGGTCGAAACCCTCGCCTGTACCGATACACGCGCCGTGGTGAGCTATCACGCCATTCCGCTGGTGGCCGACGCGCGCCTGGCGGAGCGCGTCGAAGCAACCTACGACGCGCTGGTGCTGCCGGGCGGCCCGCAGGGCAGCGTAAATCTGGCGGCGGACCCGCAGGTTATCGCGTTTGTGGCGCGCCACGACGCCGCCGGAAAGCTCATCTGCCCCATCTGCTCCGCCGCCGCGCGCGTGCTCGGCGCGAATGGCCTGTTAAAAGGCCGTCGCTATGTCTGCTCGGGCGACCTGTGGCAGGATGTGCGCGATGGCGAGTATGTGGACGCGCCGGTGGTGGAAGACGGCAATCTTATCAGCGGCAAAGGGCTGGGGCGGGTATTTGATTTTGCGCTGACGGTGGCGTCACGCCTTACCGGTGATAAACCCGCCGCGCGCGAACACGCCGACCACATCTATTACCCCTGGTAAAGCGGCGTCGCGGGTTGGCTATACTTAACCTTTGTTCGCGACAAGGAGAAGAGTATGACTAAAGCGTGTGAAACGCTGTATCTGCGCGAGCCCTGCGGCGGCGTACCGAATAACGCGCTGCCGGTGCTGCTTTATCGCCATGTGTTGCCCGACGACGCCGACGACGCGGCGGTCTGGTTTGAGCAGCGCTTCGCGCAGCACAAGTGGCCGGCGCGCTGGCGCTATCCGGTCTTCACCTACACCCATTTTCATACCAACACGCATGAAGTGCTCGGCATCTACGCCGGGGAGGCGCAGATCCAGCTGGGCGGCGAAGCGGGGCCAGTCGTCACCCTTCGCACCGGCGACGCGGTGCTGATCCCGGCGGGCGTCGGGCATAAGCAAATCGACGCCAGCGCGGATTTTATGGCGGTGGGCGCGTATCCCGAAGGGCTGTCGCCCGATAAATTCCTTGATGAACCCGCGCAACT
Source organism: Cronobacter universalis NCTC 9529 (assembly GCF_001277175.1). NCBI lineage: Bacteria > Pseudomonadati > Pseudomonadota > Gammaproteobacteria > Enterobacterales > Enterobacteriaceae > Cronobacter > Cronobacter universalis. Next base: position 2,641,385 of record NZ_CP012257.1, on the reverse strand, counting down.
GGCGCAAACGCGTAAAAATGTCGCGCAGGTCGCGAAACCCATTAGCGATCCGCTCTGTGGGACCGAAGGCGGCCTTGTCACACTCTGGTAGCCTTCAGGGATTCTCCGGCTGGGCTTATGGAGATATCTGCTAACCCCCTCTTTAATCATCATACATATCGGGCCAGATTTATGCCCGATATTGCTGTATTTATGTACGCAATCACTGTAATTCCATGATGTGATTTCGCTCTCCTATGGAGAATTAATTTCCCGCTAAAACTATCTCCAGCGTTCGCCGCTTCCGGGAGGGAACGGCTAATACGTTGTTTTCTGTCCGATTAAAAGAACCTTTCAGGTTTTTACCCTGCATAAAAGAAAGCTAAAGCTGGAGATAACCATGCACAAATTTACTAAAGCGCTGGCGGCCATTGGGCTCGCCGCCGTTATGTCACAATCCGCTATCGCCGAGACCATGAAGCTCGGTTTTCTGGTGAAACAGCCTGAAGAGCCGTGGTTCCAGACGGAATGGAAATTCGCCGATAAAGCCGGTAAAGACCTGGGTTTTGAAGTGATCAAAATTGCGGTGCCGGACGGCGAGAAAACCCTGAACGCCATCGACAGCCTCGCGGCGAGCGGCGCGAAAGGCTTCGTTATCTGTACGCCGGACCCGAAACTCGGCTCGGCGATTGTCGCCAAAGCGCGCGGCTACGATATGAAAGTCATCGCCGTGGATGATCAGTTTGTGACCGCTAAAGGCAAACCGATGGAAACCGTGCCGCTGGTAATGATGGCCGCGACCAAAATCGGCGAGCGCCAGGGTCAGGAACTCTATAAAGAGATGCAGAAACGCGGCTGGGATGTAAAAGAAACGGGCGTGATGGCGATTACCGCCGACGAGCTCGACACCGCGCGCCGCCGCACCACCGGCTCTATGGACGCGCTGAAAGCGGCAGGCTTCCCGGAAAAACAGATCTATAAAGTGCCGACCAAATCCAATGACATCCCGGGCGCGTTTGACGCCGCCAACTCCATGCTGGTTCAGCATCCGGAAGTGAAACACTGGCTGGTGGTCGGCATGAACGACAACACCGTGCTGGGCGGCGTGCGCGCCACCGAAGGGCAGGGCTTCAAAGCGGCTGACGTTATCGGCATCGGCATCAACGGCGTGGATGCCGTGAGCGAGCTGTCCAAAGCGCAGGCGACCGGCTTCTACGGTTCGCTGCTGCCGAGCCCGGACGTGCACGGCTATAAATCCAGCGAAATGCTCTACAACTGGGTGACCAAAGGCGCCGAGCCGCCGAAATTCACCGAAGTCACCGACGTGGTGCTGATTACCCGCGACAACTTTAAAGAAGAGCTGGCGAAAAAAGGTCTTGGCGGCAAGTAATGGGCGATTTATCGCGGTTCGGGCGCGCTTGCGCGCCCGCTTTTTGAGTGGCCCGGAGGTATCATGCAGACATCTTCACCCTATCTCTCGTTTCGCGGCATCGGGAAAACCTTTCCCGGTGTGAAGGCGCTTTCGGACATCAGCTTTGACTGCCACGCAGGCCAGGTTCATGCGCTGATGGGCGAAAACGGCGCCGGTAAATCGACGCTTTTAAAAATTCTCAGCGGCAACTACGCGCCGACCACCGGCTCCATCGCCATCAAAGGCGAAGAAGTCACCTTTAACGACACCACGGCGGCGCTCAACGCGGGCGTCGCCATCATCTACCAGGAGCTGCATCTGGTGCCGGAGATGAGCGTGGCGGAAAACATCTATCTGGGCCAGATCCCCCACAAGGCCGGGATAGTCAACCGCTCGCTGCTCAACTACGAGGCGAAGCTGCAACTGGAGCATCTGGGGCTCGATATCGACCCGCAGACCCCGCTGAAATATCTCTCCATCGGCCAGTGGCAGATGGTGGAAATCGCCAAAGCGCTGGCCCGCAACGCCAAAATTATCGCCTTCGACGAGCCGACCAGCTCGCTCTCGGCGCGTGAGATTGAACACCTGTTCCGCGTTATCCGCGAGCTGCGCAAAGAAGGGCGCGTCATTCTCTATGTGTCGCACCGTATGGAAGAGATTTTCGCCTTAAGCGACGCCATTACGGTGTTTAAAGATGGCCGCTACGTGCGCACCTTCAGCGATATGCAGCAGGTGAACCACGACAGCCTGGTGCAGGCGATGGTCGGGCGCGATCTCGGTGACATCTACGGCTGGCAGCCGCGCAGCTTTGGCCCCGAGCGGCTGCGTCTCGACGCGGTGAAAGCGCCGGGCGTGCGCGCGCCGGTGAGCTTAAGCGTCAGGAGCGGCGAAATCGTCGGCCTGTTTGGGCTGGTGGGCGCCGGGCGCAGCGAGTTAATGAAAGGCATGTTTGGCGGCACACGTATTACCAGCGGCCAGGTGCTGATCGACGGCGAGCCGGTCGCTATCCGCGCGCCGGGCGACGCCATTCGCGCGGGCATGATGCTCTGCCCGGAAGACCGTAAAGCCGACGGCATCATCCCGGTTCACTCGGTGCAGGACAACATCAACATCAGCGCGCGACGCAAGCACATCAGCGCGGGCTGTCTCATCAACAACGGCTGGGAGCAGGAAAACGCCCGCCATCATATTCGCTCGCTGAATATCAAAACGCCCGGCGCTGAGCAGCTGATTATGAATCTCTCCGGCGGCAACCAGCAGAAGGCGATTCTGGGCCGCTGGCTGTCGGAGGAGATGAAAGTGATTTTGCTCGATGAGCCGACCCGCGGGATCGACGTCGGGGCGAAACATGAAATCTACAACGTGATTTACGCGCTGGCGGCGCAGGGGGTGGCGGTGCTTTTCGCCTCCAGCGATCTGCCGGAAGTCCTCGGCGTGGCCGACCGCATTCTTGTGATGCGCGAAGGCGAAATCGCCGGTGAATTACTGCACGAGGAGGCCAGCGAATCAATGGCGCTCAGCCTCGCGATGCCCAAAACCAGCCAGGCTGTCGCTTAAGTAAGGAGAAATTATGTCATCACTAACTACATCCGGTGCGCCGAAGTCCTCATTCTCCGTGGGTCGCATCTGGGATCAGTACGGCATGCTGGTGGTCTTCGCCGTGCTGTTCCTCGCCTGCGCTATCTTCGTGCCGAACTTCGCCACCTTTATCAATATGAAAGGCCTGGGACTGGCTATCTCAATGTCCGGAATGGTGGCCTGCGGCATGTTGTTCTGCCTCGCCTCCGGGGATTTCGACCTCTCCGTGGCGTCTGTCATCGCCTGTGCGGGCGTCACCACGGCGGTGGTCATTAACATGACCGAAAGCCTGTGGCTCGGCGTCGCGGCGGGCCTGCTGCTCGGTATCGTGAGCGGGCTGGTTAATGGCTTTGTTATCGCGAAGCTAAAAATTAACGCGCTGATCACCACGCTTGCCACCATGCAGATTGTCCGCGGCCTCGCGTACATCATCTCCGACGGTAAAGCGGTGGGCATCGAAGACGAAAGCTTCTTCACCCTCGGCTACGCCAACTGGCTCGGTCTGCCCGCGCCTATCTGGCTGACGGTCGCCTGCCTTATCGTGTTCGGCTTCCTGCTGAATAAAACCACCTTCGGGCGTAACACGCTGGCGATTGGCGGTAACGAAGAGGCCGCGCGTCTGGCGGGCGTGCCGGTGGTGCGCACCAAGATTATTATCTTTGTGCTCTCGGGCCTGGTGTCCGCCGCGGCGGGTATCATCCTCGCCTCGCGCATGACCAGCGGTCAGCCGATGACCTCCATCGGTTATGAGCTGATTGTGATTTCCGCGTGCGTGCTGGGTGGCGTTTCTCTGAAAGGCGGCATAGGAAAAATCTCGTATGTGGTGGCGGGTATCCTGATCCTCGGGACCGTTGAAAACGCGATGAATTTACTGAATATCTCTCCGTTCGCGCAGTACGTGGTACGCGGGCTGATCCTGCTTGCGGCGGTGATTTTCGACCGTTACAAACAGAAAGCGAAACGCGTCGCGTAATGCATTTTTCCCCGTATTAAATCCTCGCAAAAACGCCTTCCGGCCTGTTTTTTCAGACAGTCGGAAGGCGTTGCCGAATGGCGACACTCGTCACACTGTCTATACTTACACGGTCATTAAAACTATCAGATAACCTCAGGGTTAGCTGTTTAACCCGTAAGGAAGGAGGAAACACTGGTGGCCGAAGTGTTAGCAGTACCGCCCGTAACCCGCGAAAATCTGGCCTTTTTTTTCGACCTTGACGGCACGCTTGCCGACATCAAGCCGCACCCCGATCAAGTGTTCATCCCCTCCGATGTTCGTCGCCTGCTGCAAAAACTCGCTGACATGAATGACGGAGCCCTGGCATTGATTTCAGGACGTTCCATGACGGAGCTGGACCAGCTTGCCGCGCCGCACCATTTTCCGCTGGCCGGGGTCCACGGGGCCGAGCGTCGTGATATCCGTGGCCAGAGCCATGTCGTGTCGCTGCCGGAATCGCTGGTAGAACATCTGCATCAGCGCCTTGAAGCGGCTATCGCGCAGATGCCAGGGACCGAGCTCGAGGCGAAAGGCATGGCGTTCGCGCTGCATTATCGCGGCGCGCCGGAGTATGAAGACCAGATCCTGGCGCTGGCGGAAGGTATCGCCAGCGAACATAAGCAGCTCGGGCTGCAACCGGGCAAATGCGTGGTGGAGTTAAAACCGCTGGGCATTAATAAAGGCGCGGCTATCGAGGCATTCATGAATGAAGCGCCGTTCGCAGGCCGCGTGCCGGTTTTTGTGGGTGACGATCTCACCGACGAAGCCGGGTTTTACGTCGTAAACCAGCTTAATGGCATTAGCGTGAAAGTCGGGCAGGGGGATACCCAGGCGAAGTGGCATCTCGCCGATGTCCCGGCGGTCCACGTGTGGCTGGCGCAATTAGTTCAAGAACAAGAAAAAAAAACGTCAAATAAAAGGAGAGAAGGCTATGAGTCGCTTAGTCGTAGTATCTAATCGTATCGCCCCGCCGGATGACAAAAAGAGCAGCGCAGGGGGCCTCGCGGTAGGGATACTGGGAGCGCTGAAAGCAGCAGGCGGCCTGTGGTTTGGCTGGAGCGGTGAAATCGGCAATGAGGATGCCCCGCTTAAAAAAGTCACCCGTGACAACATTACCTGGGCGTCATTCAACTTAAGCGAGCAGGATCACGACCAGTATTACAACCAGTTCTCCAACGGCGTATTGTGGCCTGCGTTCCACTACCGTCTGGATCTGGTGAACTTCCAGCGCGAAGCGTGGGAAGGCTATCTGCGCGTCAACAGTCTGCTGGCGGATAAGCTTAAACCGCTGATTGAGCCTGACGATAACCTGTGGATCCACGATTATCATCTGCTGCCGTTCGCCAGCGAACTGCGCAAGCGCGGCGTGAATAACCGCATCGGTTTCTTTCTGCACATTCCGTTCCCGACGCCGGAAATCTTTAACGCGCTGCCGACCAACACTGAACTGCTGGAGCAGCTGTGTGATTACGATCTGCTGGGCTTCCAGACGGAAAACGATCGCGTGGCGTTCCTGGACTGCCTGGCGATGCAGACCACGCTCTCCACCAGCAGCGACGGCGAGCACACCGCTTATGGAAAAACCTTCCGCACGGAAGTTTATCCGATTGGTATTGAACCCGAAGAGATTGCGCAGGCCTCCGCAGGCCCGCTGCCGCCGAAGCTCGCGCAGCTTAAGGCCGAGCTTGCCAGCGTGAAGAATATCTTCTCCGTAGAGCGCCTCGACTACTCCAAAGGGCTGCCGGAGCGTTTCCAGGCGTTTGAGACGCTGCTTGAGAAATACCCGGAGCACCACGGCAAAATCCGCTATACGCAGATTGCGCCGACGTCGCGCGGCGATGTCCAGGCCTATCAGGATATTCGTCATCAGCTGGAAACGGAGGCAGGGCGTATTAACGGCAAATATGGCCAGCTCGGCTGGACGCCGCTCTATTACCTCAACCAGCACTTCGACCGTAAGCTGCTGATGAAAGTCTTCCGCTACTCCGATGTGGGCCTGGTGACGCCGCTGCGCGACGGGATGAACCTGGTGGCGAAAGAGTATGTGGCGGCACAGGATCCGAAAAACCCGGGCGTGCTGGTGCTGTCGCAGTTTGCAGGCGCGGCCAATGAGCTCACCGCCGCGCTGCTGGTGAACCCGTACGATCGCGACGATGTGGCGGCGGCGCTGGATCGCGCGCTGAAAATGCCGCTTGCCGAGCGTATCGCGCGCCACAGCGAGATGCTGGAGATTGTCCGTAAGAACGACATCAACCACTGGCAGGAGGCCTTTATTCAGGATCTAAAGCAGGTCGCGCCACGCAGCCCTGAACGCGAGCTGCAAAATAAAGTGGCGACCTTCCCGAAACTGGCCTGACGCGCCGTCTCCCCTCCCGGGCGCCCGCCCGGGAGCATTATTACTCCAGCGCCACCAGCAGCAGATCCGTTCTGCTGGTGGCGACGATTTTTTTCGCCGAACAGACAGCCTTACTGAAGACGCTGTGGTTGTGATTGCCGCAGATCACCAGGTCGATGTCATCTTTTTCACATATATCGTGAATATATTCTCCGAGCTCGCCGCTGGCGATGATGGTCTTTGCGATCGGGTATCCGGCCGCGTTTTTCAGGGCTTCCAGAAAGGTTTGCGTCTCCTCATACATGACGTCGCGCAAATTTTCGAGCATCGGGGCTGACATTTGATTAAAGAGTTCCGGATCGGTGGCGATAGTAATAAGAGTGATGGTGCCGTTAACAGGCTCAACGATAGATACCGCCCGCCTGACAAGGCGGTGGCTTTCCGGGGTGACCGCCACAGCAACCAGCACATGGGAATAGCTCATAGAGATGTCCTTGTCACTAGAGAGAACTGCAGGAAGCAGCAATGATGAAATAGTACGACGGGCACGCCCCGAAAGAATGTGAAGCCGCTTTGAGAACGGTGAAACGCCTCTTTTGAATACATTAGGTATTCTTATCAAAGGAATAATTTAACCATTATTTCCGTCTTGTAACATCTTGTAACCTTCCTGCGAGATGCGCCCTGGCACAAATTTTTCCCCTTTTCGTTCAAAATAACATCATTAGCACGCTTCTCGTTATTTGATGTAAGTCACTGTTTTTATTGTGTAAGTTGATTTAAGTACTCACCCGGTAGTACTGTTTCTTTTATAGTGACTTTCCGTGACCAGATAAGCCCAAATAGTTGCAAAATGAAAGTATGACCGGATGCTACATGGTAGTTAAGGGTGAATGAATATTCGGAATTTTACGCATTGCAAGCGGTCTGATTGCTTATTTTTTGTACAAAAGAAAAGCGATTCTGATGGTTTTTTAGTGACTTTTTCCGAAAATGTGTGATACTCGTCACACTTTTTCCAAATTCTTTTCATAAGCACATTGTGTGAACGGTGTCCGCCGAGTACGATTTGCTCGATTTAGGAAAAATCTTAAGTAAGTGTAAGGAAATGATGAAAGGCGTGCACGGAGCCTGCCAGGGATAACTCGAATTTGACGGGAACACGGTTCACCGACAAGTCTGGTTTCACCGATGCATTTTGGCCGTAACGATTTATTTTTTTACCGGGATTTGCCCGGCGACATCACGGGGTGCGGCTTCGCCGCGTTAAAATAATAGTTTGTTATTGGATGGGAAAAATGCATACATCCGAGTTGCTGAAACATATCTACGACATCAACCTGTCATATCTGTTACTTGCACAGCGTTTGATTAGTCAGGATAAAGCGTCTGCGATGTTTCGCCTGGGTATCAGCGAAGAGATGGCGTCCACACTGGGCGACCTGACACTTCCGCAGATGGTGAAACTGGCTGAAACCAATCAGCTCGTCTGTCAGTTCCGTTTCCAGGATCATCAGTCGATTACGCGTTTAACACAAGAATCACGCGTAGACGATCTGCAGCAGATCCATACCGGTATTTTGCTCTCCACGCGTCTGCTCAACGAGGCCAATGGCACCGAAGACGTCGCCAGGAAGAAAAGGGCGTAACCTATGACCGACAAGAGCATTGTTCAGGAAGCCCGTGATATCCAGCTCGCCATGGAACTCATTACCCTTGGCGCACGTTTACAGATGCTGGAAAGTGAAACGCAACTTAGCCGCGGTAGACTCATTAAACTTTATAAAGAGCTGCGGGGCAGCCCGCCGCCAAAAGGTATGTTGCCCTTTTCCACGGACTGGTTCATGACCTGGGAACAGAACATCCACGCCTCGATGTTCTGTAACGCCTGGCAGTATCTGCTGCGCACCGGGTTATGTTCAGGCGTCGACGCGGTCATCAAAGCGTACCGTCTGTACCTGGAGCAATGCCCGCAAGAAAACGATGAAGGCCCGCTGCTGGCGCTGACCCGCGCCTGGACGCTGGTCCGTTTCGTGGACAGCGGAATGCTTGAATTATCTCGCTGCAACAGCTGCGGCGGCAATTTTGTTACCCATGCACACCAGCCGGTTGGCAGCTTCGCATGCAGCCTGTGCCAACCGCCGTCTCGCGCCGTAAAAAGACGTAAACTTTCGCGAGATGCTGCCGATATTATTCCACAACTGCTGGATGAACAGGTCGAACAGGCCGTTTAACCGGATAGGTGTGGAAAACCACTCCAGCAGCGGCCCAAAAGGCCGCTGCTTTTTTTTTCCTAACTTAAACCGGCGACGTTTTCTGCTCACCTGAACGTCCTCGCCATAGCCAACAGCGGAAGGATGATGTCGTGCTGATTTTAATAGGTTACCTGGTCATTCTGGGAACGGTCTTCGGTGGTTACATGATTACCGGAGGAGAGCTTGGTGCACTCTATCAACCTGCTGAATTAATCATCATCGGCGGAGCGGGTGTGGGTGCGTTTATCGTCGGTAATAACGGGAAAGCGATTAAGGGGACGCTGAAAGCGCTGCCGCTGCTGTTTCGCCGTTCGAAATACACCAAAAGTATGTACATGGATCTGATGGCGCTGCTGTATCGCCTGATGACCAAATCGCGCCAGCAGGGCATGTTCTCGCTGGAGCGTGATATCGAGAACCCGAAAGAGAGCGAGATCTTCACCAGCTACCCGCGCATTCTGGCGGACAACACCATGCTGGAGTTCATCACCGATTATCTGCGCCTCATCATCAGCGGCAACATGAACACGTTTGAGATTGAAGCGCTGATGGACGAAGAGATCGAAACGCACGAAAGCGAGGCGGAAGTGCCGGCGAACAGCCTGGCGCTGATGGGCGACTCGCTCCCGGCGTTCGGGATCGTGGCGGCGGTCATGGGCGTGGTGCACGCGCTGGCGTCTGCGGACCGTCCGGCGGCGGAGCTCGGCGCGCTTATCGCGCACGCGATGGTAGGGACGTTCCTCGGCATCCTGCTGGCATACGGCTTCGTGTCGCCGCTCGCCACCGTGCTGCGCCAGAAGAGCGCCGAAACCACCAAGATGATGCAGTGCGTGAAAGTGACGCTGCTGTCGAGCCTTAACGGTTACGCGCCGCCTATCGCCGTAGAGTTTGGTCGTAAGACGCTCTATTCGAGCGAGCGTCCGTCCTTCACCGAACTGGATGAACACGTTCGCGCGGTGAAATCGCCTAACCAGCAGCAGGTGACAGAAGACGCATGAAAAACAGCAACCACCCCGTCGTTATCGTAAAAAAGCGCAAGCATAAAGGGCACGGCGGCGGTTCGCACGGCTCGTGGAAAATCGCTTACGCCGACTTTATGACAGCCATGATGGCCTTCTTCCTGGTGATGTGGCTTATCTCCATCTCCAGTCCGAAGGAGCTGACGCAGATTGCGGAATATTTCCGCACGCCGCTGTCCGCCGCCATCACCGGCGGGCATCGCATCGCAGATAGCGAAAGCCCGATTCCGGGGGGTGGGGATGATGTCACGCAGTCGCAGGGCGAAGTGAAAAAACAAGAGCCGAATATCGACGAGCTGAAAAAACGCATGGAGCGTAACCGCCTGCAGAAACTGCGCGGCGATCTGGATCAGCTGATCGAGGCCGACCCGAAACTGCGCGCGCTGCGCCCGCATCTGCGCATCGATCTGGTGCAGGAAGGGCTGCGTATTCAGATTATCGACAGCCAGAACCGTCCGATGTTTAAAACCGGCAGCGCCGAAGTTGAGCCTTACATGCGCGACATCCTGCGCGCCATCGCGCCGGTGCTGAACGGCATACCGAATAAAGTGAGCCTGTCAGGCCATACCGATGATTTCCCGTACGCCAGCGGCGAACGTGGTTACAGCAACTGGGAACTCTCGGCAGATCGCGCTAACGCGTCGCGTCGCGAGCTGGTTATCGGCGGGCTTGATGATGGCAAAGTTCTGCGCGTGGTCGGCATGGCCGCCACGATGCGCCTGGCGGAGAAAGGCGCGAATGAAGCCCTGAACCGCCGCATAAGTTTGCTGGTACTCAACAAGCAGTCGGAAGATGCCATCGTGCATGAAAACGCCGAAAGCGAAAATGAGTCACTGAGCGTATTACAACAACCGGGCGCCGTCCCCCCGGCCTCAAACCCAACACCGTCCCAACCGGTTACGAGGTGATAGCGTGAGTATGGATATTAGCGATTTTTATCAGACATTTTTCGATGAGGCTGACGAACTGTTGGCTGACATGGAGCAGCATTTGCTCGATCTGGTGCCCGAAGCGCCCGATGCCGAACAGCTAAATGCCATATTCCGCGCCGCGCACTCCATTAAGGGTGGTGCGGGGACCTTTGGCTTCACCATCCTCCAGGAAACCACCCATCTGATGGAAAACCTGCTGGATGAAGCACGTCGGGGTGAAATGCAACTCAACACCGACATCATCAACCTGTTTTTGGAAACCAAAGATATTATGCAGGAACAGCTTGACGCTTATAAAAGCTCTCAGGAGCCGGACGCAGCCAGCTTTGAATATATCTGTCAGGCGCTGCGCCAACTGGCGCTCGAAGCCAAAGGCGAAGCGCCTGCGGCGGCGGCGAAACTCTCTGTTGTCGAAACGGAATCCGCTGCGCCTGCGGCCGCCGCATCTGCGGATGGCGGCAAGCTGCGCATAAAGCTTGGCAAACTCAAAGGCACTGAAACCGAACTGCTGCAGGAAGAGCTCGGCAATCTCGGCACCTTAAGCCAGATTGAAAAGGGCGAGGATTATCTGGTCGCTACGCTTGAAACCAGCGCCAGCGCGGATGACATCACCGCGGTGCTCTGCTTTGTCATCGAAGGCGATCAAATTGAATTCCTGCCGCTGCCGGCTGCTGACGCAGCGCCTGTCGCGCCGGCAGAAGCGGTCGTTCAGGCCGCGCCTGTGGCCGTCGCGCCGGTAGCCAAAGCGCCTGCGGCCAGCGCGCCGCGCGCCGAGCAGAACAAACCGGCCCGCGAAAAAGAAAACACCAGCATCCGCGTGGCGGTTGAGAAAGTTGACCAGCTGATCAACCTGGTGGGCGAACTGGTGATCACCCAGTCTATGCTCCAGCAGCGCTCCAACGAGCTCGATCCGGTCACGCACGGCGATCTCATCACCAGCATGAGTCAGTTACAACGTAACGCCCGCGATCTCCAGGAATCGGTGATGTCCATCCGTATGATGCCGATGGAATATGTCTTCAGCCGCTTCCCGCGTCTGGTTCGCGATCTCGCGAGCAAGCTTGGCAAACAGGTTGAACTGACGCTGCAGGGCAGCTCCACCGAACTCGACAAGAGCCTGATCGAACGCATTATCGACCCGTTAACGCACCTGGTGCGTAACAGCCTTGACCACGGTATCGAAGCGCCGGAAAAACGCGCCGCCGCGGGTAAATCCCAGGTAGGCAACCTGATCCTCTCCGCAGAGCATCAGGGCGGCAACATCTGTATCGAAGTGACCGACGACGGCGCCGGCCTCAACCGCGAACGCATTCTGGCGAAAGCGATGTCTCAGGGCATGGCCGTCAGCGAAAGCATGACCGATGACGAAGTGGGCATGCTCATCTTCGCTCCGGGCTTCTCCACGGCTGAGCAGGTGACCGATGTTTCCGGTCGCGGCGTCGGCATGGACGTGGTGAAACGTAACATTCAGGAGATGGGCGGCCATGTTGAAATCGCCTCCCGTCAGGGCCAGGGCACGACGATTCGTATCCTGCTGCCGCTGACGCTGGCGATCCTCGACGGCATGTCGGTTAAGGTAAACGAAGAAGTCTTTATTCTGCCGTTGAACGCGGTAATGGAATCGCTGCAACCGCGTGAAGAAGATCTGCATCCGCTGGCAGGCGGCGAACGCGTACTGGAAGTGCGTGGGGAGTATCTGCCGCTGGTTGAGTTGTGGAAAGTCTTTGATGTGCAAGGGGCGAAAACCGAAGCGACGCAGGGCATTGTTGTTATCCTGCAAAGCGCCGGTCGCCGTTATGCACTGCTGGTCGATCAGCTGATTGGCCAGCACCAGGTCGTCGTGAAAAACCTTGAGAGTAACTATCGCAAGGTGCCGGGTATTTCGGCCGCCACGATCCTGGGCGATGGTAGCGTGGCGCTGATTGTTGATGTATCCGCGCTGCAAAGTTTAAACCGTGAGCAACGTCTGGCGCCGACCGCCGCCTGAAGCCACTATCGTAGAAAAGGTAAGTAATATGACCGGTATGAGCAACGTCACTAAACTGGCCGGCGAGCCGTCTGGCCAGGAGTTCCTGGTATTCACCCTGGGCGACGAAGAATATGGTATCGATATTCTGAAAGTGCAGGAGATCCGTGGTTACGATCAGGTAACCCGCATTGCCAACACGCCGTCTTTCATTAAAGGCGTGACCAACCTGCGCGGTGTTATCGTGCCTATCGTTGACCTGCGCGTGAAGTTTGAGCAGGGCGATGTGGAATATAATGAAAACACCGTGGTGATCGTGCTGAACTTCGGCCAGCGCGTGGTCGGCATCGTGGTTGACGGCGTCTCTGACGTCCTGTCTCTCACCGCCGAGCAGATCCGTCCGGCGCCGGAATTCGCTGTGACGCTCTCCACAGAATACCTGACCGGCCTCGGCGCTATTGGCGAACGCATGCTGATTCTGGTACACATTGAGAAGCTGCTCAACAGCGAAGAGATGGAGCTGATTGACAGCGCAACCGCCCGCGTGGCGTGACAACAAGAAAAGCAGTGGCACGGGGCGCGAAAGCGCCCCTTTTTTTCGCCCGTCGATAAGGGCCGGCCGCGCCCGCGGCTTACTCTCGTGGTGACTCCCCCGCGTCTTTTTTGGAATTAAACGCGCTTATAATGTGATACAAATCACACATCCTTGAATATATCATTTGCCATTTACATTTTGTAATCCCTTTTAAAATCTAACTCCTTGTAATTAAATATTTTTACCCTTCATCACGCCCTCTCATTGATATCTTTTACAACTTTTGTGATGTTTTGAAACATAAACTAAATTTCAGTTTAGCGTCTCGCCTGACGCGCTGCGTTCCGTTGTTCAGGCCGTCCACACGGCCCGGCAGAGCGTCATTTCCGTTGAGAGTTAGAGGGTAAACACGATGAAAGCACGTCTGTTAGCGGTTATCTTCGGTGCCGGCATGATGCTGAGCGCGCCGGCAAGCTTCGCGGTCACCAGTAGCGGGACCATCGGCGCAACCTTAACACTGACTAATGGTTGCCTGATCAACGGCTCGCCGAGCCAGAACGGGATTAACTTCGGTACGCTGAACTTCGGTACCAGCCCGGCGACCTTTTCCACCCTGACCACCCAGTTGACGGGCGCGGGCGGCGGCAACACCTTCTCCATCCAGTGCACCACGCCGGAATATACCGTGCAGATCACCGGCAGCACCAACCAGGCGCCGGGCACCATTGTCGGCACGCCAGGCACGCCGGGTCGCTATCTGATTAACACCACCAATACCGCGCAGGGCGTGGCCTACAGCCTCTACAGCGACAGCGCTTTCCAGAACGTTATCGCCAACAACGCCTCTATTCCGGCCGCCTCGACCACCGGCGGGGTGAGTAACTACACCATTTATGGCCGTATCCAGGGCGGCGGCAACAGCGTGACCGTGGTGCCGGGCACCTATACCGACACCATTAACGTCAGCGTCACCTACTAAGCGCCAACAGGGCCGCGATGAGGATAACGGGCAACCGGGCGTGGTTGTCCCCGGAGAGCGCTGTGCGGCGAATTCAGTGGGGTGTCATCGGCCTGGCCGCCATTCTGTGCGGCGGCGCGCAGGCCGTGACGACGCAGTCGTTTCAGGTCAGCGCCACGGTCGCCGCCGGGTGTTCGGTCACCACCGGCACCGGCGGCGTCATGGGAACGCTTAATTTCGGCACCCGCAGCGGTGTGGAAAGCACGCGCGTCAGCACCAGCTTCGTACCGTCCTCCTCGTTACTGCTCGCCTGCACGCCGGGGGTGGCGCTTAGCATGAGCATCGACGGCGGCCAGAATTACGGCTCCTCGGTGCGCAATATGGTGCGCGGCGGCGGCACTGAACGCGTGCCGTATCGTCTCTATACGTCGAGCTCGCTCAATGCGGCGAGTGAAATCGGCGTCAACCAGGCGGTTTCCATCACGTACAGCAACAGTAACAACATTTCGCTGCCTCTCTTTGGCGCAGCGCAGCTTACGGGCTTCAGCCCCGCCGGCAGCTATACCGACACGCTGACGGTGACATTATCATGGTGATACAGGGAGAGCAGACATGATGCAGTGCGCAACGTCTCTCAGGCGGCTCGGACTGGCCGCCGCGTTTTGGCTGACCGCAGGCAGCGCCTGGTCGGCCGGTAATATGCTTATCTGGCCTATCGATCCTTATCTCGCGCCCGGCGATAACGCGGCAGAGTTATGGATACAGAATCAGGGCGCCACGCCGATGACCATGCAGGTGCGCATCGTCCGCTGGCGGCAGGAGGGCGGTAACGAGCGCTACCAGCAGCAGCAGGATGTGGCGGCGAGCCCGCCCATTGTGCGTATCGAGGGCGGTAAAAAGCAGCTGATCCGCCTGATTAGCCAGGCCCAGGTGCCTGCGGGCGTGGAGCAGGCTTACCGCATTGTGGTCGATGAGATCCCGCAGCCCACCGAGCCTGGCAAACCCCAGCTCGGCCTGAAGCTGCAAATGCGCTATTCGATTCCGCTTTTCGTTTACGGCCAGGGCGTCGCCACAGAGCGCGCGGGCGCGCATCATGCGTTTTTACAGCCGGAAAATCTCTCCTGGCGCGTCGTCAGGGATAACGGTCGTCCGGCGATTGAAATCACCAACCGCGATCAGATCCACGCGCGCATCAGCAAAGTGACGGCGCAGCAGGGTGGGCAGCGCCGCGTGCTGGCGGAAGGGTTGCTGGGCTATGTGCTGCCGGGCCAGACGCGCGTCTTCCCGCTGCCCGCCGGTATGCCGCAGCCGACGCAGCTTAGCGCCTCCGTCAACGCCCGCGAGGGCACATGGCAAGCCGCCGCCCGGTGAGTCGTCGGGGGGTGATAATCAGCCTGCTGTGTGTGGTTTCCCCTGCCGTTAACGCGCTGGAAGGAGACGACGCGCTGCCGCCGCCACCGGACGCGCAGGCTATCGATCGCCAGGCGGTGTTTCATCTGTCGCTGGTGGTCAACTATTACGACACCGGGCTGGTCGTCCCCGTGACGCGGCGCGGCGGGGCGATGTGGGTGTCGTCGGCGGATCTCCAGCGCGCCGGGCTGCCGGGCGATAAAATCCCGCAGGGCGACGTCAACGTCGATACGCTCCCGCAGGTCAAAAGCCGCTACGACAGCACCGGGCAGCGGCTCCTGCTGACCGTGCCTGCCGACTGGGTGCCCGCGCGCACCGTGGCGCTCGGCGAGCAGGAGCGGCGGGTGCGCCCGCGCGCCAGCAACGGCGCGGTGCTCAACTACGATTTTTACGCCAGCGATACGAATAACGGTCTGCGCCAGGCGGCACTCTGGCACGAGATGCGCCTTTTCGGCAACGCGGGGTCGTTCTCGTCCACCGGGGCGTTACGGGAAGTCTTTCGCGGTTATCCGGGCCAGGATGAAGGCTATATGCGCTACGACACCATGTTTAACAGCACCAACGACGACAACGCCTGGAGCTGGTCGCTCGGCGATGTCATCAGCGACAGCCTGAGCTGGAGCAACAGCGTGCGCATGGGCGGCATCTCGGTCGGGCGCGATTTCTCGCTGCGCCCCGATCTCATCACCTATCCGCTGCCTGCCTTTTCCGGCGAGGCGGCGGTACCGAGCACCGTGGATGTGTTTATCAATGGCTATCGCTCCGGCTCCACCGAGCTGGCGCCCGGCCCGTTTACGCTGACTAATCTGCCTTATATTAACGGCTCCGGCGACGCGGTGCTGGTCACGACCGACGCACTGGGCCGCCAGGTCTCCACCACGCTGCCGTTCTATGTGGCCAGCGAACTGCTGAAACCAGGCTTAAGCGACGGGTCGTTCAGCGCGGGCGCGCTGCGCCGCAACTACGGCGTGAAAAACTTCGATTACGGCCCGGCGGCGGCGAGCGGCTCCTGGCGCTACGGGGTGACGGATTTCTGGACGCTGGAGACCCACGGCGAAGCGGCGGAAAAGCTTAAGCTCGGCGGCGTCGGATCGCTGGTGAAGCTTGGCCGGTTCGGCGTGGTCAACGGCGCAGGCAGCTGGAGCAAGATGCGTGAGAACAGCGGCCAGCAGTGGAACTGGGGTTACCAGTACAACACGGCGGGCTTCAGCCTGTCGACGCAGCAGACCCGCCGCACGCGCGGGTTCGGCAACATGGCGCTCTACGATCAGCCCGTGCGGTACGATCAGTATCAGCAGCCCATCATCACGTTAAGCCGCGCCACCACGCAGTACGCGCTGACGCTCAATATGGGGGCGGCGGGCAGCGTCGGCGCGGCCTGGATCGATGTGCAGTCATTTAACCGCGATCACACGCGGCTGCTGAACCTGTCGTGGAATAAAACGTTCTGGAACAGCAGCCTCTACCTGGCCGCCAGCCACGACTACGAGGAGCGTGACTGGACGTTCGCGCTCTCGTTGCAAATTCCGCTCGGTGAGCAGAACTCCGTCGCCTTCAGCGCGGAGACCACGCCGGAAAGCGGCTCCACGCAGCGCGTCAACGTTAACCGCGCGATGCCGAGCGATGGCGGTTTTAGCTGGAATCTGGCCTATGCGAATCAGTCGCGCGACGACAACTATCAGCAGGCGACGCTGGGCTGGCGCAATAACCATGTCGAGACGCAGGGCGGGATCTACGGCCAGTCTAAAAACTTCACGCGCTGGGCCGAAGCCACCGGCTCGCTGGTGACGATGGATGGCGAACTCTTCGCGGCCAACCAGATTAACGACGCCTTCGCGGTAGTCAGCACCGAGGGGCAGCCGGGCGTGACGGTGAACTTTGAAAACCAGCCGATAGGGGAGACCGACGAAGAGGGCTATCTGCTGGTGAGCGGCGTGACCTCTTACTATCCGGCCACCTACAGCATCGACGCGCTGAATCTGCCTGCCGATACCCGCATTCGCGATACCGAGCGGCGTCTCGCGCTGCGGCGCAACAGCGGTTATCTGGTGACGTTCCCGATGGAGCAGGAGCGGGTGGCGAGCGTGATTTTGCATGATGAAAATGACCAGCCGCTGCCGGTATCAAGCCAGGTGTTTCGCGACGATCGCCCGACGGCGGTCGTGGGCTACGACGGCATCGCGTGGCTTGAAGATATCGGTGAGGTGAACCCGCTGCGCGTCGTGAAGCCTGACGGTAAAACGTGCCGCGTCACCCTGACGGTCGGGGCGAACCGCACCCATCGCCTGGAAACCTATGGTCCGCTTATTTGTCGTGAGGTTACGCCATGATTCGTCTGCTGTTGATTATTCTCCTGTCTCTGGTAAGCCTGCCTGCGCTCGCCGATTGCCGCGTCAGCGGCACCAGCGCGGCTTACGGCAGCCAGACGTCATTTGTCATCAACAGTACCGTGCAGACCACGACGGCGACGCTGACCCTGGACTGCGACGCGGTGCTGAACGTGCTGAATAACGACTTCGTCAACCTGACGCTCACCGGCGCCACAACCAGCGCCGGCACCCGCGCCACGCTCGGACGCAGCGGCGACGCCACCGACCGTATTCCGCTCCAGGTGTGCGCCCAGAGCGGCTGTCCGTCCGGCAGCGAGCTTGCCATCAACGGCAGCTATCGCTGGAGCGGCCAGGCGCTGCTGAACCTCTTAACCAGCAAACGCTACACTTTCCCGATCTATATCCGCACGCTTCAGGGGCAGAACGTCGCGGCGGGCGCCTATCAGGTCACGCTCAGTTTCAGCGTCAACTACAGTATTTGCGCCGTGGGCGTCGCGGTCTGCCTGACGCCGCAGAACGGCACCTCGACGTTCACCAGTCTGGTGACGCTCACCGTTACGAACGATTGCAGCACCATCAGCGCGCCCAACCTGAATTTCGCCAGCGCGCCGCTGGTGAAAGATTTCGCGCCCGTATCGCAAACCATCGCCATCACCTGCACCAAAGGGAGCGCGTATACCGTCGGCATCAATAACGGCAACAATGCCGTGGGCAGCGTGCGCAATATGGCGAGCGGCGCGAACCGGCTCAGCTATGAGATTTATAAAGGCAACACCACCAACCGCTGGGGCGTCAGCGGCACCGAACGCTGGGCCAGCACCAGCGCCTCGCAGGTCAGCACCGACGGCCTGCTGCGATCCTACCAATACACGGCGCGTATCCTCGCGACCCAGAACACGCCGCCCGCCGGGAGCTACACCGATACGCTGGTGGTGGACGTCGCCTTCTGACCCCGCCGCCGACTAACGCAAATTTCCTTTACACAACGATAAAGTTCCCCCAGGCCATGCCGATAACCCCTTCAGGAACCAGAAGGAAGGTGTCGCATGTTGAATCGTATCCGCGTTGTCTCACTGCTGATGATGGTGCTGGTGGTGTTCGCACTGCTGCAATTCATTTCCGGTGGGGTGTTTTTTTCGTCGCTGAATGAAAACCAGCAGAGTTTCGCCGCGTCGCACCAGTTGCGACTGCAACAGGCGCAGCTCAACCAGTCGTGGAACCTGCTGCTGCAAACCCGCATCAACTTAAGCCGCTCGGCGGCGCGCATGATGATGGACGCCAGCAACCAGCAGAGCAGCGCGAAAACCGACCTGCTCAACACGGCGAAAAAAGTGCTGGCTGAAGCGGATACCCACTTCAGCGCGTTTAAAGGCGTGCAGGTGGATGTCCCGGAGATCAACGCCGCCGCGGGCGACGTCGAGCAAAGCTATCGCGAGTACTACCAGGCGCTGACCGAACTGGTGCAGTACCTGGAAACCGGCAACATGGACGCCTATTTCGCCCAGGCGACCCAGGGCAAACAGAACGCGCTGGAAAAAGCTGTGACGCGTTATGACGACGTGAACGTGCGCCTGGCGCAACAGGCCTGGGAAGAGAGCCGCAGCGATTTCCGTCTGGCCCAGTGGCAGACCGCCATCCTGGCCGTGCTGGTGGTGCTGGTTATCGCGATGGTGTGGTACGGCATCCGCCACGTTCTGCTGACGCCGCTGGCGGGCGTTATCCACCACATTCGCGAGATTGCGGGCGGCAACCTGACTGAAACCATTACGGTCTCCGGCCGTAACGAAATTACTGAGCTTTCCGCGAGCGTTCAGCATATGCAACAGGCGCTGATCCAGACGGTAAGCAGCGTGCGTGAAGGCACCGATGCTATCTACAGCGGCACCAGCGAAATCGCCGCGGGCAATACCGATCTCTCTTCACGTACCGAAGAGCAGGCTTCGGCGCTGGAGCAGACCGCCGCCAGCATGGAAGAGCTGACCGCGACCGTGAAGCAGAACGCCGAGAACGCCCGTCAGGCGTCGCAGCTGGCGCTGAGCGCGTCGGATACCGCGCAGCGCGGCGGCAAAGTGGTGGACGGCGTGGTGAACACGATGCACGACATCGCCGCCAGCTCGAAAAAGATTTCAGACATTACCAGCGTTATTGACGGCATCGCCTTCCAGACCAACATCCTGGCGCTGAACGCCGCGGTGGAAGCGGCGCGGGCAGGGGAGCAGGGCCGCGGATTCGCGGTGGTGGCGGGCGAAGTGCGTAACCTCGCCAGCCGCAGCGCCCAGGCGGCGAAAGAGATTAAAGCGCTGATTGAAGATTCCGTCTCGCGCGTCGATTCCGGCTCCGTGCTGGTGGAAAGCGCGGGCGAAACGATGCAGGAGATTGTCGGGGCGGTAACGCGCGTGACTGACATCATGGGCGAGATTGCCTCCGCCTCCGACGAACAGAGCCGCGGCATCGATCAGGTGGCGCTGGCGGTCTCCGAAATGGATCGCGTGACGCAGCAAAACGCCTCGCTGGTGCAGCAATCCGCCGCCGCCGCGAGCGCGCTGGAAGACCAGGCAAGCCGCCTGTCGCAGGCCGTCGCCGCCTTCCGCCTCGCCAGCGCGCGCGCCAATGCTCCGCGTAGCGTGCCCGCGACCGCGCCCGTGAGCGCAAGCCCGGCGCTCGCGGTGGCAAGTAAACCGGCCGCCGCAGGCCAGGACAACTGGGAAACGTTCTGAACAGATTCCGGCGTATGACCGGCTAAGGAAGCAGGCATGGTGTACCGAAGGGGAACGCGGTCGGCAGCATTTTCGGGAAGCGCGCGTTGCGCGAAAGCGTGGGACGCACTGCACAGCGCGTCCGCGCAAAAGAACAGCACCGGACGCGCGCCGCGGGGCGCGTCTGAGATGAAAAAAGATTCAGTCTTAAACCTTGAACACGGCTTTTGTAAGCGTAACAAGATGGCCGCACCACCCTGAGCGTGGTGCCAGTAACACTCTGACTGTGAAGAAGAAGGCAACATGACATCATCCATGCCTGCTGGGCAAACGTCATTATTAGTACAGATGACACAGCGCCTCGCGCTGTCCGACACCCACTTCCGTCGGATATGTCAATTGATATACCAGCGCGCCGGGATCGTGCTGGCCGAACATAAGCGGGATATGGTCTACAACCGTCTGGTTCGACGTCTGCGCACGCTCGGGCTGGATGATTTCGGACGCTATCTCAGCATGCTGGAAGCCAACGCCAACAGCGCCGAGTGGCAGGCGTTTATCAACTCGCTGACCACGAACCTGACGGCGTTTTTCCGCGAGGCGCACCATTTTCCGGTGCTGGCGGAGCACGCGCGTAAGCGCAGCGGCGAGTACCGTATCTGGAGCGCCGCGGCATCAACCGGCGAGGAGCCTTACTCTATCGCCATTACGCTTGCCGATACGCTGGGCACCGCGCCGGGCCGCTGGAAAGTCTACGGTACGGATATCGATACCGAAGTGCTGCAAAAGGCGCAGAGCGGAATTTACCGGCAGGAGGAGCTGAAAACCCTCTCGCCACAGCAGATGCAACGCTATTTTATGCGCGGCACAGGGCCTCACCAGGGGCTGGTGCGCGTGCGTAACGAACTGGCGAACCAGATTGAGTTCGCCTCGCTGAACCTGCTTGATAAGCAGTACAACGTACCAGGGCCATTTGATGCGATTTTCTGCCGCAACGTGATGATTTATTTCGATAAAGAAACACAGCAGGAGATCCTCAAACGCTTTGTTCCGCTGCTGAAGCCGGGCGGCCTGCTGTTTGCGGGCCACTCGGAAAACTTCAGTAACCTCAGCCGGGATTTCTCGCTGCGCGGTCAGACGGTGTATGCCCTGAGTAAGGAAAAAGAATGAGTAAAATCAGAGTGTTGTCAGTAGATGATTCGGCGCTGATGCGTCAGATCATGACCGAAATTATCAACAGTCACAGCGATATGGAGATGGTGGCGACAGCGCCGGACCCCCTGGTGGCCCGCGATCTGATTAAGCAGTTCAATCCGGATGTGTTAACGCTGGATGTCGAAATGCCGCGCATGGACGGCCTCGATTTCCTGGAAAAACTGATGCGTCTGCGTCCGATGCCGGTGGTGATGGTGTCGTCGCTGACGGGCAAAGGGTCGGAAGTTACGCTGCGCGCGCTGGAGCTGGGCGCCGTGGATTTCGTGACCAAGCCGCAGCTCGGCATTCGCGAAGGGATGCTGGCCTACAGCGAGCTGATTGCCGATAAAGTGCGTACCGCGTCGCGCGCGCGCATCTCCGCCCGCTTGCCGGACGTGGTGCCGAAGACGCTGAAAGCGGGCCCGCTGCTGAGCTCGGAAAAGCTGATTGCCATCGGCGCCTCCACGGGCGGCACCGAAGCTATCCGCCATGTGCTCCAGCCGCTGCCGCTTTCAAGCCCGGCGGTGCTGATTACCCAGCACATGCCGCCAGGCTTTACCCGTTCTTTCGCCGAGCGACTGAACAAGCTGTGCCAGATTAGCGTGAAAGAAGCCGAAGACGGCGAGCGCGTGCTGCCGGGCCATGCCTATATCGCGCCAGGCGATAAGCATATGGAGCTCGCGCGCAGCGGCGCTAACTACCAGATCAAGATCCACGACGGGCCGCCGGTCAACCGGCACCGTCCGGCCGTGGATGTGTTGTTTCACTCCGTAGCCAAACATGCGGGGCGCAACGCGGTGGGCGTGATCCTCACCGGGATGGGCAACGATGGCGCGGCGGGAATGCTGGCGATGCACCAGGCGGGCGCCTGGACCATCGCCCAGAACGAAGCGAGTTGTGTGGTGTTCGGCATGCCGCGTGAGGCCATCAACATGGGTGGCGTCAGCGAAGTCGTCGATCTAAGCCAGGTCAGCCAGCAGATGCTGGCGAAAATCAGTGCCGGACAGGCAATACGTATTTAACGAGGAGTACAGTTTTTATGGCGGATAAAGATCTCAAGTTTCTGGTTGTGGATGACTTCTCCACCATGCGCCGCATTGTACGTAACCTGCTCAAAGAGCTGGGTTTCAACAACGTAGAAGAAGCGGAAGATGGTGTGGATGCACTCAACAAACTGCAGACCGGCGGTTTCGGTTTTGTGATTTCCGACTGGAACATGCCCAATATGGATGGTCTTGAGCTGCTCAAAACCATTCGCGCCGACGGTGCCATGGCGTCCATGCCGGTACTGATGGTGACGGCGGAAGCCAAGAAAGAGAACATTATCGCGGCAGCGCAGGCAGGCGCCAGCGGCTACGTGGTGAAACCGTTCACGGCGGCGACGCTTGAAGAAAAACTGAGCAAGATTTTCGAAAAACTCGGCATGTGAGGACAGGCAGATGACGGCATCGATAAAACCGACTGACGAGCATTCGACTGGCGACATTATTGTCCGTATCGGCAGTCTGACCCGCATGCTGCGTGACAGCCTGCGCGAACTGGGGCTTGATCAGGCGATTGCGGAAGCGGCGGAAGCTATCCCGGACGCGCGCGACCGTCTGGATTACGTGGTGCAGATGACGGCGCAGGCCGCGGAACGCGCCCTGAACTGCGTCGAGGCTTCGCAGCCTCACCAGAACAAACTGGAAAACGACGCGAAAGCGCTGAGCGGCCGCTGGGACGAGTGGTTCGAGAACCCTATCGAACTGAGCGACGCGCGCGAGCTGGTGACCGACACCCGCCAGTACCTGGCGGAGGTGCCGGATCACACCAGCTTCACCAACGCCCAGCTTCTGGAAATCATGATGGCACAGGATTTCCAGGATCTGACCGGTCAGGTGATTAAGCGCATGATGGATGTTATCCAGGAGATTGAGCGCCAGCTTCTGATGGTGCTGCTGGAGAACATGCCGGAGCCGAACGCGCGCGCCAAGCGCCCGAACGACAGCCTGCTCAACGGCCCGCAGCTGGACGCCACCGCCGCAGGCGTCGTGGCAAGCCAGGATCAGGTCGACGACCTGCTCGACAGTCTGGGCTTCTGAACCCAGTTAACCCTCCCTTCGGGGAGGGCATTAAAGCGCGAAACAACCACTGGTTTTGCGCTTTTCTCTTCCCATTAGCTTTTCCCGCCTCTGGCATGCTAGCTGCGTAATAGTAGCTGCGAGAATCGAATCGTGTCAGACGATAGCGACGACAAAACAGAAGCCCCCACACCCCACCGACGAGAAAAGGCGCGAGAAGAAGGGCAGATCCCCCGTTCCCGTGAACTGACCTCTATGCTGATGCTGCTGGTCGGCGTCGCGGTGATTTGGATGGGCGGTTCGCTGTTGGCGCGCCAGCTGGCGGCCATGCTCGCTCACGGCCTCCATTTCGATCACAGCATTATTAACGACCCGAAACTCGTGGTCGGACAGATTAGCTTTTTGATAAAGCAGGCGCTGATGGCGCTGGTTCCGCTGATTATGGGCGTGGTGATTGTGGCGCTGTTCGCCCCGATGCTGCTGGGCGGCCTGCTGTTTAACACGAAAGCCGTGGCGTTTAAGCCCGAAAAACTGAACCCGCTGCCGGGCATCAAACGTATTTTTTCATCGCAGTCGCTGGCGGAGCTGTTAAAAGCGGTGCTGAAGTCGGTGCTGGTGGGCATCGTGACCGGAGTTTTCCTCTGGTACAACTGGCCGGACATGATGCGCCTTATCAGCGAATCGCCCATCGCCGCCATGCGCAACTCGATGAATCTGGTCGCGCTGTGCTGCATCCTGATTGTGATGGGCCTGGTGCCGATGGTGGGCTTCGACGTGTTCTGGCAGATAGTCAGCCACACCAAAAAATTACGCATGTCGCGCCAGGATATTCGCGACGAATTCAAAAACCAGGAAGGCGACCCGCACGTCAAAGGGCGTATTCGCCAGCAGCAACGCGAAGCGGCCCGTCGTCGCATGATGGCGGACGTGCCGAAAGCCGACGTTATCGTCAATAACCCGACGCACTACTCGGTGGCGTTGCAGTATGACGAGAACAAAATGAGCGCCCCGAAAGTAGTGGCCAAAGGCGCGGGGCTGGTGGCGCTGCGTATTCGCGAGATTGGTAACGAACACCGAATTCCGATGCTGGAAGCGCCGCCGCTGGCGCGTGCGTTATACCGGCACGCGGAGATCGGCCAGCAGATCCCAGGGCAGCTGTACGCCGCCGTGGCGGAAGTGCTGGCATGGGTATGGCAACTCAAGCGCTGGCGTCTGGCTGGCGGTTTGATTCCGAAGAAACCTGAAAACCTTCCGGTGCCTGAGGCGCTGGATTTTATGAACGAGAAGGACACTGATGGCTAATCTGGTGGCAATGCTGCGCCTGCCTGGCAATTTGAAATCGACCCAATGGCAGATACTCGCCGGGCCGGTTATCATCCTGATGATCCTGTCGATGATGGTGCTGCCATTGCCGGCCTTTATCCTGGATATGCTGTTCACCTTTAACATCGCGCTTTCCATCATGGTGCTGCTGGTGGCGATGTTCACCCAGCGTACGCTGGAGTTCGCGGCGTTCCCGACCATTCTGCTGTTTACCACCTTGCTGCGTCTGGCGCTGAATATCGCGTCCACGCGTATCATTCTGCTTGACGGCCATACCGGCTCGGCGGCGGCGGGTAAAGTGGTGGAGGCGTTCGGCCACTTCCTGGTCGGCGGCAACTTCGCCATCGGTATCGTGGTGTTCATCATTCTCGTCATCATCAACTTCATGGTTATCACCAAGGGCGCGGGGCGTATCGCGGAAGTCGGCGCGCGTTTCGTGCTTGACGGGATGCCAGGCAAACAGATGGCTATCGACGCCGACCTTAACGCCGGGCTTATCGGCGAAGAGGAAGCGAAAAAACGCCGTACCGAAGTGACCCAGGAAGCGGACTTTTACGGCTCGATGGACGGTGCGAGTAAGTTCGTGCGCGGTGACGCCGTCGCCGGTCTGCTGATTATGGCGATCAACATCATCGGCGGCCTGCTGGTAGGTGTCGTACAGCACGGTATGCCGGTTGGCCACGCTGCGGAAAGCTACACGCTGCTGACCATCGGTGACGGCCTGGTCGCGCAGATCCCGGCGCTGGTGATTTCGACCGCGGCGGGCGTTATCGTGACCCGCGTCGGCACCGATCAGGACGTCGGCGAGCAGATGGTCGGCCAGCTGTTCAATAACCCGCGCGTCATGGTGCTGAGCGCCGCCGTACTCGGCCTGCTCGGCATGGTGCCGGGGATGCCTAACTTAGTGTTCCTGCTGTTTACCGCGGCGCTGCTGGGCCTCGCCTGGTGGATGCGCGGCCGCGATCAGCAGGCGCCCGCCGCGCCCGCGCCGGTTATCCAGCAGGATAATCCGCAGGCCGTGGAAGCGACCTGGAACGATGTGCAGCTCGAAGATTCTCTCGGGATGGAAGTGGGCTATCGCCTGATCCCGATGGTGGATATGCAGCAGGACGGCGAACTGCTGGGCCGCATCCGCAGTATTCGTAAGAAATTCGCGCAGGATCTCGGCTTCCTGCCGCCGGTGGTGCACATCCGCGACAATATGGATCTGCCGCCGGCACGCTACCGCATTCTGATGAAAGGCGTGGAAATCGGCAGCGGCGAAGCCTATCCGGGCCGCTGGCTGGCGATTAACCCTGGCACCGCCGCAGGTTCGCTGCCGGGCGAGCCGACCGTCGATCCGGCCTTTGGCCTGGCGGCTATCTGGATTGAAAGCGCGCTGAAAGAGCAGGCGCAGATCCAGGGCTTTACGGTGGTTGAGGCCAGCACCGTGGTGGCGACGCACCTGAACCATCTGATCGCGCAGTACTCCGCCGAACTGTTTGGTCGTCAGGAGGCACAGCAGCTTCTTGACCGCGTGAGCAAAGAGCTGCCGAAACTGACCGAAGATCTGGTGCCGGGCGTGGTGACGCTGACCACGCTGCATAAAGTGCTGCAAAACCTGCTCGCCGAGAAAGTGCCAATTCGCGATATGCGCACCATTCTGGAGACGCTCGCCGAGCACGCGCCGGTACAGAACGATCCGAACGAACTCACCTCCGTGGTGCGTGTGGCGCTGGGCCGCGCGATTACCCAGCAGTGGTTCCCTGGCAACGACGAAGTGCAGGTGATTGGGCTGGATACGTCGCTTGAGCGTCTGCTGCTGCAGGCGCTGCAGGGCGGCGGCGGCCTGGAACCGGGCCTTGCGGATCGTCTGCTTGAGCAGGCGCAGGAGGCGCTGTCGCGTCAGGAGATGCTCGGCGCGCCGCCGGTACTGCTGGTGAACCACGCGCTGCGTCCGCTGCTGGCGCGCTTCCTGCGCCGTAATCTGCCGCAGCTGGTGGTGCTTTCGAACCTTGAGCTGTCCGATAACCGCAACATCCGCATGACGTCCAGCATCGGAGGCAGATAATGCGCGCGCGCTTGTTAATGGCATTACTGACGCTGCCCGTGCTGGCGAACGCCGCGGGAGAGGGCGCCTGGCAGGCGAGCGCAATGGGGCCAGTATTGAGCCAGCGCGGCATGGCGGCCTCGTCGCCGGTGCTGGCGCCGGACTCACCGCCGCCGCAGGGCGTGATGACCGTGGTGGTCTGGCGCTATGAACTGGCAGGCCCGACGCCTGCCGGTATGGTGGCGCGGCTCTGTTCGCAGACCCGCTGCGTGGAAGTGGAAGACCAGACCGGCACCACGCGCGCGTTTACCAATGTCTCAGCCGCCGAGCCGCTGCGCTTTATTTTTGAAGTGCCGGGCGGCGGCAGACTGTTTCCCGCGCTGGAAGTGCGCAGCAGCCAGGTCATCGTTAACTACCGCTAATCTTCTTCATGTAACGCGCCAGCGCGCGTTTTCCACCTCCAGCCGCCCGAATTTTGGCGGCTGGCTCGCAGTTCTGAACTCCCGCTTTGAACACTTCAAAACGCTGTTTTATAAATCAGTGAAGCCGGTGGCGGCGCTCTTTGTATTTTTGCCAGTTTTCCGTTTCAGGTGGCAGAAAAGGAAAGGTTTCCCACCCGCCATACTTTTACTTTAGCCCTGATAGCTCTGCGCTTTGCCGCGGGGCTCCACATAAAAATACACAGGGTGACGGCGATGAAAACGCGTAAACCAGGACTGGCAAATTACCTTGCCTATGGGTCAGGAGACTTCCTCGGCGCAGGAACGACCGCCCTCACGGCAGCGTGGCTTCTCTATTTCTATACCACCTTCTGCGGCTTAACGCCGATTGAGGCGACCTTTATTTTCGCAGCGGCGAGGGTCGCCGACGCCGTGGTCAGCCCGCTGATGGGCTTTCTCACTGACAACTTCGGCACCACCTGGCTCGGCCGCCGTTTCGGCCGCCGTAAGTTTTTTATTTTACTCGGCATTCCCTGCGTCTTTAGCTACTCGTTGATGTGGGTGGGGGATATGGGGTTCTGGTACTACCTGCTGACGTATCTGCTGTTTGATATCGTCTACACCATGATTCTGGTGCCTTACGAAACCCTGGTGCCGGAGATGACCGACGATTTCAAACAGAAAACCAAATTCTCCGGCGCGCGCATTTCGATGGCGCAGATGTCCGCCATTCTGGCATCGTTCCTGCCGGGCGTGCTGCTGACGCACTTCGGGAAAGATAACGCGGTGTCGTTCTTCTACGCGAGCCTGGTCTTCTCGGTACTCTGCGCGATCATGCTGACGCTGGTGTGGATTTTCACCTGGGAGCGCCCGCGCGAAGCCTGGTCGGAAGCCGCGCTGCGCGCCGAAGAAGAGAAGAAAACGCTGACGCTCGGCCAGAGCCTGCGCCGCCTGGTGGTCGAACTCTCTTCCACGCTGCGCATCCGCATTTTCCGCCAGCATCTTGGCATGTATCTCGGCGGCTATATCGCCCAGGACGTGTTCAACGCCGTATTTACCTACTACGTAGTGTTTGTGCTGATGCAGGAGGCGTCTGTCGCGTCTAACCTGCTCGGCACGATGGCGATTTTCCAGTTTATCGCCGTCATCGCGATGATCCCGCTCTGTATCCGCTTCGGGCCGGCGCCGTCTTACCGCATGGTGGTGGTGCTGTTTGGGCTGAGTTCGCTCTCTTACGCGCTGCTCTATTACGCCGGCATGAGCGACATTTACTCGCTGCTGCTGCTGGTCTCTGCGGTGGCGGGTCTTGGTCGCGGCGGCATTAACTATGTGCCGTGGAACACCTATACCTATATCGCCGATGTCGACGAAGTGGTGACCGGCCAGCGCCGTGAAGGGATTTTCGCAGGCATTATGACGCTCACCCGCAAAGCCTCTCAGGCGGGCGCGGTGATGCTGGTGGGGATTGTGATGCAGATGTCCGGTTTCGTCTCCGGTCAGAGCACCCAGGCGCCTGCGGTGAGCCATACCATTCTGACCATTTTAAGCGTCGGCACGCTTATTGTGCTGGCCTGCGGTTTCCTGATTTCCCTGCGCTTTAAGCTCAACCTGAAAACCCACAGCATTCTGCGCGAAGAGACTGAGAAGATGCGCGCCAGCGGCCGCGTGATGCCGGAGAGCATCAGCCCGGCGAACCGCGCGACGGTCGAGATGCTGGCGGGCATGCCTTATGAAAGCCTGTGGGGGAATAACAACATTGGCTATCTGAACCGCAACAAGCCGGCGGCGCCACCGCTGAAAGGCGTCACTCCTGAATTCGATACGACACAGAGGTTAAGTTAATGATTGTCTGGCCTGTAAAACACAGCCCGCTGCTGCGTCAGCCGGAGCGCTTCATTGCCCGTGACGAACTCAAGGCGATGATCCACAAAATTACCGACAACCTGATCAACATTAAGGATGAAACCGGACAGTTCCTCCTGCGCCTGGACGACGGGCGCGTGATCGACACCAAAGGCTGGGCAGGCTGGGAGTGGACCCACGGGGTCGGGCTGTACGGTATTTATCAGTATTACCGCCAGACCGGCGATGATCGGATGCGCGCGGTGATTGACGACTGGTTCGCGGCGCGCTTTGCGGAAGGCGCCACCACCAAAAACGTCAATACGATGGCCCCGTTCCTGACGCTGGCGTACCGCTACGAAGAGACGCGCGACGCCGCGCTGTTACCCTGGCTTGAGAGCTGGGCGGAGTGGGCGATGTATGAGATGCCGCGCACCGACCAGGGCGGGATGCAGCACATTACGCTCGCTGAAGAGAATCATCAGCAGATGTGGGACGACACGCTGATGATGACCGTGCTGCCGCTTGCGAAAATCGGCAAGCTGCTCGGACGTCAGGAGTACGTCGATGAGGCGGTCTATCAGTTCCTGCTGCATGTCGAGAACCTCATGGACAGGGAGACCGGGCTGTGGTTCCACGGCTGGAATTATGAGGGGCACCATAATTTCGCTAATGCCCGCTGGGCGCGCGGCAATAGCTGGGTGACTATCGTTATCCCCGATTTCCTGGAGCTGATGGACTGGCCGGAGCGTCACCCGGTGCGCCGCTACCTGACGCAGGTGCTGGAGCGCCAGGCGGCGGCGCTGGCGGCGTGTCAGGATGAGAGCGGCCTGTGGCATACGCTTCTGGACGATCCCCACTCCTACCTTGAGGCGTCCGCCACCGCCGGATTCGCCTGCGGGCTGCTGAAGGCGGTGCGCAAACGCTATATCGACAAGGCGTATGCCGCGGTGGCGGAGAAGGCCATCAAAGGCGTGGTGGCGAACGTCTCGCCGCAGGGCGAGCTGTTGCAGGTCTCATTTGGCACCGGCATGGGCAGCGATCTCGAGTTTTATCGCCAGATCCCGCTCACGTCGATGCCCTACGGCCAGGCGATGGCGATCCTCTGCCTGACGGAATACCTGCGCACTTACCTGTAACGTTGTCCGCCGCGCGCCACCCTCGCCGCGCGGCGGTTATTTGATTATCCTTACACGGCTTTTAATGCTGAATTCTGCACTGCATCACCCGTCCGGCTGCTCTCATTACCAGTAAGGCATTTAAATCATCAGTATTAGCTTATTTATACACTACGCCTCGTCTTATGGCTCTGATGATATTTATTATGTGCTTATTCGGCTATTATTATATTTTCAATATTAACTTTTTCCAAAAAAGTAATTTATTGTGGCTTGTTTCTTTGTAGTCAGTCCTTAAAATGCCAGCCGCACTGCCATTATTGTTGATTCATTTAATCAGAAACAATAATCAGGTAATTTTCGTCATGTCGTTGCCAGGACGCCTGTGATTCTTTGCATTACGCGAAGGATATTCTCTTTAAATGCTGTTCATGGATACATTTCACTCGGTGTCTTTATGTCGCATTAATGACTGCCACGGTATTAAGCAGACCCAGGGACATCGCTTTTCGTCTGGCTACGCGGTTGCATAACTGATAACGCATTCGCTGCCGGCCTGAA
The DNA here is from genome assembly GCF_001277175.1 of Cronobacter universalis NCTC 9529. Classification (NCBI taxonomy): domain Bacteria; kingdom Pseudomonadati; phylum Pseudomonadota; class Gammaproteobacteria; order Enterobacterales; family Enterobacteriaceae; genus Cronobacter; species Cronobacter universalis. The sequence goes on along the minus strand of NZ_CP012257.1, from coordinate 2,610,420 downwards.
TCCCGGAAATTCGCCGGAATGACGGTACGGTTCTGCGACGCCGTTAATCCTGATGGATCATATAAATGAACCACTATCCTTTACCCCCACGGCCGGACGCCCAGATAAACGCGCTGATTAATGCCCTGCAGGGACACGGTATGATTAAAGAATATCCGCGCGGTTCCTGCCTGACGCAGAATGAAGAATCTGTCAATATTTTACTGTCAGGCAGTCTCGCTATGACGCGAGATTGGGATAATCTCATTTTCTTTGAAACTCACCGGCCTAATATTATCGGTATTTCTCTGGAGCCGCATAATCCCCGATTTGAACGTTTTCGGTTAATAATAAAAGAAGACAGTCTGGTCAAAAAGATAAGTCGGGCGGATTTTTTTAACGTTATCGAAGAGCAAAAACTCTGGAAAGAGACCAGCCACGTTATATCTTTTTATTACCATGCCCTGTTGTGGAAAAACTACCATTTTTATGCCGCCGATTCTTACGTATTAGTGAGGAAATCGCTCATTACGCTCGGTGAAATGCTGCCGGAAACGCGCATGAATATAAATGCCAGCCAGTATATTACCAGCACCACCAATTTATCGAAAAGCTACGTGATGAAAGTGATTCAGGAGTTACGCAAAGGCGGCTATATCGAAATCCAGCGCGGCCGTCTGGTTTCCCTCGGCAAGCTGCCGCAAAAATATTAAACCGCCGGGGAGCGCCAGTAAAAAGGCCCGTCAGTGACGGGCCTTTTTTATAGCTGAACGCAGCGTTACATGCGTTCGATGGTTTCAATACCGAGCGTATCGAGACCCAGCTTCAGGGTTTTCGCGGTCAGCAGCGCCAGCTTCAGGCGGCTCTGGCGCAGCGCGTCGGTTTCGGCAGTGAGAATAGGGCAGTGCTCATAGAAGCCGGAGAACAGACCCGCCAGATCGTAGAGATAGGCGCACATGACGTGCGGCGTACCGTCACGGGCCACCACGCCCAGCGTCTCTTCAAACTGCAACAGGCGTGCGGCGAGCTGCGCTTCGCGATCGTCCTGAATCACCACCGGCGCGGTCAGTTCGCTCTCCTGAACGCCCGCTTTGCGGAACACCGACAGCACGCGGGTGTAGGCGTACTGCATATATGGCGCGGTGTTGCCCTCGAAGGCCAGCATGTTATCCCAGTCGAAAATGTAGTCGGTGGTGCGGCTCTTCGAGAGATCCGCATATTTCACCGCGCCGATGCCCACGGCGTTCGCCAGTTTTTCCAGCTCGTCGGCAGGCATATCCGGGTTCTTCTCAGCGACCAGGCGACGCGCGCGATCCAGCGCTTCGTCCAGCAGCTCGGAGAGCTTGATGGTGCCGCCCGCGCGGGTTTTAAACGGTTTGCCGTCTTTGCCGAGCATCATGCCGAACATGTGGTGCTCCAGCGGGACGGATTCCGGCACGTAGCCCGCTTTACGCACGATAGTCCACGCCTGCATCAGATGCTGGTGCTGGCGGGAGTCGATGTAGTAAAGCACGCGGTCGGCGTGCAGGGTTTCATAGCGGTATTTCGCGCAGGCGATATCGGTCGTGGTGTAGAGGTAGCCGCCATCCTTTTTCTGGATGATAACGCCCATCGGCTCGCCTTCTTTGTTTTTGAACTCATCCAGGAACACCACGGTGGCGCCTTCGCTCTCCACCGCCAGCCCTTTGGCTTTCAGATCGGCGACGATGCCGGGCAGCATCGGGTTATAGAGGCTTTCGCCCATCACGTCATCGCGCGTCAGGGTCACGTTAAGACGCTGATACGTTATCTGGTTCTGCGTCATGGTGATGTCAACCAGCTTGCGCCACATGTCGCGGCAATATTCGTCGCCGCCCTGCAGTTTCACCACGTAGCTGCGCGCGCGCTCGGCGAACGCTTCATCTTCGTCGTAATGCTTTTTGGCTTCGCGGTAGAACCCTTCGAGGTCAGAGAGCGCCATCTCGCCGGCGTTTTCCTGCTGCTGTTTCTCAAGATAAGCGATCAGCATACCGAACTGGGTGCCCCAGTCGCCGACGTGGTTGGCGCGGATGACCTTGTGGCCGAGGAACTCCAGCGTGCGTACAGAGGCGTCGCCGATAATGGTGGAGCGAACGTGGCCCACATGCATCTCTTTGGCGACGTTCGGCGCGGAGTAATCGACAACGATGGTCTGCGGCGCGCTCACTTTCTCAACGCCCGCGCGATCGGAGGCGACGGCCGCCTCGATATTTTTCGCAAGGAACGCCGGGTCGAGGAAAATATTGATAAAGCCAGGGCCCGCGATTTCGGTCTTCGCGGCGATCCCGGTGAGATCCAGATGGGCCAGAGCCTGCTCGGCGAATTGTCGCGGCGGCATGCCCAGTTTTTTCGCGATAGCCATCACGCCGTTAGCCTGATAGTCGCCGAACTGCGCTCTGGCTGACTGACGAACCTGCGGTTCGCAATCCGCAGGCGCACCTGCGGCAATCAGCGCCTGACTGACTTTTTCTGAGAGAAGAGCCTGAATATTCACCGGGATACCTTACGTTAATAACGCTGCCTGTCGAAGGCGGCAGCGTGCGGTCTTAAGAAAAAAGAGGGCAAAAGTATACTGCATTTAGGCGGCGGCGTCAGCACCGTCGGGCAGGGCGGCGCGCGCTGGAGCGCGGGCGTCAAACAGGGTAGATTAGCGCCTTTGTCACCCTACGGGAAAAGCCGATGACCCACTGGCACACACCAGAAGCACTCCAGGATATCCGCGCGGATCTGCCGCGCTTCGAGGCGGCGTTACAGACGCTCGCCGGGCGTCTTGCGCTCGATATTAACGGGCTGCATGCCGATCATATCTCCCTGCGCTGCCACCAGAACGCCACCGCCGAGCGCTGGCGGAAAGGGTTTGAGCAGTGCGGCACGCTGCTTAGCGAAAACATCATTAATGGCCGCCCGATTTGCCTTTTTCGCCTGGATGAGCCGGTCTGCGTCGGGCCGTGGCGCTTTACGGTCGTCGAACTGCCGTGGCCTGGCGAGAAGCGCTATCCACATGAAGGCTGGGAGCATATTGAAATCGTGCTGCCCGGCGCGCCGGAGACGCTCAACCAGCGCGCGCTGGCGCTGCTGGGCGACGAAGGCCTGATGGCGCCGGACATTTCGGTGAAAACCAGCTCGCCTGCGGGCGAGCATGAGCGGCTGCCGAACCCGACCCTCGCCGTCACCGATCGCATCGTTACCATCAAATTCCATCCGTATTCCATCGAAGAGATCGTCGCAAGCGAACAGCAGTAATTGTTCGTGACGATCCGCGGGGCCAGACTGGCGCAAGGTCTGGCCCCGTTTTTTGTCTATAGTATTCAGGGGACCTTTTCCCGCACGCCCCCGCATGAAAAAAGTAAGGAGAGACCCGACGTCTGTTTTCGACCCGATGGGAGAGACTCATGCAACAAACCGTAAAACATACCGATCTCTGGATTAACCGTGATGAGCCTGGGCTGCGCCGCTCCCTGCTTATCCACCGCTCCGCCGAGGAGCTGTTTGATTTATGGCGCGCCCCCTCAACCCTGCCGCGCATCATGGAACACTTCGCCCGCATCACCATTCTCAGCAACACCGCGTCCCACTGGGCCGTGCGGATGCCGCTTGGCAAAACCGTGGAGTGGGATGCGCATATTGTCGATGAAGAGCGCGGCCACTACATCAGCTGGGCGTCTGAGAAAAAAGCCACCGTGCCGAACGCCGGCAGGCTGACGTTTCGTCATATTTCGGACGAGCGCGGCACCGAAGTGACGCTGGCGCTGCACTTCGATCCGCCGGGCGGTTTTTTAGGCGAGTGGCTGTCGAAGAAAATCGATCTGGTGCCGGAGGCGATGCTGAGCCAGGCGCTGCGGCGCTTTAAAAGCCTCGCCGAAACCGGCGAAATCGCGACCAACAAACCGCAACCGGCGGCGCGTCATGGCGGCATGGATAAGGTGGAGGAATAACCGATGCGAGCACTCTGCTGGAACGGCGTTAACGATCTGCGTGTGGAGACCGTAGGCGATCCCACTATCGTCAACCCGCATGATGTGATCCTTAAAGTGGGGCTGACCACGACCTGCGGCTCCGATTTACACGTCATCGACGGGCTTATTCCGAGCATGGAAGAGGGCGATATCCTCGGCCATGAATTTATGGGCGAAGTGGTGGAGGTGGGGCCGGACGTTAAAAACATCCGCCGCGGCGATCGCGTCGTGGTGCCGTCGTTTATCTCGTGCGGCTCCTGCTGGTACTGTAACCACGGGCTGACCTCCTGCTGCGATAACACCAACCCGAACGCGCACATGCAGGAAAAAATCCTCGGCTACCCGACGGCGGGCATTTATGCCTACAGCCACGCGTTCGGCGGCTACGCCGGCTCGCACGCCGAATATGTGCGCGTGCCGTTCGCCGATAACGACTGCTTTATCGTGCCGGAAACCGTCTCTGACGAGCAGGCGCTGTTTCTCTCTGATGCCGCGCCGACGGGTTACATGGGCGCGGATTTTTGCAATATCCACCCCGGCGATACGGTCGCGGTGTGGGGCTGCGGCGGCGTCGGGCTGATGGCGGCCCAGAGCGCGTATCTGATGGGCGCCGAGAAAGTGATCGCCATTGACCGTTTCCCCGAGCGGCTGGCGATGGCGCGCGATATTGTCGGCGCGATCCCGCTGGATTACACCAAAGTGGATATCTACGAAGCGTTGCTTGAGATAACCGGCGGTCGCGGCCCGGACAGCTGCATCGACGCGGTCGGCATGGAGGCGCACGGCGAAGGGCTGGAATACGCCTATGACCGCACCAAACAGGCGCTCAAAATGCATACCGACATCGGCGCCGCGCTGCGCCAGGCGATCCGCGCCTGCCGTAAAGGCGGCACGCTCGCCATTCTGGGCGTCTACGGGATGATGGATAAATTCCCGCTCGGCGTGGCGATGAACAAAGGGTTAACCATTCGCACCGCCCAGCAGCACGGACAGACCTACATGAAACGCCTGCTGGATCACGCCGCGCGGGGCGAGCTGCGCACCGATTTCCTCGCCACGCACCGCTTCTCGCTGGAAGACGCGCCGCGCGGCTATGAAATGTTCAAAAACAAAGAAGACGGCTGCGTGCGGGCGGTGTTTAAGCCCTGACGTTCGCCGCTTCGACCGCACGTTGCAGGCGCGTAATGGCGGTCTCCAGCGTGGCGGCCGTGCAGCCGAAGTTAATCCGCACATGCTGCGGCGCGCCGAAATCCGCGCCGGGGGAGAAACCGAGCCCCTGGCGCTTAAAGAAGCGCGTCGGGTTCTCCACCCCAAGCCCTGCGGCGTCGACCCACGCCAGATAGGTCGCCTCCGGGCGCACCATCTTAAGCCCTGCAAGCGCCTCAACAGCCGCGTATAACCGGTCGCGGTTGCGCCGCAGATACGTAATCTGTTCAGCAAGCCACGGTTCGCCGCCGCGCCAGGCCGCTTCGGCGGCCGTCAGCGCCAGTACGTCCACATGGGGCACAATGCCTTCGCGCGCGGCGCAGAAACGCTGACGCAGCGCGGCATCCGGGATGACCGCCACCGACGCGCCAAGCCCGGCGATATTGAACGTTTTGGAAGGCGACATCAGCGTAATGGAGCGCCGCGCCGCGTCTTCGCTCAGCGAGGCGAACGGAATATGCTGCACGTCGGGCGTGAGGATCAGATCGCAGTGTATTTCATCGGAGCAGACGATAAGGTCATGCTCCTGCGCGAACGCGAGCTGCGCCTCCAGCTCGTCGCGGCGGTACGCCGTGCCGCCGGGGTTTTGCGGATTACAGAGCATCAGCAGTTTTTCGCGCCCGGTGAGCTGCGGGCGCAGGCTTTCGAGATCCAGCACCAGCCGTTCGCCGCGCGGCTGCAACGGCGCGTTAAGCTGGGCGCGTCCGGCCAGCGCCGCGGATTTGCGAAACGGCGGGTAAATCGGCGTGGGCGCAACCGTGGTTTCCTCAGGCGTGGTGAAGGCGCGCACCGAGAGATTCAGCCCCGCGACAATGCCTGGCATAAACACCAGCCACTGCGGATCGACGCGCCACTGGTAGCGGCGCTGGCACCACTCAACGAAGGCTTCCGCCAGCTCCTGCGGATGCGCGCCGTAACCGAACACGCCGTGCTGCACGCGCGCCATCAGGGCATCGGTAATACAGGCGGGGGATCGGAAATCGGTATCAGCCACCCACATCGGCAGTACCGATTCCTCATGGGCGTTCCACTTGATGCTGTCGCTGTGACGGCGGTTGATCTCTTCGTCAAAATTGAATGCCATGATACGTTGTCCTGCGGCAAAGGGGATTTCAGACTAAGACGTTTGCCCCTGACTGACCACTACTTTTATTTACAGGGAGTTACCCATGGCGTTACTGGAAATCTGCTGTTACAGCCAGGCGTGCGCAATGACCGCGCAGGCGGCGGGCGCTGACCGTATTGAGCTGTGCTCTGCGGTGAATGAGGGCGGCCTGACGCCCTCCGCGGGCGTGCTCAAAGGCGTGCGGGCGCAGATAACGATCCCCGTTCATCCTATCGTGCGTCCGCGCGGCGGCGATTTTTGCTATAGCGAGAGCGAGTTCGCGGCGATGCTGGACGATATCGCGTTTATCCGCGAACTGGGCTTTCCGGGGCTGGTGACGGGCGTGCTCAATGAGGACGGCGGGGTGGATCTCGCCCGGATGCGTAAAATAATGCGCGCCGCCGACGGCATGGCGGTGACGTTTCATCGCGCCTTTGATATGTGCGCCAGCCCGTTGAAAGCGCTGGAAGAATTAACCGATCTCGGGGTGGCGCGCATCCTGACTTCCGGGCAGCAGGCGACGGCGGAAAAAGGAATTTTATTAATTACGGAACTAAAACAGAAATCCCGTGCTCCAATCATTATGGCCGGTGCAGGGGTACGGCTTAGCAACCTTAACCTGTTCCTGACGCAGGGGATAGACGAGCTTCACAGCTCGGCGGGCATCCATGTAGCCTCTCCCATGCGTTATCGCAATACCGGCGTCTCGATGTCATCGGACGCAAGCGTTGACGAATACTCCCGTTACCAGGTGGATGGCGACGCGGTAGCCGCCATGAAGGCGGCGCTTTCGTAAGCGAAGATTTTTGCCCTCAGTTTTTACCGCACATCATGTCGCCCAATATGATGCTTGCTCGTACCAGGCCCCGGTCTTTTGCCGGGGCTTTTTTTATGCGCGCGCCGCGTTGCGCTACCAAATCTGGTCATCATCTTGTCTTTCCCCGGCTCCTCAGAGAAGATGCCACGCATCGTCAATGTCTGTCGCAGACCTGCAAAGGGAGAACAGGATGATCGTCGGCATCGATCTCGGCACCACCAATAGCCTCGCCGCCATCTGGCAGGAAGGCCATCCACGGCTTATCGCTAACGCGCTGGGAGAATTGCTCACGCCAAGCGTCGTCGGCCTCGACGACGAGGGGCGCGTGCTGGTCGGTAAAGCCGCCCACGAGCGCCTGCACACGCACCCCCATCTCACTACCGCGCTTTTCAAACGTCATATGGGCACCGCCTGGACCGTCCGGCTTGGAGATAAGCTGTTTCGCGCCGAAGAGCTCTCGGCGCTGGTTCTGAAAAGCCTGAAGGACGATATCGAGCGCGCCTGCGGCGAAACGGTCACCGAAGCGGTCATCAGCGTACCGGCGTATTTCAGCGATGCCCAGCGTAAAGCCACGCGCATCGCGGGCGAACTGGCCGGGCTGCACGTTGAAAAACTGATTAACGAACCGACCGCGGCGGCGCTGGCTTACGGCCTGCATCGTCGGGGAGAAGAGGGCACCTTTCTGGTGTTCGATCTCGGCGGCGGCACCTTTGACGTTTCGGTACTGGAGCTGTTCGAAGGCGTAATGGAAGTGCGCGCCAGCGCAGGCGACAACTTTCTCGGCGGCGAAGATTTCGACCAGGCGCTGATTGATGCGTTCGTGGCGCGCCAGTTGGCGGCGGGCGGACTGCCCGACCCGGCGGCGCACACCCATGCCCTGCGCCGCGAGGCCGAGCGGGTGCGACAGGCGCTTGGCGAGCGACATGTCGCCACCTTTACGCTGCGTGCCGAAGACCAGACCTGGAGCCAGGACTTTCATCAGGGTGAGCTGAATGATATTTTCGCGCCGCTGCTGACCCGCCTGCGCATGCCCATTGAGCGCGCGCTGCGCGACGCCCGCATTCGTGTCGCGGATCTCGACGAGATCCTGCTGGTGGGCGGCGCGACCCGTATGCCGCTGGTGCGCCGCCTGGCCGCCGGCCTGTTTGGCCGTTTCCCGTCGGTGTCGATAAACCCTGACGAGACGGTGGCGCTCGGCGCTGCCGTGCAGGCGGCGCTGAAAAAACGCGACGCGGCGCTGGAAGAAGTGGTGCTGACGGATGTCTGTCCTTATACGCTGGGCATTGAAACCGTCAAAGCCTTTGGCCGCCATCACGATGACGGCTATTACCTGCCGGTCATCGAGCGCAACGTGGTGGTGCCGGTGAGCCGGGTGAAAACGGTCTGTACGCTGGCCGATAACCAGACGATGGTGGAGTTTACTATCTACCAGGGCGAGAGCCGGATGGTGAAAGACAACATTGAGCTCGGCAAAATGCGCGTGCCGGTGCCGCCGAGACCGGCGGGCGAGGTGTCGCTGGACGTACGGTTTACCTATGACATTAATGGCATTCTGGAAGCCGAAGTCACGGTGCCGCTGACCGGCGAGCGCCATCAGCTGATTATCGAAAATAATCCCGGCGTGCTGACGCCGCAAGAGATTGCCGAACGCCTCGCACAGCTGAGCGCGCTGAAAATTCACCCGCGCGAACGCCAGCCCAACACCCATCTGATGGCCCGTCTCGATCGTCTGTATCAGGAGAACACCGGCGAGATGCGCGAGGAGATAAGCTATCTCGGGGCGCGATTCCAGCAGGCGCTGGAAAGCCAGGATGACGCGCGCATCGATAAAGCCCGTCACGAGATAACGCAGCAGGCGGACGCTATCGAAGCCGGGATGTGGCTTTTCTGATGCGCGCGCTGGAGATCCTCGGGCTTGCGCCCGGCGCGGATGAGCGCGCCATTAAACGTGCCTACGCCAGACTTCTGAAAGGGTGCCGCCCTGATGACGATCCGCAAGGCTTTCAGCAACTGCGCGACGCCTATGAAGCGGCGCTGGATCAGGCGCGTCGCGGCGTCGCGGACGACGACGATGAATACAACGAAGACGACGCCTGTGACGATGCTAACGATGAGCACGATGACGACAGCGAAGCAGACGCGCGCAGGCAAGCTGATGACCCGCCGCTGGCGAAGCCTCAGCGCGAGCCCGAACCTGCGCCGCCGGAAAACGAACCCGTTCGTCCCGCCCCTCTGTATGAGCCGCCGCGCACCGCGGCCTTGCTCGACGGGTTAAATGAGGAAAACCTCAACGCCCGCTGGCTGGAAGCGCGCGCGATGGGGGAACGGCGCGAATTTGAAGAGGCGGTGCTGACGCGCTGTCTCTGGCATCTCGCGCCGGACGAGCACGCCCTCGCCGCCCACGCGCAGGCGCGCTTTGAGTGGCTGACGCCGGCCCAGATCGTCAGGATTGACGAGTCGCAGCAGAACCGGTTACGCCATGTGCTGCTGAACCCTTATGCCGAACAGATGCAGGCGGCGCTGGAAGAGGGACACGACGCCGGTTACATCGCCTGCCTGCGCGCGCTGGCGAATACGCCCTGGCTGCAGAGCTACGACGGGCAACGCCAGTTGCAACAGCTGGCGCTGACGCTGCTGGATGCGCAGCCTGACTGGTCTGCGGAACGCTTCGCGGCGCTGTGCAGGCTGTTTCACTGGGATGAGACGCGCGGCGAACGGCCAGATCTGCCGGACTTGTGGGCGCAGGTCATCGCCCGCAACGAAGACGAAGCGCTTTTTGCGCAGCTTATTGCGCAGCGCGACGCGCCAGGCGACGATTCTGCGCACCGGGCGGCGCAGATGGTATTACGTGTGCAGGATGAAGACGCCCGCATGCTGGCCGGGCTCGACTACACCGATGAAGACTGGCAGGCCTGTGGCCGGCTGACCGACCTGCTGACGCTCGGCCATCCGGCGCTTATCCCGCGTTTTGCGGGCGCGGATATCCACGCGTGGCAACAGACGTACCACAAGCTTAATGAGGCGCACGGTCCGATGCTGCGCAGCCTCTGGCTGATCGGGATGATGATGGCGACGTTTGGCTGGATGCTGCCCGCGGTGTATGACGGCACTGTCACCCCGTGGGACGTGGTGCTCCGTGTGCTGGTGGCGCCCGTGGTGACAATGGTGGTGGGTATTTTCCCGGTAGTTTTATGGCGGGGACTGGCCCGGCCCTTCTCGGACAGAGACGCGGCGCTGAGCGAGCGGCTGCTGCCGCGGTTTATCTACTCCCCGCGGCGTAAACGCTGGCGGCTGTTCGCGCATGTGATCCCGTTCTGCGTCGTGAGCGTTGTTATCGCGCTGGTCTGTGGCAGGCTGACGATGTGGATTTTCGTGGTCGTGACGCTGCTGCTGGCCTGGACCGATCTCTGGCGTTATCCCGGCGCGCTGCGGCGGTTTCGCAAAAAACCGACGCCGAAACGCGGCGGACGTCTGAAGTTTGTCCTGCTGGCGCTGCTGTTTTTCGCTATCGTCACCGGCGCGCGCGTGCTGCTGGGGGCGTGACAAACAACAGCGCCACGCGCATTGACAAATAACTTCACCCGCCCGGCCTCGCCGGGCTGCTCGCTTTTCAGGCAACCGGCGCGCTGCCGCCTGGCTTATTTCTTCATTTTTTTGCCAGACTTCTCAGGTGACTTTTTTTGAGGAGGAACTATGGGCTTACTGAATTTTGTGAAAGAAGCGGGCGAGAAAATCTGGGACAGCGTCTCCGGACATAACGATGCGGCGGCGCAGAACGCCAAAGTGCAGGAGCACCTCAAGAAAACCGGCATCCCGGATGCCGATAAAGTGCAGGTGCAGGTGGATGACGGCAAAGCGACCGTGACCGGACAGGGCTTAAGCCAGGAAGCGAAAGAGAAAATCCTGGTGGCCGTCGGGAACATCGCGGGCATCGGGCATGTCGATGACAACGTCGCGGTGGCGAGCCCGGCGCCGGAAAGCCAGTACTATACGGTGAAAAAAGGCGACACCCTCAGCGCCATTTCCAAAGAGGTGTATGGCGACGCGAATCAATACCCTAAAATCTTTGAAGCTAATAAACCGATGCTGACCAGCCCGGAAAAAATCTATCCGGGCCAGGTGCTGCGTATTCCGCAGTAAAAAAACGTCTCCCGCACGCCGGTGCGGGAGAAAACATCAGGGTTTGCGTGCGATAAGCACGGCGCGCAGCGGGGCAGGGTAGCCTTCGCGGGTTTTGGTGGCGTCATGGGGATCGAGGAAATCTGCCAGCGACTCCGTTTCCATCCAGGCGGTGCGGCGCTGCTCTTCTACTGTCGTGACCGAGAAATCAGCGATTTTTACATCCACAAAACCGCACTTCTCCAGCCAGTTTTTCAGCGCGGGCGCGGAGGGAATAAAGTAGACGTTACGCATCTGCGCGTAGCGCTCGCCCGGCACCAGCACCGTATTTTCATCGCCTTCCACCACCAGCGTTTCCAGCACCAGTTCGCCTTCTTTCACCAGCTGATCTTTAAGCTGCCAGAGGTGATCCAGCGGCGAGCGGCGGTGATAGAGCACGCCCATCGAAAAGACGGTGTCGAACGCGTTCAGCGCGGGCATCTGCTCGATGCCGAGCGGCAGCACATGCGCGCGGTTGTCGCCGCCTAAAAGCTTACGCACCGCTTCAAACTGGCACAGGAAGAGCTGCGTCGGATCGATGCCGACCGCGAGCTGCGCGCCCGCGCCGACCATACGCCACAGGTGATAGCCGCTCCCGCAGCCGACATCCAGAATGGTGCGCCCGGCAAGCGGCGTGATATGCGGCAGCACGCGGTCCCATTTGAGATCGGAGCGCCACTCGGTGTCGATGTCGATACCGTAGAGCGAGAACGGCCCTTTACGCCACGGCATTAGCGTGCGCAGCAGCTGTTCGATGCGCTTGCGCTGCCCGTCGCTAAGCGGCTCCGCGCTCTGCGCGCTGACGCTGTGCAGCAGATCAAGCTGGTCCGGCGCCAGCGCAGGCAGATTATCGAGGGAATTTTTCCACTGTTTAAACTGGCCGTGCAGGGCGTCGCGCTGCCAGGCCGCGACCTGGGCGGGCAGGGTTTCCAGCCAGTGGGCGAGCGGCCCACAGGCGATCTGCTGATAAAACTTGCCAAAATCGATCATGCCGCGCTCCCGCCTTTCACCGCCACCAGCGAGCCGAAGTTAAAGCACTGGAACCAGAGTTCGCTGTGTTCAAACCCGGCCTTGCGCAGGCGCGCTTTGTGGGTTTCCACGGAGTCGGTAAGCATCACGTTTTCCAGCATGCTGCGTTTCTGGCTGATTTCCAGCTCGCTGTAGCCGTTGGCGCGCTTGAAGTCGTGATGCATATTGAACAGCAGTTCGCCCACCACGCTGTCTTCAAAGCTGAATTTCTCCGACAGCACCAGCGCGCCGCCAGGATTCAGGCCCTGACAGATTTTATTGAGCAGCAGCTGGCGATCGTCCGGGTTCAGGAACTGGAGCGTGAAGTTCAGCACCACCATGGAGGCGTTCTCGATGGTGACATTGCGGATATCGTCCTCAATCACCTCGACCGGCGTCTGCGCTTTGAACGCGTCAATATGGCGACGGCAGCGCTCCACCATGGCGGGCGAGTTATCCACCGCGATGATTTTACAGCCGTCATGATGCACGTTGCGGCGCACCGAGAGCGTGGCGGCGCCGAGCGAACAGCCAAGATCGTAAACCTGGCTTGCGGGCTGGACAAAGCGCTCCGCCAGCATGCCAATCATAGAGATGATATTGGAATAGCCCGGCACGGAACGCTGGATCATATCGGGGAAGACTTCAGCCACCCGCTCATCGAAAGTCCAGTCGCCCAGACGGGCGATGGGCGCGGAGAACAGCGTGTCGCGATTTGACATAGCGTAAATCCTGGGGAAAACGAAAGGGGCGTATTTTGCGCTAATGAAACGAGAAAACCAACTCCCAGGGCATATACCAGATGTTGGCCAGCACCATCAGCAGCAGCGCGGTATAGGTGGCGCTCATGCCGCTACGCCGCCAGCGCAGCAGGCGATGATGATAGCCGTAATAGTGCATCAGACGACCGACCAGCAGCAGCAGGCCGCAGACGTGCAGCATCCAGTTCTGCGCGCCGTTCATCTCCATAAACAGCAGCAGCAACAGGCCGATGGGCAGATACTCCACCGCGTTGCCATGAATACGGATAGCGCTTTGCAGCTCGCTGAAACCGCCATCGCCATAGGCGACGCGGTACTGCATCCGCAGACGAACCACATCGAAAGAGAACTTCATCAACAACAACGCACCCAGAACCGCATAAAGCGCGCTTACCATAGAAACTCCGTTTAACGCTGTTAATGGCGCCTTTATGATAGCGTGGCGCGGCCATATTGTCGCTGCCCTAAAAGAGGGTGTCCTGATGGGGGATGGCGGGTTCGTCGCCGAGTGTCGGCAGCGCCTCGCGAAGCGCCGGCCAGAGCGTGTGCACCAGCTCCGGCGCATGCTCGATATCCGGCGTGTGGAGAAAGAGATAAGGCGTGGCGGTCTGCTGCCACTGCGCGAGTTTGGCAAGCCACACCGCGAAAAACTCCGCGTTTTGCGCCATATCGTCGCTGCCGATAAACCGCACCATCGGATGCTGCGCTGTGACGAGCGCGTGCACCGGCACTTTGGGCTTTTTCCGCTGCGCGTCGATGACCGCCGGGCTGTGAGGGATGGCGGCATGCACCGGACGGCTGTCGAGCATCACGCGGTTAACGCCGCGCGCGATAAGCCCGCGGTTAAGCGACTGCTCCGCCTCGCCTTTCGCGAAGAAATCGGGGTGGCGCACTTCAACGCCATACGTAAAACCGCCGGGCAGGGCGTCAAGAAACGCCCACAACGCAGGCAGATCGCGCGGGCCGAACGCGGCGGGCAGTTGCAGCCAGTACTGGCCGATGCGGGCTTCGAGCGGCGCCATGCGCGCGAAAAACTCGGCGGTTAAATCGTCGCAGTGGCGCAGCGCGGCGTTATGCGAAATGGTGGCCGGGAATTTAAAACAGAAGCGGAAATCGTCGTGGGTCTGCGCGTGCCAGCGCCCGACGATCTCTGCCTTTGGCAGCGCGTACAGCGTGGTATTGCCTTCCACGCAGTTAAAGTGGCGGGCGTAATCTTCAAGCGATGTAATGCCAAGCCGCACCCATTTCGGGTGCGACCATTGCGGCAGACCGAGATAAATCATAGGGCTGCGAGGATCTCCTCTGTGGAACGAACCCGCCCGATGCGCGGGAAAATATGCGTCATGCTGCCGTTGTGCTGATCGGCGTCGGCGGCCGAGCAGGCGTCTTCGGCGACGACCAGTTCAAAGCCCATCTCCCAGGCGTTGCGCGCGGTGGATTCCACGCCAATGTTGGTGGAGATGCCGCACAGAATGATAGTGGTGATGCCGCGACGACGTAATTGTAGCTCCAGATCGGTGCCGTAGAAGGCGCCCCACTGACGTTTGGTCACTTCGATGTCACTGTCGCGTTTGCCGAGCGCTACCGGGTAGTGCCACCATTCGTCCGGCAGGGTATGTCCGGCAATCGGCGCATCCACCGGCTGCTTCAGCGCTTCGCTGAAATCTTTCGACCAGCCGACACGCACCATCACCACCGGCGCGCCCGCCGCGCGGCACTTCTCCGCAAGCCTTGCGGCGCGGGCCACGACGTCGTCGGCGCTGTGCGGACCGCCGGCAAAGGGCAGGATCCCTTCCTGTAAATCAATCACCACCAGCGCGGTGGTCGCGGGATTAAGCGTTAACATAGAGACTCCCCTTAAAGCGTGTTTTGGATGAGTACCTTACTGGCGTCGCGGGCCGGACGAGTGTCTATTTTTGTTAAATTTTGTGAGAAGCGCCAGTTTACGCGCAGCAATCGCGCGGGCGCGCGGCTTCGGGCTTATCGCGGCGCGGAATTTCCAGTATAATAGCCCCCTTTTTTCATCCAGTAGTGACATTCAGCCAAAGCTGCGACAGTGGTGCCTGCAGGGCAGGCGACAAACGGCCTGCGGCTAAATTAAGGGATATCTCATGCGTACAGAATATTGCGGGCAGCTCAATCTGTCCCACGTCGGACAGCAAGTGACTCTGTGTGGTTGGGTCAACCGTCGTCGCGATCTCGGCAGTCTGATTTTTATCGACATGCGCGATCGTGAAGGCATCGTTCAGGTGTTCTTCGACCCGGATCGCGCCGACGCCTTCAGCCTCGCCTCTGAACTGCGTAATGAGTTCTGCATTCAAATCACCGGCACCGTGCGCGCGCGCGACGAGAAAAACGTCAACCGCGATATGGCGACCGGAGAAGTGGAAGTGTTCGCCACCGAACTGACCATCATCAACCGCGCCGAGCCGCTGCCGCTCGACTCCAACCAGGTCAACAGCGAAGAAGCGCGTCTGAAATACCGCTATCTTGACCTGCGTCGCCCGGAAATGGCCCAGCGCCTGAAAACCCGCGCGAAAATCACCAGCTTCGTGCGCCGCTTTATGGATGACCACGGCTTCCTCGACATCGAAACGCCGATGCTGACCAAAGCCACGCCGGAAGGCGCGCGCGACTATCTCGTGCCGTCTCGCGTGCATAAAGGCAAGTTCTACGCGCTGCCGCAGTCTCCGCAGCTTTTCAAACAGCTGCTGATGATGTCCGGCTTCGATCGCTACTATCAGATTGTAAAATGCTTCCGCGACGAAGACCTGCGCGCTGACCGTCAGCCTGAATTTACCCAGATCGACGTCGAGACCTCCTTCATGACCGCGCCGCAGGTGCGTGAAGTGATGGAAAAACTGATCCGTCAGCTGTGGCTTGACGTGAAAGGCGTAGATCTGGGCGAGTTCCCGGTCATGACTTTCGCCGAAGCCGAGCGCCGTTACGGCTCCGATAAACCGGATCTGCGTAACCCGATGGAGCTGGTGGACGTGGCCGATCTGCTGAAAAGCGTAGAGTTCGCGGTCTTCGCGGGCCCTGCCAACGATCCGAAGGGCCGCGTCGCCGCGCTGCGCGTGCCGGGCGGTGCCCAGCTGAGCCGCAAGCAGATTGACGACTACGGCAACTTCGTCAAAATTTACGGCGCTAAAGGTCTTGCGTATATCAAAGTCAACGAGCGCGCGAAGGGCCTGGACGGCATTAACAGCCCGGTCGCCAAATTCCTGAACGCGGAAATCGTAGAAGCCATTCTTGAGCGCACCGGCGCGCAGGACGGCGACATGATTTTCTTCGGCGCCGACAACAAAAAAGTGGTCGCCGACGCGCTGGGCGCGCTGCGCCTGAAGCTCGGTAAAGATCTGAGCCTGACCGACGAAGCCAAATGGGCGCCGCTGTGGGTAATCGACTTCCCGATGTTTGAAGACGACGGCGAAGGCGGCCTGAGCGCGATGCACCATCCGTTTACCGCGCCGAAAGACATGACCGCGGAAGAACTGAAAGCGGCGCCGGAAGACGCTGTAGCGAACGCCTACGATATGGTTATCAACGGTTATGAAGTGGGCGGCGGCTCGGTGCGTATCCACCGTGGCGAAATGCAGCAGACCGTGTTCGGCATTCTGGGCATCAATGAGCAAGAGCAGCGCGAGAAGTTCGGCTTCCTGCTGGACGCTCTGAAATTCGGTACGCCGCCGCACGCGGGCCTGGCGTTCGGCCTTGACCGTCTGACCATGCTGCTGACCGGCACGGATAACATCCGCGATGTCATCGCTTTCCCGAAAACCACCGCGGCCGCCTGTCTGATGACCGAAGCGCCGAGCTTCGGGAACCCGACCGCGCTGGCTGAGCTGGGCATCGAAGTCGTGAAAAAAGCGTCGCCGGAGAATAAGTAATATGCACTATAAGCACCCTGTCTCCGTGCTGGTGGTGATCTACGCCCAGGACACGAAACGGGTGCTCATGTTGCAGCGGCGCGACGATCCTGATTTCTGGCAGTCGGTTACCGGCAGCCTGGAGGAGGGGGAAACCGCGCCGCAGGCCGCCGCGCGCGAAGTAAAGGAAGAGGTCTCCATTGACGTTGCTTCTGAGCAACTGACCTTGATGGACTGTCAGCGCACGGTGGAGTTTGAAATTTTCAGTCATTTACGTCATCGCTATGCGCCGGGGGTCACGCGTAATACGGAGTCCTGGTTCTGTCTGGCGCTGCCGACGGAGCGGGAGATCGTGTTTACCGAGCACCTGACGTACCGCTGGGTTGACGCCGCCGAGGCGGCTATGCTGACCAAGTCCTGGAGCAACCGGCAGGCGATTGAAGAATTTGTTATTAACGCCGCCTGAAAAGGCGCGCTTTCTGGAGATATTTTTATGGCAGGTCATAGTAAATGGGCCAACACCAAACACCGCAAAGCGGCACAGGATGCCAAGCGCGGTAAAATCTTCACTAAAATTATTCGCGAGCTGGTGACAGCAGCGCGTCTGGGCGGCGGCGATCCGGGCTCTAACCCGCGTCTGCGCGCGGCCATCGATAAAGCGCTGTCCAACAACATGACGCGCGACACCCTGAACCGCGCCATCGCGCGCGGCGTCGGCGGTGACGAAGACGCGAACATGGAAACCATCATTTATGAAGGTTACGGCCCTGGCGGCACCGCGGTCATGGTGGAGTGTCTCTCCGACAACCGTAACCGTACCGTCGCCGAAGTGCGTCACGCCTTCAGCAAGTGCGGCGGCAACCTCGGCACCGACGGCTCCGTGGCGTACCTGTTCAGTAAGAAGGGCGTTATCTCCTTCGAAGCGGGCGACGAAGACACCATCATGGAAGCCGCGCTGGAAGCGGGCGCTGAAGATGTCGTGACCTATGACGACGGCGCTATCGACGTCTACACCGCCTGGGAAGAGATGGGCGCGGTACGTGACGCGCTGGAAGCGGCGGGCCTGAAGGCCGACAACGCGGAAGTCTCCATGATCCCGTCCACCAAAGCGGATATGGACGCGGAAACCGCGCCGAAGCTGCTGCGTCTTATCGATATGCTGGAAGACTGCGACGACGTGCAGGAGGTTTACCACAACGGTGAGATCTCCGACGAGGTTGCGGCGACCCTGTGATACCCGTCATCTTTCAGACCGCGGGCGGCGACGTCCGCAGTCTGATATCTTTCTTTATTCCCACTGGCTTTTCCTCAGGAGACGCGCAATGAGCATTATTCTGGGCATCGACCCGGGGTCGCGCGTCACCGGTTACGGCGTTATCCGCCAGACCGGGCGCCAGCTGACCTATCTCGGCAGCGGCTGTATCCGCACCAGCGTCACGGATTTGCCGTCACGTCTGAAGCTTATCTACGCGGGCGTCAGCGAAATCATCACCCAGTTCCACCCCGACTATTTCGCCATCGAACAGGTCTTTATGGCGAAAAACGCCGATTCGGCGCTGAAGCTCGGGCAGGCGCGCGGCGCGGCGATTGTCGCGGCGGTGAACCAGGATCTGCCGGTGTTTGAATATGCGGCGCGTCAGGTGAAGCAAACGGTGGTGGGCATCGGCAGCGCTGAAAAAAGCCAGGTGCAGCATATGGTGCGCACGCTGCTGAAACTCTCCGCTAACCCGCAGGCGGATGCGGCGGATGCGCTCGCTATCGCCATTACCCATTGTCATGTCAGCCAGAACGCGATGCAGGTCAGCGAATCGCGCCTCAACCTGGCGCGCGGGCGGCTGCGTTAGCGGCAACCCGCGTTACCGTTCCTTTGCGAGACGCCTCGCAACGGTCACATCCCTTACCGGCGCCGCGATTTCTTGACTGGATATCTGTCCAGCTTTTTTTATATTATAGCCAGCAACTTTATAAGCCCCACGCAGGAGCGCAACGTGATAGGCAGACTCAGAGGCATCGTACTGGAAAAACAGCCCCCGCTGGTATTACTGGAGGCGGGCGGCGTCGGTTATGAAGTCCATATGCCGATGACCTGCTTCTATGAATTGCCGGAAACCGGCAAAGAAGCGGTGGTCTTCACCCATTTTGTGGTGCGTGAAGATGCGCATTTACTGTTCGGCTTTAATAACAAACAAGAGCGCACGCTGTTTCGCGAGCTGATCAAAGTGAACGGCGTCGGGCCGAAACTGGCGCTGGCTATACTCTCCGGCATGTCCGCCCAGCAGTTCGTTAATGCGGTTGAGCGCGAAGAGCCTGCCGCGCTGGTGAAGCTGCCGGGCATCGGCAAGAAAACCGCCGAACGTCTGGTGGTGGAGATGAAAGACCGCTTCAAAGGCCTGCATGGCGATCTCTTCACGCCAGCGGCGGATCTGGTGCTGACGTCGCCTGCAAGCCCAGCGGTGGATGATGCCGAGGCGGAAGCCGTTGCCGCGCTGGTGTCGCTGGGTTATAAACCTCAGGAAGCCAGTCGTATGGTCAGTAAAGTCGCCCAGCCGGATGCGACCAGCGAAACGCTGATTCGCGAAGCGCTGCGCGCGGCATTGTGAGGTAGAGGATGATTGAAGCAGACCGCCTGGTGGCGCCGGGCAGCATCGTGGCGGAAGACGTGGCCGATCGCGCCATGCGCCCCAAATTACTCGACGAGTACATCGGCCAGCCGCAGGTGCGTTCCCAGATGGAGATTTTTATCCAGGCGGCGAAGCTGCGCGGCGATGCGCTCGATCATCTGCTGATTTTCGGTCCGCCGGGGCTTGGGAAAACCACGCTCGCCAATATCGTCGCCAACGAAATGGGCGTCAATCTGCGAACCACCTCCGGGCCGGTACTGGAAAAGGCCGGCGATCTGGCGGCGATGCTCACCAACCTTGAGCCGCACGACGTCCTGTTTATCGACGAGATCCATCGTCTCTCGCCCGTGGTGGAAGAGGTGCTCTACCCGGCGATGGAAGACTACCAGCTCGATATCATGATCGGCGAAGGCCCGGCGGCGCGCTCGATCAAAATCGATTTGCCGCCGTTTACCCTGATTGGCGCCACCACCCGCGCCGGGTCGCTCACTTCGCCGCTGCGTGACCGCTTCGGCATCGTGCAGCGTCTGGAGTTCTATCAGGTCGCCGATCTGCAACATATCGTCAGCCGTAGCGCGCGCCATATGGGACTTGAGATGAATGACGAGGCGTCCTTTGAAGTCGCGAAACGCTCGCGCGGCACGCCCCGTATCGCCAACCGCCTGCTGCGCCGCGTGCGCGATTTCGCCGAGGTGCGCCACGACGGCGTTATCAATCAGCATGTGGCGTCTCAGGCGCTGGATATGCTCAATGTCGATGCGGAAGGCTTTGACTATATGGACCGTAAACTGCTGCTGGCGGTGATCGACAAATTCTTCGGCGGCCCGGTGGGGCTCGACAACCTGGCGGCGGCCATCGGCGAAGAGCGCGAAACCATCGAAGATGTGCTGGAGCCGTTCCTCATCCAGCAGGGCTTTTTGCAGCGCACCCCGCGCGGAAGAATGGCGACGACCCGCGCCTGGAACCATTTCGGCATTACGCCGCCGCAGATGCCGTGACATGACTGGTGCGAGTGAAAGCCATGCATAAAAAAAGCGCCCTCAGGGCGCTTTTTTGTTAACCGGTTCACCGGGCAGCCCGCGTCAGGCTGGCGGTCGCTTCGTCATGCTGAAAATAAACAGCAACGCCGCGCACAGCACCACCGACGGCCCGGCGGGCGTGTCGTAGAATGCGGAAAACGTCAAGCCGCCCGTCACCGCCACCATGCCAAGCACGACGGCAATGCCAGCCATCTGCTCCGGCGTGCGGGCAAAACGACGTGCCGTGGCCGCCGGGATAATCAGCAGCGACGTAATAATCAGCGCGCCGACAAACTTCATCGCCACGCCAATCGTCAGCGCCGTCACCATCATCAGCAGAATTTTGACGCGCTGTAACGGCACGCCATCCACAAACGCGAGATCCGGGCTGATGGTCATGGAGAGTAAATTACGCCACTGCCAGCCAAGCACGCCGAGGACGACCGCGACGCCTGCCCCTACGGAGACCAGATCGGCAGGCGTCACCGCCAGCAGATCGCCAAAGAGATACGCCATTAAATCGACACGGATGTTGCCCATCAGGCTCACCACCACCAGGCCCAGCGACAGCGCGCTGTGCGCCATAATGCCAAGCAGCGTGTCGATCGCCAGATGCGGGCGTTTCTCAAGCCATACCAGCCCGCCCGCCAGCATCAGCGTGACGACAATCACCGCATAAAACGGATTCACATCAAACAGCAGCCCGAACGCCACGCCAAGAAGCGAGGCATGCGCCAGCGTATCGCCAAAATAAGACATCCGGCGCCAGACCACGAACGAGCCCAGCGGGCCTGCGGCGCAGGCCAGCAGCATACCGGCCATCCAGCCGGGAAGCAGAAGTTCAATCATAACGAGCCATTTCCCTTGCGCAGAATAATCCGTCCCTGCAAATCGTGACGGTGGTTATGGTGGTGACGGTAAATCCCCAGCTGTTCTGCGCCGCGCGGGCCAAACATAGAGATAAATTCGGGGTGTGTGGAGATAACTTCCGGCGCGCCGGAGCAGCAAATGTGATGGTTCAGACACAGCACTTCGTCGGTCTTGGCCATCACCAGATGCAGATCGTGCGACACCATCAGCACGCCGCAGTGGAGCTCATGACGCAACTGGTTGATTAAATCATACAGCGCCACCTGGCCGTTGACGTCCACGCCCTGAGTCGGTTCGTCGAGCACCAGCAACTGCGGCTGGTTGAGCAGGGCGCGCGCCAGCAGCACGCGCTGGGTTTCGCCGCCGGAGAGTTTCTGCATCGGGGCGTCGATAAGATGTCCGGCCTGGACGCGCTTGAGCGCAGGCAGGATATCCGCTTTGCGGGTGCCGGGGCGCAGGCGCAAAAAGCGACTTACTGTCAGCGGCAGAGTGGCGTCGAGGTGCAACTTTTGCGGCACGTAGCCGATGCGCAGCTGGGGTTCACGCTTGATAACCCCTTCGTCGGGTGCTACCAGGCCAAGAACCACTTTGACCAGCGTCGATTTTCCGGCGCCGTTGGGACCCAGCAACGTCAGGATGCGGCCCCCCGTGAGAGTTAAAGAAATGTCAGATAAAACGCGGCGTTGCCCGAAGGAGACGCTAACATTCTGAAGCGATACAAGATTAGTCATGGCAATTTAGTGATTGCAGAAGTTTTCGAATGTTATAATATCACACTTCCAACATTCATAACGATGATAAGTCGCATTATGTTACATAAAAATACGCTTCTTTGCGCTGCACTCAGTGCAGCAATCCTGGGCGGCGCAGCCACCAGCGCGCAGGCCGCCGTAGTCGCTTCGCTTAAGCCGGTGGGCTTTATCGCCGCCGCTATCGCTGATGGCGTCACGCCTACCGAAGTCCTGCTGCCGGACGGGGCGTCAGAGCATGATTACGCGCTGCGCCCTTCCGATGTTAAACGCTTACAGAAAGCGGATTTAGTGGTCTGGATCGGTCCTGACATGGAAGCCTTTATGGATAAATCCGTGAAGGCGCTGCCGGCACAAAAAAATCTGGCGCTGGCCGAACTCGCTTCTGTAAAACCGCTGCTGATGAAAGGCGCTGATGATGACGATGACGAGCATGAAGATCACGCTCATCATGGCGCAGAAAGTGACGAACATCACCATCATGGCGATTATAACATGCACATCTGGCTGTCGCCGGAAATCGCCCGGGCGTCGGCGGTTGCAATCCACGAAAAATTAGTGGAACTTATGCCGCAAAGCAAAGCCAAACTGGACGCCAACCTCCAGCGCTTCGAGGCCGAACTGGCCCGGACAGACAAACAGGTGGCGAACGAGCTGGCACCGCTGAAAGGGAAAGGATACTTCGTTTTTCATGACGCTTACGGCTATTACGAAAAACATTACGGCCTGACATCGCTCGGCCATTTTACCGTGAATCCCGAAATCCAGCCTGGTGCGCAGCGTTTACATGAAATAAGAACAGAGTTGGTTGAGCAAAAGGCCGAATGCGTTTTTGCTGAGCCACAGTTCAGGCCAGCGGTGATTGAAGCCGTTGCCAGGGGCACGAAAGTTCGAATGGGAACGCTCGACCCGCTGGGAACGTCTGTCAGCCTGGGTAAGGACAGCTACATGCAGTTCCTGACTCAGTTATCTAACCAATATGCCAGCTGCCTGAAAGGAGATTAACGAGGAAGTGGATACGTGCAACAGATAGCCCGCTCTGTCGCCCTGGCATTTAACAACCTGCCACGACCCCATCGCGTTATGCTGGGGTCTCTTACAGTTCTCACACTCGCGGTCGCCGTCTGGCGGCCGTACATTTACCACCCCGAATCCGAATCGGCGCCTGTCGTTAAAACCATCGAGCTGCGTAAGAGCGAGATCCGCTCTCTGCTGCCGGAGGCGAGCGAGCCTATCGATCAGGCAGCACCAGAAGATGACGAAGCTATCCCGCAGGATGAGCTTGACGATAAAACCGCCGGCGAAGCCGGGGTGCATGAATATGTGGTCTCCACCGGCGATACCTTAAGCAGCGTGCTGAACCAGTACGGTATCGACATGGGGGACATCAGCCAGCTCGCGTCGGTCGATAAAGACCTGCGTAATCTTAAAATCGGTCAACAGATCTCCTGGACGCTTACCGACAGCGGCGAATTGCAGCGCCTGACCTGGGAGATGTCGCGCCGCGAAACCCGCACTTATGACCGCACGCCTGCCGGCGGCTTTAAAATGAGCAGCGAAGTCCAGCAGGGTGACTGGGTCAATAACGTGATTAAAGGCACCGTCGGCGGCAGCTTCGTCGCCAGCGCCAAAGAGGCGGGGCTCACCAGCGCGGAAATCAGCGCAGTCATCAAAGCGATGCAGTGGCAGATGGATTTCCGTAAGCTGAAAAAAGGCGACGAGTTCTCGGTGCTGATGTCGCGCGAGATGCTGGACGGCAAGCGTGAACAGAGCCAGTTGCTCGGCGTTCGCCTGCGTTCTTCCGGTAAAGATTACTACGCCATCCGCGCAGAAGACGGCAAATTCTACGACCGCAACGGCTCCGGGCTTGCCAAAGGCTTCCTGCGCTTCCCGACGTCGCGTCAGTTCCGCGTCTCCTCTAACTTTAACCCGCGTCGTCTGAACCCGGTAACGGGGCGCGTGGCGCCGCATAAAGGCGTCGATTTCGCGATGCCGCAGGGCACGCCGGTACTGGCGGTGGGCGATGGCGAAGTGGTGATGGCGAAACGTAGCGGGGCGGCGGGCTATTATGTCGCTATCCGTCACGGCCGCACCTATACCACCCGCTATATGCACCTGAAAAAGCTGCTGGTAAAACCGGGCCAGAAAGTGAAACGCGGCGATCGCATCGCGCTTTCCGGCAACACCGGGCGTTCCACAGGCCCCCACCTGCACTATGAAATCTGGATCAACCAGCAGGCCGTTAACCCGCTGACCGCCAAACTGCCGCGCTCCGAAGGCCTCGCAGGCTCCGATCGCCGCGATTACCTGGCGCAGGTTAAAGAAGTGGTGCCGCAACTGACGCTTGATTAAAAGCGCGGCAATTAACAGCCGGCGCCACCGTGCGCCGGCTTTTTATTTTGTCTGGCGGCCTTCGCGCCGCTAAACTCCTTCATTATTTTCTCTTTTGATTACCTGGCTCTGGCCTGAGAACCGTCATGGACACTAAAAAAACAAAAAGTGAATACATTCCTGAATTCGAGCGCGCGTTCCTGCACCCGCGCTACTGGGGCTCCTGGCTTGGGATTGGCGCCTGCGCGGCGCTGGCCCTGACGCCGCCGTCTTTTCGCGATCCGCTGCTCGGTAAAATCGGGCGGCTGGCCGGTAAGTTTGGCAAGAGCGCCCGCCGTCGCGCGCGTATCAACCTGTTCTACTGCTTCCCGGAGCTTACCGAGGCGCAGCGCGAAGCGATTATCGACAATATGTTCGCCACGGCGCCGCAGTCGATGGTCTTTATGGCCGAGCTGGCGCTGCGTGGCCCGGAAAAGGTGCTCAGCCGCGTCGACTGGCACGGCGAAGCCATTCTTAACGAGATGCTGGACAGTAAAGAGAGCGTGATCCTCCTCGTCCCGCACGGCTGGGGCGTGGATATTCCGGCGATGCTGCTGGCCTCGCGCGGCGTGCATGTCGCGGCGATGTTCCATCATCAGGGCAACCGGCTGCTGGATTATGTCTGGAATAAAGTCCGCCTGCGTTTTGGCGGTCGCCTGCATGCCCGCCAGGACGGTATCAAGCCGTTTATCAAATCGGTACGCGATGGTTTCTGGGGTTATTACCTGCCGGATGAAGATCACGGGCCGGAGCAGAGCGAATTTGTCGATTTCTTCGCGACCTATAAAGCGACGCTGCCTGCGGTGGGCCGCCTGATGAAAGTCTGCCGCGCGCGCGTGATCCCGCTCTTCCCGGTCTATAATGCCGAAACACACCGTCTGGACGTGCTGGTGCGCCCGCCGATGGATGATCTGATGGACGCCGATGACGTGACGCTGGCGCGCCGCATGAATGAAGAGGTCGAGTACTTCGTCGGCCCGCATCCGGAGCAGTACGCCTGGATCCTCAAGCTCCTGAAAACGCGTAAAGACGGCGAGACCGAGCCTTACCGCCGCAAGGATCTCTACCCGAAATAAAAAAGCCGCTCAGGGCGAGCGGCTTACGCATCACGAAAAGGGGCGCTGGCCCCTTTTTTTATGGGGTTTACTCGACGGTCAGCACGCGCGTGGTGTTGGTGCTGCCGGTGGTACCCATCATATCGCCCTGGGTGACGATAACCAGATCGCCGGTCACCAGATAACCTTTGTCACGCAGCAGGTTGACGGCATCCTGCGCCGCCGCCACGCCGTCGTTGGCGCTGTCGAAATAGACGGGCGTCACGCCGCGGTAAAGCGCGGTGAGGTTCAGGGTGCGCTCATGGCGGGACATCGCGAAAATCGGCAGGCCGGAGCTGATACGGGAGGTCATCAGCGCGGTGCGGCCCGATTCGGTCATGGTGATAATCGCGCTCACGCCTTTCAGATGGTTGGCGGCGTACATGGCCGACATCGCAATCGCCTCTTCAACGTTATCGAATTCAACATCGAGGCGGTGCTTGGACACGTTGATGCTCGGGATTTTCTCCGCGCCGAGGCAGACGCGCGCCATCGCTGAAACGGTTTCTGCCGGGTACTGGCCCGCGGCGGTTTCCGCCGACAGCATCACGGCGTCGGTGCCGTCCAGCACGGCGTTCGCCACGTCCATCACTTCCGCGCGGGTCGGCATCGGGTTGGTTATCATCGACTCCATCATCTGGGTCGCGGTGATGACGGCACGATTCAGCTTACGGGCACGACGAATGAGGGTTTTCTGGATGCCGACCAGCTCCGGGTCGCCGATTTCAACGCCCAGATCGCCGCGCGCGACCATCACCACGTCAGACGCCAGAATGATGTCGTCCATCGCTTCGTTGCTGCATACCGCTTCGGCGCGCTCGACTTTGGCGCAAATTTTCGCGTCGCAGCCCGCGTCGCGCGCCAGGCGGCGAGCGTAGTTAAGATCTTCGCCGCAGCGCGGGAAGGAGACGGCCAGATAATCCACGCCGATTTTCGCCGCGGTGATAATGTCCGCTTTGTCTTTTTCAGTCAGCGCCTCAGCGGAAAGACCGCCGCCCAGCTTGTTAATGCCCTTGTTGTTCGACAGCGGGCCGCCCACGGTGACTTCGGTAAACACTTTCATGCCCTGAACATCCAGCACCTTCAGCTGCACGCGGCCGTCGTCCAGCAGCAGGATATCGCCCGGCACCACGTCCGCCGGCAGGCCTTTGTAGTCGATACCGACTTTCTCTTTGTCGCCTTCGCCTTTGCCGAGGTTGGCGTCGAGCAGGAATTTATCGCCAATGTTGAGGAAAACTTTGCCTTCTTTAAAGGTAGAGACGCGAATTTTCGGTCCCTGAAGGTCGCCAAGGATAGCGACGTGACGTCCCAGTTTGGCCGCGATCTCGCGGACTTTATCAGCGCGAAGCTGATGATCTTCCGGCGTCCCGTGCGAGAAGTTCATACGTACTACGTTCGCGCCGGCGGCGATAATTTTTTCCAGGTTATTATCGCGGTCGGTAGCCGGGCCTAACGTGGTAACGATTTTGGTTCTGCGAAGCCGTCTGGACATGTATTACTCCGTTGACTGAAACAACTTTGGTGTTGCGTGAACATAAATTCGGCACGGTGGCCTGTTTCGAATAGAGACACAAACCATAACCGAATGGCTTTGTAAGTTACAACTTTGTTATAAAAATGCTTACTGGTCGTCAGAAACCAGTAAGCTCTTATCAAAACGCGATTCCTTGAGCGCTTCTTTGACTCGCTTCAAGTTATCCCGGAATTTTGCCCCGCGCCGCAGCGTAAACCCGGTCGCCAGCACATCAATGACGGTCAGCTGCGCAAGCCGTGAGACCATCGGCATATAGATGTCGGTATCTTCCGGCACGTCCAGCAGCAGGGCGAGGCTCGCCTCGCGGGCGAGCGGTGAACCGCGCGAGGTGATCGCCAGCACCAGCGCGTCGTTGTCACGGGCAAGACGCGCCAGCTCCACCAGGCTTTTGGTGCGCCCGGTGTGCGAAATCAGCACTACCACGTCATCGGCTCCGCCGTTCATGCAGCTCATGCGCTGAACCACAATATCTTCTGAATAGACGACAGGGACGTTAAAACGGAAGAATTTATTCATAGCGTCATGCGCCACGGCTGCCGACGAGCCGAGACCGAAAAACGCGATTTTCTTCGCCTGAGTGAGCATATCCACGGCCCGGTTCACCGTCGCCATATCGAGCGACTGGCGGACGTGATCGAGACTCGCCATCGCCGATTCGAAAATTTTCGTGGTATAGGCTTCGACGCTGTCATCTTCATCGACATTGCGATTTACATAGGGCGTGCCGTTGGCGAGACTCTGGGCGAGATGCAGTTTGAAATCGGGAAAGCCTTTGGTCTCAAGGCTCCGGCAGAAGCGGTTGACGGTCGGCTCGCTGACGCCCGCTTCGCTTGCAAGCGTCGCGATGCTCGAATGAATGGCCTGTGAAGGGGATTCCAGAATCACTTCAGCGACTTTGCGTTCAGATTTACTCAGATGTTCCAGTTGCGACTGGATCTTTTCCAGCATGTTCATTGCTAACATGAGACCCGCAGAAAGAGCCATTTCACACGATTGGGAAACGACGATTAGTTTTATCAAGAATATACTCCTGATAGTACAGTCGCGGACGGGCGTCGAAAGACAATGTTGTTGTTTTTTTTCATAACATGATCGCGGTCTGATTTTGTTATGGCGACGGTGGCGTGAAAAGCGCCAGCCGGGCGCGACAGCCTGATTTCGCAGCATTCTCCGCGGCGCATGGCGCTTTAGTGACCGACGCCAGACGCTTAGGAGTATCCTGAAAGACCTAAAAGCAGTAGAGTGCACTGTAAGAAAATTACAATGATGACCTGTCCCGACAGGGATTCCGAAACGAGGAGAAAGACATGGCGGTAACGCAAACAGCGCAGGCGTGCGACTTAGTGATTTTCGGCGCCAAAGGCGATCTGGCGCGCCGAAAACTGTTGCCTTCCCTGTATCAGCTGGAAAAAGCGGGCCAAATCCATCCGGATACCCGCATTCTGGGGGTAGGCCGCGCGGACTGGGATAAAGAAGCCTATACCAAAGTCGTCCGTGAAGCGCTTGAAACCTTCATGAAAGAGAAAATCGACGAAGCCCTGTGGGATACTCTCAGCGGCCGCCTCGATTTCTGTAATCTGGACGTCAATGACACCGCCGCGTTTACTCGTCTCGGCAAAATGCTGGATCAGAAAAACCGCGTCACTATCAACTATTTCGCGATGCCGCCAAGCACCTTTGGCGCGATTTGCGAAGGCCTCGGGGCGGCGAAGCTTAACGCCAAACCCGCGCGTGTGGTGATGGAAAAACCGCTCGGCACTTCGCTTGAAACCTCCCGCGAGATCAACGATCAGGTGGGTAAATTCTTCGAAGAGTGCCAGGTCTACCGTATTGACCACTACCTCGGTAAAGAGACGGTGCTGAACCTGCTGGCGCTGCGTTTTGCGAACTCGCTATTCGTCAATAACTGGGACAACCGCACTATCGACCATGTGGAAATCACCGTGGCCGAAGAAGTGGGCATCGAAGGCCGCTGGGGCTATTTCGATCAGGCGGGCCAGATGCGCGACATGATCCAGAACCACCTGCTGCAAATTCTCTGCATGATTGCGATGTCTCCGCCGTCTGATCTGACCGCCGACAGCATTCGCGACGAAAAAGTGAAAGTGCTGCGCTCGCTGCGCCGTATCGACCGCTCTAACGTGCGTGAGAAAACCGTTCGCGGCCAGTACACCGCCGGTTTCGCCCAGGGCAAAAAAGTGCCGGGCTATCTGGAAGAAGAGGGCGCCAACAAGACCAGCCATACGGAAACCTTCGTCGCTATCCGCGTCGATATCGACAACTGGCGCTGGGCGGGCGTGCCATTCTACCTGCGTACCGGCAAACGTCTGCCGACCAAATGCTCTGAAGTGGTGGTCTATTTCAAAACGCCGGAGCTGAACCTGTTTAAAGACTCCTGGCAGGATCTGCCGCAGAACAAGCTGACTATCCGTCTGCAGCCGGACGAAGGCGTGGATATCCAGGTGCTGAACAAAGTGCCGGGGCTGGATCACAAGCACAACCTGCAAACCACCAAGCTGGATCTGAGTTATTCGGAAACCTTTAACGAAAGCCACCTTGCCGATGCCTACGAGCGTCTACTGCTGGAAACCATGCGCGGCATCCAGGCGCTGTTCGTGCGCCGTGATGAAGTGGAAGAAGCCTGGAAGTGGGTCGACTCCATCACCGAAGCCTGGGCGGCGGACAACGACGCGCCGAAACCGTATCAGGCCGGCACATGGGGCCCTGTCGCCTCGGTGGCGATGATTACCCGTGACGGCCGTTCCTGGAACGAGTTCGAGTAATCGACCGGTACGGAGGAGTGTTGCTTTACCGGTAACATGATCCCGAACAGGTGTTGTGTAAAAAATTCTTTTTTAAAGCCCCGTCTGGATTCACCAGCGGGGCTTTTTTCATTACACTGGCTGAAGCGATTTTGCTCTTGTGAGGCGCGGCTGGCGCGTGTACGTGCTAACCTCGTGGTATTGCGCAACGCCTGAAAAGGCGGCCTCAGGCAGAAATAACAGAGAGGACTTTTTATGCATCCTGAATTGTTACGGGTAACAAAACGTATTACCGAACGCTCCCGCGCCACGCGCGAAGCTTACCTTGCGCGCATCGAAGCGGCGAAAAGCCAGACCGTGCATCGCGCCAGCCTCGCCTGCGGCAATCTGGCCCACGGCTTCGCCGCCTGCCAGCCGGATGACAAAGCGGCGCTGAAAAGCATGCTGCGTAACAATATCGGCATCATTACCTCCTATAACGACATGCTCTCCGCGCATCAGCCTTACGAAAACTACCCGCAGCAGATCCGCGAGGCGCTGCACAGCGTCGGCGCGGTGGCGCAGGTCGCAGGCGGCGTGCCCGCCATGTGCGACGGCGTGACGCAGGGGCAGGACGGTATGGAGCTGTCGCTGCTGAGCCGCGAAGTGATCGCCATGTCGGCGGCGGTGGGGCTGTCGCACAACATGTTCGACGGCGCGCTCTATCTGGGCGTGTGCGATAAAATCGTGCCGGGGCTGGTGATGGCGGCGCTCTCTTTCGGGCATCTGCCCGCCGTGTTTATCCCGTCGGGGCCGATGTCGAGCGGCCTGCCGAACAAAGAGAAAGTGCGCATTCGCCAGCTTTACGCCGAAGGCAAAGTGGATCGCGCGGCGCTGCTGGAATCCGAAGCCGCGTCTTATCATGAGCCCGGCACCTGCACGTTCTACGGCACCGCTAACACCAACCAGATGGTCATTGAATTTATGGGGATGCAGCTGCCAGGCTCCTCCTTTGTTCACCCGGACGCGCCGCTGCGCCGCGCGCTGACCGCCGCGGCCGCGCGCCAGGTGACGCGCCTCACCGGCAACGGCAACGACTGGATGCCGCTTGGCAAACTGGTGGATGAGAAAGTGGTGGTCAATGGTATCGTGGCGCTGCTCGCCACCGGCGGCTCCACCAACCACACGATGCATCTGGTGGCGATGGCGCGCGCGGCGGGCATTATCATCAACTGGGATGATTTCTCCGAGATCTCCCAGGCCGTGCCGCTGCTGGCGCGTCTCTACCCGAACGGCCCGGCGGATATCAACCACTTCCAGGCCGCGGGCGGCGTACCGGTGCTGATGCGCGAGCTGCTGAAAGGCGGGTTGCTGCATGAAGATGTCAACACCGTGGCCGGTTTTGGTCTTGCGCGCTACACCCAAGAGCCGTGGCTCGATAACGGCGAACTCGCCTGGCGCGACGGGGCGCAGGCTTCGCTGGATAACGCTATCATCGCCACCATCGATAAACCGTTCTCTAAACATGGCGGCACCAAAGTGCTGAGCGGCAATCTGGGCCGCGCGGTGATGAAAACCTCTGCCGTGCCGGTGGAAAACCAGGTCGTGGAAGCGCCCGCCGTGGTCTTCGAAAGTCAGCACGACGTCTTGCCTGCCTTTGAGGCCGGGCGGCTGGACCGCGACTGCGTGATAGTCGTGCGCCATCAGGGGCCGAAAGCGAACGGGATGCCAGAATTACATAAACTTATGCCGCCGCTTGGTGTATTATTGGACCGCTGTTTCAAAATCGCATTGGTCACGGACGGTCGCCTTTCCGGCGCGTCGGGGAAAGTGCCTTCGGCCATTCATGTGACGCCCGAAGCATACGACGGCGGGCTGCTCGCGAAAGTGCGCGACGGCGATATCATTCGCGTCAACGGACAGACCGGCGAACTGACGCTGCTGGTGGATGACGCCGAACTGGCGCGGCGCGAGCCTTACCACCCGGATCTCAGCGCCCAGCGCGTGGGAACGGGGCGCGAGCTGTTCGGTGCGCTGCGTGAAAAACTGTCCGGGGCGGAGCAGGGCGCGACCTGCATCGACTTTTAACTATCAGGTGCGCAGGCGCGCGCCACACTCTTTAAAAATGGCGGGAGAGATCCACAGATGAAAAACTGGAAAACGAGTGCCGAACAGATCCTGAAAAGCGGTCCGGTTGTGCCGGTGATTGTGATTAACAAACTGGAGCACGCGGTCCCGATGGCGAAAGCGCTGCTGGCAGGCGGCGTGCGCGTGCTGGAAGTGACCCTGCGCACCCCGTGCGCGCTGGACGCTATCCGCGCTATCGCCAACGAAGTGCCGGACGCCATCATTGGCGCGGGCACCGTGCTGAACGCGCAGCAGCTCAAAGACGTCACCGAGGCCGGCGCGCAGTTCGCCATCAGCCCGGGCCTCACCGAGCCGCTGCTGAAGGCCGCGACCGAAGGCACTATTCCGTTGATCCCGGGCATCAGCACCGTTTCCGAACTGATGCTGGGCATGGATTACGGCCTGAAAGAGTTCAAATTCTTCCCGGCGGAAGCCAATGGCGGCACCAAAGCGTTGCAGGCTATCGCCGGCCCGTTCTCCCAGGTGCGTTTCTGCCCGACCGGCGGCATCTCGCCTGCCAACTACCGCGACTACCTGGCGCTGAAAAGCGTGCTGTGCATCGGCGGCTCCTGGCTGGTGCCGGCGGACGCGATGGAAGCGGGCGACTGGGATCGTATTACCAAACTTGCCCGCGAAGCGGTGGAAGGCGCGCAGTAACTTTTTACGCGACCTGAAATGCAGCGCGCCGCCTTCACGGGCGGCGCGTTTTTTTATCCTTTAACGATCACGGCGGCGGCGGAGGCCTTCGCGCGCGCGATGGCGTCATCGACCGTCTCGCCTGTCGCGAGCGCCACGCCGAGGCGGCGTGAACCGTCGATTTCCGGCTTGCCGAAAAGGCGCAGTTGCAGACCGGCGCCCAGCGCCCCGGAGAGTTCGCCAAACTTCACGTCATCACTTTTCAGCGTCGGCAGGATCACCGCCGAGGCGGCTGGGCCGTACTGGCGAATGCCGCCGACCGGCAGGCCGAGAAACGCGCGTACGTGCAGCGCGAACTCTGAGAGATCCTGAGAGATAAGCGTCACCATCCCGGTATCGTGCGGGCGCGGCGACACTTCACTGAATATCACCTCGTCGCCGCAGACAAACAGCTCTACGCCGAACAGACCGTAACCGCCGAGCGCCTCTACCACCTTTTGCGCAATCTCCTGCGCGCGCGCGAGCGCCACATCACTCATCTGTTGCGGCTGCCAGGATTCGCGGTAATCGCCATCTTCCTGGCGATGGCCTATCGGCGCGCAGAAATGCACGCCGTCAACGGCGCTGATGGTCAGTAAGGTAATCTCAAAATCGAACTGCACCACGCCTTCAACGATGACTTTGCCCGCCCCTGCGCGTCCGCCCTGTTGCGCGTACCGCCAGGCACCGTCCAGCATCTCTTCGCTGCGAATAAAGCTCTGGCCCTTGCCGGAGGAGCTCATGACGGGTTTGACGATGCACGGCAGGCCGATTTCCTCCACCGCTTCACGAAATTCCGCTTCGTTTTCGGCGAAGCGATACGCGGAGGTCGGCAGGCCAAGCTCTTCGGCGGCGAGGCGGCGAATACCTTCTCGGTTCATGGTGAGACGCGCGGCGCGCGCGGTGGGCACCACGCGCTGGCCCTGCTGTTCAAGCTCGACAAGCGCGTCGGTCGCGATGGCTTCAATCTCCGGCACGATGAAATCCGGCATCTCCTGCGCCACCAGTTTTTTCAGCGCCGCGCCGTCGAGCATATTGATAACGTGGCTGCGGTGCGCCACCTGCATGGCGGGCGCATCGGCGTAGCGATCGACGGCGATGACCTCAATGCCCAGACGCTGGCATTCAAGCGCCACTTCTTTTCCGAGCTCTCCTGAGCCGAGCAGCATTACGCGGGTTGCTGACGGGCGCAGTGCGGTTCCTAACATAGCCATAGCGATATTCCTGCTGTGTGAAATTCTGGCGGCAGTATATACGAAAACGTTTGCTTTGCGCATCGCGCGCTGTTTGCATTTCGATTCGCACAGGTTTATACTGTATATAAATACAGTAACGGGAGTTGCATCATGGCGGTAGAAATTAAATACGTCGTTATCCGTGAGGGTGTGGAAAAAATGTCATTTGCCAGTAAGAAGGAAGCCGACGCCTGGGACAAAATGCTGGACTTAGCCGAAGCCCTGGAAGGCTGGCTGGGCCAGGCGCCTGTCGGTTTCGCGGAAGGTCAGGTCGAACAGCTGGCGCTGTGGATGGCGGAGCAGAAAGACAACCTCAGCACCATCGTGCGCACCGGTCGTCTGCCGCAGGAGACCAGCGAGCAGACTGACAGCGCGGCAGAGGCTGTCCCGGAAGAGACGGCTGAAGATGAAGAGGGCGCCGTCGCGCTGCACAGCGCGCGTAAACGCACGAAAGCGGCCTGATAGCCTTCTCCCTGTGCCGCTGGCGGGTTTACCTGGCCAGCGGCGCGGTTTTCAGTTACGCCGCGATTTTGCGCACCGGTGACGCGCCCTGCGCCTGCTGAACGCAGTGGCTGTTGCCACGCGCGTATTCTTCTCTGTTATCTTTGTCCGCTGTCCGCTGTCCGCTGTCCGCTGTCCGCTGTCCGCTGTCCGCTGTCCGCTGTCCGCTGTCCGCTTTTAAATTATTCCCTCTGTTTTATCCCCTCATCTTGTTGGGGTTCCCTTGCGCTTCGCTGTTTTTGTACCAGACTTTTTTCATCCCCCGTCTTCGGAGAAGTACGATGAAAAAATTCGCAGGAGCCCTGATTTCTTTTGCATTACTCACCGCGGCAAACGCCGCGCACGCTGACGATCCGCGCCAGGTGCATTTCCCTAAATGTGAAGGCATGACGGCGGAAGGCATCGCAGCGAGCGTCAAGCGCGACTACCTGCAAAACCGCATTGTGAAGTGGGCGGACGATCAGAAAACGTTAGGGCAGGCCGATCCGGTCGCCT
Organism: Cronobacter universalis NCTC 9529; assembly: GCF_001277175.1. NCBI lineage: Bacteria > Pseudomonadati > Pseudomonadota > Gammaproteobacteria > Enterobacterales > Enterobacteriaceae > Cronobacter > Cronobacter universalis. The sequence goes on along the minus strand of NZ_CP012257.1, from coordinate 2,575,512 downwards.
GGATCAACAGCAAAGAGATCGTCGGCAAAGACGATAAATGGACAGTGCCGCTGACCGTGCGCGGTAAAAACACCGACATTCACTATAAAGTGATGGTCGACTGCGTCAAAGGCGAGGCGCATTACCAGCACTGATCCTCTGCGGCCCTGTTCGGGGCCGCGTCTTTTCCCTTCCTTGCGGTTCCCCGACACATCTTGACGTCCGCTCGCTTACGCTTGGGTTATCACTCATCAGCGCAGAGGACAATAATGAGCAACTGGTTAACACAGCTTCAGTCGATGCTGGGACAAAGCGGCGGTGCGTCGTCCGGTAAGTCCGGCATTCAGGACGCGTTGCGCTCCAAAGGGTTAAGCAACCTGATAACGCCTGGCGCGCTCGGCGGTCTCGCGGGCTTACTGGTGGCCAGCAAATCGTCGCGCAAGCTGCTCGCGAAATATGGCGGCGGCGCATTGCTGGTGGGCGGCGGGGCCGTGGCGGGTACGGTACTGTGGAACAAGTACAAAGATAAAATCCGCGCGGCGCACCAGGACGAGCCGCAGTACGGCCAGCAGCAGACGCCGCTGGATCGCCGCGCCGAGCGTCTCGTGCTGGCGCTGGTGTTTGCCGCCAAAAGCGACGGGCATATCGATGACAGCGAGCGCGCGGCCATTGAGCGCCAGCTGCGCGAAGCGGGCATTGAAGAGCAGGGGCGGATACTGGTGGAGCAGGCGATCAATCAGCCGCTCGACCCGATGCGTCTTGCCGCCGACGTGAAAAACGAAGAAGAGGCGCTGGAGCTTTACTTCCTGAGCTGTGCCGCGATCGATATCGATCACTTTATGGAGCGCAGCTATCTGCAGGCGCTTGGCGACGCCCTGAAAATCCCGCAGGAGGTGCGTGACGAGATTGAGCGCGACATCCAGCAGGAGAAAAAAGCGCTGCCGGGATAAGCAGATAATGCCATAAACAGGCATGTTTCGCTTGCAACGCGCGCGGGTTTTGCCACCCTTACAGGGTGTTAAACAAAAAGAACAGCGACATGCCACCGAAAGCGAAACAGATCCCCTACGCCATCACTCAGCATGGCGACACCCGCATCGACAACTATTACTGGCTGCGGGACGACACGCGCGCGCAGCCAGACGTACTGGATTACTTACGCCAGGAGAATGACTACGGGCGACGCGTCATGTCCACGCAAAGCGCGCTGGAAGAGCGGCTGCTCTCTGAAATGGTCAGCCGCATTCCGCCGCGTGATGTCTCGGCGCCCTATGTGAAAAATGGCTATCGCTACCGGCAGATTTACGAAACGGGCTGCGAATACGCGATTTATCAGCGTCAGTCGGTGATACACAGCGAGTGGGAAGAGTGGGAAATCCTGCTGGATGGCAATAAGCGCGCCGCCCGCAGCGAATTCTATACGCTCGGCGGTATGGATATCGCGCCGGATAACACGGTGATGGCGGTGGCGGAAGATTTTTTGTCACGCCGCCAGTACGGGCTGCGCTTTCGCAATCTCGACACCGGGCAGTGGTACCCGGAGGTGCTGGAAAACGTCTCGGCGAGTTTCGTCTGGGCCAACGACTCCCGCACGCTCTATTACGTGCGTAAACATCCCGTGACGCTGCTGCCGTACCAGATCTGGCGACACACGCTCGACACCGCGGCCGATCAGGATGAGCTGGTCTATGAAGAGAAAGACGAGACGTTTTACGTCAGCCTCTATAAGACCACGTCGCAGAATTTCATTCTGATTTTCCTCGGCAGCGCCACCACGACGGAAGTGTTGCTGGTGAACGCCGATCTCCCGGACGCGCCGCCGCTAAGCTTCCTGCCGCGCCGTAAAGATCATGAATACAGCGTCGATCACTTCCAGCATATGTTTTACATCCGCTCCAACCGCGCCGGGAAAAACTTCGGGCTGTACCGCAGCCGCGTGCGCGATGAAGCGCGCTGGGAAGAGATTATTCCGGCGCGCGAGCATGTGATGCTGGAGGGCTTTACGCTGTTTGCCGACTGGCTGGTGGTGGAAGAGCGCCAGCGCGGCCTCACCAGCCTGCGGCAAATCAACCGCAAAACCCATGAATCAACCGGCATCGCGTTTGACGATCCGGCGTATGTCACCTGGGTTGCCTACAACCCGGAGCCGGAGACCAGCAAGCTGCGTTACGGCTACTCGTCGATGACCATGCCGGACACGCTTTTTGAGCTGAACATGGAAACCGGCGAGCGTCGCGTGCTGAAACAGACCGAAGTGGCGGGGTTTGACGCCGCCAACTACCAGAGCGAACACCTCTGGATCACCGCGCGCGACGGCGTTGAAGTGCCGGTGTCGCTCGTTTATCACAAAGACCATTTCCGCGAAGGGAAAAACCCGCTGCTGGTCTACGGCTACGGCTCTTACGGCACCTGTATCGACGCCGATTTCAGCGCCAGCCGGTTGAGCCTGCTGGATCGCGGCTTCGTCTACGCCATCGCCCATGTGCGCGGCGGCGGCGAGCTCGGCCAGCAGTGGTATGAAGAAGGGAAGTTCCTGAAGAAGAAAAACACCTTTAACGATTATCTCGACGTGTGCGACGCGCTGCTGGCGCAGGGCCATGGCGATCCGGCATACCTGTTCGGCATGGGCGGCAGCGCGGGCGGCATGCTGATGGGCACGGCGATTAACGAGCGTCCGGAGCTCTTTCGCGGCGTGATTGCGCAGGTGCCGTTTGTCGATGTCGTCACTACGATGCTCGATGAATCCATTCCGCTCACCACCGGTGAATTTGAGGAGTGGGGCAACCCGGCGGACAGGGAGTACTATTTCTACATGAAAAGCTACAGCCCCTACGACTGCGTCAGCGCGCAGCGCTATCCGCATTTGCTGGTGACGACCGGCCTGCACGATTCGCAGGTGCAGTACTGGGAGCCGGCGAAATGGGTGGCGAAACTGCGCGAGCTGAAAACCGATGACAATCTGCTGCTGCTCTGTACCGATATGGATTCCGGGCACGGCGGGAAATCGGGGCGCTTTAAATCGTACGAGGGGGTGGCGATGGAGTACGCGTTTCTGATTGGGCTGGCCCAGGGCACGCTGCCGCCGGACCAGCTCGCGGATTAATCGTTATCGAGGTAGTGCTTTAATGTCAGACGCAAATCCGGGTTAAGCTGTTTGACGTTATTGAGCATCCAGCGCAGATACCCCGGATCGCGCCCGGCGATATCCGCCACCGGCTCGCCGCGGTACTTGCCAAACGGCAGCGTGGCGATAAGCTGCGGGCGGCCGGTGATATTCACCATCTCTTCCGGCGTCCAGCCGGAGACTTTCATGATCTCCAGCAGCAGCGCCGCCGTAATGTAGCAGTCAAACAGCGCGCGGTGATGATGCAGGCCCGCAGGCGTTTCCACCTGTAGCTTGAGGGATTTGTACAGCCCCATATTGCTGTAGCGAATGCCTGGCCACAGGCGGCGCGCCAGCTTGACGGTGCAGATCCACTCGCCCGGCATTTCGGGCAGGACTTTACGGTCAAAGCTGGCGTTATGCGCCACATACCACTGGCTGCCGTGGTAGCGCGGGATCACCTCTTCGATATACGGTTTATCCGCGACCATCGCCTCGGTAATGTTATGTATCGCCATCGCCTGATGGCTGATAGGGCGGTCCGGGCGCACCAGATCGCTCATCGGGTTGACTATCGCGCCGTCGATGATGTCCACCGACGCCACTTCGACAACGCCGCCCTGCAGGCCGCAGGTTTCGGTATCAATAATCCGTAGCATATGCGCTCCGCCGGAAGGGAAAACAGACGCCCGCCATCATCACTGGATCGGGGGCGAGGCAGAAAGCCGTTATTTCATTTTAGGCTCGTAAGGCAGGCGGGAGAGGTTCACCGACGCCAGGCGATGCGCGATAAGACGCTCGCGAAACCAGTCGCGCAAATGCTCAGGCTGTTCGCGCTCTACGGCTTCGGCGATGACCGGCATATTGTAGCGCTCTTTAAACGCCACGCCGGACGCCGCCAGATCGACGTTCACTTTATCCATCTCTTCCTGCGGAAGCAGGGCAAGGTTCTGGTTCATGGTGTGCTCCTCTTAATCGCCGTGAAGGTACTGCGCCGCGCGCCGGATGACAAGCCTTATGTGGCGGGATGTGCCTTCCCGGCTCGACTTGCCATCAGCGCGAGGGTATTCTTGCGCCTGATTTATAATAAAAAGGAATGACTGATATGGCACTGTTTGCCGCACGTTTTTGCCGTGCGCTGGCGCTTGTCGCCGCCGTCATGACCACGCCCGCCGTACTGGCGCATGCGCATCTGAAAGCGCAGCAGCCCGCCGCGAACGCGACGGTCGACGCATCGCCCGAGGCGTTGACCTTAACCTTTTCCGAAGGCATTGAGCCTGCGTTCAGCGGCGTAACGCTGACCGGCCCTGATGGCAAAAAAACGGACACCGGCGCGGTCAAACGCGCGCCGAATGACGATAAACAGCTGGTAGCGCCGCTTGCCGCGCCGCTGGCGAGCGGCGAGTACCAGGTGCAGTGGCACGTGGTGTCGGTGGATGGCCATAAAACCAAAGGCAGCTACCGGTTTAGCGTGAAGTAACGTCGTGCTGGAAAGCGTTTATGTCGCGCTGCGCTTCGTACATGTCGCCGCGCTGATGCTCGGCGCGGGCGGGGCGCTGTTCTGCGCGTGGCTGGCGCCTGCCGCGATCGGACAGTCTCTCGCGCAGCGCCTGCGCGCGCTCTGGCTCTGCGCTGCGCTGGCGACGATTATCTGCGCCGTGGCGATTTTCGCGGTGCAGGCGGGGCTGATGGGCGACGGCGCGGCGGACAGCCTGCGCCCGGCTATCTGGCAGGCGATGTTATCGACGCGCTTTGGCGCGGTGTGGCTGTGGCAAATCCTGCTGGCGCTGGTGACGCTGCCGTGTTTCTGGCGGGCGTTGCGGCGCAGTGGACTGTTGCTGTTACTGTTTTGCGCGCAGCTCGTGTTGCTCGCGGGCGTCGGGCATGGCGCGATGCACGAGGGGCTGGCCGGCGCGCTCCAGCGGCTCTGTTATGCGCTGCATGTGCTGTGCGCCGCCTGGTGGTTTGGCGGTCTCGTACCACTCTTAATGCTGATGCGTATGGCGAAAGAGGCGACGTGGCGCGCGGACGCCATTACCGCCATGATGCGCTTTTCACGCTACGGACATGTGGCCGTGGCGGGGGTTATCGCGACAGGCCTTGTGAACAGCGTACTGATCCTCGGCGTGGCGTGGCCTTTGCAAAGTGGCTATGTCCGTATGCTGGCATTTAAAATCGCGCTGGTGTCGGTGATGGTAGTCATCGCGCTGATTAACCGCTATGTTCTGGTGCCGAAATTTTCACGTCAGGCGACGGCGCAGCGCCGGTTTATCCTGATGACTAAACTGGAGGTGGCGCTCGGTGCGCTGGTGCTGCTAAGCGTCAGCCTGTTCGCCACCTGGGAACCTTTTTAACTGGTGAGAAAGAAATGAAGAAATCGCTGCTTGCGCTGCTGATGCTCTCCTGTTCCGGCATGGCTCTCGCCGCGCCGCAGATTATTACGGTCAGCCGCTATGAGATAGGCAAAGACAAATGGGCGTTCAACCGAGAAGAGGTGATGCTCGCGTGCCGTCCTGGCGATGCGCTGTTTGCTATCAATCCCAGCACGCTGATGCAGTATCCGCTGAACGATATCGCTGAAAAGCAGCTGGCGCAGGGGAAAGTAACCGGCCAGCCGATTTCGGTCATTCAGATTGACGATCCGGCGCACCCGGGGCAGAAGATGAGCCTGGCGCCGTTTATCGAGCGCGCGCAGAAACTCTGCTAATTTCCTGCCACGCATAAAAAAACCGCAACTGCGCAGCAAGGCGCGTTGCGGTTTTTCTTTTTTATGACGTTCTGACCGCTTTTTGTTGCGAGTTTGGTCGCAAACTGGAAAAGCTGGTGTCGTCATCTATTCTTAAGAGGCAAGGCGACTGAGCCTGCATTAATGCCAACTTTTAGCGCACGGCTCTCTCCCAAGAGCCATTTCCCTGGACCGAATACAGGAATCGTATTCGGTCTTTTTTTATCCAGGGGAAGGATCGCGTGTCAATCCATAACTTCCGCTTTACCTTCATGACTCAACCATAACACAGGCTGCGGTATCGTCGTCCAGGCTTTTTTATCGCCACCGTTAAAACGGTCACTGCGGCACAGTCGCGCCGGTGGCACAAGGCGTAGTTTCATTTGGAACGGTGCAGACCGAAGAAATGTTGCCCACTAAATCTGGTGGATTTGTGAAGGCGAACCGGTAGCAGGCTAAGGGATGAAGTATAGTGGGAGAAGGAAAACAAGGAGTTAATCCCGATGAATCCGTTTATCTACGTTTTTGGCCTGCTTCTGACGCTCGACGCGCTTCGTGAACTGGCCGGCGCCTCATCCGTTATGGGGCTGTGGTAAACCGGCCTGACGCGTGGTGGGGTTATTTATCGTGTTTACGGCCAAACAGCCAGAGCATAAAAATAGCCGCCACAACACAGCCGATAAAACTGACGATAGCTTCGTGAGTAAAAATAGTCATCCGACACCTCCCGACATTGCTTGCCTTAAGCATAGAACATCCTTAGCCGGGTAAGCGTCCCACCGCGAATTAATGGGATAAAAGCGTCTCTGCGCCTTAATTAGTTACAACATACTTTTGAGGGTCATGAGGAATGCCCGGCAGTCACGCGGGCGAGAGAAGTCTGGCAAAGACGCAAAAGCCATGATGCCACGGCGCGCAGCGCTATACTTGCCTGATAACAGAGGAGCAGGCGATGTATCAGCGAATCGACGGCGCGGCGTGGCGACACATATATATCGTGGGCGATCTGCACGGTTGTTTGCAGGCGCTGGTCAGCGCCCTAAAACGCGAGCGTTTCGACCCGCGCGTCGATGCGTTGATTTCAGTCGGGGACGTAATCGATCGCGGTCCCGACAGTCTGGGCTGCCTGCGGCTTATCGGCAAACGCTGGTTTTACGCGGTGCGCGGCAATCATGAAGCGATGGCGCTGGAGACTGGCGACAACACGCTGTGGGCGATCAACGGCGGCAACTGGTATTCGGGGCTCTCTGACGTCGCGAAGCAGGAGGCGCAGGCGCAGCTCGCCAGAGCGCGCGAACTGCCGCTGGTGGTTGAGCTACAAAGTCACGGCAGACTCATCGTGGTGGCGCACGCCGATTATCCGGCGTCGCGCTACGTTTGGGGTCAGTCGATCGATGAGCAGGCGGTGGTCTGGAGCCGGACAAGAATAAACAGGGTATCGGCAGGGAAAGAGGAGCACATAGCAGGCGCGGACGCGTTCTATTTTGGTCACACGCCGCTGCGCGAGCCGCTTAGCCGCGGTAACCTGAATTACATCGATACCGGCGCGGTCTTCGGCAATCCGCTAACGCTGATACGCGTGCAGTGATCAGAAATCGCTGTACTCGCGCGCCGGGCGCCAGAAGCCGTCAATAAAATCTTCAACGGGGTAGCAGCCCCCGTGGCGCATCTTCTGCTCATCCATCGCTTTCAGACACTGCTGCTCCGTATTGAACACATCCACGACGATGTCATCGCAACCGCCATCCAGATAACAAACAAATAAAACCAGAGCGAACATGGCGTCCTCTGTGTGACAACGTTTGTCATAAGTGTAGGAGAAGCGAGGGGGAAGGGAAAACCGAAGGTTCTGAATCAGGACGTGTAAATAAATAACCCGCCTTCAGCGACGGGTTCTTTTTGAATCAGGCAAGACGCATGATCCAGGCATCAGCTTGTTGATCGTAATGTTCGCGGTATAGCACAGAGTGTTCGCCGTTGAGCACGGCAGGAATACTGGTTTCGGCGTCCCAGGCATCAAGCTGCATGCAGAGATCCGGATCCGATTTGCAGGGAATGCTCAGCTTGCGCTCGCCGGGCGCGTTGCCGTGCAGCTCTGCATCATCTATCTCGAAAGTACCGATTTTTACGCTGGTTTTTGACATAACGTTCTCCCTCAGACAGTACACGGGTGGTATGACCAGTCAGGCCCCATCGTTAAGCGTAGTCAAAAGCGCAAGAAATGCCAAAAATTGCATTGATGTTTTTTTGCGCGCCTTACTCCGGCGCGCTGAACAGAACGCCGTCGCGCACCAGTTCGCGGGGATAACTGTTTTTCAGACGGCTGCCCACTTTTTTGGCAAGCCCCAGCGGCTGATGCTGGAAAGTGACAATCACATCATCGGCGTCCGGCGCCGTCTGCGGCCAGACATCGCGCCCGCGATACCACTCCTGGGCCTCTTCGGCAGTCAGCTCAAAGGCGAGCGGATTATCGCTTCCGGCCAGCGCCACCACGGCTTCGTGCTGCCAGCGGTACCCTTTATTATGGACTTCAGCCAGACGAATGCCAGTGCGTGAGAACCGCACTTTGCCGATGAACGGCGCGAATGCCTGCGGGAACAACCAGATCTCTTTATCGCGCTGCCACAATTCAAGCGTCTCGTCCCAGGAGAGCCCGACCTTGCTGGCCGCGGTGATGACCGCCTGCGCCTCGCGCGTTTTCATGGGCGCGAAGGGGAATGCGCCCACTTTGTAAGTTGGCGCGGGCAGCGGTTCGACGCCTGCGGTTTTACGCAGTCGTGCGACAAAAAAGCCTTCGCAATCGTAGATCTGCGGGAAAACGTGCAGAAAGCCTTCTTCGGTCAGCGCCGCGTCGGCGCCGGGGAAGAGGGCTTCAAGCGAAAGCACTTCCACCGCGTGCGGGTAGCGCGCCAGCAGCCAGCGCACCGTCTCCTGATTCTCTTCGCGGTTCAGCGTGCAGGTGGAATAGACCAGCGTGCCGCCGGGGGCGAGCGCATGAAACGCGCTGTCGATAAGCTCGCGCTGGGTGGCGGCGATTTCCTGGTTGCTTTGCGGCGACCAGTTGCGCAGCGCATCCGGATCTTTTCTCACCACGCCTTCGCCTGAGCAGGGCGCGTCCAGCAGAATGGCGTCAAACTGCTCCGGCAGCGCGGCGCCGAAAACGCGGCCGTCAAAATGGGTCAGGCCGACATTGCGAATGCCGCAGCGGCTGATATTCGCGTGCAGCACCTTAACCCGGCTGGCGGAGTATTCATTGGCGAGAATAAAGCCCTGGTTTTGCATCAGCGCGGCGATCTGAGTGGTTTTCGAGCCGGGCGCTGCCGCTACGTCCATCACGCGCGCAGGCGTGTTGCCGTCGGCGAACAGCGCCGCCACCGGCAGCATGGAGCTCGCTTCCTGAATATAAAACTGGCCGCTTAAATGCTCGGCGGTACTGCCGAGCGGCAGCGCGTCCTCGTCATCGCGCTCGATCCAGAAGCCTTCCGGGCACCACGGCACGGGCGTTAACTGCCAGCCGTAGGGCGCCACCTGCGCAAGGAATTCCGCAACGCTGATTTTCAGCGTGTTGACGCGAATGCTGCGACGCAGCGGGCGCTGGCAGGCGGCGATGAAATCGTCCATCGCAAGCCCGGCGGGCATCGCATCACGCATAACATCAAGGAAAGCTTCAGGAAGGCAGACAGAACCGGATTGCGCCACGGGACACCTCAGCGGGCAGAAAAAGAGGGCGCGAAGTGTAACACAAACGCCCCGGCGTGACACCGGGGCGCTGGCGTTAACGGGGAAGGGCGGTGCCCCACTGACGCCACTCTTTCGGCTCACTGTCCTGCAACAGGAAGTGTTTACCAGGCTGCGCTTTCGGCGCGAGCGGCGTTTCTGGCGGCGTGGCGAACGCGATGCCGCCGCGAATGAACTGGTTAAACGTGCCGGTTTTCACCACGCCGCCCACCAGCCCGAAGTTCAGGCTGTAGCCGGAGGCGAGCCAGAAGATCGAGTTCTCGCGCACCAGGTGCTGATAGCGCTTGCTGATGCGCATCGCCACCATCACGCGATCGGACATGCTGCCAAGCGACATCCCGGTCACCGTGCCCACTTCGATACCGCGGAACAGCACCGGCGTGCCGATATTCAACGACCCGGCCTCCGGCGCTTCCACAATAATGCTCAGGCCGTCGAGGTAGCGGGAATCGGTAATCGTCGCTTCCTGCAGTTCGAAGCTGCGGCGGCCCGGCCCACGTCCCGGCTCAACGTTGATATAGGGTTGCAGGATAGTGTCGAGATTCTCGACGCCCGCGGCGGAGATTTGCGGCGTGACAACCGAGAACCGCGTGCCGGCGCGCGCGAAGGTATTCACATATTCCGGGTAGAGCACCGCCGTCGCCTGCACCTCATTGCGATCGGTAATGAGCTTCAGCGATTCGATCTGGCCGATATTGATACCGAGATAACGAATCGGCATGTCCGGCGCGAGCTTGCCGGCATCAAACGCGTGCAGCGTTATCTGGCTGCCCACCGCGCGGGCGGCGGTTTCTGACGGATAGAGGGTGCGCTTGTCTTTTTCGCCAAGCCCCGCGCCCGCGCCGTTGAGGTTATCAAAGCTGATGGCGCCTTTCAGCGCGCGGGAGAGCGGCGAGGCCTGCACGGTCAGACCGCTGCCGTTGAGCTGCACTTTCGCGCCGCCTTCGGCCCAGAAAACGCTGTTCGGCGTGAGCAGCTTGCGGTATTCCGGCTTGATATGCACTTCAATGTCAAACGCGTTGGCGCGCGGGCGTACCGTGATCACTTCGCCCACTTCGAATTTACGGTACAGCACTACAGAACCTGCCTGAACATCCGGCAGGCTTTCGGCGGTCAGCGTCAGCGTCGTGGTCGGCATATCGCTTAAGCTGTTTTCCACCGCTTTTTCCAGATTGGCGTAAAGCGGGTATTCGTTTTTCATTTCGCCTTTATCGCCCGGCAGGACGCGGATGCCGCCGCTCAGCCATTCGGTGGCGCTGGCGCCGAGAAACTCGACGCCGTCGAGGCCCACTTTCACATCCACGCGGCTGTTGACCACAAATTTACTGTCGCCTTTAAGTAACTCGCGGTACTGCGGATCAATCGCCACCGCGAAGCTGACGCCTTTGGCCGTCAGAGAGCGCTCCAGCACCTGGCCAATCTGAATGCCGTGGAGGATAACCGGCTGGCCGGCGTCGATGCCGTAGCTTTCCGGCGCGTTCAGCGTCAGCGTCAACACGCCCGGCTTTTGCAGCGGCGTTTTATCATCCGGCAGGACGACGAAATGGCTGCGCGGCTGGCCTTCGCCCGGCACCAGCTCCAGCGTGCTGCCGGTCAGGAGCGTGCTGATTTCGGGGTTATTGAGCGAGAGTTTCGGGCTGTGCATCTCAATGCGCGTGCCGTCACGCAGCAGATTCACGACGCTCGGGTCGACCGTCAGCTCGCCAGTGACGGCGCCGCCAGGATTGAGATTCAGTTTGGTCAGCGTGCCCACCTCAAGCCCCTGATACATTAACGGTGTGGAGTTCTCCTTGAGCCCCTGACCGCCGGGGAGATCGAGCTTCACCAGCACGCCGCGCTGGCTGTGGGCGAGATCTTCATACAGCCCGAAGGTGTCGTTCTGGTCGGCGTGCGCGGAATCCGCGGGCGAGTCAAAGGCGATAGCCCCGTTGACCAGCGCCGCCAGGCTCTCCAGCTCGACTTTGGCGCCGCTCAGCCCAATGTTGGTTTTCACGCCGGAGACGTTCCAGAAGCGGCTGCCTTTTTTCACCAGGTTGGTGAAACGCCGCTCGATGATAACGTCGATGGTGACGCCCTGTTTATCGGTGTTGATGGAGTAGTCATACACGCGGCCGACCGGAATTTTACGGTAGTAAACCAGCGAGCCGCTGTTCAGCGAGCCGAGATCCGGCGCGTGAAGATGGATCATCAGCTCGCCGGTATTGAGGCGATATTTCGGCTGGGTATCGAGCGCCCGGAAGTGGTCGCGCGGCTCGCCTTCGCCCGGCATCATGCCGATATAGTTACCGCCCACCAGCGCATCCAGCCCGGAAACCCCCGCCAGCGAGGCTTTGGGCGTCACCAGCCAGAACTGCGTCTGATCGCGCAGCGCGTCTTTCATGTCATTTTTGATACTGACCGTCACTTCGATTTTATTCAGGTCGTCGCTCAGGCGAATATCCTGTACGGTGCCGACTTCGACGCCCTGATAGCGCACCGGCGTACGCCCGGCGACGATCCCGTCGGCGGACATAAAGTCGATAGTAACGGTGGTGCCTCGCTCTTCATAGGTGGTCCAGATAAGCCAGCCCGCTATCAGCAATGCGATAACGGGCAGGATCCAGAACGGAGAGATGCGACGTTTTGTTTTAATTCGCGCTTCAGTCTGTGAAGCGGGCGTTTCCTGACTCATGTGCGTCCCAAAGTAAGCGGCTGTCCAGCCATTCAACAGCAAGAATAGTCAAAATCACCGACGCGCCGAAATAAAACGCCGCCGGCCCCATGACAAACGACAACAGCTGGTCACGGTTGACCAGCGACATCGTAAGAGAAATCACAAACAGATCGAGCATCGACCAGCGGCCAATCCAGGCGACCAGGCGTAACATCAGAATACGCGCGCGCAGCCCCTGCTGACATTTAAAATGGATGCTCACTAAAAGCGTCAGCAGCACCAGCACTTTAGTGAACGGCACCAGAATACTGGCGACGAACACGACGCCCGCCACCAGAATATTGCTCTGCGCCAGCGAGATGATACCCGACATGATCGTATCTTCCTGGCGCGAACCGTTAATATAAATAATGGAGATCGGCAGCAGGTTGGCGGGCAGCAGAAACACCATCGAGGCAATCAGCGCCGCCCAGCATTTTTGCAAACTCTGCCGGCGACGGCGGCGCAGCGGAATATGGCAGCGTGAGCAGCGCCCGCGGTTATCCGGCACGCCGGTGTAGTGGCAGCCGAGACAGACGCGGAGATCCTCGTGATAGCGCGTGGCGGGGCGCTGGGGATAAAACCGCTCCCAGAGCTCTTCAACATTAAGATGAATCAGCGTCAGCACGCTCAACACCACCAGCGCCACAAACGCCAGCAGCCCGATGCCCGGCTCAAGCCAGGCGTATTCGCGCACTTTAATGGACGCGACGCCGATGCCCACCAGATAGATATCCAGCATCACCCATTCGCGCAGCCGCTCCAGCATCAGCAGGACCGGGCGCAGATTCATGCCGAGAATATTGCCGAACCAGAGATAGGCGATAGCGGCCACCAGCGTCGCGGGCGCGCCCACCGAGCAGAACAGCACCATCGCGGCGGTGATGGTATCGCCCTGGCGAGTCATCTGCCAGATGCCCTGGAAAAGGTTGGCGTCGATGCGCGTGCCGAGCAGGTAGAGACGCAGCAGCGGTTCGCTGTACGCGAATGGCATCAACAGCAGCATGGTAATGGCCATCGCCGCCAGCCGGGTTAAAGACCAGTCGCGTCCGTCGCGAATCTTCGCGTCGCAGCGCGGGCAGTATGCCGTCTGGTTCGACTTCACCACTGGCAGCATAAAAAGGATATCGCATTGCGGACAACGCTGATAATGTGCCAGCGGCAACGGCTCGCCGATGGCGTGAATGTTCAGTTTTTTGCCAGGAGAAATCTGTTGAGTTTTGAGTGCCATGTGCGAAGCATGTTTTTATATGATTCTGTTATCGTAACTCATGAAATGATTAATCTTGAGCATGAGCGCATTTAATGCTTATTTTAGTAGGCTGGCAGAGTAAGTAAGACAACAAAGCGATCGGATTAATGAACAAAACACAATTTTACGCGGAACTCAATCGCGATTTTCACTCCCTTATGGCAGGGGAAACCAGTTTTCTCGCGACGCTCGCGAATACCAGCGCGCTGCTCTTCGAACGCCTTGAAGGCGTGAACTGGGCGGGTTTCTACCTGCTCGAAGATAAGACGCTGGTGCTCGGCCCGTTCCAGGGCAAAATCGCCTGTGTGCGTATCCCTTACGGCCGCGGCGTGTGCGGTACAGCGGTCGCGACCGGCGAGGTGCAGCGCGTGGATGACGTGCATGCGTTCGACGGCCATATCGCCTGCGACGCCTCCAGCAATGCTGAAATCGTACTGCCGCTGCGCGCGGGCGGGCAGATTATCGGCGTGCTGGATATCGACAGCACCGTCTTTAACCGCTTCGACGCTGACGACGAGCAGGGGCTGCGTACCCTCGTGGAACAGCTTGAAGCCGTTATCGCCGCCACCGACTTTAAAAAATTCTTTGCGCCAGTCGCATGATAAGCAACGGATAACGTGGCATTTACCGATGGCGTCATTATAATGACGCCTGTTCATGCCTGCGGCTTGTTGGCAACATCCGTTGTAATCAGGAAATTTCATGGAAAATCAACCTAAGTTGAATAGCAGTAAAGAAGTTATCGCCTTTCTGGCCGAACGTTTTCCGCAGTGTTTCAGTGCTGAAGGCGAAGCGCGTCCTCTGAAGATCGGCATTTTTCAGGATCTGGTGGAGCGTGTTGAGGGCGAAATGAACCTCAGCAAAACGCAACTTCGTTCCGCATTACGTCTTTATACGTCGAGCTGGCGCTATCTTTACGGCATCAAACCCGGTGCCACGCGCGTCGATCTCGACGGCAACCCGTGCGGCGTTCTGGAAGAACAGCACGTAGAACACGCCCGCAAGCAGCTTGAAGAAGCGAAAGCCCGCGTTCAGGCGCAGCGCGCCGAGCAGCAGGCGAAAAAACGCGAAGCGTCCGGCGCTGAAGGCGAAGAGAACGGCGCTGCGCGTCGTGAACGTAAGCCGCGTCCGGCGCCGCGTCGCCAGGAAAACGCCGAGCGCAAACCGCGCGCCGCTAAACCTGCCGCCGCCAAACCATCGCGCCCTGCGCGTGAAGAGCGCCATACTCCGGTGTCTGACATTACGGCGCTCAGCGTCGGCCAGGCCATCAAGGTCAAAGCAGGCAACAACGCGATGGACGCCACCGTGCAGGAAATTACCAAAGATGGCGTCCGTGTACAGCTGACTTCTGGTATGTCGATGATTGTACGCGCAGAACATTTATTGTTCTGAAACGGAGGTCAACCAGGGCATGAACACTTTTTTTAAGCTTACCGCCGTCGCCGGCCTGCTGCTGATGGCGGGTCAGGCGTTGGCCGTGGATGACATTACCCGTCCTGACCAGATCCCGGTTCTGAAAGAAGAGCCGCAGCATGCCACCGTTAGCGAGCGCGTGACCTCCAGGTTCACCCGCTCTCACTATCGCCAGTTCGATCTGAACGAAGCCTTCTCCGCCAAAATCTTCGACCGTTACCTCAACCTCCTCGACTACAGCCATAACGTGCTGCTGGCGGGGGACGTTGAGCAGTTCGCGAAGAAAAAAGGGCAGATTGGCGATGAACTGCGCAGCGGCAAGCTCGATGTGTTTTACGATCTCTACAATCTGGCGCAGCAGCGCCGTTTTGAGCGGTATCAGTACGCGCTGAAAGTGCTGGAAAGACCGATGGATTTCACCGGTAACGATACGTTTGATATCGATCGCAGCAAGGCGCCCTGGCCTGCCAGCGAGGCGGAGTTGAATAAACTCTGGGACGGCAAAGTCAAATATGACGAGCTGAGCCTGAAGCTGACCGGTAAAACCGATGCGGAAATCCGCGAAACGCTGACCAAGCGTTACAAATTCGCGATCCGCCGCCTGGCGCAGACCAACAGCGAAGATGTGTTCTCGCTGGCGATGACCGCCTTCGCGCATGAGATTGATCCGCATACCAACTATCTCTCGCCGCGCAGCACCGAGCAGTTCAACACCGAAATGAGCCTCTCGCTTGAGGGCATCGGCGCCGTTCTGCAAATGGATGATGACTATACCGTCATCAACTCCATGGTCGCGGGCGGCCCGGCGGCGAAGAGCAAGGCGATTAGCGTTGGCGATCGCATTGTCGGCGTAGGCCAGGTCGGCCAGCAGATGCAGGATGTGATCGGCTGGCGCCTTGACGACGTCGTCGCGCTCATTAAAGGGCCGAAGGGCAGTAAAGTACGCCTTGAAGTTCTGCCTGCCGGTAAAGGCACCAAAACCCGCATCGTGACGCTGACGCGTGAGCGCATTCGTCTTGAAGATCGCGCCGTGAAGATGTCGGTGAAAAATGTCGGTAAAGAAAAAATCGGCGTGCTGGATATCCCAGGCTTCTACGTCGGCCTGACCGATGACGTGAAAGTGCAGCTTCAGAAACTTGAGAAGCAGAACGTCGCGGGCGTGATCATCGACCTGCGCTCTAACGGCGGTGGCGCGCTGACGGAAGCGGTATCGCTCTCCGGTCTGTTTATTCCATCTGGCCCGGTGGTACAGGTGCGTGATAACAACGGCAAAGTGCGTGAAGACCGCGACACCGACGGCGTGGTGTATTACAAAGGCCCGCTGGTGGTGATGGTCGACCGTTTCAGCGCCTCGGCGTCTGAGATTTTCGCCGCCGCCATGCAGGATTACGGCCGTGCGCTGATTGTCGGCGAGCCGACGTTCGGCAAGGGCACTGTGCAGCAGTACCGTTCGCTGAACCGCATCTACGATCAGATGCTGCGCCCGGAATGGCCGGCGCTGGGTTCCGTGCAGTACACCATCCAGAAATTCTACCGCGTTAACGGCGGCAGTACCCAGCGTAAAGGGGTCACGCCGGATATCATCATGCCAACCGGCAATGAAGAGACGGAAACCGGTGAGAAATTCGAGGATAACGCGCTGCCGTGGGACAGCATCAACGCCGCCACCTATGGAAAATCTGGCGACCTGAAGCCGCTCGGCCCTGAGCTTTTGAAAGACCACAACGACCGTATCGCGAAAGATCCGGAGTTCCAGTACATCATCAAGGATATTGCTCGTTATAACGCGATGAAAGATAAGCGTAACATTGTGTCGCTTAATCTTGCCCAGCGTGAAAAAGAGAACCATGAAGATGACGCAACCCGACTGGCGCGTATCAACGATCGTCTGAAGCGTGCCGGCAAACCGCCGCTGGCGAAGCTTGAGGATCTGCCGAAGGATTATCAGGAGCCCGATCCGTATCTCGATGAAACGGTGCATATCGCCCTTGACCTGGCGAAGATGACCAAAGAGAAAACGGCGCAGCCCGCTGATCCGCAGAAGTAAAACTCCCCAACTGGCGCACTCAGAGGCGCCGGTTTTTTTAGCGTCGTGTTAAGCCCCGTCAGCTAAATGCTACAAAATGTAAAGTTTCGTATTTTTAGAGACTTGCCAGCCTGTGATGCTTGAAAACGCCGTGCGCGCCCCTACGATGTGTGTAATCGCATAACGCGTATTGTTAAACCGAGGTAAAAAGAAAATTATGATGCGAATTGCGCTTTTCCTGTTGACTAACCTGGCCGTCATGGTGGTGTTCGGTCTGGTGCTCAGCCTGACAGGGATCCAGTCAAGCAGCGTGACGGGCCTTCTGATCATGGCGCTGCTGTTTGGCTTCGGCGGCTCGATCGTTTCGCTGCTGATGTCCAAATGGATGGCGCTGAAATCGGTGGGTGGTGAAGTTATCGAAGCGCCGCGTAATGAAACAGAACGCTGGCTGATGGATACCGTGGCGCAGCAGTCGCGCCAGGCGGGCATCGCCATGCCGCAGGTGGCGATTTATCACGCGCCGGATATCAACGCGTTTGCGACAGGCGCGCGCCGCGACGCCTCGCTGGTGGCGGTGAGTACCGGCCTGTTGCAGAACATGAGCCGCGATGAAGCGGAGGCGGTAATCGCGCACGAAATCAGCCATATCGCCAACGGCGACATGGTCACCATGACGCTGATTCAGGGCGTGGTGAACACCTTCGTGATTTTCATTTCGCGTATTATCGCGCAGGTGGCGGCCGGTTTTCTCGGCGGCAACCGCGACGAAGGCGAAGAGAGCAACGGCAACCCGCTGATCTACTTCGCGGTCGCGACCGTGCTGGAACTGGTGTTCGGTATCCTCGCGAGCATCATCACGATGTGGTTCTCGCGCTACCGCGAATTCCACGCTGACGCCGGCTCCGCGAAACTGGTGGGCCGCGAGAAAATGATTGCCGCGCTCCAGCGCCTGAAAACCAGCTATGAACCGCAGGAGGCTAGCAGCATGATGGCGTTCTGCATCAATGGTAAATCAAAATCGCTGAGCGAACTGTTCATGACGCACCCGCCGCTGGATAAACGTATCGAAGCCCTGCGTAGCGGTGAATACCTGAAATAATCGTGTAAGCGATAAAGACGAAAGCGCGCCTTATGGCGCGCTTTTTTTTGGGCTCTGGCAGGCGCTAAGCGCTTGATCCGCTGCTGAAGATATATCCCTGACCGCTAATCAGGTTTTATGTCGCAGAATTATCATACGCGGGCACAGATTCATTGCGGTGCCGTCGCCCGGAATTTATAATAAAAACCGGTTCTGATTTTTATAAAACAAATGCGATCGAGGTGATCAATGGCAATCGCAGACTTAGATAAACAGCCTGACTCCGTCTCTTCGGTGCTCAAGGTCTTTGGTATCTTGCAGGCGTTGGGTGAAGAGCGGGAAATTGGTATCACCGAGTTGTCGCAGCGCGTCATGATGTCAAAAAGCACCGTTTACCGCTTTTTGCAGACCATGAAATCGCTGGGCTACGTTGCCCAGGAAGGGGAGTCGGAAAAGTATTCCCTGACGCTCAAGCTCTTTGAGCTGGGCGCCCGTGCGCTACAGAATGTCGATCTTATCCGCAGCGCGGATATTCAGATGCGCGAACTGTCGCGCCTGACGAAAGAAACGATTCACCTGGGCGCGCTGGATGAAGACAGCATTGTCTACATCCATAAAATCGACTCGATGTATAACCTGCGTATGTATTCGCGCATCGGTCGCCGCAACCCGCTCTACAGTACCGCTATCGGTAAAGTGCTGCTGGCCTGGCGCGACCGCGACGAAGTTCGACAGATCCTTGAAGGCGTCGAGTATAAGCGCAGTACCGATCGTACTATTGTTTCTACCGACGCGTTACTGCCGGTGCTGGATCAGGTGCGCGAGCACGGTTACGGCGAAGATAACGAAGAGCAGGAAGAAGGGCTGCGCTGCATCGCGGTGCCGGTATTCGACCGCTTTGGGGTGGTGATCGCGGGGCTGAGCATCTCTTTCCCGACGCTGCGTTTCTCCGAAGAGCGTCTGCACGAGTATGTCGAAATTCTGCATACCGCCGCGCGGAAAATCTCCGAACAGATGGGTTACAACGACTACCCGTTCTGATAAAAATGCCGCAGCGGGCCTGCGGCGTTTTATTGCGTTAACCGTTATCCACGACGGTTTCGCTTTTTCGCAGCACCGGACAGGCGGTAAGACCGATAAGCCCGCTGTCGGAATGAATAAACTGCGCGCTCACCACCTGTCTTGCCGTCAGATAGCGGCACTGCAACCCTAAGCCTGCCGCATTCTCATGACTGCCGATCAAAATTCCATAACCACTGAAAAGCAGCGCAACCCAGGCCACGACGACGAGCGCGGCGATACGAATCAAATAGCGCATTACGGCTCCGTTTTTTTACGTTCAGGCGTACAGCCTGCCGCGCCTGCCGCTTCGTCGCAAGGAGAGGATTCCGTATTACGTGACTTACCGTTACAGTGATATTTGGTTTAAGGTTTCCGTGATAATTTGGCCCTGTAAATGCCGTAACGGAGAAGGTAGTGAAAAAATTCAGATGGGCTATTTTGCTGGCCGTGCTGGTGGCCTGTTTATTGCTGTGGACGCAGACGATCAATGTGATGTGCGATCAGGACGTTCAGTTTTTCAGCGGCATTTGTACCATTAATAAGTTCATTCCCTGGTAACGCGTCAGTCAGGCGATGCCCTTACGCCGCAGCGGTGGTAAGATAACGCGTTTCCCTGAGGTGGTTAGCATGAACGACATTATCAATTCTGGTGCTTTAAATTTCGCCTCCCTGGCGATTTCTCTCTTTGGCGCCATCGTGGCGCTGGTGGCCTGGTTCTTTATCAACCGTGCAAGCGTGCGCGCAAATCAGCAGGTAGAACTGCTGGAAGCGCTGCTTGAGCAGGAAAAGCGTCAGACGGCGCTGCTGCGTCGTCTGTGCGACGCGAACGAGCCGGAGGCGCAGACGCCTGCCGCCACGCCCGCCGCGACGCAGGATGAGGACGACGGTTTCGTCCGCCTGGTGGCTGAACGCTAATCGTCAACGCCCCGGAGGTGATGGGCATGGTCTGGAAGAATCCCTGGTACGATCCGACAAAAGCCCATCATCGCCCGGACGGCTTTTGCAATACGCAGGAGGTCGGGCATCAGCCTGGCGATCTGCGCCGCTGGCAGGATGAGCGTAAAGCCCAGGGGCTGCCGCACCCGCCTGGCGGCGGGTACGACGCGTTTATCCGCCAGTGGTGGCAGCCTGCGGTGATTGAAGGCGAAGAGGACGGCGTCTGGTGGCTCGGCCACGCCACGCTGCTGCTTCGTCTCAATGGCCGTTATATTCTCACCGATCCCCTTTTTTCCCGCCGGGCTTCGCCCGTGAGCTTTTACGGCCCCGCCCGTAAAACGCCGCTGCCGCTGGAATTCGCCCGCCTGCCGCGTATCGACGCGGTACTGATTTCGCACAACCATTACGATCATCTGGACAACAGTACGATACGCCGCCTGGCGAAACGCTTTCCTGACGCGGCGTTTTTTGTGCCGCTGGGCCTGAAAGGGTGGTTTGTGAAGCGCGGCATCCGCGACGTTACTGAACTCGACTGGTGGGAGAGCCAGTCCGTGGCAGGGCTGCAAATGACCGCCGTTCCGGCGCAGCACTGGAGCATGCGCACCCCGTGGGACCGCAATCGCTCGCTGTGGTGCGGTTGGGTGATTGAAAGCGCCTCGAAGCGTTTCTGGTTTAGCGGCGACAGCGGGTATACGCCTGAGCTACTGGAAATCCCTCGCCGCCTGGGGCCGCTGACGGGAGCAGCCATACCCATCGGCGCCTACGCGCCGCGCTGGTTTATGGCGCCGCACCATATGGACCCGCAGCAGGCGGTCGGGCTCTGGCAGGATGTGGGACGCCCGCTCGCCATTCCGATTCACTGGGGCGTTTTTGAACTGGCGGATGAATCGCTGGATGCGCCACCCGCTGAGCTATTAAGCGCGCTTGCCGAACGCGGCGAAAAAGCGGAAACGTTCGCGCCGCGCCGTATCGGACAATATTTATCTCTGACGGCAAATAAACCCGAGTAAGAATATATCAGGCTGGTTAAATTTACTTCTGCCGGGATGATTTATTAATCAGTTTGTCTTATTCCGCCTGCCTCTTTTTGAGGCAGCGTTCATTAAAATGTCATTATTTTGGTGCAAAGAGAAATTATCTTGTACAGTTTTTTCCGATTTGTACATTATTTACTGCCGTCAGGCTGTAATAAAGCCTCGTTAAAATGAAGTTTAACCACATTTATGAATAAGCTTTTGCAGAAATAATAACAGAGCTGAAAATAAAGACACGGCCTTTCCTTATGTCGCCTGGACGAACTGAAGTAACTGGGCTACTGTTAAAAGGTGTAATCTGGCTGTAAGCCAGAACCGGGCGGCGAGGTTATCCTGAAAGGGCTTCGTGCGCCCGTTCTGTGCTTTATTGTCAGTGACATAGCGATCCGTTGAGGAATCTGTGCGACAGATCGTGCAGCGTATAAAAATGGCTTGCCATTGGTTACGTTGTATGTGATAACAAGTTTTGGGTTAAACGAGGTACAGTTCTGTTTATGTGTGGCATTTTCAGTAAAGAAGTCCTGAGTAAACACGTTGTCGTTGAATACCGCTTCTCTGCCGAACCTTATTTTAGTGCCTCAAGCAGTAATGTCTCTGTTTTATCTAAGTCAGCGCCTGCGGGCGAACAAAACAATTGAAGGAATTTGCGAAATGGCAAAGATTAAAGGTCAAGTTAAGTGGTTCAACGAATCTAAAGGTTTTGGTTTCATTACTCCTGCTGACGGCAGCAAAGATGTGTTTGTACACTTCTCTGCAATCCAGGGTAATGGTTTCAAAACTCTGGCTGAAGGCCAGAACGTTGAGTTCGAGATTCAGGACGGCCAGAAAGGTCCGGCAGCTGTTAACGTAGTTGCTATCTAATCGCACTTAAACTGACCCGGTGCCTTGTTTCCACCGGCCAGCTATTTTAAAGCCCCGCCCATCGGCGGGGCTTTTTCATTCCTTACGCGCATCAGCGTTTCCCCGACCGCCGAATCACGTTAAACTTCGCGTTTTGCGCTGTTCCGGAGTCGTCATGTCTTTTATCTGCCCCCTTTGCCATTTGCCGCTACAGGCGCAAGCCAGCAGTTTCCGCTGCGCCAGCAACCATCAGTTTGACATCGCAAAGGAAGGGTACGTGAATCTTCTCCCGGTGCAGCATAAGCGCTCACGGGATCCGGGCGACAGCGCCGAAATGATGCAGGCGCGCCGCGCGTTTCTCGACGCCGGCCACTACGCGCCGCTTCGCGAGCATACCGCAGAACTGCTGAATGAGCGCCTGCCGCAGAGCGGCGCGACGCTGCTGGATCTGGGCTGTGGGGAAGGGTACTACACCAGCGCCTTCGCGGCGCTTACCGCCGCCCGCGGTGGGCAGAGCTTTGGCCTTGATGTGTCGCGCAGCGCCATCCGCTTTGCCGCAAAACGTTACGCCGATATTGCCTTTTGCGTGGCATCCAGCCACCGGTTGCCGTTCCCGGACGCCTTCTTCGATGCCGTCGTGCGCATCTACGCGCCCTGCAAAGCCGAAGAGCTGGCACGCGTGGTAAAACCCGGCGGCGTCGTGGCGACCGTCACGCCTGGCCCGCGCCATCTTATCCAGCTCAAAGGGCTTATCTATGATGAGGTGCGGCTGCATGCGCCGAATGAGGAGTCGCTGCCTGGCTTTACGCTCGCGGAAGAACATGCGTTACGCTATGAGATGAGCCTGAATGGGGATGAGGCGACGACGCTTTTACAGATGACGCCGTTCGCCTGGCGCGCGCGCCCTGAAGTGTGGGCAGCGCTAAAAGAACAAACGGCGTTTGGCTGTGAAACCGATTTTTGCCTGCGGGTCTGGCGACGCGAGGCTTAACCCGCGAAGTGGCTCCAGAGGATCTGGCAGCCGATGCCGATAAGCACCACGCCGCCAAGAATTTCGGCCCGTTTGCCAAGCAGCGGGCCGATAAAGCGGCCGACCATCATGCCGAGCGTTGACATAATCAGCGTGGCGCAGCCGATAGCGAGCGCGGTTTTCACGATATCGACCTGAAGGAAGGCGAGGCCGACGCCGACTGCCATCGCGTCAAGGCTGGTGGCGAACGCCGTGGTCACCAGCAGCCAGAAGCTGTGGCGACGGAGTTTCTCTGGCGCTTCCTCACAGCCGCGCATGCCTTCGATAATCATCCGGCCGCCGAGGAACACCAGCAGCACAAACGCTATCCAGTGATTCCAGGTCAGCACAAACTGCGTAGCCAGCAGACCCAGCAGCCAGCCTACCAGCGGAGTAATCGCTTCGATAACGCCAAAGATCAGGCCGGTGCGGAGCGCTTCGGAAAATTTGGGTTTATGGAGCGTGGCGCCTTTGCCGATGGAAGCCGCGAACGCGTCCATTGACATGCCGAAAGCGAGAAGCAGGGTTGCGGAAAGATTCATATCGACGTCCTGACCGGGATCACCATATACACGCCGACCGCCCCCAGTAAACAGCGGCCGCGTGCCTATGGTCTCGCCTGACTGAAAGGGCTTCAGTCCGTACGCGCCACGTTTTGCAACGAGTATGTTGACGCGTACATTTCCTTAAGGAAATTGGCTACTCCCCAATGACGGGCGCAACCTTACCATATTCCAGACGCCAAAGACAATAATGGGCTAATAACCTTTTGGTTATAAATGAGAATGGTTTTCGCTTAATCGCTGGACGTGACGCAGTTGTTAAAAATTAAAGAAAACTATCGTATAAAAATATAGCACGGGCTATAAGCATGGCTATTTTTTACACGCAAAAATAGCCTGTGCTATATTTTTAACCTATTGATTGTTAATCATAAACTGATAAATTTTCTCCAAGTCGTCGATATTCTTAACGCGAATAAGCAACCGACGTCTGGCTAATTGCATGACCAGAACGCCATCTTCGGATAAATTCATCGCTTTAATGTGGTTATATTTCACCCAGCCGCCGACAAAGAAAAAGCCTTCGCGCTTAAAGCGTATTTGCGGCTCTCTGATCCAGAAAAGATAAATCGCGACTAACGCCAGCGCGCCCAGCAGCCAGGTGGTGAGCAGCGCGCCGTGCGAGGCGATGTTCTGCCAGATAAGAATGGCGACCAGACCTGTGAAGATCAGGCTGTCGGCGCGCCCGCGTCTGAGCAGCGCCACCCGCAGCAATGTCTTCCCGTGGCGACGCTCGGTTCCCCACTGGTCATAAATGGCCCAGCCCAGCAGCGCGATAATCAAAATGACCAGCACTCCATCAGTCAGCGTCATGCCGTCTCCCTTAAATAAAAAAGCCGGGAGCCACGGGCCCCCGGCGCATTACATTTACCGTTACTGGCCGAGCAGGCCGACCGCGTAACCGGCGATACCAATTACGAAGAACCCCACGATAATCCACAGCGGGTTCACTTTTTTACGAAGCAACCACATGCACGCGAAGGTCAGCAGCAGCGGCACCAGGCCCGGCATCAGCTGATCAAGGATCGTCTGCACTGTCGTGACTTTTTCCGCGCCGCTCGGGTCGGTAATACGCGACACCACCAGCGGAATGTTAACGTGCGTCCATTTGTTAACCAACGCCCCCATCACAAACAGGCCGAGAATTGACGCCCCCTCGGTCAGTTTTTGCAGGAAGCCGCCGCCCATATCTTTCACGATATCGACGCCTTTACGGTAGCCATACGCCACGCCGTAATAGCGCGTGGCGAGACGCACCAGGTTAAACAGCACGAAGAACAGCAGCGGGCCGAGCAGGCTGCCGCTCATGGCGATGCCCGCGCCGAGCGCCGCGAACACCGGACGCACCGTACCCCAGAAAATCGGGTCGCCGACGCCTGCCAGCGGCCCCATCAGGCCCACTTTAATGCCGTTAATCGCGCCGTCGTCGATCTCCGCGCCGTTCGCGCGTTGCTCTTCCATGGCCAGCGTGACGCCGAGCACTGGCGCTGCCACGTACGGATGCGTGTTGAAAAACTCCAGGTGGCGTTTAATGGCCTGACGACGCGCCTCGTTGTTCTCAGGGTACAGGCGGCGAATCGCCGGTATCATCGAGAAGCAGAAGCCGAGCGCCTGCATACGTTCAAAGTTCCACGATCCCTGGAAGAGGTTAGAGCGGATAAACACGCCGCGCACATCGCCTGGGGTCAGTTTTTTCTCACCAGTTGTTTTAGTCATATCAACCATGTCGCTCACCTGTTAATCCAGTTCGTTATCAAGATCGTTCGCGCCAGCAGTGTGCGCGGGCGCCGCTGCGGAGCGGTTATATTTCGGGCTCAGCTGGATATAGAGCACCGCCATAACGGCGCCGATGACGCCCAGCGCCACGAGGTTGAAATTGGTGAAGGCGGCGGTAACGAAGCCGAGATAGAAGAACGGCATCAGGTAGCCAGCGCGCATCATGTTGATGACCATCGCGTAACCGACCACCACAATCATGCCGCCTGCGATGTTAAGGCCGCCGGTCACGACTTGCGGGATCGCGCTAAGCATGCTCTGTACTTCGCTGGTGCCGACGGAAATCGCCACGATAACCGCCGGAATAGCGATACGCATCGCCTGTAAGAACAGCGACGAAACATGGATCCAGGACAGCGCGGTGAGGTTGCCGTTTTGCGCCGCCTTATCCGCCGCGTGCTGGAAGCCGACGGTAATGGTACGCACGATGATGGTCAGCACCTGGCCTGCGGCGGCCAGCGGAATCGCCAGCGCGATACCGGCGCCGATGCTCTGGTGCCCGGCGATAACCAGAATGGTCGAGATAATCGACGCCAGCGCGGCGTCAGGCGCCACGGCGGCACCGATGTTCATCCAGCCGAGCGCTATCATCTCCAGCGTACCGCCGATGATGATGCCGGTTTTCATATCCCCCAGTACGGCCCCGACCAGGGTACAGGCCACCAGCGGGCGGTGGAACTGAAATTCATCAAGCACCGATTCCATACCCGCGATACAGGCGACGATGAACACCAGCACAATCTGAAGAGTGGTAATCTCCATTGTACTTCTCCTGTGATATCAAGCTTACGTGTAAATTCTGAGTAATCGTGGATCCGCAATGCCCTTATTTCGTGGCTTTGCTGATTAAATCCATCATTTTTAAACGTGGGTCGTTAGAGACTTTACGCACTTCCAGTTCAATGCCGCGCGCGTTGAGTTTCTTAAAGGCCTCGATATCTTTCTCATCGACAGAGACCGCGTTGTTCACCTGGGTTTTGCCCTGACGGTAGGCCATCCCGCCGATATTGACGGAGGTGATTTTGACGCCGGCTTCCACGATGCGCTCAACATCAGTCGGGTTGGTGAACAGCAGCATCACGCGCTCGCCCGCGTATTTCGGGTTGTTATAAACGCGGATCATTTTGGCGACATCCACCACATGCGCGGTGACGCCTGGCGGAGCCACCTGAGTGAGCAGCGTTTTACGCACGTTGTCGGCGGCGACTTCATCGCTCACCACGATAATGCGCGAAACGTTGGTCTCTTTGGTCCAGCGGGTGGCGACCTGGCCGTGAATCAGACGGTCGTCGATACGAGCGAGGCCGATGACCATATAGTCGTTGGGCCCCATAGGTCTGGCAGGCGCCGCCGCTTTCGGGGCGGGGGCGGCGGGAGCCGCTTTTTCAACGGGTTTGGCTTTCAGCGCTTTCACGCCTTCGCGTCCGGTCTCAACGGCAATCGCTATCAGTTCATCGTAAGCCGGATCGTCGTCGCGCGCCATTAAGGTTTCGACGAGCATCGGGATATTCACCCCGGCGACGACTTCATAGTTGGGCTTGTCCACCACAATGCGGCTCGCCGCGTTGAACGGACTGCCGCCCCAGGTATCCACCAGAAAGAGAACGCCTTTGCTGGTGTCCAGTTTCTCAAGCTGCGCGTTATATTTTTCGATCAAGGTTTCCGCATTTTCGCCGGGCACGAAATCGATCCAGCCGACATTCTCCTGCTCGCCCAACAGCATTTCCGCTGTTTTGAGCAGTTGTTCGGCCGCCCAGCCATGCGTGCCTATGACAATAGCAATGGTCACTTGCTACCTCCGTGGTTATCGTCAATGCCTTTACAGGCACCGCTAACAGTGATTCGCTTATCGAATCGATTCAGATAAGGATTTGTAAGCTTTCAGAACCTAAGCACGATTTATTTTAGAAGGCGAAAAAATAATGTATGTGATGAAGGTCAGTAATTTTGCCTTCAAAACAAGGCATTCGGCGTAAGCGCAAAATATGCGCGTTTTTTATGTCAGACCGATTGCAAATTCTGGTAAATCTTTGCCAAAGGCTATTACGCTTTGTTAAGGTACATTTCCGATTAACTAACAGGAGTAGCGGGCAGCAGCCCACCGTATGGACCGTCACCGACGTCTTTTCGTTTCCAGGCTTTCATCAGCCGCCATTTCACAAGGCTTTCGCCTTAACTCACTGATAAATCATATCAAAGCGCCCGACATCGTTGGGGTGCCGTTTAGTCATTCCTTGCGCAGGAGCCTGTTATGGAATTCTTAATGGACCCCTCGATTTGGGTGGGCTTATTAACGCTGGTGGTGCTGGAGATCGTTCTCGGCATCGACAACCTGGTGTTTATCGCCATTCTCGCGGACAAACTGCCGCCAAAGCAGCGCGATAAAGCGCGTTTGATTGGTTTATCCCTGGCGCTGGTGATGCGTCTGGGTCTGTTGTCGCTGATCTCCTGGATGGTGACGCTTACCCGTCCGCTCTTCACCGTGTGGGAACTGAGCTTCTCCGGCCGTGATTTGATCATGCTGCTCGGCGGCCTGTTCCTGCTGTTCAAGGCCACGACAGAGCTCCATGAACGGCTGGAAAACCGCCAGCATAACGACAGCCACGGCAAAGGCTACGCCAGCTTCTGGGTCGTCGTCGCGCAGATTGTGGTGCTGGACGCCGTCTTCTCGCTGGACGCCGTGATTACGGCGGTAGGCATGGTGAACCATCTGCCGGTAATGATGGCCGCGGTGGTGATTGCGATGGGCGTGATGCTGCTCGCCTCGAAGCCGCTGACCAACTTCGTTAACGCGCACCCGACGGTCGTGGTGCTCTGTCTGAGCTTCCTGCTGATGATTGGTCTGAGTCTTGTGGCGGAAGGCTTCGGTTTCCATATTCCGAAAGGCTACCTCTACGCGGCGATCGGTTTCTCTATCATCATCGAGTTCTTCAACCAGGTGGCGCGCCGCAACTTCCTGAAGCATCAGTCGAACCTGCCGCTGCGCGCGCGTACGGCGGAGGCGATTTTGCGTCTGATGGGCAATCGTCGCCGTCCCGCGCCGGTCAGTGAAACCGAGCATCACACCGTAGTGCCGGTGCATGACGAGGCGTTTGCGGAAGAAGAGCGTTACATGATCAACGGCGTGCTGACGCTGGCGTCCCGCTCGCTTCGCAGCATCATGACGCCGCGCGGCGAAATCAGCTGGGTGGACGCCAACCGCAGCGTGGATGAGATCCGCGAGCAGTTATTGTCCTCACCGCACAGCCTGTTCCCGGTGTGCCGTGGCGAGCTCGATGAAATCATCGGCGTGGTGCGCGCCAAAGAGCTGTTAATGGCGCTGGAAGAGGGCGTGGACGTCGCAGCTATCGCCTCGGCGACGCCGGTGATTGTGGTGCCGGAGACGCTGGATCCGATCAACCTGCTCGGCGTGCTGCGCCGCGCCCGCGGCAGCTTCGTTATCGTTAATAACGAGTTTGGCGTGGTGCAGGGGCTGGTGACGCCGCTGGACGTGCTGGAAGCTATCGCCGGTGAATTCCCGGACGCCGACGAAACGCCGGAAATCGTTCACGACGGCGACGGCTGGCTGGTGAAAGGGTCGACCGACCTCCATGCGCTGCAACAGACGCTCGATCTCCCGTCGCTGGTTAACGACGAAGAGGATATCGCCACGGTCGCCGGGCTGGTTATCGCCATTAACGGACAGATCCCGTGCGTGGGCGATGAACTGGCGATGCCGCCGCTGCGTATTACTATCGTCGAGGCTAACCCTTACCGCGTCGATCTGGTGCGGGTAGTGAAAGACACACCGCACCACGACGAAGAAGAGTAACCGTCAGACCATCGGCGCCGGAAGACGCCGGCGCCAGAACGGCGTGCCCGGATGGGCGCGCCGTTGCTCCAGCCACTGCGGCAGCTCGCTGAGCGGCATCGGGCGCGCGAATAAATACCCCTGCAATACTGGCACGCCGAGGCGGCACAAATACGCGGCCTGCTCTTCGGTTTCCACGCCTTCCGCCACCAGTTCAATTTTCAGCCTTCTCGCCATCGCGATAATAATGTCCGTGACGGTCGAGTTCACCGCGTCGGTGCCGATAGCCGCCGTAAAGCGTTTATCCATTTTGAGCACGTCAGGGCTGAGCGTTTCGAGATAGGAGAGCGAACTTTGGCCGGTGCCGAAATCGTCGATCGCCAGTTTCACGCCGAGCTGGCGCAAATCGTGAGCCACGCGATAATCCACCTCCGGCAGCGCGTCGCGTTCGGTAAGCTCCAGAAACAGCGGCTGAACCGGGCGCGACGGATACCAGTAGCGCTTCAGATCGTCAATAATCACGCCCCCCTGAAAATGGCTGGCGGCGATATTCACCCCGATATGAAAATCGGCGGATGCCGGGAAATAGTGACGCTGCGCGACGGTTTTTATCAGCACATACCGCGTTAGCGCGTTAATCAGCTTAAGCTGTTCGGCAAGCGGGATAAACACATCCGGCGCAATCGGCCCGAGGCGCGGATTGTTCCAGCGCAGCAGCAGCTCCGCTCCGGTGCATTCGCCGGTTTTACCGCTTACCAGCGGCTGGCAGTAGACTTCAAACTCATTGTTGGCGATACCGAGGTTGATCTCCCAGGAGAAACTCATGCGTCGGGCGGTCGCAAGCCAGGCGATATAGCCAATCAGCAGGCTCAGCAGTACAGCAAGCGGTAGCTGGCCCGGCAGATTTTTCAGCGCCAGCGCGTCCGGCGAGGGCCCCAGCAGCGTCACGGAGAACGGGTAGCGTTCTGACGTTTGCTGATATTGCGTCAGCCCGTTACTCGCGTGCGCCGTTTCCGTCAGGCCGCGGCCATATTCCAGATGTTTGCCCGCCACGTCGAACAGCACATGCTCGATAACGGGCGGGTGCGGATTGAGCAAAAGGCTGGCGATAAACTCAATGTTGACCGCCTGTAACACACCTGATTCGCCGCTGTCGAGAGAGGGCGTCCAGAGGATCAGCACCGGACTGCCTTTAATCAGCGAGCTGTCGCGCGAGAGGCGCATCAGGGGCGTTGGGGAAGGCAAATGGGGCTGCAACTGATGCACCGGCACGTTGCGCTCGCCGAAAATGCTGGAGCAATAGAGGATGCCGTCATTAACCAGCGCAATGGATCGCACCGTCTGCAGGCTGGCGGCCATCTCCCGCAACTGGCGGTGCACCTGCAGGCATGGCACGCCTACCAGCGGCAGCAGCGCGGTACGTGCGGCGTCGAGCGGCACCAGCAGCTCTTCAATCGTTTCCACCGCGCGCGAGGCGTAGCGCGTGGTGTCGTGCTGATACTGTTTGCGGTCGGCAAGATAGCGTATTCCCAGCGTCACCAGTAACGTCAGAAGGGCGAGGGCAAAACAGAGGATCAACCGCCGACGGCGGTAAGCCCGGATAATGCGCTGCGCTTTTTGCATAGGCTCGGTCTCTCAGACTCATCTGAGTTATGAAGGCGAATGTTAAGAGTGTAGTGGGCGTTGACGCGACGGGAGAAATAAAAGGCGGGCGGGGATAAAAAAAGCGCCGCGAGGGCGGCGCTCTAAGGCATTAATCGCACTGGACCTTAATGGCCAGGCCGCCGCGTGAGGTTTCACGGTATTTGGCGTTCATATCTTTGCCGGTTTCATACATGGTCTCGATGACTTTATCGAGCGAGACGCGCGGCTCGCTGGTGCGTCGCATCGCCATACGCGCGGCGTTAATCGCCTTCACGGAGGCAATGGCGTTACGCTCGATGCACGGCACCTGCACCTGGCCTGCGACCGGATCGCAGGTAAGGCCCAGGTTATGTTCCATACCGATTTCCGCCGCCACGCAGACCTGCTCCGGGCTCGCGCCCAGCAGCTCCGCCAGGCCCGCCGCCGCCATTGAGCAGGCGACACCCACTTCACCCTGGCAGCCCACTTCGGCGCCGGAAATAGAGGCGTTCATTTTGTACAGCGCGCCGATAGCGCCCGCCGCCAGGAAGTAGCGAATGTAGATATCCGGACTTACCGATTCAATAAAGTGATCATAGTAGGCCAGAACCGCCGGTACGATGCCGCACGCGCCGTTGGTCGGCGCGGTAACCACACGGCCGCCCGCGGCGTTCTCTTCGTTCACGGCAAGCGCAAACATGTTCACCCAGTCGACCACGATCATCGGATCGTTGGAGAGCTTATCGCTGGAAACCAGCATGCGGCGCAGCGCGGAGGCGCGACGCGGTACGCGCAGCGGGCCCGGCAGCACGCCCTCGGTATTCATCCCGCGATCGATACAGGCGCGCATGGTCTGCCAGACATCGGCGAAATAGTCTTCAATCTCTTTTTTGCTGTGCAGCGCCAGCTCGTTTTTCATCACCAGGCCGGAGAGCGACAGGCCGGTCTCTTTGCAATGGGCCAGCAGATCTTTGGCGGAATGGAACGGATACGGCACGCTCACTTCATTGCTGGCGGTTTTGCCGAAATGCTCTTCGTCGACGATAAAGCCGCCGCCGATGGAGTAATAGGTTTTGCTGTAGATCTCTTTCTCGCCGCTGTAAGCGTGAATGGTCATGCCGTTTTCATGCAGCGGCAGATTGTCGCTCTGAAAACGCATCCCGTTATCTTTCGGGAAATCCACTTCATGAGCGCCCTGCGCGAGCAGCAGGCGACCGCGGGTTTCGACATCACGGATAAACGCAGGTATGGCGTCGATATCCACCGTGGCGGGTTCGTTGCCCGCCAGGCCCATAATAATGGCGATGTCGGTGTGGTGCCCTTTGCCGGTCAATGAGAGCGAGCCGTAGACGTCCACCGCGACGCGGGTCACGTCCTGCAATAATCCTTTTTCGACCAGGTCATCGACGAACTGCTTCCCGGCCTTCATCGGACCTACGGTATGGGAAGAGGAGGGGCCAATGCCCACCTTAAACATGTCGAATATACTAATCACGTGGTAACTCCTGACAGAGTCATCTGCGTTGCAAATGACGGTGTGAAAACAGCGCATAGTGTAAAAGGTTATTGTGCTGCGCAGTTAACTATTCACATGAATTAAACTAATGAATAAGGCGAGGCCGCCTAATAAAGTGCTGCGGATCCCACTTTTCACCCACAATAATAGTCAGGGTTTGTGGCCGATTTGTAGCGCCAGCTCACGAATAATGCCTGCGGTCATGCCCCAGACAAAATAGTGCTGATACCAGGAGAGCCAGACGCGGTGATGATTGCCGCGCCGGTGGATGTCGAGCGGGTGATAGCGCCCGAGCCGCAGCGCCTCGGCAAGCGGCATCTCAAAGACCGCCGCCACTTCATCTTCACTGGCGTGATACGGCAGATCCGGCGGGATAATGCCCACCACGGGCGTCACCTGAAAACCGGTCACGCTGTCGACCGGCGGCAGCACGCCGATAACCTCCACCGCCTCGGGCGGGATAGCCACTTCTTCCTGCGCCTCGCGCAGCGCCGCCGCGATTAGCGAGGCGTCGGTGGCATCGACGGCGCCGCCGGGGAAGGCCACCTGGCCCGCGTGCTTGCGAAGCGTGGCCGCGCGCTGCGTCAGCAGCAGGCCCGGTTCCGGGCGGCGCACCACCGGCACCAGCACCGCGGCCTGGCGTTGATTCAGGCTGGAACGGCTCATCTGCGGGCGCAGAAGCTGGAAACGCGATAAAAACCGGTCGAGCGTCAGCGGGCTATTCTCCATCGTCACCTCTCTAATGCGTGCAGGATACGGTTAACTTTATCAAAAGTTTCCTGATATTCCGCCGCTTCCTCGCTGTCCGCCACGATGCCGCCGCCCGCAGAGCAGTACAGCGCGCCGCCGTCGGCGGTCAGCGTGCGGATGGTAATGCTGGTGTCCATCGCGCCGCAGAAGCTGAGATAACCGATGCTGCCGCACCAGGCGTTGCGCCGCTGCGGCTCCAGTTCCTCAATAATTTCCATCGCCCGCACCTTGGGCGCGCCGGTGATAGAGCCGCCGGGGAAGCTCGCGCGCAGGAGATCGGTGGCGTGAAGCGACGGCGGCAGCGTCGCGGTAATGGTGCTGACCAGATGATGCACCGCCGGGAACGGCTCGACCACAAACAGCTCCGGCACTTTGACGCTGCCAGGCGTCGCCACGCGGCCAATGTCGTTACGCAGCAGATCGACAATCATAAGATTTTCGGCGCGATCTTTAGGCGAGTTCGCGAGCCTTAAAGCCTGGCGGGCATCGTCCTCGGGATTGGACAAGCGCGGCAGCGTGCCTTTAATGGGGCGCGTCTCGATGGCGCTGTCGTGCAGACGGATAAACCGCTCCGGCGACAGGCTTAGAATCGCCTGATCCGGCAGGCGCAGAAAGGCGCTGAACGGGGCGCGGTTAGCGGCATTGAGCCTTAAAAACGCCTGCCATTCGCTGCCTTCGTACTGCGCGCAAAACCGCTGCGCGAGATTGACCTGATAGCAGTCGCCGCTTAGCAGATACGCCTGAACCTGGCGGAATTTCTCGCCATATTCCTCGCGCTTCATGTTGGAGCGCCAGGGCGTGGTTAAGCGAAACGGCGCGGTCTCAACCGGCTGCTGTGCGTCAAGCCAGGCGAGACGCGCGCTGGCATCGCCGTAGCAGAGCAGCGTCAGGCGCTCGCGGTGATGATCGGCTACCAGCGCCCAGTCATAGATGCCGACCGCCATATCCGGCGCGTTGAGATCGGCGCTGGCCTGTGATGGCAGCCGTTCGAAGCGCCGCCCGAGATCGTAGCCAAACAGCCCGAGCGCGCCGCCCTGAAACGGGAAATCCTCATCTGGCGCGGGCGAAAACGGAAAACGCGCCAGCGCCGCGTGCAGCAGACACAGCGGATCGTCGTCGCTCTGCTGGCAACCCTCTGCGTCTTGCGTCATAGTGAGCGCCCCCCGCGTGGTCAGCGTGACGCGCGGGTCGGCTACCAGAATGTCGAAACGGTTGTGGGCGTGCTCGGCAAAACCCGAGTGCAGCAGCATCGCCCACGGCTGGTGTTGTAGCGCAGAAAAGGTCTGTTGCAGCGCATCGGCGCGCCAGGGCAGGGAGATCAGTTCAGGAGTCTGGTTCGTATTCATCAGGACGACAGCTAACAACGGCGCGGGGCGTCTGGCGCCCGCGCGCCCGGCGTGAAATAATTGAACTCATCAATGTAACAGGAGTCAGCGATGTTTGCAGGTTTACCTTCTCTCACCCATGAACAACAACAGCAAGCGGTCGAACGAATTCAGGAGCTGATGTCGCAGGGCATGAGCAGCGGCGAGGCCATCGCGCAGGTGGCCCAGGAGATCCGCGCCACCCATAAAGGCGATCGCATCGTCGCGCGCTTTGAAGACGAGGACGAAGAGGAATAAGCCTCCGGCTCCAGGAAAAGGTAGCGAGAATTTTTTTGTCCCTGCTGACATGTTATCGTGCGCACCACGCATAATAACGTCAGATATCACTTCATTTACGTCCCTGTCCGGCAGGGACGTTGAGCTTAGGGACAGAGCGTCATGGCCTTTACACCTCACTCTCCGCCAGCCTCGCGGCTGAACATCATCGCGACCGGCAAGGCGCTGCCTGAACACCTTATTACGTCCGCCGAACTCGACAGCCGCCTCGGCAAGCGGACGGGATATGTCGAGCGCCGCTCAGGCATTCTGCACCGCTACCATGCCGCGAGCGACGACAGTCAGGCCGCGCTCGCCGCCGCCGCGCTGCACGACGCCTGCCGTCGTCACGCCATTGATCCGGACTCCATCGATCTGCTGATCTCCGCCTCGGCCATCGCCGTCCAGGCGCTGCCCTGTTCGGCGGTTCACGTCATGAAAGCCGCGGGCTTACCGGCCGGTACGGCGGGGTTCGACATCAACAGCAGCTGCGTGAGCTTTATCAGCGCCATGCAGGTGGCCTCGGCGCTGTTAACCAGCGGCAGCTACCGCCGTATCGCCATTGTTTCAGCCGATATCGCCTCGCGCGGCATTGACTGGCGGCATGAGGAGTCCTCGTTGATTTTCGGCGACGGCGCCGCCTGCGCCATTGTTGAAGCGGGCGACGGTCGCTCTGGCATTCTGGCGATGAACGCGGAAACCTACCCGCAGGGCAGCGAACTGTGCGAGATCCGCGCCGGCGGCACGCGTAAAAATCCCCGCGCCGGGATGGAGGAGAGCGATTTTCTGTTCCGGATGCAGGGCAAAGCGCTGTTCCGCCAGGCTTCGCTGCTGATCGATGGGTTCTGGCAGCGGCTGCTTGACGCCGCCGGGCTAACGCTTGATGACATCGCCACCGTGGTGCCGCACCAGGCGAGCCATTTGTCGCTCGAGCATATGCGCAAACGCCTTAAAGTGAAGCCTGACGTGCTGGTGGATATCTACCGCCAGCACGGCAATCAGGTGGCGGCATCGATTCCCACCGCGCTGCACGAAGCGTTCATCACCGGGCGTGTAAAAACGGGCGAGCCGCTGATGCTGGTCGGCACGGCCGCCGGGTTAACGCTCGCCGGTATGGTGCTGCTGCCATGAAATATCTGGTGACGGGCGCCACCAGCGGGCTTGGCCGCAACGCGGTCGAGGCGCTGCTCGCGCAGGGCTGCGACGTGCGCGCGACCGGACGTGACGAAAAGGCCGGGGCTGAACTGGCCGCGCTCGGCGCGCACTTCGTGCCGCTGGAGCTGGCGCAGGCCGACGATGCCCGCTGCGATGCATTGATACAGGGCTGCGATGTGGTCTGGCACTGCGCGGCGAAATCGTCGCCGTGGGGCAGCGCGCAGGCGTTTCACGCGGTGAATGTCGCGGCTACCGAACGGCTGGCCCATGCCGCGGCGCGGGCAGGCGTCACGCGCTTTATTCATATCTCCACGCCCGCTATCTATTTCGATTTCCGTCATCACCACAATGTGGATGAACACTACCGGGCTGCCCGTTTCGCCTGCCACTACGCCAGCAGTAAATATGCGGCGGAGCAGGTGATTCAGGCGGCGGCGCGGCGATTTACGCATGTCACATTTATTATTCTGCGCCCGCGCGGGCTGTTCGGCGCGCACGATCGCGTCATCATTCCACGCCTGCTGCGCCAGCTTGAGGCCGACCGCGGCGTGCTGCGTCTGCCGCGCGGCGGCGAGGCGCTGCTGGATTTAACCTGGGTCGGCAATGTGGTGCATGCGATGCGTCTCGCCACCGAACAGCCGGGTCTCCTCTCCGGTGAAGCGTTCAATATTACCAATCATGAGCCGCAGCGGCTGGTGGAGATGCTCGGCCGTCTGCTGCGCGATGAGCTTCGGTTACAGTATCGGGTGGCGTCGGTGCCCTGGCCGCTGCTCGCGCTTGTGGCGCAGGGCATGGAAATCCACGGACATCTCACCGGCACGGAACCGCGCCTGACGCGCTACAGCGCGGGCACCGTCAGTTTCGATATGACGTTAAGCCAGGAGAAAGCCATCACCCGGCTCGGCTACCGACCGCCGGTGTCGCTGGCGGACGGCGTGCGGCTTACCGGCGCCTGGCTGCGCGAAAGGAAAAGCTGAATGGCCACGATTACGACGTTTGAAACGGGTTATTGCACCCATCTGGGCTGTATCGCGCTCAAGGGCGCGGCATGGAAAACCTGTAAATTTCCGGCCCGCGCGAGCCTTATCGAAGCGGGCGGCAAACGCTGGCTGTGGGATACCGGCTACGCCTCGTGGTTTGACGACTACACCCGCCGCGGGATCTATCAACTTTATCGCCGCGTGACGCCGGTTTACTTCTCCCCGGAACAGTCGCTGGTGCGCCAGCTTGCGGCGAAAGGCTATCGCCCTGCTGACATCGACGCGCTGATCCTCTCGCACTTTCACGCCGACCATATCGCCGGGCTGCGCGATTTCGCGGATAACCGCTTTATCTGCTCGGGAGAAGGCTGGGCGCAGACGCGCACGCTGCGCGGGTTTGCCGCGCTGCGCCAGGCGTTCGTGCCAGGGCTTATCCCGGAGAATTTTGAAAACGCGGTCAGCTTTATCGAGGGCTTTGAGCGCGTGGCGTTGCCCGCCGCGCTCGCGCCGTTTGATACTGGCTTCTTATTGCCAGGCAGCAACGGCGAGGTGTTACTGGTGTCGCTGCCGGGCCACGCCGCCGGGCATATCGGCGCGTTTGTGCTGACGGATAACGGCTGGGTGCTGCTCGCGGCCGACGCCGCCTGGTCGCCGGTCAGCTACCGCGAACAGCGCGGCCCGTCGCGGCTTGCGAATCTGGTG
Organism: Cronobacter universalis NCTC 9529; assembly: GCF_001277175.1. NCBI lineage: Bacteria > Pseudomonadati > Pseudomonadota > Gammaproteobacteria > Enterobacterales > Enterobacteriaceae > Cronobacter > Cronobacter universalis. The sequence continues at coordinate 2,538,130 of NZ_CP012257.1, read as the reverse complement.
ATTGCCGATCCGGCGGCCGCTGCGCGCACGCTCGACTTACTGCACCAGCTCTGGCGCGACGGCGGCGCGGAGATCCGTCTCGCGCACGAGGGCGACCTGTGAATAAGCTCGCCATGCTCTGGCACTATTTCCGTGTTAAACGTCTGCGTTTTCACAGCCGCGCGGCGCTGGAGCGCTACCAGCAAAAACAGCTTGGGCGGTTTGCCGCGCGCGTGCTGGCGAAAAGCCCGTGGTTCAGGCGTTACAGTACGCTGCCGTTTCGCGAATGGCCGGGGATGGACAAAGCGCGGATGATGGCGCATTTCGATGAGATGAACACCGGCGGTCTGAAAGCGGCGGACGTGATGGCGTGCGCGCTTAAGAGCGAAAACGACCGCAATTTTACGCCGACGGTCGGGCGCTACAGCGTGGGACTGTCGAGCGGCACATCCGGGCGGCGCGGGATTTTCGCGGTCAGCCCGCAGGAACAGGCGCTGTGGGCAGGCGCCATGCTCGCGAAAATGCTGCCTGACGGCCTCTTTGCAGGCGAGCGGGTGGCGCTCTTTTTGCGCGCCGATAATAACCTCTATCAGAGCGTGAATAGCCGCTGGCTGAGCCTCGGTTTTTACGATCTCTTTGAGCCCTTCGAGGCGCTGCTCACACGGCTTGAAGCCGAATCGCCGTCGATTATCGTTGCGCCTGCGCAGGTGTTGCGCGCGCTGGCACTGGCCGTCCAGGCAGGCGAGCTGAAGATTGCGCCAAAGAAAGTCATTTCCGTGGCGGAAGTGCTCGACGCGCAGGACCGCGCGCTGCTGGAAAACGTTTTTCCTGACGTCGGCGAAGTGTATCAGGCGACCGAAGGTTTTCTCGCCGCCACCTGCGCGCACGGGGTATTGCACCTGAACGAGGCGTTTATCCATGTTGAAAAAGAGTGGCTGGATGCGCGCCGTTTTGTCCCGGTCATTACCGATTTTACCCGCACCACGCAGCCCATCGTGCGTTACCGGCTGGACGATGTGCTGGCGGTACGCGAGACGCCGTGCGCCTGCGGCGATCCGTCGCTGGCGCTGGCGCATATTGAAGGGCGAGAGGACGATCAACTCCTGCTGCCGGATGGCCAGGGCGGCGAGCGCGCGATTTTCGGCGATCTCTGCAACCGGGCGCTGGCGCGCGTTCTGCCCTTCTCGGCGGATTACCGGCTTATCCAGCACGGCGCGGAGCGCCTGACGCTTATCGTCGAGGCCGACGACGCGCAGCGCGCGCAGGCGCAGGCCGCGCTGATCGCGCTTTTTGAACAACAGGGCGTGGCGTGCGGCGTCCTCCACTGGACGCTTTTATCGCAGGTCCCGGAAGCCGCCGCCGGGGCCAAGCGGCGGCGTATCGTGCGCATGAGGAAGCGCGTATGAACGAAACGGGTTATCGCCTGAAATCCCTGCTGCTGGGGTGGGGAAGCGTCGGCGTGGTCTATTTCACGACCGATCTGCTCCAGCGCGCCGGACATAAGCTGCCGCCGCTGTGGTTCGACACGCTGCTGGATTTCACGCCCTCGGCCATCTGGCTCTATATGTCGTTTTTCCTGCTCGTTCCCGCAGGCTACTGGCTGACCCCGCGCGCAGAAGTGAAATGGCTGATGCGCGCGACCCAACTGGCGGCGCTGTTTGCCGGAGCTATCTATCTGGCGTGGCCCACGACGATGGCGTACCCCGCCGTCAGCGGCGAGGGCATCAGCGCTGACGCGCTGCGTATCCTGCTGGCGGTGGACTCTGCGCAGAACTGCTTCCCGTCGCTGCATATGGCGCTCACGCTGCTGATGGTCTGGGGCATCAGTAAACGCGGACAGTGGCGCTATACGCTGGCCGCTGTGCTCTGGGGCGCGGCGATCGGCGTGTCGATTTTGCAGCTGCGCCGGCATCTTTTTGTTGATTTGGTTGGCGGCGTCGCGCTGACGCTGCTGGCTGGTATGCTGGCGCGTAGGATGCTGGCTCGTTCTTTGGCGCAAGGCGCCTTGCGATGTGAAAACACGCAGAAGACAGAAAGAGAAGAAACCGCCACCGGCGAACGGTGACGGCCATGGGTATTACACGGCGGCGATGATTTTGATTTCCACTTTATAGCGCGGATTCATCAGGCGGGCCTGCACGGTGCAGCGTACCGGCGCACAGCCTGCCACCACCCACTCATCCCACGCTTTATTCATCAGCGCGAAGTCGTCGCCGTCGGCCAGAAAAATCGTGGCGTCAAGAATGCGGGATTTGTCGCTGCCCTGCGCGGTTAACAGGGTGTCGATTTGCGCCAGCGTATTGGCGGTTTGTTCGTAAGCGTCGCCATCGAGATTTTCCGGCACGCCGGTGTAGTAAATCGTCTGGTTGTGAATCACCGCGTCAGACCAACGATCTGCGGGATCGATACGCACGATTGTCATCGCTGTTTCCTTTTCCTGTTCTGTTTAGCAGGGTGCAAGCCTGCCATAAAGCGCGAGCGCCGTCATCTGTTCGGCTGGCGTAAGCGTGGCCGCCCTGACATAATCACTGGCAATTTAACCAGGGGGCAGTGTGACAGACGATTTTGCAGCAGATGGCCAGCTGGCCAACGCGATTCCCGGCTTTAAACCGCGTGAGCCGCAGCGCCAGATGGCGCAGGCGGTCAGCGCCGCCATTGAGGCCGCGAAGCCGCTGGTGGTGGAAGCGGGCACCGGGACCGGGAAAACTTACGCCTATCTGGCGCCCGCGCTGCGCGCCGGTAAGAAAGTGATTGTCTCCACCGGCTCGAAAGCGTTGCAGGATCAGCTCTACAGCCGCGATCTGCCCACGGTCGCCAAAGCGCTGGAGTACAAAGGCCGCCTGGCGCTCCTGAAAGGGCGCTCCAACTACCTGTGCCTTGAGCGCCTGGAGCAACAGGCGCTGGCGGGCGGCGATCTGCCGGTACAGACCTTGAGCGACGTTATCCAGCTGCGCGGCTGGGCCAACGAAACCGTCGATGGCGATATCAGCACCTGCGGACGCGTGGCGGAAGACGCCCCCGTCTGGCCGCTCGTCACCAGCACCAACGATAACTGCCTTGGCACCGACTGCCCGCTCTATAAAGACTGCTTTGTGGTGAAAGCGCGTAAAAAGGCGATGGAAGCCGACGTGGTGGTGGTGAACCATCACCTGTTTCTCGCCGATATGGTGGTCAAAGAGAGCGGCTTCGCGGAGCTTATCCCGGAGGCTGAGGTGATTATTTTCGACGAAGCCCATCAGTTGCCGGATATCGCCAGCCAGTATTTCGGCCAGTCGCTCTCCAGCCGCCAGCTGCTTGATCTCGCGAGAGACATTATCATCGCCTACCGCACCGAGGTGAAAGATACCCAGCAGTTGCAAAAGTGCGCCGACCGTCTGGCGCAAAGCACGCAGGATTTCAGGCTCCAGCTGGGTGACCCCGGCTTTCGCGGCAACCTGCGCGAACTGCTGGCGGATGCCTCCATCAGCCGCGCGCTGCTGCTGCTCGATGACGCGCTGGAGCTCTGCTACGACGTGGCGAAGCTGTCGCTTGGCCGCTCGGCGCTGCTGGACGCCGCCTTTGAGCGCGCCACGCTCTACCGCGCGCGCCTTAAACGCTTAAAAGAGATCAATCAGCCGGGCTACAGCTACTGGTATGAGTGCAACTCGCGCCACTTTACGCTGGCCCTCACGCCGCTTACCGTCGCGGATAAATTCCAGGACGTGATCGCCGAAAAGGGCGGCAGCTGGATTTTCACCTCCGCCACGCTCTCGGTGAATGACGACTTGCATCACTTCACGGATCGGCTTGGTATTCACGAGGCGCAAACCCTGCTGCTGCCAAGCCCGTTCGATTATGCCCGCCAGGCGCTGCTCTGCGTGCCGCGCGGCCTGCCGCAGACTAACCAGCCGCAGGCCGGAAAAGCGCTGGCGCGAATGTTACAACCGCTGATTGAAGCCAACCAGGGGCGCTGCTTTATGCTCTGCACGTCACACGCGATGATGCGTGACCTGGCCGAGCAATTCCGCGCCACCATGACGCTGCCGGTGCTTTTGCAGGGCGAAACCAGCAAAAGCCAGCTGCTGGAGCAGTTTATTAGCGCGGGCAACGCGCTGCTGGTGGCGACAAGCAGCTTCTGGGAAGGCGTAGACGTGCGTGGCGACGCGCTGTCGCTGGTGATTATCGACAAACTGCCGTTCACCTCGCCGGACGATCCGCTGTTGAAAGCGCGGATGGAAGATTGTCGCCTGCGCGGCGGCGATCCGTTTGATGAAGTCCAGTTGCCGGAGGCGGTCATCACGCTCAAGCAGGGCGTCGGGCGGCTTATCCGCGACGTCGACGACCGCGGCGTGCTGGTGATTTGCGACAACCGCCTGGTGATGCGCCCCTACGGTGCCGTGTTCCTGAAAAGCCTGCCGCCGACGCCGCGCACCCGCGATATCGGCGAGGCGGCGCGCTTTCTCACCGACGCGGCGCGGCAGTAATTTGCGCCAGACTGTGATAAGATGCGCCCCTTTTTGAACCACCACGACGCGTAAGAGTGTTATTGATCCATGCGAATTCTGGCTATTGATACCGCCACCGAGGCCTGTTCCGTCGCCTTGTGGGACAACGGTAAAACGTCCGCCCTTTTTGAACTCTGCCCGCGCGAGCACACCCAGCGTATTCTGCCGATGGTCAGTGAAATCCTCACCGAAAGCGGCGTTGCGCTGGCGGCGATGGACGCGCTGGCCTTTGGCCGCGGGCCGGGAAGTTTCACCGGCGTGCGAATCGGCATTGGCATCGCGCAGGGGCTGGCGCTCGGCGCACAACTGCCGATGGTCGGCGTCTCGACGCTGATGACCATGGCCCAGGGCGCATGGCGCGTCAGCGGCGCGACTCGCGTGCTGGCGGCGATCGACGCGCGCATGGGCGAAGTCTACTGGGCCGAATACCAGCGCGATGAGCAGGGCGTCTGGCACGGCGAAGAGACCGAAGCGGTGCTCAAACCTGAAGCCGTCACGGAACGCCTGAAAGCGCTCAGCGGCGCGTGGGCGACGGTCGGCACCGGCTGGCAGGCGTGGCCGGATATGGCGAACGGCAGCGGGCTTACGCTTACCGACGGGCAGGTAACGCTCCCGGCGGCGGAAGATATGTTGCCGCTGGCGTGCCGGTTGTTCGAACAACAGCGCGTTGTCGCGGTCGAACATGCAGAACCGGTCTATCTGCGCAACGAAGTGGCGTGGAAAAAATTGCCAGGCCGGGAATAACATCCCGACGCGAGCCGCGGGCGGGTTTAAGGAGTCGCTTATGGTGGGTCAACAATCAATGATGCGCAGTGGGTTTCTGGCGCTGAGCGTTTTGCTCGTCAGTGGGTGCGTCAGCGTTCCCGACGCGATTAAAGGCACCAGTCCGACGCCGCAGCAGGATCTGGTGCGCGTGATGAACGCGCCGCAGCTCTACGTCGGGCAGGAGGCGCGCTTCGGCGGGCGGGTGGTGAATGTCGATAACGAGAAGGGCAAAACCCGCCTTGAAATAGCCACGCTGCCGCTCGACAGCGCGGCGCGGCCGCTGCTCGGCCAGCCGTCGCGAGGACGCATCTATGCCGACGTTGGCGGCTTTCTCGACCCGGTGGACTTCCGTAATCAGCTCGTGACGGTGGTTGGCCCCATTACCGGTACGGCGGACGGCAAAATCGGCGCCAGCCCGTACAAATTTATGGTGATGCAGGTGAACGGCTTTAAGCGCTGGCGCGTGACGCAGCAGGTGGTAATGCCGCCGCAGCCCATCGATCCGTGGATGTGGGGGCCGCGTCCCGGCTGGGGTTATGGTTATGGTCCGTGGGGCTGGTATAATCCCGGCCCGGCACAGGTTCAGACCGTAGTAACTGAGTAACACATTGATTTAGTAAATAAAATAAACAGCGGCCGGTCCGCTGTTTATTTGTTTTATCGGCATAACAAAAATAATTAGTGACGCGCTTCGCAACCTTAAATCAGGTGAATTAATAAACTGGTACAATGAGTTAATATTATGTTAACGCCGTGTTTATTGTTTTGGGGTTGTGATGACGACGAATAATACATTCAGAGGTGACGCATTGAAGAAGGTTTGGCTTAACCGTTATCCGGCGGATGTTCCGGCGGAGATAAACCCGGACCGTTATCACTCCCTGGTGGATCTGTTTGAGCAATCCTGCACACGCTACGCCGACCAGCCTGCCTTCACCAACATGGGCGAGGTAATGACCTTCCGTAAGCTGGAAGAGCGCAGCCGCGCCTTCGCCGCCTGGCTGCAACAGGGCCTGGGCCTGCAAAAAGGCGATCGCGTGGCGCTGATGATGCCTAACCTCCTGCAATACCCCGTGGCGCTGTTCGGCATTCTGCGCGCCGGGATGATCGTCGTGAACGTCAACCCGCTCTACACGCCGCGCGAGCTGGAGCATCAGCTTAACGACAGCGGCGCCAGCGCGATTGTGATTGTCTCCAACTTCGCGCACACCCTGGAAAAAGTGGTCGATAAAACCCAGGTGAAGCACGTCATTCTGACGCGCATGGGCGACCAGCTCTCCACCGCCAAAGGCACGCTGGTGAACTTTGTGGTCAAGTATGTGAAACGCCTGGTGCCGAAGTATCACCTGCCGGACGCCATTTCGTTTCGCAGCGCGTTGCATAACGGCTACCGGATGCAGTACATCAAGCCGGAAGTGACGCCAGACGATTTGGCTTTCCTGCAATACACCGGCGGCACCACGGGTGTGGCGAAAGGCGCGATGCTGACGCACCGCAATATGCTCGCCAATCTCGAACAAGTGCTCGGCACATACGGCCCGCTGCTGCATCGCGGCAAAGAGCTGGTGATCACCGCGCTGCCGCTATACCACATTTTCGCGCTCACCATGAACTGCCTGCTGTTTATCGAACTCGGCGGCCAGAACGTGCTGATAACCAACCCGCGCGATATCCCGGGGCTGGTGAAAGAGCTTGGCAAATACCCGTTTACCGCGATGACCGGCGTGAATACGCTGTTTAACGCGCTGCTGAATAATAAAGAGTTCCACAAGCTCGATTTCTCCTCGCTGCACCTCTCGGCGGGCGGCGGCATGCCGGTGCACCAGGCGGTCGCGGAGCGCTGGGAGAAACTGACCGGCCAGTTCCTGCTGGAAGGCTACGGGCTGACGGAGTGCTCGCCGCTGGTGAGCGTCAACCCGCACGACATCGACTACCACAGCGGCAGCATCGGCCTGCCGGTGCCGTCCACCGAAGTCAAACTGATTGACGACGAGGGCAACGAAGTGGCGCCTGGCGCGCCTGGCGAGCTGTGCATTAAAGGCCCGCAGGTGATGCTGGGTTACTGGCAGCGCCCCGACGCCACCGATGAGATTATCCAGGACGGCTGGCTGCGCACCGGCGATATCGCGGTAATGGATGAAGAAGGTTTCCTGCGCATCGTCGATCGCAAAAAAGATATGATTCTGGTCTCCGGTTTTAACGTCTATCCGAATGAAATCGAAGATGTGGTGATGCAGCACAGCGGCGTGCAGGAAGTCGCGGCGGTGGGCGTGCCGTCGGAAGCCAGCGGAGAGCTGGTGAAAATCTTCGTGGTGAAGAAAGAGGCGTCGCTTACGGAAGAGGCGCTGATTACCTTCTGTCGCCGTCACCTGACGGGTTATAAAGTACCGAAACAGGTGGAATTTCGCACTGAGCTGCCAAAATCCAACGTCGGCAAAATTTTACGACGAGAACTACGTGACGAAGCGCGCCGGGCGGGCGACAATACCGCCTGAGCTGCAATCACGTCGCCCTGACGCCGGTTCTACCGGCGTTTTTTATGGGCGCAGACAAAGAGAGAGCGATTTGAATTACCAGATGATTACCACCAATGACGCGCTGGCGACGCTGTGCGAGACCGCACGCACGCAGCGCGCCCTGGCGCTGGACACCGAATTTGTCCGTACCCGTACTTACTATCCGCAGCTGGGGCTCATCCAGCTGTATGACGGCGAAAACGTCGCGTTGATCGATCCGCTGACCATTACCGACTGGGCGCCTTTTCAGGCGCTGTTGCAGGATCAAAACGTCAACAAATTCCTCCATGCGGGCAGCGAAGATCTGGAAGTGTTCCAGAACGCGTTCGGCATGATGCCCGATCCGTTTATCGACACTCAGGTGCTGGCCTCATTTGTCGGTCATCCGCTCTCCTGCGGTTTTGCGACGCTGGTGGAACATCACACCGGCGTGGCGCTGGATAAAAGCGAGTCGCGTACCGACTGGCTGGCGCGCCCGCTGACGGAGCGCCAGTGCGATTACGCGGCGGCGGACGTCTGGTATCTGCTGCCGATTGCCCACAAACTGATGGAGCAGGTGCGCGACGCCGGCTGGCTGACCGCCGCCATTAACGAATGCCGCCTGATGACCCAGCGCCGCGGCGAGGTGCTCGATCCTGACGAGGCGTGGCGTGAAATCACCAACGCCTGGCAGTTGCGCCCACGTCAGCTCGCCTGCCTGAAGCTGCTGGCGGGCTGGCGCCTGCGCAAAGCGCGCGAGCGCGATATGGCGGTGAATTTCGTGGTGCGTGAAGAAAACCTCTGGAAAGTGGCGCGCCATATGCCGGGCTCGCTTGGCGAACTCGACGGCCTGGGGCTGTCAGGCAGCGAAATCCGCTTCCACGGCAAGACGCTGCTGGCGCTGGTCGGCGAAGCGCAGGCGTTGCCGGAAGATGCCCTGCCGGAGCCGCTCTCGAATCTGGTCGACATGCCGGGCTATCGCAAAGTGTTCAAAGAGATCAAAGCGCTGGTGCAGGAGACGAGCGAGGCGCACAAGATCAGCGCCGAGCTGATGGCGTCGCGCCGCCAGATTAACCAGTTGCTGAACTGGCACTGGAAGCTGAAACCGCAGAATCAGCTACCGGAATTAATCAGCGGCTGGCGCGGCGAGTTATTAGGCGATGCGTTAAAAACGCTGCTGCAACATTATTAATGGCATGACCTGTAATTATTTACAGGGAAAGTTAAATTCACTGAGAATATATACAGTGAAGCAGCTAAAAAAATACCCCGGCATGCCGGGGTATTTTTTATCGTTATTTCGTCTCTTCCGCTTCCGGTAAAGTGACGTTAAGTTCGAGAATCGAAATATCGTCGCCTTTTTGTTCCAGCTGAACGGTGACCATTTCCGGATCAATCTGAACGTATTTACAAATTACTTCCAGAATATCCCGCTTCAGCTGCGGTAAATAATGCGGTTCAGCATCGCTGCGACGGCGCTCAGCAACAATAATTTGTAAGCGCTCTTTGGCGATATTCGCGGTGTTCTTTTTTCTGGAGAGAAAAAAGTCGAGTAATGCCATAACTTATCCTCCGAACAGGCGTTTGAGGAAACCTTTCTTCTCTTCTTCAATGAAGCGGAAAGGGCGTTCTTCTCCCATCAGGCGATCAACGGTATCGGCGTAGGCTTTCCCTGCGTCGGATGTGGCGTCAAGGATGACCGGTTCGCCCTGGTTGGAGGCGCGCAGCACGGACTGATCTTCCGGGATAACGCCCACCAGAGGAATACGCAGGATCTCCAGCACATCTTCCATGCTGAGCATATCGCCTTTGCTGACGCGGCCCGGGTTGTAGCGGGTCAACAGCAGATGCTCTTTAATCGGCGCTTCGCCATTTTCGGCGCGGCGCGATTTGGAAGAGAGGATACCCAGGATACGGTCGGAGTCGCGTACGGAGGAGACTTCCGGGTTAGTGGTAATGATGGCTTCATCAGCAAAATAGAGCGCCATCAGCGCGCCGGTTTCAATACCGGCAGGGGAGTCGCAGACAATGAAGTCGAACTCCATCTTTTTCAGCTCATCCAGTACCTTTTCCACGCCTTCGCGGGTCAGCGCGTCTTTGTCGCGCGTCTGGGACGCAGGCAGGATGTAGAGGCTTTCGGTACGTTTATCGCGGATAAGCGCCTGATTCAGCGTGGCATCGCCCTGAATGACGTTCACGAAATCGTATACGACACGGCGTTCACAACCCATGATCAGATCAAGGTTACGCAGGCCGATATCGAAATCGATAACTACAGTCTTCTTTCCCTTCTGGGCCAGACCCGTAGCGATGGCCGCGCTGGAGGTGGTTTTGCCAACGCCCCCTTTACCTGATGTAACTACAATAATGCGTGCCATAAAGGAATTCCTTGTTAAAAGGGCTTAATTTAATGGTTGAACCGTCAGCGCGCCGTCGGCCAGACGCAGGCGTGCCGCTTTGTTGTAAAACTCGGCCGGGATTTGATCGCTCAGCCAGTAAACCCCGGCGATGGAAACCAGTTCCGCCGCGAGATTTGTTGAAAATATTTGTGCTTCTTTATCGCCGCTGGCGCCTGCGAGGGCGCGCCCGCGCATGGTGCCGTAGACGTGAATATTGCCATCCGCGATAAGCTCTGCGCCCGCGCTGACGTGGCTTGTGACCACCAGATCGGCCCCCGGCGCGTAGATCCGCTGGCCGGAACGCACCGGCAGATCGACTAACCGGGTACGCAGCGCTGCCGCGGGAGCAGGCGGCACGGGCGCTTCAGCGGGCTGTGCGGCGGCGCGCGGCGCGCTGGCCTTTCCCTCGGTCAGCAGCGCCAGGCCCGCACGCGAAATTTCCGCTTTCAGCGCGTCATCCTGACAGCCGCTGATGCCGACCAGATGCAGCCCGCTGTCGATAAACGTCTGATGTAACTGCTGCCAGTTTATCGACCCGTCAAGCCCTGCAACATTCACCACCACCGGCGCATTTTTGAGAAAGGCCGGCGCCTGAGCAATTTTTTCTTCAAGCGCCTTGCGAATAACCTCGGGGTGAGCATCATGCAAATGAACCACTGATAAGGTGAAACTACTGCCTTTTAGCTCGATGGGCGTGTTTGACATCCTGGCCTTACTCAATTCAGTTTAAATCCCCACCGCAGTGGGATGATATTCCGAAGCACATCAGGCATGTTATAGTCAGCCTTATATTCAGGCAAGTAACCATCTGGCTAAATTAGAGTAAAAACATGTTTTGTGTGATCTATCGAAGCGCGCGCCGCGAGCAAACTTATCTTTATGTTGAAAAAAAAGACGATTTTTCGCGTGTGCCGGAAGAATTGCTGGCCGGTTTCGGCCAGCCAATTATGACTATGATGCTTCCGCTGGACGGTCGTAAAAAATTAGCCAACGCCGATCTCGAAAAAGTGAAACAGGCGCTCAAAGATCAGGGCTATTATTTACAGATCCCGCCGCCGCAGGAAAATTTGCTAAAACAGCATCTCGAATCGCTCGGTAAAAAATAGTCCCACGCGCCGTTTCATACGGCGCTTTTTTTGCGTCGGCATCCGCGCGGTTTGACTTTTTGCGCTGCCGGGACGAATAGTTACGTACTGTCTTATCATCGAACACAGAGGGACGCTATGTACCAACATCATCACTGGCAGGGCGCGCTACTTGATTATCCCGTCAGTAAAGTCGTTTGCGTCGGCAGCAACTACGCAAAGCATATTCAGGAGATGGGCAGCGCCACGCCGGAAGAGCCGGTACTGTTTATCAAACCTGAAACCGCGCTGTGCGATCTGCGCCAGCCGCTCGTGCTGCCGCAGGGGCTCGGCTCGGTGCATCATGAGGTTGAACTGGCGGTACTGATTGGCGGAACGCTCCGTCAGGCGAGCGATGAGCATGTCGCTAAAGCGATAGCGGGCTATGGCGTCGCGCTCGATCTCACGCTTCGCGATATTCAGGGCAAAATGAAAAAGGCCGGACAGCCCTGGGAGAAAGCGAAAGCGTTTGATAACTCCTGCCCAATCTCCGGGTTTATTCCGGCCGGGGAGTTTACCGGCGATCCGCAAAACACGCCGCTGAGCCTGCGCGTCAACGGCGAGGTGCGCCAGAGCGGCAACACCGCTGATATGATCCACAAGATCGTGCCGCTTATCGCTTATATGAGTCGTTTCTTCACGCTGCGCGCAGGGGATGTGATCCTCACCGGCACGCCGGAAGGCGTCGGCCCGCTCACCAGCGGCGACGCGCTGGATATCGCCTTTGACAATCACTCGCTGACCACACGGGTTCTGTAAAGATGCCGCCCGCAGGGCGGCAAAACTTGCATCCTGGCGTCAGAGTGTTTATAAGGTGCAGCTTAATTTTTGATGCGCGGACACCGTTATGACCGATACGCCTTTCTGGCAGCGTAAAACCCTGGATGAGATGAGCGACGCCGAGTGGGAATCGCTCTGCGACGGGTGCGGTCAGTGCTGCCTGCATAAGCTGATGGATGAAGACACCGACGAAATCTATTTCACCAACGTCGCCTGTCGTCAGCTCAATATTAAAACCTGCCAGTGCCGCAACTATGAACGGCGCTTCGAGTATGAGCCGGACTGCATTAAACTGACCCGCGAAAATCTGCCGACCTTCGAGTGGCTGCCGCCCACCTGCGCGTACCGTCTGCTGGCCGAGGGGAAAAACCTGCCTCAGTGGCACCCGCTGCGCGCCGGCTCAAAAGCCGCGATGCACGCCGAACGTATTTCAGTGCGTCATATTGCGGTTAAAGAATCGGTAGTGCGTGACTGGCAGGATCACATTTTAAACAAACCGGACTGGGCAGATTGAAGCGTTGATATGAAAGGGATTTATTACTTCTGATTTACTGCCTGGGGCATCTGTGGGGCATTTCCTCCAAAATTAGCGTTCAGTATGCTCATCTGATCCACATTGTTATCGATCATCCATTTCCCGTAAACGCTGTAAACCATCTGCGCCGAACTGTGTAATGGCACACTGAAATTGATTTCCTGAACAGTTCCCCGATCATGGGGAAACCCAGCGCGCGTTATTCTGCAAACATTTTCTGCAATGTATTGAGGGGCATCCAGGGAAAACCGTCCTGAAAAACCAGACGTCACACAGACTGTATTACGAAGTCAGGTAACTGACGAGGCTAATCTGGGAGGCTTACTATTCAAATGGGATGTGTTTCTGAATTTTTTACTTTACCAAAGAGTTTTTTGCAGCAAATTTTAACGATCAAGGTTGAGACGAATGTTTATTTTAAAAAATATTCAAATAGTTTTTTACAGCGGTCAGAGATCAAAAAAATGTCTTGAGGGTGTTTTCAGTATATCACGACAAAAAAGAGAAATGTTGATTAGAAACTCCACACCTTGATCGAAGTAAACTGGGGAGCGACATCAGGTGATGGTATTACCGTTAGCCTGGGTGATAAACACATAATTTATAATGTAGATAAAAAGAATGTTACTGATTTCGTGTATAATACAGATATCAAAACTTCCACAACTTTAAATGCATTATCTGTTAACAAAGTAAAAATGATATCTGGGGCAACTTTATCCTTTGCCTGTGGCTGTTTATATAGATGGTGTCATGAGTTCATTTACTCAGGCTTTTATCTTGCGGGGCGGCACCGGTGGTGACTGAGCCGCCATACCAACACCAGGTATACAGCGAGTACGCCTTGAATATATGATAAACTTTCCCTAAAAGTGGCCTACTGTGTAACCGCGCCGACCTGTACTTTTCGGACCAGGCGCGGTTATAAATAAGGAAAAACCCTTCATTTATCGAGTATGATCATTTTATTACTTGAAATTACTGTCTTATCTGATGGAACACTTTTCATCACAAGTGTTCCTACACCAATTTTAACGTTATCACCAATTTCAATATCATCTCCGATGATGCATGAATGCGCGCCCATTTCTACGTTGTTCCCGACTTTGAAATGTATATCTATTCCTCTTTTGTTTCCCCCAAGCGTACAGCATTGGCGGATGACAAAATTATCTCCTATAACGCAGCTCCTGTTAATAATTACAGAATTTGCATGCCATATTTTAAAGCCTTTTCCAATTTTTAAATGATAGGATAACTCCACACCAAGGAAAAATTCGTTTACTATTTTATTCAGGATTACAAAAATAAGGGATAATGGATACAGCATCTTTGTTTTTGCATGTATCGTGGATAATCTAAATAATAATACGACAACCTTCGATTTTGCATTATTTATCTTTAAATCATAAATAAGAGTTTTGATGAAATTTGTCATGTTTGTCCTTAAGAGGTTTTTACTACTGCTAATAAAAGGTTTTAGTTTATCAAAAAAATACCAAGCCGCATTCATAATTTTTATAAAAAGTTAACCAATTTTAGCTGCATAACCGCCACGTTACAAGCTATTAAGTTGAGATTCTGTTACCCACAAGCCATCAACATAAACTTGCCTTTCCTGATGCCCTTTTATCTATTTGATAATAATTACGGTGCAATATTTTAGTGAACCATATGGTTTATTGTTTATCATGATCCCTTGTTACGAGGGGAGCAGGCACATTAAACGGTGGGCCTTAAGTCAACCACGATGACAGTAGACACGCTATATTAGTCCCATAGCATCATCGCGCTGGCTTATATGTTGGCTGTAGTACCTCAGAAGGTAGCGCTTGAAGCGCAGGAAGGCGCTGCGCTTACCTGCAGGAACAACGAGATGCAGTCAGATGAGTTATAAAACATATAACGCTCTTTGCCATTGCGAAGAAGTTGCTGATGCTAACTTTGGCGAGCTGTCCAGACAATACGACGTTGGGCATTTATGTGGCAAAAAACTAACGGAAAACAATTCAAGACCCTGATGGTGCAGATTTGCCCTGCGCTAACCCATTGCTTGCAAAGAGATTTTCTACCATAACAAAATATTGTTGCTTCAAACGGCAGCCTGTATCAAAAAAAACGGACTGGGCGGAATAATCTCAGCTGCTATTTTCTGCTAGCCGTGAATATTCTCCACGCTAAACAGAAATGCATAAAAAAGCCGCTCCTGATTAGCGGCTTTTTTTATCCGGCGCGTAAGCGCTACGTATTTTCTCACCGCCGGAGCGGGGATACATCGCTCGCAAGGGACTGTTGACGGCGGTGAGGCTCAGTGCGCCTCTCAGAGCCAGCCAAACCTGACGGATAAGGAAAGGAGTAGACCAGCAAAGGCGAACAGGTTAAGTAAAACCGCAGTTCTGCTTGAAATCTCCATACAATACTCCGGGCGTGTTTTTACGACACAGGGAGTATAGCTATTGTTTATTGCGGTGCATCTTCAATTTTAAAAAATCAGATTATTCGCTCAGCGTGCCCTGAGATATTTCTTAAGCACGCCTGAATAATTGCATTTTCATTTATTTACGTTTAATCACCGGTCATTCCGGTTCGCTGAATTGCGCGAGATACTGACTCAGCGTATTGTGCTCATCGTCAGTAAGGGATAAAAAACGCGCAATTTGTTCCTGAAGATGATCGCACGGCTGCGCGATAATGGTCATCCAGGTTTCATTGCCGGGCTGTCGAATAAGCGACACGCCGCGCAGGGCGCCAGAAGGCGCAAGTACCGCTTTAACAGAAACGTCGTCGCGTAAAATCAGTGGGTTCATAGGGCTGAAAGGGCTTCGAAAAATCATCTGCCCACACAAATAACACATCTGCCAGCTTGATACAATTCACCTTTTTATAGTGATTGAACCAATAGTCTGTATCTATTGTAGTGGTAATTAAGGCTTTGTTTTTAAGCGTAAAGTTACGTAAGCGGTTTTTGGTCGATAATCCAGCGATTGTAAGAAAACGCCGAAAAAAAGGCCGACTGAGCGGCCTTTTTGATTACTTCTGATTCGGACTGGGTCTTTTATCGCCCGATTCCGGCGCTTCGTTCGGATCATCTTTTTCGACGTTAAGTGGATACTTATTCATCACGTTCTCCTGTCGTTAATTAAACACCTGTTAAGTATAGGCGCCGGAATCCGGAACAAGCCAGGCGGCAAGGGGAATGCCTGCGCGTGGCCAAAAAAAACGCCCACCGGCCGGGGCGCGGTGGGCGTGGTGTGGCGCTGACGAGACAGACTCAGTAGCGGCCGAAAAGATCGCGTTTTTTCGGTTTGAACGCCTGGGCCAGCAGCACCAGAAGAGCGACCAGCAGATAGGCGGCGAAAATGCCTATCAGCCACTGCGGCATCTCCAGGGTCAGGAATGACCACTGACGCTCGGCGCAGTCGCCGCTGGCGACAAACACCTGCGGCAGCCATTTGTCGAGCGGCAGCCAGGACGGGAAGCGCGCGGCGAAGTCGCAGGTGACAAACGGCGAAGGGTGCAACTGGATGTTTGTGTGCTCAATGGAGAGCATCAGGCCCTTCCAGGCGCTGTAGATCCAGATCCCCATCGCCACAAGGCGTAACGGGGTTTTCGGCGCAATGGCTCCCACCAGCCCTGCGCCCATAACGCCGAACAGCGCGCAACGTTCATAAATACATAACACGCATGGCTTCAGCAGCATGACATGCTGGAACCACAGCGCCACCATTTCCAGCGCGAAAGCGGTGAGCGCCAGCAACAGCCATGCGCCGCGCCCACGCGAACACTGGTTTAAATATCGCAACATAATGATTATCTCTGCAATCTGCGTTGAACCGGCAGTGTAAACGAAAACCTCTTTGACGCCACTAGCGACATCAAAAATAACGCATTAAACCCCTGCCTATAAACAAAAAATCGGGCCGCGAAGGCCCGATTTGCGATTAATGCAGCAGCGCCGTGACGGCAGGGGTGCTGACCCAGCCGCTTTGCAGCAGCCAGTCGGTGAATGGCACCAGCGTGTACTGCACGCACGCAAGGCCCACCAGCGTCAGAACCACCGTATACGGCAGCGCCATCCAGACCATGCGGCCATAGGAGAGGCGAATCAGCGGTGCCAGCGCGGAAGTCAGCAGGAACAGAAACGCCGCCTGGCCGTTCGGGGTGGCGACGGACGGCAGGTTGGTGCCGGTGTTAATCGCCACCGCCAGCATCTCAAACTGTTTCGCGTCGATAACGCCCTGTTGCAGCGCGCTTTTCGCTTCATTGATATAGACCGTGCCGACAAACACGTTATCGGAAATCGACGACAGCAGGCCGTTGAAGAGATAGAAGAGCGACAGCTGGTTATGCGGCGTGGCTTCCAGCACATACGCGATAATCGGCGCGAACAGATGCTGGTCGATTATCACCGCCACAATGGCGAAGAACACGGTCAGCAGGGCGGTGAAGGGCAGCGCTTCGGTGAACGCTTTGCCGATAGCGTGCTCGTCGGTGACGCCGCACAGCGAGGAGGCGAGAATAATCACCGACAGACCAATCAGGCCCACTTCCGCCAGATGCAGCGCCAGCGCGGCAATCAGCCAGACGCCGATCAGGCCCTGGATAATCAGCTTCATGGTGTCCTGACGGGTACGCTTCTGGCGGCTCTTGTCGTCGTACTCGCGAAGGATCTTACGCACCGGCTCCGGTAGCGGTTCGCCATAGCCAAACGATTTGGTTTTCTCCACCAGAATACAGGTGAGGATGCCGCAGATGAACACCGGCACGCTCACGGGCGCGACGCGCAGCAGGAAGTCGCCGAAGCCCCAGCCTGCCGCGTGGGCGATAATCAGGTTTTGCGGCTCGCCCACCATCGTCATCACGCCGCCAAGCGCCGTGCCGACGCCCGCATGCATCATCAGACTGCGCAGAAACGCGCGAAAGCGCTCAAGCGTGGCGCGGCGTTCGTCGTCGAGCTGGGCATCGTCCACTAACTCTTGTCCCTCTTCACGATTGGACGCGACGCGATGGTAGATGCCGTAAAAGCCTACCGCCACGCTGATGACCACGGCGACCACCGTCAGCGCGTCGAGGAACGCGGAGAGAAATGCCGCCGCAAAGCAGAACGCCAGAGAGAGCAGGGTTTTGGAGCGGATACCCAGCAGCAGCCGGGTAAAAATCAGCAGCAGCAACTGCTTCATAAAGTAGATGCCCGCCACCATGAAAATCAGCAGCAGCACGACGGCGAGGTTATTCGCCACCTCTTCGCGCACATGTTCGGCGCTGGTCATCCCGATAAACAGCGCCTCGACGGCCAACAGCCCGCCCGGCAGCAGGGGGTAGCACTTCAGCGCCATCGCCAGCGTGAAGATAAACTCAATAACCAGCAGCCAGCCGGCGGCGAAGGGGCTTACCCAGAAAACCAGAGGATTAAGAATCAAAAAGCCAAGTAAACAAAGCTTGTACCAGTCCGGAGATTGTCCTAAAAAGTTACGGTACAACGCCCGGCCATATGAAATTTCCATGCCATGATCCTTTACGGTTATTTTTCGTTAACATGGCAGGGTACCCGGCAGTGGTGCGGCGATCAAGCCGCGGGCGCGTATGGCGGGCCGGTGGGGATTGTCAGAAACCGAACCACGATCCCTTTTTTTACATTTCGTCATGCTACCTGCGCTCCGGCGCGTCTGGTATGATGAGTGAATTTTGCATCTTAGGTGTATTGGAAAGCTCATTATGGTGATTAAGGCGCAGAGCCCGGCGGGTTTCGCGGAAGAGTACATTATTGAAAGCATCTGGAATAACCGCTTCCCTCCGGGATCTATTCTGCCTGCTGAACGCGAACTCTCTGAACTGATCGGCGTGACGCGCACCACCCTGCGCGAAGTGCTACAGCGCCTGGCGCGCGACGGCTGGCTGACTATCCAGCACGGTAAGCCGACGAAAGTAAACAACTTCTGGGAAACGTCGGGGCTCAACATCCTCGAAACGCTGGCGCGTCTCGACCACGAAAGCGTGCCGCAGCTTATCGATAACCTCCTTTCCGTGCGCACCAACATCGCGACGATTTTTATCCGCACCGCGTTGCGTATGCACCCCGATCGCGCGCATGAAGTGCTGGCGACGGCGGATGAAGTCGAAGATCACGCTGACGCTTTCGCGGAGCTGGATTACAACATTTTCCGCGGTCTGGCGTTCGCTTCCGGCAACCCGATCTACGGCCTTATCCTCAACGGCATGAAAGGGCTTTACACCCGCATCGGCCGCCACTATTTCTCCAACCCGGAAGCGCGCAGCCTGGCGCTGGGCTTTTACCACAAGCTCGGCACGCTTTCGCGCGAAGGGCAGCACGATCAGGTCTACGACGTGGTCCGTACTTACGGCCGTGAAAGCGGCGAGATCTGGCACCGGATGCAGAAAAACCTGCCGGGCGATCTGGCGATGCACAGCCGTTAATACACGGCGAGCGCGCATAAAAAAGGCTTCCTTCGGGAAGCCTTTTTTGTTGGGCGTGGCTGTCAGAGCGTATTGATCCGCGGCGGGCAGCGCTCCAGCAGCTCCACGCTGCCGTCTTCGTTCTGCTGCTCCAGCAGCACGTCGAAGCCCCACAGGCGATGCACATGCTTCAGCACTTCCCGACGGCCCTTATCGAGCGGCGCGCGGTGTTGCGGAATGTAGCGTAGCGTCAGCGCGCGGTCGCCGCGCAGGTTAACGTTCCACACCTGAATATTCGGCTCCAGGTTGCTCAGGTTATACTGGGCAGACAGCTCGTTACGAATCGCCCGGTAACCCTCTTCGTTGTGGATAGCCTCAATTTCCAGATAGTTGTTGCGATCGTCATCCAGCACCGTAAAGAAGCGGAAATCGCGCATGACTTTCGGCGACAGGAACTGGCTGATAAAGCTCTCGTCTTTGAAGTCGCGCATGGCGAAATGCAGCGTTTCCAGCCAGTCGGAGCCCGCGATATCCGGGAACCAGTAGCGGTCTTCCTCCGTCGGGTTCTGGCAGATACGTTTAATATCCTGGAACATGGCGAAGCCGAGCGCGTACGGGTTGATGCCGCTGTACCACTGGCTATTGTAGGGCGGCTGGAAAACGACATTGGTGTGGCTGTGCAGAAACTCCAGCATAAAGCGATCGGTCACTTTTCCTTCATCGTAGAGATGATTCAGGATGGTGTAGTGCCAGAACGTCGCCCAGCCTTCGTTCATCACCTGCGTCTGTTTCTGCGGGTAGAAATACTGGCTCACCTTACGCACGATGCGCAGGATCTCGCGCTGCCACGGCTCCAGCAGCGGGGCGTTCTTCTCCATAAAATAGAGCAGGTTCTCCTGCGGCTCGGCGGGGAAGCGGCGATGCGCCTCGACGGCCTTCTCCTCCTCACGTCTGGGGAGCGTGCGCCACAGCATGTTGACCTGGCTTTGCAGATACTCTTCGCGGCTTTTCTGGCGCGCTTTCTCTTCCTGCAGCGAGATCTTCTGCGGGCGTTTATAACGGTCAACGCCGTAATTCATCAGCGCGTGGCATGAGTCCAGCAGCTTCTCCACTTCATCCACGCCGTAGCGCTCTTCGCACTCGGTAATGTAGTGGCGGGCGAAAATGAGGTAATCGACAATCGAACTGGCGTCGGTCCAGCTGCGGAACAGGTAGTTATTCTTGAAAAACGAGTTGTGGCCGTAACAGGCGTGCGCCATCACCAGCGCCTGCATCGTAATGGTGTTCTCTTCCATCAGATACGCAATACACGGATTGGAGTTGATCACAATCTCGTAGGCGAGCCCTTGCTGACCATGCTTATAGAGCCGCTCGGTCTCGATGAATTTTTTACCGAACGACCAGTGCGGGTAGTTAATCGGCATCCCGACGCTGGAGTACGCGTCCATCATCTGTTCGGAGGTGATTATCTCAATCTGGTGCGGATAAGTGTCCAGCCGGTAGAGTTTCGCCACGCGATCGATTTCAGCGAGATAGACATCCAGCAGCTCGAATGTCCAGTCCGGCCCGTCGCTCAGACGTTGGGTATCCTTTTTCAGGGAATCAGTTACGGTAGCCATCAGCGCGCCCTCATTGTTAGCGGCTCTCATCCGGGGAGAGCCTTAATTTCAAGCATAGATCACCCCCGACTTATCAGCGCCACGGCAAAAATTTTTTCTGCGCGATTTCCTGAGCCCGCCTGTCGGTAAATGCCGGGCGTCGCAGAATTTTATTTTGCCGGGCAGGGAAGGGAAGCAGGAGATCCTGAAAGCGCTATCCCTGCTGTGACGCGGAAAGTTGTGAGAGGGTTCACCATAAAAAAGCCATATGTTGAATAATATTTTCTTCTGGGTTATCAATTTGTAATCAGTTAATTATTCTTTAGCCTGAGAAGGAAGAGGACATGCATGTAGTCGTGCTGGGGAGTGGAGTTGTCGGCGTCGCCAGCGCCTGGTATTTACGCCAGGCGGGGCACGAAGTGACGGTTATCGATCGCGAGCCGGGCCCGGCGCTGGAGACCAGCGCCGCCAACGCCGGCCAGATCTCGCCCGGTTACGCGGCGCCCTGGGCCGCGCCCGGCGTGCCGCTGAAAGCCATCAAGTGGATGTTCCAGCGTCACGCGCCGCTGGCCATCAGCCTTGACGGCACGCACTTTCAGCTTAAGTGGATGTGGCAGATGCTGCGCAACTGCGACACCCGCCACTACATGCAGAATAAAGGCCGCATGGTGCGGCTGGCGGAGTACAGCCGCGACTGCTTAAAAGCGCTGCGCGAATCCACCGGCATTCAGTATGAGGGCCGTCAGGGCGGAACGCTGCAACTGTTCCGCACCGAACAGCAATATGAAAACGCTTCGCGCGACATCGCGGTGCTGGAGAGCGAAGGCGTGCCGTTCCGCCTCCTGAAAGCCGCTGAACTGGCGCAGGTGGAACCAGCGCTGGCGGAAGTAGCGCATAAACTCACCGGCGGGCTGCAACTGCCGAATGACGAAACCGGCGACTGCCAGCTCTTCACCACGCGCCTCGCGCAGATGGCGGAAGCGGCGGGCGTGGTGTTCCGTTACAACACGCCGGTAGACAGACTGCTCTCTGAAGGCCAGCGCATCTACGGCGTGAAGTGCGGCGATGAAGTTATTAAAGCCGATGGCTATGTCATGGCGTTCGGCTCCTATTCCACCGCCATGCTCAAAGGCATCGTGGATATTCCGGTTTACCCGCTGAAGGGCTATTCGCTCACCATTCCGATTGCCGATGAAACCGGCGCGCCGGTCTCCACCGTGCTCGATGAAACTTATAAAATCGCCATTACGCGCTTTGATGACCGTATCCGCGTCGGCGGCATGGCTGAAATCGTCGGCTTTAACACCGAGCTTTTGAAACCGCGTCAGGAGACGCTGGAAATGGTGGTGCGCGATCTCTACCCGCGCGGCGGCCATATCGAACAGGCGAAATTCTGGACCGGCCTGCGCCCGATGACGCCGGACGGCACGCCGGTGGTCGGGCGCACCGAATTCAAAAACCTGTGGCTCAACACCGGGCACGGCACGCTCGGCTGGACGATGGCCTGCGGCTCCGGGCAGCTTCTGAGCGATATCATCTCCGGCCGCACGCCCGCGATTCCGTTTGAGGATCTGTCGGTGGCCCGTTACGCGCCGGGCTTCACACCGTCCTCTTCCCACCGCCTGCACGGCGCGCACCCCTGATAAGGAACCCGCATGTCTCGTCCGATACAGGCGAGCCTGGATTTGCAGGCTCTGCGTCACAACCTGGAGGTGGTGCGCCGCGCGGCGCCCCGGTCGCGCGTCTGGTCAGTGGTCAAGGCGAATGCTTACGGCCACGGGCTTGACCGCGTCTGGTCGGCGCTGGGCGCCACCGACGGTTTTGCGATGCTTAATCTGGAAGAGGCCATTTTGCTGCGCGAGCGCGGCTGGAAAGGCCCGATCCTGATGCTGGAAGGTTTTTTCCACGCCGATGAACTGCCGCTGTTCGATAAATACCGGCTCACCACCAGCGTGCACAGCAACTGGCAGTTAAAGGCGCTGGCGGAGGCGAAGCTGAACGCCCCGCTGGATGTCTATCTCAAAATCAACAGCGGCATGAACCGTCTGGGCTTCACGCCGGAGCGGGTGCACAGCATCTGGCAGCAGCTGAAAACCATTGCCAATGTGGGGCAGATAACGCTGATGGCGCACTTCGCCGATGCCGATCGCCCGGACGGCATTGACGCGGCGATGGTGCGCATTGAGCAGGCGGCGGAAGGCATCGACGCGCCGCGCTCGCTTTCCAACTCCGCCGCCGCGCTCTGGCATCCGCAGGCGCATTTCGACTGGGTACGTCCTGGCATCGTGCTCTACGGCGCGTCGCCGACCGGGCAGTGGCGGGATATCGCCACCAGCGGTCTGCAACCGGTGATGACGCTGAAGAGCGAGATTATCGGCGTGCAGACCCTGAAGCCTGGCGACACCGTGGGCTACGGCAGCCGCTACCGCGCCGCCGGCGAGCAGCGTATCGGGATTGTCGCGGGCGGTTACGCCGACGGTTATCCGCGCCATGCGCCGGACGGCACGCCGGTGCTGGTGGATGGCGTGCGTACCGGGATTGTCGGCACCGTCTCGATGGATATGCTGGCGGTCGATCTCACGCCTTGCCCGCAGGCGGGCATCGGCAGTCCGGTAGAGCTGTGGGGCAACGAGATTAAAATCGACGATGTCGCCGCGGCCTGCGGCACAATTGGCTATGAGCTGATGTGCGCGCTGGCGCCGCGCGTGCCGGTCAGCACGCGCTAAGCGCGTTACCGAGGCCATAAAAAAGGGAAACCCGCGGGTTTCCCTTTTGCTTTTGTGCCGTGCGGCGCCGTCAGTCGTCGCCGTCTTCGGCCACTTTCAGACCGATGCGGCGGATCTGGTTATTTTCTTTCTCCGCCACCGTCCACGTCATGCCCGCGAAATCCACCTGGTCGCCCACGACAGGCGCGGCGCCAATCAGCGCCAGCACCACTTCGCCGATGGTGCGGTTTTGATCCACCGCCGACTGGTCATCCAGCCCGTAGATAAACGCCACGTCGGAGAACTTCGCGTCCGCTTCAAGGATAAAATCACCGAAGAAGCGCTGGTCGAGCGCCACCGGCGGCGACTGGCTGAACAGCTTGCCAAGCGCAGGCAGGTCGCGCTCGCGGCCAATCACGCACAGCACATCGCCTTCCCGCAGGCGAGTGCTGCCGGTCGGGTGCATCAGCTGGTTTTCACGAAACAGCGCCGCGATGCGCGTCTCTTTCGGCATATGCAGGTCGCGCAGCGCCGCGCCCACGCACCATTTATCGGCGCTCAGCTGATAAACAAACTGCTCCCACGGGTTTTCCGGGTGAATATCGAGCCCCACGCGAGACTGCGGGCGGCCGACTTCCGGCACCACCACTTTGGCCTTTTTCGCGGCCCAGCCCAGCGTCGTGCCCTGAAAGAGCAGCGAGACCAGCACCACGAAAAACGCCACGTCGAAGAACAGATTCGCGCGTTCCAGCCCGGCCATCATCGGGAAGACGGCGAGGATAATCGGCACCGCGCCGCGCAGACCCACCCAGCTGATAAACACGCGCTCGCGAAGCGTAAACCCGCGAAACGGCAGCAGGCCGGTAAAGATAGAGAGCGGGCGGGCGATGAAAATCATCCACAGCGAGAGCAGCAGCGCCGGAATGGCGATCGGCAGCAGATGTGACGGTGTCACCAGAAGACCAAGCACCAGGAACATGCCAATCTGCGCAAGCCAGGCCAGGCCGTCAAAGGTTTGCTGAATGCCGTAGCGGTTGCGAATCGGTTTATTGCCGAGCACAAAACCGCACAGATAGACCGCCAGAATGCCGCTGCCATCGAGCGCCGTGGTCACGGAGAACACCATGATGCCGCCGCTTAACGCCAGCAGCGGGTAGAGCCCGGAGGGCAGCGGAATACGGTTGATGGTTTTCAGCAGCAGCCAGCCGCCGCCCAGGCCGATGAGTATCCCGAGCCCGAACTGCTGAACAATGTGCACCAGGAACAGCCAGCTCAGCGCGGTCTGATGCTCCTGAATCATTGAAATCAGCGTGATGGTGAGAAATACCGCCATCGGATCGTTGCTGCCGGATTCAATCTCAAGCGTGGAACTCACGCGCTCGTTCAGGCCTTTGCCGCCAAGCAGCGAGAAGACCGCCGCGGCGTCGGTGGAGCCGACTATCGCGCCTATCAGCAGCCCTTCCATGATGTCCAGATGGAACAGCCACGCGGCGGCCATGCCGGTCAGCCCGGAGGTAATCAGCACTCCGACGGTCGCGAGCGACAGCGCAGGGCCGAGGGCCACTTTAAAGGAACTTGCCTGGGTGCGCATCCCGCCATCAAGCAGGATCACCGCCAGCGCCAGGTTACTCACCAGATATGCGAAAGGGTAGTTGTCAAACGGAATGCCGCCCACGCCATCCACGCCCGCAAGCATGCCGATAGCCAGGAAAATCACCAGGATGGGGATACCAAGACGTGACGAGAATGAACTTAACAGGATACTGCAGGTGACCAGTACCGAACCCAGAATAAAAAGACTAATTATCGTCCCGGCGTCCAACGTGCGCGATCTCCTCTGCTGATGGGTTTTTTAAAAACTTACCATACTAATTATGAATCAATCGGTTTAATTAGCATGGTGAATGACCTTTTCCGGGGTTTTCCGTTGAGCAAGTGCAAAGTCAGGGTAGCAGATGGCAGGGTCCATCCGGTTACCATTTTGCAACGTATTGAACTAAAAGCCGTGTTCCGGCGACAGTTCGGGATTTGTCTTACGTCTCTGCGGCGCCTGAACGAGCAGGCGCCGGGGCGTCAGGCAAAATACGGTTGCAGGATCTCTTCCGTCCAGCGCATAAAGGCTCTGACGCGCTGCGATAAATTGCGCCGGTGCGCTATGACGAAAGACGCATCCAGCGGCTCTGGACGCAAATCAGGCAGCACTTCAACCAGCGCGCCGCGCGCAATCCAGGGCGCGAGGGTGGAATAGCCGCCCTGGATCAGGCCCAGGCCCGCAAGCCCCGCCCGGTGATAGGACTGGACGCTGTTGACGCTTACCGCGCCCGGCAGCATCAGCGAGGCATAGCCCTCTTTTGTCGGATACTCCCACCCATAGGGCTTTGAGCCAAAATTGCGCGTGTAATGCACCATCCGGTGCCCCTGGCGAGTCAGGTCATCCAGCGTCTGCGGCACGCCGACGCGCGCGAGATAATCCGGGCTTGCGGCATTGATCATGCGTAATTTTCCGAGCGGGCGGGCCACCAGCGTTTCATCCACGATCGGCCCCAGGCGGATGACGCAGTCAAATCCTTCCTGAATCAGATCGACGCGGCGGTCGGTGCTGGAGAGCTCCAGCTCCAGTTCCGGGTGGGCCTCCAGCAGTTGCGGCAGGGCAGGGATCACCACATTCTCCGCTAGCACCGCCGGCATATCGACGCGTAAGCGTCCCCGTAGCGCTGTCTCGCTCTGAGAAAACATCGATTTCAGTTCATCGGCTTCCGAGAGCAGATCGCGCGCGCGGCTATAAAACGCCCGCCCCTCTTCGGTCAGCTGCACGGTGCGCGTGGTTCGGTTTAAAAGCGTGGCGCCTATCTCCTGCTCAAGTTCGCGCACCACCACAGAGGCGCGGCCTTTCTGGATCCCGAGGCTTTCCGCGGCCTGCGTAAAGCTCTTCATTTCCGCCACGCGCGCGAAAATCATCAGCGGCTCAAGGTTTTTCATTGTTATTCCTGAAAGAAACAGTGTGTTCTTTTTTGGGTCATTTATACCCATATTAATACTTAATAGACTACTTTCACACCGCGTAATCCGCATACTTTTATGAAAGGCAGACACTATGACGCATCCCCTCAACACGATTAACGCCGTGGTTATCTACCACTCCGGCTATGGGCATACGGAACGGATGGCCGCTGCGGTAGCGAAAGGCGCTGGCGCCACGCTTATCGCTATCGATTCTGAAGGCAATATTCCTGAGAACGCCTGGGCGACACTTCGCGAGGCAGCGGTGATTCTGTTCGGTTCGCCGACCTATATGGGCGGGCCGAGCTGGCAGTTCAAGAAGTTTGCCGATGCCTCGTCAAAGCCCTGGTTTAAGGGCGAGTGGAACAACAAGATTTTCGGCGGCTTTACCAACAGCGCCAGCATCAATGGCGACAAGCTCAATACGCTGGCCTATTTCTTTCTGCTGGCCGGTCAGCACGGCGGTATCTGGGTCAACATGGATATCAAATCCTCAAACACCAAAGCGTCGCAGCGCGACGATCTGAACCGAATGGGCTCCAATATCGGCCCTATGGCGCAGACCCCGGCCGATGCATCGCCCGAAGAGATGTCTTCAGGGGATCTCGAAACGGCACGGCTCTATGGCGCGCGCGTGGCGAAGATTGCCGCGCAGTTCTCGTCGGTGAATGCCTCTGCCCGCTGAACCACAGCCGGTTAAAGCCACACATAACCAGGGCGTCACACGCTGACGCAACAAGGGGATCCCGTGAAATATAAACAACTCGGACGGACAGGCATGTTCGTATCGGAACTGTGCCTCGGCACAATGACGCTCGGCGGTAACGCCGATGCGGGCATGTGGTCCTCCATCGGCGCGGTCGCGCAGGAGGAGGCCAACCAGCTTATCGCGCAGGCGCTGGCGGGCGGCATTAACTTCATTGATACCGCCGATATTTACTCTTTCGGCCAGTCGGAGCGTATTACGGGGATCGCGCTAAAAGCGCTTGGCGTGGCGCGCAGCGACATTGTTCTCGCGACCAAAACCGGCGGCGTGATGGGGAAAGGGCCTAACGATCGGGGCGCCTCGCGCGGACACATTATGGATTCCGTGCAAAGGAGCCTTGAGCGGTTGCAGGTTGACCATATCGATTTATACCAGATCCACGCCAGCGACAGCGTCACGCCGGTTGAGGAGACGCTGCGCGCGCTTGACGATCTGACCCGCCAGGGGCTGGTTCGCTATGTCGGCGTCTCCAACTGGGCCGCCGGCCGGCTCGGCAAAGCGCTGGGCCTGAGCGAGGCGCTTCATGCCACGCGCTTTGAAACATTGCAGGCCTATTACTCCATTGCCAGCCGCGACGTGGAACGTGAACTGGTGCCGCTGGTCAATGAAGAAAAACTGGGGCTTCTCGTCTGGTCGCCGCTCGCGGGCGGCTTGCTGTCCGGCAAATTCGGACCGGGCGCGCCGCAGCACATTCGATTTCCCGCCTGTCGACCGCGACCGGGCCTGGCAATGCGTCGCCGAAATGCGGGTTATCGCAGAGGCGCGTGCGGTATCGGTCAGCCAGATAGCGCTCGCCTGGCTTCTTGCCCGCCCCGCGGTCACCAGCGTCATTATCGGGGTAAAACGGCGGGAGCAGCTCACCGATAATCTGGGCGCGAGCAACATTACGCTCACCGCCGACGAACTGGCGCGTCTGGATGCGGTAAGCGCGCTGCCGCCGCATTACCCGGCCTGGATGATTGAGCGACAGGAAGCCATGCGCTATCCGCAACCCGCTGGCGTTCATACAGAGCATCTTTGACCCGTTCTGCGCGTGTTCAGCCACCTGGCTTAACGTGTGTAAAACCCATTGTTGATAAAGGAAAAGAAAATGAAGAAAGGCTATCTGGTCGCTCATGTGACTATCACCGATCCGGCTGCCTACGCGGAATATGCCGAGGCCGCCGCACAGGCCATGCAGCCCTTTAACCCGAAAATCGTGGCCTGGTCAGGGCAGTATGAAAACCTGGAGGGAGAGGCGCATGAAAAACACATCGTTCTGGAATTTGATTCGTTTGACGACGCAAAGCGCTTTTACGACAGTCCGGCGTATCAGGCAGCCAGAGCCATGCGCGTCCGCGCCTCGACAGGCACGCTGGTGTTAGTGGAAGGGCCGGAAGTGTGATCTGCTGAAGGTTGAATGTCCGCGTCGTGAAGGAAGCGGACATCAACCTTATCCCGTTACGGCATCCGTATATCAGGCGAGTTTAAAAATCGCCGTGGAGCGGTTTAGCTGCGCCGCCTGATCTTCCAGCGACGCGGCAGCCGCGGCGGCCTCCTGAACCAGCGCGGCGTTTTGCTGGGTCACTTCATCCATCTGGTTGATAGCGATGCCCACA
Source organism: Cronobacter universalis NCTC 9529 (assembly GCF_001277175.1). NCBI lineage: Bacteria > Pseudomonadati > Pseudomonadota > Gammaproteobacteria > Enterobacterales > Enterobacteriaceae > Cronobacter > Cronobacter universalis. The sequence goes on along the minus strand of NZ_CP012257.1, from coordinate 2,509,488 downwards.
TGCTCAATACCGTTAACCTGCTCGCCGGAAGCGGTATAGATCTCAGACATAATTGTCGAGACGTTGCCGATCGCCGTGACGATCCCGGTCATGGTTTTGCCCGCCTGCGCGACCAGGTCGGTGCCCTCCGATATGCGCTGGTTCGATGTTTCAATCAGCGCTTTAATCTCTTTCGCCGCGGTCGAACTGCGCTGCGCGAGCGCGCGCACTTCGCTTGCCACCACGGCGAAACCGCGGCCCTGCTCGCCGGCGCGAGCCGCTTCCACGGCGGCGTTGAGCGCCAGGATATTGGTCTGGAAAGCGATGCTTTCAATGGTGCCGATAATATCGACCACGCTTTTCGAACTGTCGAAAATGGACGCCATGGTGACGACGACTTTATCCACCACTTCGCCTCCCTGTTTCGCGACCTCGGACGCGTCGGACGCCAGGCTGCTGGCGCTTTGCGCGTTAGAAGCGTTTTGCCTCACGGTCGCCGTCAGTTGCTCCATGCTGGCTGAGGTTTCTTCCAGCGAGGCGGCCTGCTGTTCCGTTCGTGCAGAGAGATCGGTATTGCCCATCGCGACCTCTTTAGAGGCGTTGTCGATAGAGGACGCGGCGGTCTGAATATCAGCGACCACCTTTTTGAGCTGCTCCTGCATGGCGGTCAGGGTGTCGATAAGCACACCGGTTTCATCTTTTGAATGCGCCACCAGACGGGTCGAGAGATCGCCTGCGGCAATCGCCTGGGCCGCTTTTACCGCTTCCCCGAGCGGAAGGGTAATGGAACGGGCAAGGACATAGCCTAAAGCGGAAGCGACGAGGACACCTGACAACGCGCCGATAAACAAGGTCAGCTGGGTCTGCGTTTCAACGGAATCGACAGAATGCTGGCGTTCGCTGAGCAGATTTTTTTCGTCATTGACGATGTCATCAATGGTTTTACGCATTTGATCCATCTGCGGCTTGCCCGTGTTGGCTTCAAAGGCCGCGTTGAAATCCGCCTGCGACATTGACCCGGCATTGAGCGCGCGACGATTTTCGAGCAATTCAGCGACAAACTTTTCCCGCCACTCTTGCTCCTGCTTAAGCAAATCATTCAGACGCTTTTGCTGCGCCGGGTTATCCGCCGTTAAGCCTTTCGTTTCCTGCAAGAGTTTACCAAAATCCTCTTTGCCTGAATTCCAGGGAGCCAGCATTTCCTCTTTGCCATTAATCGCATAGCCACGCAGACCGGTTTCCATATTCACCAGGCTTTGCGTCAGGGCACGGCTTTTATCAATGACGCGCCAGCTATGAATGTTCCAGGCGTTGGTATTAACGATGCTGGAAAAGTTATTGTAGAAGGTCGCGCACAATAACAGCAGCAATGCTAAAACAGCGCCAAAGGCAAAAAAGAACTTTTTCTTGATAGGTAAATTCCTGAACATTTAAACCTCGTCCTGAATAAGGTGACAGAGCCGCGTGAAGCGCCGTAAACAGATAAGTTATCGGCACGGGCTTTTCTGGCTTTAACTGAAATTGATAAACGCAGAGACGGCGGAGAATATATCCTTTCCGGCTTTTTTGTTTTGTGGGTATATTCAAACGGATAGCGCGCTATAAAGGCGGGCGCCGCTGCCAGCATCTATTCGTTGCGGCGTTTCTGCGGCCCCAAAAATGAAAGGAGAGCCTTTACGAGCCAGCGAAATCAGCCGGGGATCTTCTTCCTGCGGTGCAAAACGGGGCAGGTGCGGGTTCCTCACGCGGCCAGGCTCAGGCGATAATGAAGTGAGTTAATATCCTTCGCGCCGCGCTGAACCCTATCGCCACTGACTGTCCGCGCACAGCAGCCGCTTTGGCCATTACAGGCAAACAGTCCGGCAGAGATATTTACTCGGCAGATCCCACTGCACAGGCGCGTAAATATTTCGTTTGTGATGAGAAGTTTAAATAAGAACTCAAATATGATGATCCTCATTAGCTGAGACTATACAGATGAGTAAAACCATTGAGTTAATGCAGCATTATTAAACGATACGGCCAAAAATAATAAACTCAATAACACCTTGCTTTATGATGGATTTTTTTCATGGCGGAGAGTGCGCGCTACGATAATGCGAGGTGCGATTTATCCGCTTTTTTCGGGAGCCACGAAGCATTACAGCGGACAGCAACAGGTTAATGCGCCCTGTTTTGCAAAATAGCAGCAGGGCCAGCGTCCGCTTTGCGCGTGAGGGCCCGCTTAAACAGCACGCTCACCATTTCACCCTGAGCCGCCGGGTTGCTCAGGCGTAGCCTTCACCTCATAACCCCACGGGCGCCGCAACAGGCAACACCGGATGACCGCTGAGGCGTAGCTGCGCGCGTTCGCCGTCGTGGCGCAGTTCGCCATGCGCGCCGAGCGGCAGCGTAACGGTCTCCTGCTCATGGCCGAACGCCAGGCCGGTCAGTACCGGGATTGCGAGCCGCTCGCGCAGAAGGGCGGCGACGCTTTCAAGATTGTAGCCGTCGTCGTAATCGTTGACGGCGGCGGCGGTGAAGCTCCCCAGGATCAGCGCCTTCTGGCGCGCCAGAATCCCGGCCGCGTGCAGTTGCAGCAGCATACGTTCAACGCGGAACGGGTGTTCATTGATGTCCTCCACTACCAGAATGCCGCCGTCGATGACCGGCATCCACGGCGTGCCGGTGATGGACGCCAGCATCGCCAGATTGCCGCCCCAGACGGTGCCTGCGGTTTCACAGGGCGCGCCGTCGCTGCGCCACGCCAGCGTAAATTGCGGTTCGGTGAGCGCCTGCCAGAAGTGTCGCCAGGTAAAATCATTCATCGCCGGCGCGCCGAAATTACCGGCCAGCATCGGCCCGCTGAAGGTAACCGTGTCGCCGCGCGCCAGCAGGAGCATCTGTAGCGCCGTGAAATCGCTGTGGCCGCAAATCAGCAGCGGGTTTTCCCGCTGGCGGGCAATCAAGGGCTTCGGATCAAAACGCTCCAGCAGGCGCGTCATCCCGTAGCCGCCGCGTACCGGCATCACGATCGGGGCATTTTCAGACAATGCGCTTAACGCCTGTAAATCGCCAAGACGCTCATCGTCGCGCCCGGCGAAACGCTGCATCCGGCGCGTGATAACCTGCTGATTTTTTACCGCTATTCCGGCCTCTTCGAGGCGGCGTACGCCGCGCCAGGCGGCGTCCTGATTAATGCAGTAACCCGACGGGGCGATGAGATGAACAGAGACCATGACAAATCCTTGCTGACATACCAGGCGAAACCGCTATCATGCCGCTAACCTTAGCGGTTGTCATCCGGCTGCCCGCGCGGCCAGCCGATGTGATACGTCGTTTGGCACTGATATCGAAAGGAAAGTTGCGTGAAATTAAGATGGTTAATGTGGTTAGTGGTGTTCCTCGCCGGGTGTTCTTCCACGCCGGATTATAAAAATCCGCCCTGGAACCCCGAGGTGCCGGTGAAACGCGCAATGCAGTGGATGCCGATTACGGAAAAAGCCGGCAACGCCTGGGGCGTGAGCCCGCGTCTGGTGACGGCGATTATCGCGGTGGAGTCCGGCGGCAACCCGACTCTGGTGAGTAAATCTAACGCCGTTGGCCTGATGCAGATTAAAGCGTCCACCGCCGGGCGCGAAGTCTACCGCTATATGGGCTGGAGCGGCCAGCCGTCGACCAGCGAGCTGAAAAACCCGGAGCGCAATATTTCGCTCGGCACCGCGTATTTAAGCATTCTTGAGCATGGCGTGCTGAAAGGCATTGAAGCGCCGGAAACCATGCAATATGCGCTGGTGGTCTCTTATGTGAATGGCGCGGGCGCGCTGCTGCGCACGTTCTCTTCAGACCGCAAAGCGGCGATTGAGAAGATAAACGACCTGAGCCCGGATGAGTTTGTCGAACATGTCGCGAAAAATCATCCGGCGCCGCAGGCCCCGCGTTATATCTGGAAAGTGCAGCAGGCGATGAACGCCATGTAATCAGCGCACCCGGCTGGCTTTTTCCCGGGCGATACGCTCCAGCGCGAAGATAATGCGCTGGAGCTCGCGCTCAGTGCCTGGGCTTACGTTTAAAAAGCGAAAGCTCAGGCGCGGCGTGGCGATAGTCTCGTTTTTACTGTCCACCACTTTGCGCTCGCTGATGGTTAACAGCTGCGCGTCGACACGAAATTTTCCCCACTCCAGCAGATCCAGCTCCAGCGGCGAGAACTGCATACCCGCTTCCAGCCCTTCCGGCATCGCGCCTTCCAGCAGCGTGCCCATCCCGCCGAGCGACAGATCCTGCAGGCGGCCGCGAAACAGTTTGCCGTCCGGCATCCGCGCCAGGCTGTAGAACTGCGGCTGCACCGGCGCGGTGATGCGAAAATGCTCGCGGCGCTGCACAAACCAGACGGCTTCCGGCAGCGGGGCGACAAAGGCAGGCAGATCCTGAAACTCCCCGACGTTCAGCGCAGGCAGATTAAACTCCACCTTGGCGCCCTGGGCTTCAGCGCTGAACTGGATATTTTTCGCTTTTTGCACGGCCTGGTTTTCGCCCGTCTGGCTGCCGAAATCCAGCACCAGCTGTTCCGGCGACGCCTCAAGTATGCGGCTGATAAACTGCCAGCCGCCCCAGGAGAGGCGGATCGGCGCCTGGCTTTTTTGCAAATCGCGTAAAATCCCCAGTACGGCCAGCGGATTTTGCTTCAGAAACTGCTCACTGTAATTGCTCACGTCGCGTGATTCCTCAAATGACTGACAGAGAGATGTGAACGGTTATCGGCCCGCCCGCCCGAAACTTAAGATTTATCCTAAAATATATTTATTTTGGTATGAGGATAATCCGAGCTTACCGGAAGAATCCTTTTTTATTACCTATACTTGAACCACTTCGGTTTGCCGCGCGTTGCGGCCAGCTATTCTGTGACACTTAAACAAGAGGGTGGAGACTATGGGTATTTTGTCCTGGATCGTATTTGGACTTATTGCGGGCATCATTGCCAAACTGATCATGCCGGGCCGCGATGGCGGCGGTTTTATCCTGACCTGCGTGCTCGGTATTGTCGGCGCGGTGGTCGGCGGCTGGCTGGCGACGTTCTTCGGTATTGGCGGCAGCGTGACGGGCTTTAACCTGCCAAGCTTCCTGGTCGCGGTGGTCGGCGCCATTGTGGTGTTGCTGATCTTCCGTATGCTACGCAGGGATTAAAAAACGGTCCATACGGACCGTCTGAATCTGCCAGAAAAAACGGCCCCGAGGGGCCGTTTTTTTACGTCTGAATCAGAAATCGTAGCCGACCGTGGCGGTCACGCTGCGCTCCGCGCCCCAGTAGCAGTAGCCGGTGCCGTAGCAGCCCGCCACGTAGTCACGTCCGGTCAGGTTATTCGCATTAACCTGAACAAACGCGCCTTTCAGCGCGCTATTCCACGCCCCCAAATCGGCTTTAACCATCGCGTCCACCAGCGTGACGGAAGGCACGCGACGCGTGTTTTCGTTATCCGCCCACTGTTTGCCGATGTAGCGCACGCCCGCGCCCGCGCTTAAGCCGTAATCGAACTGATAATGGCCCCACAGGTTCGCCATCTGATCCGGCGTTACGTATGGCGTGTTCTTGTTGTTGCCGTCGATAGCGTCTTCAAAGCGCACATGGTTCCAGGTGTAGTTGGCGATAGCGGAGAAACGCGACGTCAGCTGCGTGTGCGCCTCCAGCTCTACGCCCTGCGAATGCACTTTGCCTGCCGGTTCGAAATAGCTGCCGACCACGACGCGGTTGCCGACATCTTTCTGCATCAGATCATAGATGGCGATGCTGTAGAGATCGGACGTGCCTGGCGGCTGATATTTCAGGCCGCCTTCATACTGCTCGCTGGTGGTGGGCTTGAGCAGCTTGCCGCGGGCGTCGGTCAGCACCTGCGGCGTCACCGCCGTGCTGTAGCTCAGGTACGGCGACAGGCCGTTTTCAAACGCGTAAAGCAGCGAGGCGCGACCGCTGAAATGATCATCCTTGCGGTGATCGGTGGTATCGGTGCCCGCCGACGGCGTGATCACGCGGTTTTTGGTTTCCAGGTGGTCAAAACGCCCGGACAGATCCATATGCCAGCGGTTCCAGACCATCTCATCCTGCAGATAAACGCCGGTTTGCTCATAGACGCGCTTCATATCCTTGCGTTGCAGGCCCTGCAGACGGGTGGCGAAGGTCGGGTCGAGCGGATCGTAATACCAGAAGCCGCCCGCGCCGCCGGAGACGCCGGTCCACGGGTTGAGACTGGTGGTGTAGCCCGCGTCGTCGGAGAGATTGTTGGTGAATTTATGGTATTCGCCGCCCAACACCACGGTATGCGCGAGGTCGCCCGTGTTAAAGCGCGCCTCTAACTGATTGTCCATAGCCCAGGCGTTCAGCGAAGAGTGTTCGCCGCTGTAGTAGCGGGTCAGCTCGTTCTTCGATGCATCGGCCCAGCCGATCTGGTAAGCCTGCTTTAGATCCAGATTCGAGTGCGTGTAGCTGCCGTTCGAGCGGAACGACCAGGTGTCGTTGAAGTCGTGCGAAAACGCGTAGCTGTAGAGCTGCTGGTAGCGTTTGAATTCGTCGTTGCCCGGCTCGACGTCCGAGAAGCCTGTGTCGAGCTTGCCGTGCGAGGTGGCGTCGAGGCTGCCGCTTGCCGGTACCGAGCCGTGATAGCCGCCGGACGGATCTTTTTCCAGATACGCGCGCAGCAGCAGCGACGTGGATTCGCCCGGCTGCCACAGCAGCTGCGGAGAAATCGCGTAGCGTTCGTCACGCGTTTTTTCATACTGCGTGTCGGTGTATTTCGTCAGGCCGGTAATGCGGTAAGCCCACTCGTCGTTAATGGCGTCGGTGTAATCAAAGGCGGTGTTGCGGGTGTTGTGATTGCCGACCGAGGCGCGCAGATGGCCTTCCGGGCTAAAGAGCGGGCGCTTTGAGCTTTCCATCACCACGCCGCCGGGAATGGTCTGGCCGTAGAGCGCGGAAGAGGGGCCTTTAATCACATCGATACGCTCAAGGAACCACGGATCGACCTGTAAAACGTTATAGCTGCCGCCGTCGCTCATCAGACGCAGACCGTCTAAAAACGTGTTATTGACGTCGCCGCCGTGGAAGCCGCGCAATGAAATGGTGTCGTAACGGGTTGCCCCGCCGGAGAACCCGGTAAACGCGCCTGCGGTGTAATTCAGCGCGCTGTTAACCGACAGCGCCCCCTGGTCTTCTATCTGCTGGCGCGTGACCACGGAAACCGACTGGGCGGTGGTGTTAAGCGGCCGATCGGTTTTAGTCGCCCCCGTGCTGGTTTTCACCGTATAGCCTTCGGTGGGGGACGTAGCGGTTTGCGCGGGGGCGGCGCTTACGGTGATAGTGTCTTCAGCGAACGCGGCGTGAGGCGCGGCCAGCGCCAGCGCGCACAGCGCGGCGGAGCGTTTCAGGGTTAAAGCCATTGTCATTGTTGTCTTCTCTGGTTGCCAGCTGCTCCCTGCGTGACAGGGACGTAACGAGATGTAATAAAGAATGCGAATTATTATCGTTAACAACAAGAGATACAACTAGCAGAATTGGCAGGGAGGATATATTCGGGCTGGGGGAAGTAAAAAACTGCCCTCCGCAGAGGGCAGTGGTGTGGAGCGTGTGAATTACTGGGCAGGCGCGGGTTGCGCAGCGGCGTTATCCTGCGCGCTGCTGTTCGGCGCGGCCGGTGCGTTATCAGCAGGGGCGCTATTGCTGGCGGGCGCAGCGGTGTCGGTTTTCGCCGGGGCAGACGTTTCCGTTTTTGCCGGAGCCGGGGCGTCGGCTTTTGCTGGCGCTGAGGTTTCCGCCGGTTTGCTCAGCATTTTGCCTTCCTGCTTCTGCTGCGGCGCGCGATCGCTGCCCGGACGGGTCTGCGGCACGTCGTCGCACGGCTTTTCCGTGCCGCACAGCAGGTCGAGCATTTTCAGCGTCACGCCGTTAGTCCAGCCAAAGCCGTCCTGGAGCGGGTATTCGCCGCCGCCGCCGCCCGTGCCGGTGGAAGAGACGTCATATTTCTCCACCAGTTTCTGCTCACGGTTATAGGTGTGCTGAACGTTGGTCAGGAACCGCCAGGTGACGTCCATCGCCAGATCTTTCTGCCCGTAATTCATCAGACCTTCGGTCGCCACCCACTGGAGCGGCGCCCAGCCGTTCGGCGCATCCCACTGCTGCCCGGTCTTCTCGGTAGTGGTGACAAGGCCGCCCGGTTTCAGCAGCTGCGCGCGGGTCGCGGCCGCCACTTTCTCGGCGCGATCCTGCGCGGCGGCTTTCACATACAGCGGGTAGAGCGCGGCGGCGGTCAGCTGATCGCGCACCTTGTTGGTTTTCAGATCGTAATCCGCGTACCAGCCATGTTTCGCGTTCCACAGATGGGTTTCTATCGCCTGCTGACGCTGGCTGGCGAGCGATTCATAGCGGGCGGCGCCGGCGCTGTCGCCTGCGGCTTTGCTGGCGCGCGCCAGGGTTTTTTCCATCTGGAACAGCAGGGCGTTGAGATCGACAGGCACGATGCTGGTGGTGCGGATAGAGCCAAGCTGCTGCGGATTATCCATCCAACGCGAGCTGAAATCCCAGCCGGACGCCGCGCCCGCGCGCAGATCGCGATAGATGTCGGTCGCCGGACGATCCGGGTTATTTTTGGCGGTGGTCACGTCATCAAGCCAGGATTCGGTACGCGGCGCGTCGCGATCGTCCCAGTAGCGGTTCAGCACCGCGCCATCTTTCAGTTTCACCACGCGCTCGTGAGCATCGCCGGGCGCCAGGTTTTCGCTGCCTTCCATCCAGTACGCGTACTCTTTCTGCAACTGCGGCAGGTATTTTTTCAGCGTCTCGTCGCCGCCGTCATGGGTCGCCAGCAGTTCCACCATGAAAGAAAAGAACGGCGGCTGGGAGCGGCTTAAATAGTAGCTACGGTTGCCGTTCGGGATATGGCCCCAGGCGTCGATTTCATGGGCGAAGTTATCGACCATATCCTGCACTTTATCCCAGTGATTGCTCTCGGCGAGCCCCAGCATGGTGAAGTAGGTGTCCCAGTAGTAGACCTCGCGGAAACGCCCGCCCGGCACCACGTAAGGCTTCGGCAGCGGCAGCAGGGAATCCCATTTGCTGGCGGAATCGGTCGAGCGCGTCAGCACCGGCCACAGGCCGTCGATATGCTCGCGCAGGCTTTGTCCGGCTGGCGGAACATAGGCTTCGCCTTTCTGCGGCAGGGTAAAGTTAAGCTCAACGAAATGGCGCAGGTCGAAGCCCGACTGGTTACGCTGCATACGGTAGTCGGCCAGGATCATCAAAGGATCGCTGTTGGGCACCGCGTCGGCGAACGTTTTCTGATCGGGGAAGAGTTTGGCGCTCTGCACATCCGTAAACAGCGGGCCGAGAAGCTGGTCCGGTGATTGCGGGGCGGGGCGTTCTGCGCCCGACGCCTCTTCCGCGCTGGCGGGGAGGGTGGAGAAAGCCAGCAGCGCGCCGCTAAGGGCGACCTGAATGGCGAAAAACAGCGTCCGGGGACGGCGCGTGACGGATTGTGACATCAATGAATTCTCCTTAAGGGGCGCAGCGCACACCACTGCGAATCAACCATATGAAAACCTTAGACGAATATTCCCGTTTCGAGAGCGCGTAAAGGGGAAATTTCTGTTTTTCGCCTCCGGTTAAGCCGTGGTTTACGTTACCCGTGGCGACGTGCGCCGGTGCAGGAGCGTCACGGGCACGCGGTCGACGCGCGCCGGGCTTCCAGGTTGCTGCGCGCGCGCGGCCAGCGCCGCCAGCGCCCGCGCGGCAAGCGTCGCCACATCCTGATCGAGCGTGGTGAGCTGGTAAGCCTCATAAGCCGTTTGCGGCGTGTTATCGAATCCGATCAGATGAAAATCCCGCGGCGCGGTTTTCCCCAGCCGCCGCATCCCATCGAGAAACCCGCAGGCGAGCTGGGCGTTGGCGCAGAAAATGCCGTCCGGCAGGGTTTCCAGGCTGAGCGCCGCCGCCAGCCCGCCCTCGTAACCCTCCTGCGGCGCGAGAAGCCGCGTCACATGCGTCGCCACGCTGACGCCGCGCGCGCCAAGCGCTGCCAGAAACGCCGCGCCGCGTTGCTGCCCGGCCCAGGTCGAGTGTTGATAGTTAAGCCAGCCGAAGCGCTGACAGCCCGCGTCGCACAACTGGGCGGCGGCAAGCGCCGCGCCCTGCGCGTTGTCGGAGCAGACCGTATCCACCGCGGCGCAGACAGGCGGACGGTTGATGCCCACGACCGGGATCTGATGCTGTACGCACTCCTTGACGATAGCCTCCGGCGGCTGGCCGGAGGTCACCACGACGCCTGAGACGCGGTACTGCATAAAGCGGCGCAGCGTGGTTTCAAGGCCGCTCGCGTCGGAAAGCTCGGTCACCAGCGCCTGATAACCGCGCTGCGAAATCGCCCCAAGCAGCGCCTCCAGCAGCGCGCTGCGAAACGGATCGCCGATGCGCGCGACCACCACGCCGATAAGCTGGCTGCGCTGGCGGTTGAGCCCCTGCGCCAGAAAATTGACCTGATACCCGAGCTCGGCGGCGGCGGCCAGCACCCGCGTTTTGGTGTCGGGCGAGATGCTGCCGCTGTCGCTGAACGCCCGCGACACCACGGCGCGCGAGACGCCCGCAAGGGCGGCGACATCCTGCGCCGTAACGGCTCCCCGCGTCTGGCGCGGCTTCATGCGCGCGCCAGCGTGTGTTGCTGACCCTCTTCAACGAAAAACAGCGCCGGATGGCGCGCGCAGGCGTCGCGGATAGCCGGAATATCCGCCTCCCGGCAGTGATAAAGCCCCAGCGCGGGCAGTTGCAGGCATTCGCACACCGTCAGGCAGGAGGGGAAATCGCCGTGGGAGGCGTCATCGTCCAGCGCCTGCCAGGAGGCGCACTCCTGAAACGCGAGCGTCGCGCCCGCCATCAGCGCCAGGCTGTCGGGCGTCGGCCTGCCGTCGCCGCTGTAGAACAGCGCCGCGTCGCCCGCGTCGATGCGCAGCGCCCGGCACGGGATCTCATGCTGGGTCGGCGCGCTGCGGATGCGCCAGCCGCGCCACGCCATGTCGTCGGTAATATCCCGCCAGTCGATGGCAAAACAGAACGTCGTCTGCGGCCAGACCGCCAGCAGCGCCTGCTGCTGCAACACCGCGCGCTGGGCGGGCTGACAGTAAATGGCGAGCGGCTTAACGCGTCCGACGCTTTTCCACTGGTTCAGCAGCGGCGCCAGCCCGGCGCAGTGGTCGGGATGCACATGGGTAAACCAGATGACATCGATGGCGTTAATATCGGTCTGTCGCTGCCAGAGCGCGCGCGGAATAGTCGGGCCGCAGTCAACCAGCCACTGTCCGTCGCCCTTAATTAATATCGCGGAGGTATTTTGCTGCGTGGCGAAAGCGCTGCCGCTGCCGAGCACATCGATAATCATTTTCTCACCTGTTTTATCGCTCACTTAATTAAATTGTCACAAAGGCGCGACAAAGTAGGCGCCTATCATGTCGGGGCGAGGTTGCAATTTTTTTACAGCGCAATGAACACGTGTTCATCGATAAAAAAATCGCGCCGGAACGCAGGTGGAAAGAATGAGTTATTTACAGATGTCGCAATTAACGCTGCGCTACGGCGACAATACCGTACTGCATGGGATTGATTTATCAGTGGATCGCGGCGAGATGATTGCGCTGCTCGGCCCCTCGGGCTGCGGGAAAACCTCGCTGTTAAATGCGCTGTGCGGATTTGCCGAGGTGAATAGCGGCGATATTTTCCTCGCGGGCAGAAATATCACCACGCTGCCGCCCGAGCGCCGCAATATTATTATGGTCTTTCAGAGTTACGCCTTATGGCCGCATTTAACGGTGGCGCAAAATATCGGTTTTGGACTAACGGTGCGTAAATTACCGAAGGCCGATATTCAGGCGCGTATCAGAAAAATGCTGGCGCTGGTGAAATTAACCGGCTTTGAAGAACGCAAAATCGGCGCGCTTTCGGGCGGCCAGCGGCAGCGCGTGGCGCTGGCCCGGGCGCTGGCGGTGGAGCCGGATGTCCTGGTGCTCGACGAGCCGCTCTCTAACCTCGACGCCCGCGTACGTCTCAGCGTGCGCCACGAAATCAAAACCCTGCAACAGCAGCTCGGCTTTACCTCGCTTATCGTCACCCACGATCAGGAAGAGGCGCTGGTTATGGCGGATCGCGTGGCGGTGCTAAACCAGGGGCGCATTGAGCAGACCGGCACGCCGCAGGCCATCTGGCGGCAGCCGGCGACGCCCTTCGTGGCTGACTTCATGGGCGCGACCAACCGCCTGCAGGCGCAGACGGAGACGCTGTGTTTTCGAAGCAGCGACGTGACGATAAGCGCCGCGCAAGCGGCTGCGCCGTGCGCCGGACTGACGCTTGACGGCGTGATTGAGCAGAGCGCGTTTATGGGCCATCAGTATCGCCACAGCGTGCGGGTCAGTCAGCAGTTAATTCAGGCGGACAGCCCGCAGTGCTGGCCCGTCAACGCCGCCGTCGCGCTGCATGTTCCGGCGCAGGCGCTGCACCGTTTTCATTCGTAATTTTTTACTCACACAGTCGGGGATATCTCATGTTTGCGAAAACCACTCTCGCGCTTATGGCGGCGCTTTCTTTCGGGACGGCGGCCAGCGCGCAGGCGGAAACGGTACTGAACGTGGCGACGGCGGGCGACCAGAATATGGTCGATTACGTTAAAACGTTCCTGGCGCCCCGTTTTGAGGCGACCCATCCGGGCGTCAACATTCGCGTGGTCGGCACGGGGCCGGGGGACGCGGGCTCGAACAAAATTATCGAAAAACTGACCGCGCAGCAGCAGAGCGGGGCCGCGCAGTGGGATATGGATGTGGCGGTAGTGCACCAGAAAGCGGGCGGAGAGCTGGTGCAAAAAGGGTTGCTGGCCGCGTTTCGCGACCAGATCCCCACCGGAAAAATGGTCTCCCTGGAGAGCGCGCGCAATGCGCTTGGCGTTAACGTGGACGGCTACGTGATGCCGATGTTCCTGAGCCAGACGGCGCTGGCGTATAACAGCGATCTGGTGAAAACGCCGCCCGCCTCGTATGACGAACTGGTGCAGTGGGCGCAGAAAAACCCGAAGGCGTTTGGCTATAACGGCATCAAAAACGGCATGTCCGGCGTGAGCTTCGTGGTGGGCTGGATCTACGCTTACGGCACCGACGCGGCGCGTCTCAGCGCGCAGCCGTACGACAAAAGCGTTGAGAAAAGCTGGGCGCCCGCGTTCGAAAAACTCAAAGCCTTTAACCAGAACGTGACTTTTACGCCAGGCAACGCCGGGACGCTCGATATGCTAAGCCGCGGTGAAATCGCCATGGGCCCGGTGTGGGTGGATATGTTTTACAGCTGGAAAGATCAGGGCAAGGTGCCGCCATCGCTGAAGCTCGCGCTGATCGCGCCGGGAATGCCGGGCCAGCCGATGTATTACGTGGTGCCCGCCAAAGCGGCGCAGGCAAAACTCGCCAGAGAATTTATCGCGCTCGCGACCAGCCCCGAGGTGCAGGCGCAGGGCATCGTGAAGCAGTTCAACTGGTATCCGGGCATCGACGCGCAGTATGTCAAAGCGCAGCTCGATGCCCCGACCTGGCGGAAACTGTTTGCCGAAATTTCGCCGCAGACGCTGGCCCGTTATGGCAAGAGCTTCCCGATAGCCCCGTACTTTGACGACATCAAAGAAGGCTACGAAAGCCAGGTATCAAACTGATCCCGCGCGCCCGGCGGCTACGTCGGGCGCTTTCCGGTGACTATGCGGAACTGCCGATGAGACACTCCCTTCGTTACGGCCTGCTGGTGGCGCCTGCCGCGCTGCTGACCGCCGTGCTGTTTTTATACCCGCTGGGCTTCTCGCTGGCCTCGGCGTTTATCACCGATGCCCCGGCGTTTACGCTTGCGCACTTTACCAAAGTCTTTGACCTCTATTCGCAGGACATACTGTTCTCGCTGGTGATTGTGCTGGTCTCGGTGGCCGTGCTGGCGCTGATTGCCGTGGCGCTCTCCGGCGTGATTGTGCTCTCGCCATACCGCGGGCTGGCGCGCGCTTTTGGGCTGCTCTACCGGCTGCCGCTGTTTATTCCGTTTATCGTGACGGCGCAGATGATGCGCACGTTTCTCGCCAAAAACGGCCTGATGAATAACGCGCTGGTAGCAGGCGGGCTCTTTACGCCGCTGGAAACCGTCTCGTGGCTCGGCTGGAAAGGCATCCTTATTACGTTCGTCTGGAAACAAATGGCGTTTGTGACGCTGCTGACCTGCGGGGCGATGGCCTCGGTGGAGCCGGCGCAGATCCAGGCGGCGAAAAATCTCGGCGCCTCGCGAATAAGAATTCTGTTGCAGGTGCTACTGCCGCAGGCGCTGCCGACGCTTGGCGTGGCGCTGGTGCTCTCCACCGTCACGATGCTCTCGGTGCTGTCGGTGCCGCTGATGATAGGCACCGGCACGCCCACCATGATGACCGTCGATATGGCGTTTCGCGTCAGTTCCTACGGCGATTACCACGTCGCGAACGCGCTGGGCGTTATTTCGTACCTGATATGCGCGCTGCTGTCGTGGTTTTACCTGCGCCATTCGTTGAAAGAAAAAGGAGCCCACGCATGAGCCCGATGGCTGACAATACGCTGGTGGTCCCGGCGCGGCGCGCGCGCCTGACGCCGTTTCGCGCAGGGCTGTTCTGGCAGACGCTGCTGCTGGTTTTACTGATGCTTATCCTGCTCGGCCCGGTGCTGAACCTGCTTATCTGGTCGGTGGCCGAGAGCTGGTACTTTCCGCATGCGCTGCCCGCGCAGTGGGGGATGAAATACTGGTCGCAGGTGTTCAGCCCGTACAGCGATGTCTCCGGCTCGCTCCTCACCAGTATCGGCGTCGCGCTGCTCACCGTGGCGGTGTGTCTGGCGGTGGCGGTGCCCGCCGGCTATGCGCTCTCGCGCCGGGGAATGCCGCTGCGCTTCTTCTTTATGCTGCTGTTTCTCATCCCGCAGGCGTTTCCGGGGCTCACGGTTTACATGAACGTGGCGCGGCTTTTTTACCAGTGGGGGCTGAACGGGACGGTGACGGGCGTGGTGCTGGTGCACAGCGTTCACGGCATGATGTACGCCATCTGGATAAGCGTGGCGGCCTTCAGCAGCGTCGATCCGCTGCTCGCCCGCGCCGCGCGCAATCTCGGCGCGAGCGCGACGTACACCTTTTTTCGCATCGTGCTGCCCCAGGCGGCGCCCGGTATTATCGCCGCCAGTATTTTTGTGTTTCTGGAGTCGCTGGATGAGTTTACCGGCGCGTTTTTCGTCGGCGCGCCGGATATCAGCACGCTGCCGCTGCTGCTCTATAACGCCAGCATGTCCGGCAACTATCAGATCTCATCGATTACCGCGCTGATCCTGCTGGCGCCGTCAGTCGTGTTTATGCTGGTGGTGAATAAATTTATGCGCCCGGAGATGCTCTCAAAGCTCGGCAAGTAGCCTTTATGCGCTTGCGCCGAGCAGCGTCAGCGTCCCTGGGCGGGCGCGCGTGAGCAGGGCGACGGCTTCGTCTGCCGAACGCAGATTAGCGTAGCCGATAATCAGCCCGTAGCGTTTGTCGGGCCGCCGGTACCAGGACGACAGCGCGCTGACCTGCAACTGGTTCTGCTGCCAGAGGCGGGCGAGCGCTTCGTCGCAGGTCGCGGTTTTCAGATACGCCACTACATGCATCCCGCCATCCTCCAGCGGCGTCTCAAACAGGCCGGGATAAACGGCGTGCAGCGCCGTGATAGCCATCGCGCGCCGCTGCTGGTAAAGCGCGCGCATTTTCCGCAGGTGCGTATAGAATTCGCCCCCGGTGAGAAACGCCGCGAGGATCTTTTGCATCAGCAGCGGCTGGCCGCCCGTCAGCAGCGCGCCGCTTTCCAGAAACGCGTGGCGCGCCGCGCGCGGCATCACCAGATACCCGATACGCACCGACGGCATAATGGTTTTACTGAAGGTGCCGAAGTAAATCACGCGATCGTCAGTGTCGAGGCTTTTGAGCGACGGCAGCACGTTGCGGGCGAAGTGAAATTCGCCGTCGTAATCATCTTCCACAATCCATGCGTTATGGCGCGACGCCCACGCCAGCAACTGCTGTTTACGCGGCAGCGACAGCGACACGCCAAGCGGGCTGTGGTGCGTCGGCGTGACAATCGCGAGCCGCGCGTCCGGGTGGTGGCGTTGCAGATAATCCACCTGTAAGCCTTCGTTATCCACCGGCACGGCGTGCAGGGTCGGCGTGAGCGTTTTCAGCAGCCGCTGGCCCAGAAAATAGGCCGGGTCTTCCATCGCCACGCGTCCTTCGCGGCCCAGCAGCGCCTGGACCGTGAGCAGCAGATTGCCGCGATAGCCGTTTGTAATGAAAATATCGTCGGCGGTGCACGCCACGCCGCGAGACAGCGCCAGGTAACTCGCGACAGCGGCCCGCAGCGGCGCGTAACCCGCGACCGGCGGGTTCACCATCTCGTCCGGGCGCATGGCGCGCGTCGCTCTCGCGCTCAGCAATAGCCACTTTTTATAAGGAAACTGATCCAGCGAAGGAAGGCCGGGGCGCAGAAATCCGTCGTGTTCGTCAGGCGTCAGCAGGGCGTCATTGTCGCCCGTCACCGCAGGCGTTGTCTCTGCCGGGCGCGGGGGCACCGTGAGCGCCGGATTGACCTGCGTACCCTGCGGGCCGCGGCTCACCAGATACCCTTCGCCCACCAGCACCGCGTAGGCCGCCTCCACGGTTTTCTTCGCCACCTGTAATTCCTGCGCCAGCACGCGGATGGACGGTACGCGATCGCCCGGTTTCAGAAGCCCGTCGTGGATATTCTGGCGGTAGCGCTGGTAGATTTCGCGATAGCCTGGTTTCATGTCCTGCCTTATTTCACGTTTCTTGACCCTTTTGACTATGTCATGGCTCCGTATGATAGACGAGAAGAATCTGACGCACTCCGCACCACGCGGGGTGATTTCTCTTGTGATGTAAGGAGCTTCCATGAGTACGCGCGTAAACCATTACCAGGCCATTCCGGCGCTGGTGAACACGCTGATCAACGCCAGCGCGGCGCTGAAAAAAAGCAGCCTGACGCCGACACTTAAACAATTGATCGATCTGCGCGCTTCGCAACTCAACGGCTGCGCGTTTTGTGTCGATATGCATGTGAAAGAGGCGAAGATGGCGGGCGAGCGTGAACTGCGTCTGTATCATCTGCCGGTGTGGCGCGAATCGCCGCTGTTCAGCGCGAAGGAGAAAGCGGCGCTGGCCTTAACGGAAGCCATAACGCATATCGGCGCGGAAGGCGTCAGCGAGGCGATCTACCGTGAGGCGCGCGCGCATTTTTCCGAAACGGAGATCGCGGAGATCGCGTTTGCCATTGCCATCATCAATAGCTGGAACCGTCTGCAATTAGTATCGCAAATGGCGCCCGGCAGTCAGGATGCGGCGTTTGGCCTGCAGCGCGCCGGCCTCGAATAAATCCGTTTTTAACTTCTGAAAAGCCCGCCTGCGCGGGCTTTTTTTATGGGCGCTGGCGGCAGACTGAGCATCGCGCTTTCCGCAAGGGCTTACTTTTTAATCACATAGCAGACCACCGGCCGCAGCCCGCGTCTCGCCTGAAACTTAAGTAAAACCGATTAAAAAATCTACTGGATATTTAACCAGGTCACTGTATACTATTTCTACAAAGCACCAGGTGTTGTTGTAATTGAGTCAGTGAATGAGTGGTGAAACCTATGATGATTCCGCTGGAAAATCTTAATGCTCAGGATCAATCGGTCACAATGAGCAGCCGTGAAATCGCGACGTTGACAGGTATTGCCCACAGTGAAGTGAAGCGCATGATTAAAAGCCTGGAAACGGCGCAGCGTCTGTCCCAGCCCATCGGTATTAATCTGTACGAGCGGGAAGGGGAGATGCGTCAGGAGTTCTTGTTGAATAAACGCGACTCGTTGCTCACGGTGGCGCGCATTTCGCCTGCGTTTACCGCCGAAATGCTCGATCGCTGGCAGGAGCGCGAACGTAACGCCAGCCTGCCGGACTTTACCAACCCGGCCGCCGCCGCACGCGCCTGGGCCGAGCAGTATGAAAAGCGTCAGCGGGCGGAGCAGCAGCTGGCTCTCTTCGCCCCTAAAGCCGAGTTTTTCGACCGTTTCGTACAGGTCGACGAGTCGCTTGGTTTTCGCCAGCTGTGCAAAATGCTCAAGGTAAAAGAGCCGGAGTTCCGCCAGTTCCTGCTGGAGCGCAACATCATGCAGCGCGCTAACGGCACGCTGGTGCCGCAGCATCACCATCTGCAGGCGGGTTACTTTACGCTGCGCTCAGGGGTGGGCGAAAACCTGCATACGTTCGCTCAACCGCGCTTTACGGCGCGCGGCGTGAAATGGGTGGCGAGCCTCTGGGCCGCGCACATCGCCGCACAGACCAACGGCGCCGCGGCCTGACGGCCCGGCGCACCGTGAACGCCCGGCGGCGTCTTCCTTATGCTTTCCGCCTGCGGTTATCCGCAGGCGCAGTCGGCATAAGCGCGACGCGGCGGGACTATTTTTCTCCCGCTATGTTTTTCCCCGCCGCTCCGTTCTGCAAACCACCCTGTCTGATGCGCGTTACACTGGCGCGGCAAAAACCCTTGCGCCCAGCGCGCGGGCCTGTTCCAGGGCGACGTCCGGCGTGCTGAGATCCGGCAGAAACAGCGTCTCGTTGGTTACCACCGGCGCGCCGCAGTAATCGAAAATCCCGTGGGCAATTTGCGTGTCCCAGGCCTGGTGATAGCCGTGTTTATCGAAGGTTTTGCGATCCGCGCCGCCGATGCTCACCAGGTGCACCGGCAGGTGTCCCAGTTTTTTGACTACCTTTCCTTCCGGGCTCTCTTCATACGCCCAGCCGTTCGCGAATACGCGATCGATCCAGCCTTTCAGCAGCCCCGGCATCGACCACCAGTACACCGGAAACACCAGCGCCAGCGCGTCGGCGTTATCGATGCGTGCCTGCTCGCGGGCGACATCCGGCGGCAGCGGCGCGGTTTTCATAAACGCGGCGTAGTCGTTCTCATTAAAGACCGGACTGAAGCCCTCGCGGGTGAGATCGGCAATTTCGGCGCTGTTTCCGCGGTGGGTACTGGTAATACCTTCAGCCAGCGCGTGCGCCACGCGGTGGGTCAGGGATGACGTTAACGGATGGGAAACGACGATTAATGCGTGCATATTCACTCCTCCTGCGTTGCCATCAGCCGATGACAGACGTAATCTGATATACCAAAGGTAACCTACCATTAGTAAGTTACTTTTAGTAGGTAATACTGTCAAGGAGAATACGTATGTCCGAAAACCGCACGCGTCAGCGGCTGAGCCGCGATGCGCGTCACACCCAGCTTGTCGAAGTGGCCTGGCGGATTATTCGTGAAGAAGGCACCGAGGCGCTGACGCTCGGCAGACTGGCGGAACGGGCGGGCGTTACGAAACCGGTGGTCTACGATCATTTCACCAGCCGCTCCGGCCTGCTGGCGGCGCTTTATCACGAGTATGAGGTGCGCCAGAACCGCAAAATGGACGAGGCGATCGCGCGCGCGGAACCTGAACTGTCGCCGCTGGCCGTGGTGATTGCCGATGCCTATATCGACTGCGCGCTGTTGCAGGGACGCGAGATGCCGAACGTGATGGCGGCGCTCACCGGTACGCCGGAACTTGAAAAACTGCGTCAGGATTACGCGGTCGATTTTATCGCGAAATGCCGCGCGTTGTTTGCGCCGCTGCGGGCGGATAAGGCGCTGCGGGACGCCGCGCTGTGGGCGATGTTCGGCGCCGCCGAAGGGCTCTCCTGGGCCGTGACGATTGGCGCGATTGATGCCGATCAGGCGAAAGCGGAGTTGCGCGACGCGATTGTCGGGATGGTGGAAAGGGAATAAGCCGCAAGTGACGAAAAGAGCGCCCTGTCGCTGCTGTGCGTTTTCACTCGCCAGTCGTCAGCTACCGCGCCATCCGTAGCACAAAACGGACTATGCTGGATATAAATACAGCGTTAGGATAGCGTCATGTCATGACGTATTTTTAACCGTAACTGGCCCCGCATGTTGCTTATCAAAACGCTTTCATTAAGTTTTCTTTGTATCACCCTACTGTCGCTTGCCGCGAGCGTCGGGCGGGCGTTATATCACCACGATCCGCAGGCGCAGCGGGGATGGTGGGCCGCCCGCAGCGATTCCGCCGGACTGGCCCCCGATCCCCGGAAAAACGCCGGACTGGCGGTGGTGCAGGTATACGCCGCCCCGACCTGGGGCTGGAAAGGCGTGGTCGCGGTGCATCCGTGGATAATCTATAAGCGCGCCGGGGAAACGCACTATAGCCGCTATGAAGTGATTAGCTGGGGCGCGGGCAAGAAAGTGCGACGCAACCAGAACGCGCCGGATGGCTACTGGTACGGTTCGAAACCCCGTCTGCTTGTAGAGCACCGGGGCGCGGAAGCCGAAGCCATGATCCCGCAGATTGAAGCGGCTATCGCCTCCTGGCCGTGGCCAGATACCTATCGCGTCTGGCCTGGCCCAAACAGTAATACGTTTATCGCTCACATTGGCCGGGAAGTGCCGGCGCTGAAGCTGGATCTGCCCGCCAACGCTATCGGTAAGGATTTCCGCTCTCTGCGCCATGTCGTCGGCTTGCCGCCGTCAGGACGCGGCGTTCAGGTGTCTGTTCTGGGCGTTGCAGGGATCACGCTGGGCGTGGAAGAGGGGATTGAGGTCAACATCCTGGGGCTGAGTATGGGCGTGGATCTGTCGCCGCTTAAACTTCGGCTGCCCTTTATCGGCGGGGTGGGAAGGGATAATTTGCAGAAGAACAGGGAAGGCGGCGAGGAATAAACGGACGCCTGCTCAATGGCGAATATGTAAGAAAGCGTTCTGGCGATCTTTTACCCGGCTTTCGGCGCCCGCCGCACGCAGCCTGAAAAATGCGCCCGCAGGCGCATCGCGTTTAGTGCAGGCAGCAGTGCTTATACTTTTTACCGCTGCCGCAAAAGCAGGGATCGTTGCGGCCCGGCTTCAGTTCGGCCACCACCGGCTGCTGCGGTTCCGGCACCGCTTCCGGCTGGGCTATCCAGTAATCGTGCAGCGCCAGCGCGGCGGGGCGGATAGCGGCGAAACTCGCCTCAAGTTCTTCCGGGGAGAGCGATTCCAGCTGCGGGAAGTTTTCTTCCTTGCCATGCAGGGCGATAGCGTCCAGCGAGGGCTGCAACGCTTGCGGCAGTGATGACCAGTCGCAAAGCGCCACGCCGCGCAGGTAGCCAAAGCACCACTCTTCCACTACGGTAAACTCCTGGCCTTCAGTCTCGCGCACGCCAAACAGCGGGTCGAACTGATCGGGGAACTCCGCAAGACGATCGGCGATATCGTTCATATGCTGGAAGCAGAGATCCATAAAGCGGTTCATCTCACGCTCGTTGCTCCAGCGGGGAATGCGGTTCTGTCCGCCCCACAGCGCCACCAGCCATTCGCTCGGCTCAATGGTTTTGGGACCGGAAAGCACGGCGGTCAGCAGGCCATCCAGTTCGGCGACATCGACAATCGAATCCTCGCTGCCATATTTTTCCAGCATCTCGTCAAGCCATTCCAGCTCTTTCTCTGTCAGCGGGCCTTCTTTCATCATGTTGCCTCCTGGGCGCTTAGTTGCAAAACCGCAGCAGTGTACACGCTTTTAGCCATAAACCTGGTAAAAGCGGCGTTATCCGTGACGATTTCAATACGTTAAAAACATCAAATTAAAAAAGAAAATCCACGCCGGAGCGTGGATTTGAATAACGTGAGATCATGAGGAGAATCCCACCTCATAAGGCAAAAGTAACCGTCAGACGTTAAACAGGAAGTTCATGATGTCGCCGTCTTTGACGATGTACTCTTTCCCTTCGGCGCGCATTTTGCCCGCTTCTTTCGCGCCCTGTTCGCCTTTGTAGGTAATGAAATCGTCATAGGCGATGGTTTGCGCGCGGATAAAGCCTTTCTCGAAATCAGTGTGGATCTTACCGGCCGCCTGCGGGGCGGTCGCGCCGACAGGGATAGTCCAGGCGCGCACTTCTTTCACGCCAGCGGTGAAGTAAGTTTGCAGGTTCAGCAGCGCGTAGCCTGCGCGGATCACGCGGTTCAGGCCCGGCTCTTCAAGGCCCAGCTCTTTCATGAACTCATCGCGATCTTCGTCGTCGAGCTCGGCGATATCGGATTCCACCGCGGCGCACACCGGCACCACGACAGAGCCTTCTTTCGCGGCGATTTCACGCACCTGGTCCAGGAATGGGTTGTTCTCAAAACCGTCTTCGTTGACGTTCGCGATGTACATGGTCGGCTTAAGCGTCAGGAAGCTCAGGTATTTAATGAGTTCTTTCTCTTCTTTGCTCAGATCCAGCGCGCGCAGCATACCGGCGTTCTCAAGCTGCGGCAGGCATTTTTCCAGCACGGCCAGCTCGGCTTTGGCGTCTTTATCGCCGCCTTTCGCTTTCTTGGAGATACGGTGGATCGCGCGCTCGCAGGCGTCGAGATCGGAGAGCGCCAGCTCGGTATTGATGGTATCAATATCTTCCGCCGGGTTAACTTTGCCCGCGACGTGAATAATGTTGTCGTTTTCAAAGCAGCGCACTACGTGACCGATAGCTTCGGTTTCGCGGATGTTGGTCAGGAACTGGTTGCCCAGACCTTCGCCTTTGGACGCGCCTTTCACCAGACCGGCGATATCCACGAATTCCATCGTGGTCGGCAGAATACGCTGCGGCTTCACGATCTCGGCGATTTTATCCAGACGCGGATCGGGCATAGGCACGACGCCGGTGTTCGGCTCAATGGTACAGAACGGGAAGTTCGCCGCCTCAATACCTGCTTTGGTCAGCGCATTGAACAGAGTGGATTTACCGACGTTCGGCAAGCCGACGATACCGCATTTGAATCCCATGGTTTACATTACCTTAATTGCTTGTTTATCAGGGGGTTAAAATTAACCCGATGATGAGAAATGATGTTATTTGGCTATTATACACGTAACAGGCGCGCAACGGGGGAGAAATCGCCCTCGCGCCGCGCCGCCGCGCGGTTTATTGCGCTTTAAAACTGTGCAGACGATTAGTGGCTTTGGTTAAGCCGTCCTGCAGCCAGATTTCGGTGCATCGCGCCGCTTCGTCCACGGCGTCGTCAATCAGCTTTTGCTCGCTTACCGGCGGTTTGCCGAGCACAAATCCGACAACTTTGTTTTTATCGCCCGGATGCCCGATACCGAGGCGTAAACGGTGAAAATTAGGGTTATTGCCCAGCTTGCTGATGATGTCTTTCAGGCCGTTATGCCCGCCATGACCGCCGCCCAGCTTGAACTTCGCCACGCCCGGCGGGAGATCCAGCTCATCATGCGCCACCAGAATTTCATCCGGCGCGATACGGTAAAAGGTGGTCATCGCCGCCACGGCTTTGCCGCTCAGGTTCATAAAAGTGGTCGGCACCAGCAGACGCACATCGTTGCCGTTCACGTTGATACGCGAGGTATAGCCGAAAAATTTGGCTTCCTCTTTCAGCGGCGCGCGAAAGCGATCCGCCAGCAGATCCACATACCACGCGCCCGCGTTATGGCGGGTGGCGGCGTATTCCGCGCCCGGGTTCGCCAGCCCCACAATCAGTTTAATCGTCACGTTACTGTTCCTGAAAACCTCTGTTTGCGGCGTAGTTTACTGTGGTGTCGCGCAGATCACAAAACCGCGTCGCCTCGCTGGGAGAAAAACAATAATCACTATCATGAATCATTAGATATTCATGTAATTCATTGGGTTATTTGTAAAGTTTCGTCCTCAGAATGTTCATAAATGTGATCCCTGGCGCAACCCTTATATATAAGCGTTGCCTATACTTTACACATAAATCGCAGGGATACTTTCCCACCCACTGTTCCGGAGGTGACTATGAAACGCAAAAACGCGTCGTTGCTTGGCAACTTTCTGATGGGGCTGGGGTTAGTGGTCATGGTTGTCGGTGTCAGTTACTCCATTCTCAACCAGCTGCCGCAGCTTAACCTGCCGCAGTTTTTCGCGCATGGCGCGATATTCAGTATTTTTGTCGGCGCGGTGCTGTGGCTCGCTGGCGCCCGCGTCGGCGGTCATGAACAGGTATGCGACCGCTACTGGTGGGTGCGCCACTATGACAAACGCTGTAAGCGCAATCATCACTCCAGCTAATGCTAAACGCTGTGAAAAAAGCTCCCGCCGGTCGGGAGCTTTTTTTATGATACGCTCTTGACCCTTACGTTACGTCAGGGCTCACAGTGGGCTTCGCAAGGGAAGAGGAGAGGCGTTATGTTGTTGCAGGTAGGTGAACTCGCGAAACGGTCTGGTCTGACGGTTCGCACGCTGCATCATTATGAAAGCCTTGGACTGCTCATTCCCTCCGGCCGCACGGCCGCCGGCTACCGGCTCTATAACCGCGACGATATTCAGCGCCTGCATCATATTCAGGCGCTGACGCGGATGGGGCTGAGCCTGGCGCAGGTGCGGGAGTGCCTGGAGAGCGGCAGCATGACGCTGCCGGAAGTCATCGACACGCAGATCACACAGCTTAACGCCCAGCTTGCCCGTACCGCGATACTGCGCGACCGGCTGGTGGCGCTGCGTGAAGGGCTTCTGGCAGGCGATGAGCCGGATCTTCAGGAGTGGCTGAAAACACTGGAGCTAATGATGATGTATGAGAAATGGTTTTCACAGGAAGAGCTGAAACAGCTGCCGTTTGCGCAGGAAAGTACCGAGCGCGAGACGCAATGGGCCGCGCTTGTCCAGGACGTTAACGACGCGATGGCGCAGGGAATGCCGGTCAGCGACCCGGCTGCGCAGGCGCTCGCCACGCGCTGGATGGAAACGCTGGAGCGGGATACCGCGGGCAACCCCGAGTTTCTGACGCGCCTCAATGAGATGCACGCCACGGAGCCAGCGTTGCGCGATAAAACCGGTATCACTCCGGCGTTAATCGACTGGATAACGCACGCGTTTGCCGAAAGCAAACTCGCCATTTATCAGCGTTATCTGACGCCTGAAGAGTATGCTTTCACCCGCGAGCACTATTTCGATCGCATGATGGAATGGCCGCCGCTGGTGGCGAAGCTGCATGCGGCGGTGAAGACGCAGCTCTCGCCATCAAGCGAAGAAGCGCGCGGGATTGCGACGCACTGGCTGACGCTGTTTACCTCGTTCGCTGGCGAAAACCCGCAGACCCAGCAGAAATTTCGTGAGGCGATGATGCGGGAGCCGCATCTCTCGAAAGGCACCTGGATGACGCCCGAAACGCTCGGCTGGCTGCAGCAGGCGTTTGGCGCGTTGATGCAGGCGCAGGGGGCTGCGCCTGCGCGTTGATTCAGAGGGCCGCTAAGGCTGCGTCGCGATCCGGGAAGAAAGCAAGACGCCCAGGGATGGGCTGTACGCCTGCGCGCGCCAGCGTGCGCAGCGGCTGGAATTCGAGATGACAGATGCGCAGCTCGCAGCCGTCCGGCAGGCGTTCAATAAAGCGTTGCAGGGCGTCGAGGCCGCCGGCGTCCAGCACCGGCACCGCGTCCCACTGCATCACGATAACGCGTTTTCCTGCCGCCTGCGTCAGCAGCGGTGTGAAGACGCCTTCCGCGGCAGCGAAGAACAGCGGCCCCGTTACCCGCACGGCCAGCACATCCTCCGGCACCGACACATTCAGCGGCGCGAGCCGCGTCATGCGCGCCACCCGGCGCATAAAAAGCAGCGAAGCCAGCACCACCCCAACGCTGATGGCAATCACCATATCAAACAGCACCGTCAGCGACATGCAGATAAGCATCACGACGATGTCATCCTTTGGCGCGCGGCGCAGGAGGCCGATGACTTTATGCGCCTCGCTCATGTTCCACGCCACTATCAGCAGCAGGGCCGCCATCGCTGAGAGCGGCAGCCAGGAGAGCAGCGGGGCCAGCGCCAACAGCGCCAGCAATACCAGCAACGCATGAAACACGGCGGCGACAGGCGATGTCGCGCCCGCGCGCACGTTGGCTGCCGAACGGGCAATGGCGGCGGTGGCGGTAATGCCGCCAAAGAAAGGCGCAATCAAATTACCGAGCCCCTGGCCGATAAGCTCGCTGTTGGCGTTGTGGCGCGTGCCGGTCATGCCGTCCAGCACCACGGCGCACAGCAGGGATTCGATGGCGCCCAGCATCGCCATGGAAAACGCGGCGGGCAGCAGCGCGCGCAGCGCATCAAGGCTCAGCGTAAACGACGACCCCGGCAGATCCCAGGGCAGCACCAGTTGCGGCAGGAGCGGCGGAATACCGCTTCCCTGGGTGCCGTCCGCCAGCAACCAGTGAAAACGCGAGCCGATGGTCGTGACATTGCCGCCCAGCAGATGGACGACGCCCATTACCGCGCAGCCCGCCAGCAGCGCCGGCAAATGCCCCGGCAGGCGAATGCCCAGACGCGGCCAGATAATCAGTACGCCCAGCGTGACGATACCGATCGCCGCATCGCCAGGGTTCAGGCCGGGCAGGGCCATCGCCAGCGCCGCCACTTTCGGCAGGTAGTGCTCCGGCATATGCGCGATGTCGAGGCCGAAGAAATCCTTGATCTGCATGGTGGCGATGGTGATGCCGATCCCGGAGGTAAAGCCCAGCGTAACCGGCAGCGGAATGTATTCGATCAGCCGCCCGAAGCGCGCCAGGCCGAACAGCACCAGAAAGACGCCGGAGAGCAGCGTCGCTACCAGCAGTCCCGAGAGCCCGAACTGCTGCGCGACGGGGTAGAGGATGACCACAAAGGCGGCGGTCGGCCCCGAGACGCTATAGCGCGAGCCGCCGCTGAGTGCGATGACGATGCCTGCGATGGCGGAGGTATAAAGACCGTATTGCGGCGGCACGCCGCTGCCGATAGCCAGCGCCATCGCGAGCGGAATAGCGATAATGCCGACGGTAATACCGGCAATCAGATCGCGGCTCAGCCGGGAAACGGTATATTTTTCACGCCAGCAGGCTTCCACCAGCGCGCGGAAAGGCAGGATTTGCGAGAGATACTGTGTGTTCACGATATTTCATCCATGAGCTCACCATCATGAGATTAAATATATGACGGTGAATACATAAATCATACAAATAAAACAAAAGAATAAAAAAACCCGCCGGGGCGGGTTTTTAAGCGCAGTCCGATTAATGTTCGAACATGGCGGAGATAGATTCTTCGTTGCTGATACGACGAATCGCTTCGGCCAGCATGCCGGAGAGGGTCAGCGTGCGCACGTTCGGCAGCGCTTTGATCTCGTCAGCCAGCGGGATGGTGTCGCAGACGACCACTTCATCAATCACGGAGTTGCGCAGGTTGTTCAGCGCGTTGCCGGAGAAGATCGGGTGAGTGGCATAGGCGAAGACGCGTTTCGCGCCGCGCTCTTTCAGCGCTTCAGCCGCTTTGCACAGCGTGCCGCCGGTATCGATCATGTCGTCGACCAGCACGCAGTCGCGGCCTGCGACGTCACCGATGATGTGCATCACCTGAGAAACGTTAGCGCGAGGGCGGCGTTTGTCGATAATCGCCATGTCGGTATCGTTGAGCAGTTTAGCGATGGCGCGGGCGCGCACCACGCCGCCGATGTCCGGGGAAACCACAATCGGGTTATCCAGGTTCTGCTGCAGCATATCTTCCAGCAGAATCGGGCTGCCGAAGACGTTATCTACCGGCACATCGAAGAAGCCCTGAATCTGTTCTGCGTGCAGGTCCACAGTGAGAACGCGGTCAACCCCTACGCTGGACAGGAAATCCGCCACCACTTTCGCGGTGATAGGCACACGCGCGGAACGCACGCGACGGTCCTGACGGGCATAACCAAAGTAAGGGATAACGGCGGTGATACGACCTGCGGAAGCGCGGCGCAGGGCGTCGACCATAACAACCAGTTCCATCAGGTTGTCGTTGGTGGGGGCACAAGTGGACTGGATGATGAAAATATCACCACCGCGTACATTTTCATTAATTTGTACGCTGACTTCGCCGTCGCTAAAGCGACCGACAGCAGCGTCGCCGAGGGAAGTGTACAGGCGGTTGGCAATACGTTGTGCTAGTTCCGGGGTGGCGTTACCAGCAAAAAGCTTCATATCAGGCACGAGAAGAACCTCAGGCATGCGTCCAGTGGTGGATGGCGGCGCCGCAAAACGCGACAGGAAGCAGGTTCGCCATCCAGGCGGTGTATTTAAAGAGCATGGCGCAACGTCTGGAACAGGGGTGACGTTGTCACCAGGACTCAGTTTGCCCGGCGATGGCTTGCTGTAACGGGGAGTGGTTAACGCCTCGCGCAACAAAACCCTTCAGCCATTCCGGGGCTTGCTCAAGCACCCGGCGGGCCTCGGATTCGGTGTCAAATTCAGCAAACACACAAGCTCCGGTGCCGGTCAGGCGCGACGGCGCGTATTCTAACAGCCAGGAAAGCGCGGCATCAACCTCACGAAAACGTTTTCTTGCGATATGCTCGCAATCGTTGTGAAATTCACATTTCAGCAACGTTTCCATTGACCGGACAGGCGTATCGCGCGTGAGCTCCGGATCGCCGAAAATCACCGGCGTCGGAATGCTCACGCCAGGGTGCGCCACCAGATACCATTTCTCCGCAGGGCTTGCAGGCGTCAGCAGCTCGCCTACGCCTTCGGCGAAGGCCGCGCGACCACGCACGAACACCGGCACGTCGGCACCAAGTTGCACGCCGAGGCGCGCCAGTTCATCTTCGCTAAAGCCGGTCTGCCAGAGGTGATTGAGCGCCACCAGCACCGTCGCGGCGTTAGACGAACCGCCGCCCAGCCCGCCGCCCATCGGTAAGCGCTTCTCCACGCCCAGATCGGCGCCCGCGCCTTCCGGCAGTCGTCCGGTTTCACGGGCGCGCGCCATCAGTAGCCTTGCTGCGCGCACGATGAGATTGTCTTCTTGCGCTACGCCCTCGACCGGCGTCACCAGCCGAAGCAGGCCGTCCTGGCGCGGCGCAATCAGCACTGTGTCGCCATAGTCGAGAAACTGAAACAGCGTCTGTAGATTGTGGTAGCCGTCGTCACGACGGCCAGTGATATACAAGAAAAGATTAAGCTTCGCCGGAGAGGGCCAACGGGTCATTATTTAACAATCCAGTTATCCATTTTGAGCTTAATGCGCTGGTCGCCTTCGCGCAGCTCCAGGTTCGATGGCATAGCAGGCTGGGTTTTGGTGTCATAGCCGCCGTACACCACTTTCCAGGTCTTGCCGTTCTGGGTGTAGTTCACTTCACGTAAGCGGTACTGGTCGTCGAGCGAGTAGTCAGTCGCGTCGCCCGGCAGGCCGACAATCCACTGGCGCAGGCTGTTGAGCGGAATCGGCATACCGGTCAGTTTGCCGATCATCTCTTCGGCGTCCGTCGCCTGGTAGTGCTTGCCTTTGTTATCGACCAGCTCCACCGTGCCCGGCTTCGCGTTCAGCTCAAGCTCGGTGCTGCCGAGCGGGTTGGTGAGCAGCAGGCGATAGTTTTCTTTGCCGGTCTGCTGCCAGAAGAAACGCGCGTAGACTTTCTGCTGGTCGGAAAGATAGGCGAAGGCGCCGCGGGTCTGGAACTGAGCGAGGTTTTGCACCTGCTGCTGATGCTGTCGCCACTGAGGGGAGTCGGGGCTTTTGCCCGGGCCTTGCGGGGCATGGCTGACGCAGGCGGTCAGCACCAGGCTCGCCAGCGGGGCGAGAGACCATAAACGCACAGAAGAAATCGCCATAACAGGAACAAATCCTTGATGTTGATTGAGGTTATAACCCTTCATGCTAGCGTCAGGGGCTGAGGGCGTCTATGGTCAAGTTGTCTTAAATCATGTATCTGTCTATTACTCCAAAAGAGGCGGTTCTCTTTTATTGACCTTACGCATCCTGTATGATGCGCACAGCAAACCTTATCAACGCTGGTACTATTCCCGCTCCATGACCCTGTTAGCTCTCGGCATCAACCACAAGACGGCTCCTGTTTCGCTGCGAGAACGCGTGACGTTTTCGCCGGATACGCTCGACCAGGCGCTGGAAAGCCTGCTGTCGCAGCCGATGGTGCAGGGCGGCGTGGTGCTCTCGACGTGCAACCGCACCGAGCTTTACCTGAGCGTTGAGGAGCAGGACAATCTGCACGACAAACTCGTGCGCTGGCTGTGCGACTACCATCATCTCGATGAAGAAGAAGTGCGCAACAGCCTCTACTGGCACCACGATAACGACGCCGTCAGCCATCTGATGCGCGTCGCCAGCGGTCTCGATTCGCTGGTGCTGGGCGAGCCGCAAATTTTAGGCCAGGTGAAAAAAGCCTTTGCCGATTCCGGTCGCGGCCACGCGAACGCCAGCGAGCTGGAGCGCATGTTCCAGAAATCCTTCTCTGTCGCCAAACGCGTGCGCACTGAAACGGATATCGGCGCCAGCGCGGTATCAGTAGCGTTCGCCGCCTGTACGCTGGCGCGGCAGATCTTCGAATCGCTCTCGACGGTCACCGTGATGCTGGTCGGCGCGGGGGAAACCATCGAGCTTGCGGCCCGCCATCTGCGCGAACACAACGTGCAGAAAATGATCATCGCCAACCGCACCCGCGAGCGCGCCCAGCGCCTGGCGGATGAAGTCGGCGCGGAGGTCATCGGGCTTGGCGAGATCGACGAGCGTTTAAAAGACGCGGATATTATCATCAGCTCCACCGCAAGCCCGCTGCCGATTATCGGCAAAGGCATGATGGAGCGCGCGCTGAAGGCCCGTCGCAACCAGCCGATGCTGCTGGTGGATATCGCCGTGCCGCGCGATGTCGAGCCGGAAGTGGGCAAGCTTGCCAACGCCTATCTCTACAGCGTCGACGATCTCCAGAGCATCATCCAGCACAACCTGGCGCAGCGTAAAGCGGCGGCGGTGCAGGCGGAGTCTATCGTCGAGCAGGAAGCCTGCGAATTTATGGCCTGGCTGCGCGCCCAGAGCGTCAGCGAGACCATTCGCGAGTATCGCGCCCAGGCCGATCAGGTGCGCGAAGAGCTCACCAGCAAAGCCCTGGCGGCGCTGCGCACCGGCGGCGACGCCGAAGCCATCATGCAGGATCTGGCGCGCAAGCTGACCAACCGCCTGATCCACACCCCAACCAAATCTCTTCAGCAGGCTGCCCGTGACGGGGATGATGAACGCCTGCATATTCTGCGCAACAGCCTCGGGCTGGAGTAGCACAACACAATTCTAATTACAGGGTGATTTACCGCCTATGAAGCCTTCTATCGTTGCCAAACTGGAAGCCTTGCAGGAGCGTCATGAAGAAGTTCAGGCTCTGCTGGGCGATGCGGGTACGCTTGCCGATCAGGAGCGTTTTCGCGCGCTGTCGCGCGAGTATGCCCAGCTGAGCGACGTTTCGCGCTGTTTTCTTGAATGGCGTCAGGTCCAGGAAGATATGGAAACCGCCCGTCTGATGCTAAGCGACCCGGAGATGCGCGATATGGCGCAGGATGAGCTGCTGGAAGCAAAAGCGAAGGGCGAAGCGCTGGAGCAGGAGCTCCAGTTACTGCTGCTGCCCAAAGATCCTGACGATGAGCGTAACGCGTATGTGGAAGTGCGCGCGGGCACCGGAGGCGATGAAGCCGCGCTGTTCGCAGGCGATCTGTTCCGTATGTACAGCCGTTACGCTGAATCGCGCCGCTGGCGTGTGGAGATCATGAGCGCCAGCGAAGGCGAGCATGGCGGCTATAAAGAAGTGATTGCCAAAATCAGCGGCGAGGGCGTTTACGGGCGTCTCAAGTTTGAATCCGGCGGGCATCGCGTACAGCGCGTCCCGGCGACCGAATCCCAGGGCCGTATTCATACCTCCGCCTGCACCGTGGCGGTGATGCCCGAGCTGCCGGAAGCCGAGCTGCCGGACATCAACCCGGCGGATCTGCGTATCGACACCTTCCGCTCCTCCGGCGCGGGCGGTCAGCACGTTAACACCACCGATTCCGCCATTCGTATCACCCATCTGCCGACCGGCATCGTAGTGGAGTGCCAGGACGAGCGTTCGCAGCATAAAAACAAAGCCAAAGCGCTGGCGGTGCTGGGCGCGCGCATCCACGCCGCGGAAGCGGCCAAACGCCAGCAGGCGGAAGCGTCCACGCGCCGCAACCTGCTGGGCAGCGGCGATCGCTCTGACCGCAACCGCACCTACAACTTCCCGCAGGGCCGCGTGACCGATCACCGCATCAACCTGACGCTTTACCGTCTTGACGAAGTGATGGAAGGCAAACTGGACGCGCTCATCGAGCCGATCATCCAGGAGCATCAGGCGGATCAGCTGGCGGCGCTGGCTGAGCAGGAGTAATGGAATATCAGCAGTGGCTGAAACAGGCCATCCACCGTCTCACTGAAAGCGAATCGCCACGCCGCGACGCGGAGATCCTGCTGGGGTTTGTGACCGGCAGGACGCGCACGTTTATTCTCGCCTTCGGCGAAACTACGCTGAGTGAGGATGAATGCGCGCGGCTCGATGCCCTGCTGGCGCGCCGCGCCGCGGGCGAGCCGGTGGCCTATCTCATCGGCCAGCGTGAATTCTGGTCGCTGCCGCTGGAAGTTTCCCCGGCAACGCTTATCCCCCGTCCCGATACCGAATGTCTGGTGGAGCAGGCGCTGGCGCGTCTGCCGGCCACGCCGTGCCGCATTCTCGATCTCGGCACCGGCACCGGCGCGATTGCGCTGGCGCTCGCCTCCGAGCGGCCTGACTGCCACGTCACCGCGCTTGATGTTATCCCTGAGGCCGTCGAGCTTGCGAAACGCAACGCGCAGCGGCTCGGCATCGATAACGTCACGGTTTTGCAAAGCCACTGGTTTTCCGCGCTGACGGACGCGCGTTTTTCGCTTATCGTCAGCAATCCGCCGTATATTGACGGCGATGACCCACATCTTTCACAGGGCGACGTGCGTTTTGAACCGAAAAGCGCGCTGGTGGCGGACAACGCCGGGCTGGCGGATCTTGAAACCCTGATTGTCGGGGCGCGGCGCTTTCTTGAGGATGGCGGCGGGCTATTGCTGGAGCATGGCTGGCGGCAGGGCGGGGCGGTGCGCGAACTTTTTGAGCGCGCAGGTTATCAGGGCGTTGAAACCTGCCGCGATTACGGCGGTAATGAACGTCTGACGCTGGGACACTATCGCGACACGCAGGATCGCAACACACAGGAGTAAGGCAGCATGGCCGCTTATTTTGCAGTAAAACACTTACATATTCTGACGGTGGTGATTTCCATCAGTTTGTTTATTTTGCGCTACTGGTGGCAGTACCGCAGCTCGCCGATGTCCTCAAAGCGCTGGGTGCGCATCGTGCCGCACGTCAACGACACCGTACTGCTCGGCAGCGGCGTCGCGCTGGTGCTTATCACGCATTTTTATCCTTTTACCCCACAGGGCGCATGGCTGACTGAAAAGCTCTTTGGCGTTATCATCTATATCGTTTTAGGCTTTATCGCGCTCGGGCGTCGCCCGCGCAGCCAGCAGGTCCGCTGGATTGCCTTCCTGCTTGGGCTGGTGGTGCTTTACATCATCGTGAAACTCGCCACCACTAAAGTACCGCTATTGGGGTTGATATGAAGTCGTTGGCCGATTTCCAGTTTAACAACGCGCCGCTCTGTGACGGCATGATTTTGGTTTCACAGCATATTCGCGACGATTTTCCGGCGCAGGACGTCTACGACCAGCTCGAAAGCCTGGTGCGTCTCGCCCGTGAAGAGATCTGCGAAGGCTCGCATCAGGATACGCAGCTTGAGCGCCTGCTGGAGCTGTTTTACGGCGAGTGGGGCTTTAGCGACGCGCGCGGCGTTTACCGCCTCTCTGACGCGCTGTGGCTGGATAAAGTGCTGAAAAAGCGCCAGGGCAGCGCGGTGTCGCTCGGGGCTATTCTGCTGTGGATAGCCGGGCGTCTTGATATTCCGCTGATGCCGGTGATTTTCCCGACGCAGCTTATTCTGCGCGCCGACTGGATGGATGGCGAAATGTGGCTCATCAATCCGTTTAACGGCGAAACGCTGGATGAACATACGCTCGAAGTGTGGCTCAAAGGCAACGTCAGCCCGGTGGCCGAGCTCTATATGGACGATCTGGAAGAGTCTGAACACAGTCTGGTTATCCGCAAGCTGCTCGACACGCTGAAATCGGCGCTGATGGAAGAGCGGCAGATGGAGCTTGCGCTGCGCGCCAGCGAAGCGCTGCTGGAGTTCAACCCGGAAGATCCGTATGAAATCCGCGACCGCGGCCTGATTTACGCCCAGCTCGACTGCGAACACGTGGCGCTCAATGATTTAAGCTATTTTGTGGAGCAGTGCCCGGAAGATCCGATCAGCGAGATGATTCGGGCGCAGATTAACTCGATTTCGCACAAGCAGATTACCCTGCACTAAGCGCGGCGTGTACCGATTTACACAGGATAAAGGCGATAATATGAAACAAAAAGTGGTTAGCATTGGCGATATCAACGTAGCGAACGATCTGCCGTTCGTCTTGTTTGGCGGCATGAACGTGCTGGAGTCGCGCGACCTGGCGATGCGCATCTGTGAGCACTACGTCACGGTGACCCAGAAGCTCGGCATTCCTTACGTTTTCAAAGCGTCTTTTGATAAAGCCAACCGCTCCTCCATTCACTCCTACCGCGGCCCGGGCCTCGAAGAAGGGATGAAAATCTTCCAGGAGCTGAAGCAGACCTTTGGCGTGAAAATCATCACCGACGTCCACACCGCCGAACAGGCCCAGCCGGTTGCGGATGTGGTGGACGTTATCCAGCTGCCGGCTTTCCTGGCGCGCCAGACCGATCTGGTGGAAGCGATGGCGAAAACCGGCGCGGTTATCAACGTGAAGAAACCGCAGTTCATCAGCCCCGGCCAGATCGGCAACATCGTCGATAAGTTCAAAGAGGGCGGCAACGAGCAGGTGATCCTGTGCGATCGCGGCACCAACTTTGGTTATGACAACCTGGTAGTCGACATGCTGGGCTTTGGCGTGATGAAGAAAGTGTCTGGCAACGCGCCGGTGATTTTTGACGTGACCCACGCGCTGCAGTGCCGCGACCCGTTCGGCGCCGCGTCCAGCGGTCGTCGCGCCCAGGTGACGGAGCTTGCCCGCGCCGGTATGGCGACCGGCATCGCGGGTCTGTTTATCGAAGCGCACCCGGATCCGGAACACGCGAAATGCGACGGCCCGTCCGCGCTGCCGCTGGCGAAGCTGGAAGCGTTCCTCACGCAGATTAAAGCTATCGATGATCTGGTGAAAAGCTTCCCGGAACTCGATACCGAGCATTAATCGACCCGGCCGTACAAAGAAAAACCCCGCGATGCGGGGTTTTTTATTGGGGTAATAAGGCGGGTGCGCTTCGCTTACCCGCCCTACATTGCTGCTTGCCTGTTTTCGTAGGGTGGGTAAGCGAAGCGCACCCACCGTCCCAGCGCAGCGCACCCACCAAAACCTCTACGCGAAAATCGTCATCAGGTAGGCCGCGAACAGCGCCAGATGCGCGCTGCCGTTCAGCACATTCGTGCGCCCGGTGGAAAACGAAATCTGGCACAGCATCAGCGCGGCGAGCATCACCACCATCTCCGGCGCGCCGAGCGCGAAGTGAAGATCGTTGCCGGTCAGAATCGCGATAATCGTCACCGTCGGCACCGTCAGCGAAATCGTCGCCAGCACCGAGCCGAAAAAGAGATTCATAGCGCGCTGCACCTGATTATTCAATACCGCTTTCAGCGCGCCCAGGCCTTCCGGCGAGAGGATCAGCAGCGCCACCAGGAAACCGGTAAACGACACCGGCGCGTTAAGATGGCTTAACAGCGCTTCCAGCGGGCTGGCGTTCATTTTGGTTACCGCAATGACCGCAATCAGATGCACAATCAGCCAGACGGCGTGCCACAGGCTGCTGTGAGCAGACGGTTTACCGTGGTGCGGGTCGTCGTCGTCGCCTTCGTCTTCATGCTCGTAGACAAACAGGCTCTGGTGCGTTTTGGTCTGGATCAGCAAAAACACGCCGTACATCGCCGCCGAGATAGCCGCCACCAGCAGCGACTGGCCGGTAGAGAAATTGCCGCCCGGCAGCGCCATCGGAAACACCAGCACAATCACCGCCAGCGGGAAGAGGGCGATCAGATACTGTTTAATGCCGAAGAGATTCACATACTGCGTGGCGAACTTACGCCCGCCCAGCAGCAGCGCCACGCCCACCAGCCCCCCGGTGACAATCATAATGATCGAATACAGCGTATCGCGCATCAGCGTCGGCGCGGCGTCGCCGGTGGCCATTAACGCGGAGATCAGACTCACTTCGAGGATAACGACTGAAAGACTCAGAATCAGCGATCCGTATGGCTCGCCGAGGCGGTGCGCCAGCACATCCGCGTGGCGCACCACGCTAAACGCGCTGCTCAGGATAGCGACGAGCGCCAGCGCGTTGATGCCGACAATCACTGGCAGCGACTGGCTGGAACCCCAGAACGCCAGCACCGCCAGCGCTAATACCGGGAAAATGAGAGAAGACTCCTTATGGCGGGTCTTCATCGCCTCATGGCTTGTTTTGGTCACGTTAATTCTCCAGAGAAGCAGGTGATAATCATTATAGTGAGGAGTAAGGCTGACCGTAAAACTACCAAAAAATGCGCGGTTACGCGGGGTTATTTACGCTTTTTTACGGCTATGGCCTGACTTTTCACTAAGCGCGCTAAAAATCCTAATCTCGTTGAGGATCCATTTATCAAACAAGGCATTGTGAAGTCCTTACTTCACGCTTCGCTTACGGCTGGCGCGCTTGCCGATTGTGTTCCACACTTATCTTTTTATGAAATAAAGGAGCGTAGCGATGCCCTATTCCTCCAGAAACGAATTACCGGATAACGTGCGAAACGTGCTCCCGGCGCACGCGCAGGATATCTACAAAGAAGCGTTTAACAGCGCCTGGGATCAATATAAAGACGAGGACGACCGGCGCGGCGACGCCAGCCGGGAAGAGACGGCGCATCGGGTCGCGTGGGCCGCCGTCAAACATGAGTACGAAAAGGGCGATGACGACAAATGGCATAAGAAAAAATAATGCCTCGTTAATCGTCTGATTCCTCTCCATCTTTACCTTTATCCTCGCGCCCTGCGCGGGGACAGATAAGTTTTTTGTCGGTTGAAAACGCCGCTGCGGTCTTGTCAGCGGCGCGTTAATCCCCTATCGTCACCCCGTAATTGCTTTCTGATTGAGCGATAAAAAGATTCTGAAAGCGCTTAAAATCGCAGGGAAGCAGCCGTGGTGGAGGTAGAAGGTGTTAACACGAGATTTCTTAATGACAGCAGACTGTAAGACGGCTTTCGGAGCCATTGAGGAATCGTTACTGTGGACGCCAGAGCAGCGGGCGGCGTCACTGGCCGCCACGCTCGCCTGTCGTCCTGAAAACGAACCGGTCTGGATTTTTGGTTACGGGTCCCTGATGTGGAACCCGGCAATGGTGTTTGAAGAGCGCTGCGCCGCGACCCTCAGCGGCTGGCACCGCGCGTTCTGCCTGCGGCTCACCGCCGGGCGCGGCAGCGCCTGCAAGCCAGGGCGCATGCTGGCGCTGAAAGAGGGCGGCGCCACGACCGGCGTCGCGTATCGTCTGCCCGAGGCGGAGCTTGAAACCGAGCTGACGCTGCTGTGGAAGCGCGAGATGATCACCGGCTGTTATCTGCCAGGCTGGTGCAAACTCACGCTTGACGATGGCCGCACCGTCCACGCGCTGGTCTTTATCATGGATCCGAGCCACCCGCTGTATGAAGCCGACACCCGTCCCGCGACCATAGCGCCGCTAATCGCCCGCGCGAGCGGCCCGCTCGGCACCAACGCGCAATATCTCTTCTCGCTGGAGCAGGAGCTGAAAAAGCTCGGCATGTGCGAAGCGTCGCTCGATGAGCTGGCGTCTGAAGTGCGCGCCTGTCAGGCGCAGGATGATGATGAGAGCGGCGATCTGCAACCGCATTTCGCCTGAAAAAACCCCGGCGGGCGCCGGGGAGAATAGTCAGGCCGGAACGTAGCTGATGGAGTGCTCCAGCGTCTGGCTGTGACTGTCGATAAGCACATCCCAGAGACCGCTGTAAGGCACGCTGATATACGCGCTGTTGCGGTTCTGGACGCTCAGAATATCCGCACCGGCACGCTTAGCGCGCTCGCCGGCGTTCATTAAATGGATGTGGCAGTTCGCTGAACAGCGCACCACTACCGTGTCTCCGCCAAACAATTTCAGGCTTGCTTTTACCCGCGCCATTTTTAACCCCTCTGTCAATGATAAAACCTGTCAGGACAGCCTTTCGTACGTGAGGCTGTTCACAAAACCTGTCGGAAATAACACCAAAGAGGGAGG
The DNA here is from genome assembly GCF_001277175.1 of Cronobacter universalis NCTC 9529. Lineage (NCBI taxonomy): Bacteria > Pseudomonadati > Pseudomonadota > Gammaproteobacteria > Enterobacterales > Enterobacteriaceae > Cronobacter > Cronobacter universalis. Next base: position 2,471,226 of record NZ_CP012257.1, on the reverse strand, counting down.
CGGGGAATGCTGATTTTGATCAAAAAATGCGGCCACAACACGATATTCATCACATTGTTCGCTAAAGCGGGGAGCAGGCGCGCGGAAAATGTCTGAATGCGCGCCTGCGCCTGATTAAATGCGGAAATGGCCGGCGGTCTGGGCGAGTTCTCCCGCCTGGCCCTGCAACGCGCCCGCGGCGGCGGCGGACTGCACCACCAGTTCGGCGTTCTGCTGCACCATCTGATCGAGCTGCAACACCGCGTGGTTAATCTCCTGGATGCCTTTCATCTGCTCGCTGGTGGCGACCGTGATTTCACGCATGATCCCGGAAACATTGCTGATGCTGCTAACGATCTCTTCCATCGATTCACCCGCGAGGCGTACGTAGCGCGAGCCGGTCGCGACGCTTTCCGTGGTGGAATCGATAAGCGATTTGATCTCTTTCGCCGCCTGGGCGCTACGGCTGGCGAGGTTACGCACTTCACCCGCCACCACCGCGAAGCCGCGGCCCTGTTCGCCGGCGCGCGCGGCTTCCACCGAGGCGTTCAGCGCCAGGATGTTGGTCTGGAACGCGATACCGTCGATGACGCTGGTGATATCGCCGATTTTCGCCGAGGCGCTTTCAATCAGCTGCATGGTGGAGATCGCTTTGGACACCACTTCACCGCCGCGCGATGCGGCATCCGTCGCGCTCTGCGCCTGGCTGTTGGCCTGCGCCGCCGCATCGGTGGAGTTGGCGACCGACGCGGTTATTTCTTCGACGGCGCTCGCGGTTTCGCGCAGGCTGGAGGCGGCCTGCTCGGTGCGCCCGGAGAGATCCTGGTTCCCGGCCGCGATTTCATTCGCCGCCACTTTCACCGAGGCGCTGGCGTCGCGCAGCTGGCCCATCACGCCCGCGAGTTTGTCGCAGAAGGCGTTAAAGGCATGGGCGATCTGCGCCACTTCGTCACGGCCATCTTCCGGCAGGCGCTGTGAAAGATCGTTGGTGCCGCTGCTGATAGCCACCAGCGCGTCGCGGATCATCAGCAGGCGTTTTAACAGTTTTGTGACCAGGAAATGCATCAGCGCGCCGGTGATGAGCAGCAGCACCAGTACCGAAATGGCCGAGGTATTGAGCAGGGCGCGCATGCCGGACGTCGCGTCGTTTTCATCAAGCGCGACCACCAGGTACCACTGGGTGCCCGGTACGCGCGTGGCCAGCAGCTCTTTTTGCGCGCCGCCGATCTCGCCCTCCAGCGCCGTATCGCTCGTTTTCAGCGCGCTGAACGCGACGCCTGACGCCGCCTTATCAAAGGGTTTTGACGTCAGCGCCGGGTCTTTCGCGGCAATCAGCGTACCGTCCTCGTTCACCAGCAGCCCGCTGCTGTTTTCCGTCGGGTGAATGCTGCGCACGTTAGCAATCACGCTCTCCATAGAGAGATCGCCCGCGACCACCGCCGCAATCGCGCCGTTTTGCTTCACCGGCACCGCGAACGTCACGACCAGCTTGCCGGTGCCGGCGTCCACGTAAGGCGCGGTCACCACCGGCGCGTCAGCCTTTACCGCCTGCTGATACCAGGGGCGAATGGTCGGATCGTAATCCGCCGGCACGCCTTCCGGGTTGGAGAATTTCGCGGTTCTGGTGGCGTAACCGGCGTAGACGTTCATAAAGCCGCCCGCTTTCGCCATCTGCGTAAAGACCGGCACCGGATCGGCGCTCAGCGCGACGGTATCCAGCGACTGGATCATCGCCGTTTTGCTGTTCACCCAGTCACTGATGGCGAGATTATGGCTGGCGCTGGTGCTACGCAGCGTATTCAGGCTCGCCTGCTGATTATCCAGCCGGGTGACCTGGTAGTTCATGATGGTGTTCAGTAACAGCGCACCGACCAGGCAGCCGGCGGTGGCTGCGATGATGCGCGCGCGAATGGACGTTAACATAGGCGTTTACCCTGCTGTGTGTTGTGTAAGTGTTGTGTGTCGGGACGAGCGTATTGTTATGGGTTTTAAGTAAAATATCGGCACACGAGGCAGGGACTTGATGGGCGACGCAGGTGAATAAGTAAATATTATTACACCTGCGTGATTATCAGAAGGTCAGGACTTTGTCGGCGTCCAGCGTCCACCCGGCAAGCTCTACCAGCGTACCGATCTCCACGCCGTCAATCAGCGGCAGCGCGCTCACGCCGCGCCCGTCGGCGCAGGTCTTGCACAGCCTCACCGGCACATTCTGCGCGGTGAGGATCTCCAGCATCTGCTGCACGTTATAGCCTTCTGCGGGCTTCTGGCCGCGCAGCCCTGCGGTGACGGCATCCGACATCAAAAACAGCTTCAGCTCGGGGGCCTGCGGCTGGTCGCGCAGCGCGATGGCAAGACGCAGGCTGTTAAACAGCGATTCACTGCCGTAAGCCGCGCCGTTGGCGATAATCACGATTTTTTGCATCCGGAACTCCTTTGCCATGACGGCATAGTTATTGCTTGATTCCTGTAAAGGCGATAACAGGAGAATGAGCGATGGCAACACCCGCGACATCCTTGCAGGACGCGCAGGCATGGTTTCGTTTCGCCCGGGAGAGAAAACGCAGCCAGCTGGAGGCGTGGTCGGGCGTCGGCGACTGGGTCAGCCAGATAAGCCATCTGGTGCATATGCTACAGCGCGAGCGCGGCGCGTCCAACATCTGGCTCTGTTCCGGCGGTCAGCTTTTCGCGCGCGAGCGCGCCTTTTGCGTCAGAGAGACCGACCAGCGCGCGGCGCAATTTCGCGCCGTGCCTGTGCCGCTTGCCGCCGCAGGCAGCCTGCTTTCCTGGCGCATGGCCTGCGCGCTCTGGCAGCTTGAGCAGTTGCCTGCGCTTCGCGCGCGTATTCTCGCCCGTGAGGTAGAGCCCGGCGAGGCGATGGATCATTTTAATCTTACTATCCGGCATCTGCTGGATCTGGTGCCGGAGGCGAGCGAAAGCGTCGATGAAGCCTCGCTCGCCCGCGCGCTGACGGCGCTCTACAGCTTTATGCAGGGTAAAGAGCTAGCGGGCCAGGAGCGCGCCACCGGGGCTATCGGTTTTACGCAGGGCGCGTTCAGCGAGCCGCTGCGCCAGCGGCTGGCGGATCGCATCGACGCCCAGCAGCGCTGTTTCGAGACGTTTTTATCGCTCGCCAGCGCCGCGATCCGCGAGCGTTTCTACCGCCACGGCGAAGCCACGCGCGAGCTTGAGCGGTTGCGGCGTCTCGCCTGTACGCGGCTGCCAGCCGATGATGACAACCGCGCGCGGGCGGTGCGCTGGTTTGCGCTGCAAACCACGCGGCTGGACGCGCTGCGCGATATCGAAGAGGCGCTGATCGCCGCGCTGCTGGCGGAGGCCCGCAGGCTGCTGGCGCAAGAGGCCGGCAATGAATCGCCGGAAGCGGCGCTGGCGCGCCGCGCGTCTTTGCGTGACGAGCAGGAGACGCCGGCGCTTGAGCGTCATCTTCTGCCGCTGGTGCGCCAGCAGGCCCGCGAGGTGGAATCGCTGACGCGCCAGCTCGCCTCGCTGCAGACGAATCTTGAGGAACGTAAGCTTATCGATCGCGCCAAAAGTTTGTTGATGAGTCATCAGCAACTCAGCGAGGAGCAGGCGTGGCACCAGTTGCGTAAGCTCGCGATGGATCAGAATAAACGGATGGTGGAGATCGCCGAAGCGATGCTGGCGGTCGCCCAGCTCTGGACCGTAACCCCAAAGGAGTAGCTGCACAGCGAGCGGGCATTGTATGCATGGAAATGGGGCAGAGCAGGCGAATTGCGCGGGGCGTTTAGGGGGATGCCACGGGGATAACCAATCACGTTTTTGTAGGGTGGGTAAGCGAAGCGCACCCACCGCCTCCCGATAAACAGGAAAAGAAGGCCGGAGGAGAGGGTTTTGCTCCGGCTAAAAAAAATCGGCCCATGAGGCCGATTTTCCGCCGGGAGCCGGGATTGCAAAGGGGGCGGCGGCGAGCCCCCTTTGCACGTTCGCGTGAGGGATGCGTCCCTATGAAAAAGGCGTTATGGCGAACGGAACGTGTTCACCGGCATGGTATATTTCCCCTCAGCCTGGCCGCGAAAACCGGACGGCGGGTGCGCTGCGCTTACCCGCCCTACGAAGGCTGTATTGTCATGCCCTCGCACCGGGTCCCTCCGGTGCGCCCCGGCCTGCGGCGAAACGGCAAGGCCGATTTTTTTTAGCCGGAGCAAACCACCGGATTTGACCATATCTCCTGTGTAGGGCGGGTAAGCGAAGCGCACCCGCCACGGTACCCACCCTAAAACCTGGCACACCCCTTGCTTAATAAATCCTGACAAACATTTCCCGGCGGCTCGCCAACGGCGGCGGGCAGACCGGAAAGGATAAAGGCGTCCTGCACTGTCTTCGGACATTGGCGGACGCCTTTTTTATTTTCAGGAGCAGCCATGAGCGATTCATCCTTTTCTCTTACCCGTCGCCGCCTGTTGCAGGCCGGGGCCGCGTTAGGCGGCGCGATGCTGTTACCGGGGCTGATGGGCAGCGTGTGGGCCGCGGGCTCGGACAAACCCGAGCTTGAGACCGTGCGCGTCGGTTTTATTCCGCTCACCGACTGCGCGCCGGTGGTCATGGCTGCCCTGAAGGGCTTCGATAAAAAATATGGCATTCGCATCCTGCCCAGCAAAGAGGCGAGCTGGGCGGCGGTGCGCGACAAGCTGGTCTCCGGCGAGCTCGACGCCGCCCATGCGCTCTACGGGCTCATCTACGGGCTGGAACTCGGCATCGCCGGTAAAGCGCAGCCGATGGCGACCCTGATGACGCTCAACCAGAACGGCCAGGCGATTACGCTCAGCGCCGATCTGCTGGAAAAAGGCGTCACCACGCCCGACGCGCTGAAAAAAATGATTGCCGCAAGCGAGCCAGGCGCTTACACCTTCGCCCATACCTTTCCGACCGGCACCCACGCCATGTGGCTCTACTACTGGCTGGCGGCGGCGGGCATTCATCCTTTCAACGATGTGCGCACCGTGGTGGTGCCGCCGCCGCAGATGGTGATGAACATGCGCATCGGCAATATGGTCGGCTTCTGCGTCGGCGAGCCGTGGAACGCCCGCGCCATCAATGACCGCATCGGGTTCACCGCCGCCACGTCGCAGTCCATCTTCCCGGATCACCCGGAAAAAGTGCTCGGCACCCGCCGCCTGTGGGTGGAGCAGAACCCCAATACCGCCCGCGCGCTCACCGCCGCCGTGCTGGAGGCCGCCCGCTGGATAGACGCCTCGGACGATAACCGCCGCGAAACCGCGCAGGTGCTGGCGAAACGCGCGTACCTCAATACCAAAGCGCAATACCTCACGCCGCGCATGCTCGGCGAGTACGACGACGGCGCCGGAAAGCGCTGGCAGGACCCGCACGGTATGCGCTTCTTCCGGGACGGCGAAGTGAGCTACCCCTGGCACTCCGACGGCATGTGGTTCCTAACCCAGTTCCGCCGCTGGGGGTTGCTGAAAACCGATCCGGACTACGCGGCCATCGCCGCCCGCATCAACCGCACCGACATCTATCAACAGGCCGCAGAGGCGGTGGGCGGGATTGCGCTGCCCGCGTCGACGCGTCGCGCCAGTCGTCTGATGGACGGCAGCGTCTGGGACGGGCGCGATCCCGCCGCGTATGCCGCCCGTTTTGCCATGAAACGTTAAGGGGAAACCATGAAAGAGCTTAAACAGACCGTGAGCGCGGCGCCTGAACAGCCCGCCGGTGAAGTGATAGTGATGCCCCGCGTGGCGGTGCGTAAACGCCGCACGCCCCTTGCGGCCACGGTGAACGCGCTGCTGGCCCGCGTGGTGCCGGCCATTCTTGGCCTGGCGCTGCTGGTGATCGCCTGGCAAATCGCGGCCGTCAGCAGTAAAGGCTTTCCGACGCCGCTCAGCACGCTCGACTCGGCGCTGACGCTGTTCGCCGACCCGTTCTACAACGAAGGGCCGAACGATCAGGGCATCGGCTGGAATGTGCTGGCCTCGCTCAGCCGCGTGGCGGTGGGCTTCGGGCTGGCGGCGCTGGTGGGCATTCCGCTCGGCTTTCTGATTGGCCGCTTTACCTTTCTCGGGCGGATGTTCAACCCGCTCATCGCGCTCCTGCGCCCGGTCAGCCCGCTCGCCTGGCTGCCCATCGGCCTGCTGCTGTTTCAGAAGGCCGAGCCTGCCTCCAGCTGGACCATTTTCATCTGCTCTATCTGGCCGATGGTCATCAACACCGCCGAAGGGGTGAAGCGCATCCCGGAGGACTACCTCAACGTGGCGCGCGTATTACAACTCTCTGAGTGGACCGTCATGCGCCGCATTCTCTTTCCGGCGGTGCTGCCTGCGGTGCTTACCGGCGTGCGGCTCTCCATCGGCATCGCGTGGCTGGTGATCGTCGCCGCCGAAATGCTCACCGGCGGCCTCGGCATCGGCTTCTGGATCTGGAACGAGTGGAACAACCTCAACGTGGAAAACATTCTCATCGCCATCGTCATTATCGGCGTGGTGGGGCTGTTGCTGGAGCAGGGGCTGATGCTTATCGCCCGCCGTTTTAGCTGGCAGGACAAATAAGGAGCGAACATGAAACCGATCATTCAGGTACAGAACGTCAGTCAGCGCTTCAACACCGCCAGCGGCGAGTTCCTGGCGCTGCAGAACGTCAGTTTCGACATCAACGCGGGCGAAACCGTGAGTCTTATCGGCCACTCCGGCTGCGGCAAATCGACGCTGCTCAATCTCATCGCGGGCATCACGCTGCCGAGCGAGGGCGGGCTGCTGTGCGATAACCGCGAAATCGCCGGGCCGGGCCCGGAGCGCGCCGTGGTGTTTCAGAACCACTCGCTGCTGCCCTGGCTCACCTGCTTTGACAATGTGGCGCTGGCGGTGGATCAGGTGTTTCGCAAAACCATGGATAAAGCGCAGCGACGGGAGTGGATTATTCACAACCTGGAGCGGGTGCAGATGGGACACGCGCTCAACAAACGCCCCGGCGAGATCTCCGGCGGCATGAAGCAGCGCGTCGGCATTGCCCGCGCGCTGGCGATGAAACCGAAAGTGCTGCTGATGGACGAACCGTTCGGCGCGCTCGATGCGCTGACCCGCGCGCATTTACAGGATGCCGTGATGCACATCCAGCAGGAGCTCAACACCACCATTGTGCTGATTACGCATGACGTGGACGAGGCGGTGCTGCTCTCCGACCGCGTGCTGATGATGACCAACGGCCCGGCGGCGACGGTGGGCGAGACGCTGGAGGTGAATCTGCCGCGCCCGCGCAACCGGGTGCAGCTCGCCGACGACAGCCGCTATCACCAGATGCGTCAGCAGATCCTGCATTTCCTCTACGAAAAGCAGCCGAAAGCGGCGTAAGGAGCGGCGATGGCGCAACGACTGGTGATTATCGGCAACGGCATGGCGGCGGTGCGTCTGGTGGAGCAACTGCTGGCGCGCGCGCCGGAGCGCTTCGCCATCACGCTTATCGGCGATGAACCGCAGCCCGCCTATAACCGCATCCTGCTCTCGCCGGTGCTGGGGGGCGAAATGTCCGCCGCGCAGACGCAGCTTCACGACGCGTCATGGTATTCACGTTACGGTGTCACGTTGCTGACCGGCGAGCGGGCGCTGGCGGTGGATCTGACCGCGCGCACCGTGACCACCGCCGCGCGCACGCTGCCCTGGGATGAGCTGGTGTTCGCCACCGGCTCGACGCCGTTTATCCCGCCGATTGAAGGCAGCGACCTGCCGCATGTGCGCGCCTTTCGCACGCTGGCGGATGTCGGGGCGCTTCTCGCGGCTTCCGGCCCCGCCGTGGTGCTGGGCGGCGGCCTGCTCGGCGTGGAAGCCGCCGCGGCGCTCGCCCGTCAGGGCGCGGCGGTGACGCTGGTGCATCGTCACCCGTGGCTGATGGAGCAGCAGCTGGATGCGCAGGCGGGCGAGTGGCTCGCCGAAAGCCTGCGCGCGCGCCGCATCCGCGTGGTGACCGGCAGCGGCATCATGCGCATCACGCCAGATAACGTCACGCTCGCCTGCGGCGAAACCGTCGCGGCGCGGCGGGTGGTGATCGCCACCGGCGTGCGTCCGGCCATTACGCTGGCGCAGTCCGCCGGGCTCGCTTGCCGGCGCGGCATTGTCGTTGATGACGCGCTTCGCGCCTCGCACCCGGCGGTGAGCGCCATCGGCGAGTGCTGCGAAATCGACGCGCAGACCTGGGGGCTGGTGGCGCCCTGTCTGCAACAGGCGGACGCGCTGGCGGCGAGGCTCTGCGGCGAGACGACGCGTTTTTGTTACGAGGAGAAGGGCACACGCCTCAAGGTCACCGGTATCGCCGTCTTCAGCGCGGGCGTGGTGACGCCCGGCCCGCAGGCGCAGACGCTGATAAGCCTCGACCCACTAGCCCGCCACTACCGCCGCCTGATTATCGAGCGCGGCAGGCTCACCGGCGTGCTGCTGTATGGCGATACCGACAGCGCCGGCGCGCTGATGAATCACTTCGGGCAGCCGCTGCGCGCCAGCGCCGGGCTGCTGTTTGATGAAACCGATGAAACGCAGCCCGCGGCTGCAGGATATGACACGATGACAAAACAAACTCTGGTGGTCGTGGGCCACGGCATGGTAGGGCACCATTTTCTGGAGCAGTGCGTCAGCGCCGGGCTGCATGAGCGCTTTCATATCATCGTCTTTGGCGAAGAGCGCCACGCGGCCTACGATCGCGTGCATCTCTCGGAGTATTTCGCCGGGCGCAGCGCGCAGTCGCTCTCGATGGTGCAGGGCGATTTTTTCACGCAGACGGGCATTGAACTGCGCACCGGCTGTCAGATTGTGGCGCTGGATCGCGCGCGGCAGATCGTGCGCGACGCGCAGGGCCATGAAACGCATTTCGACCAGCTGGTGCTCGCCACCGGCTCCTGGCCGTTCGTGCCGCCGGTGCCGGGGCGCGACCTGCCGGGCTGTTTCGTCTACCGCACGCTTGACGATCTCGACGCCATCCGCGAACGCGCGCAGCACGCCACGCGCGGCGTGGTGGTGGGCGGCGGCCTGCTGGGGCTTGAGGCGGCGAACGCGCTTAAACAACTGGGGCTGAAAACGCATGTCGTGGAGTTTGCGCCGGGGCTGATGGCGGTGCAGCTTGATGCGCCAGGCGCTGCGATGCTGCGCGAGAAAATCGAGGCGCTGGACGTCAGCGTGCATACCAGTAAATCCACCACCGCGATTGTCGAAGAAAATGGCGGTCTGACCATGCAGTTCGCCGATGGCGACAGCCTGCATACCGATCTGATTGTCTTTTCGGCGGGCATTCGCCCGCAGGACAGTCTTGCGACGTCGGCGGGGCTCATGACTGGCGAGCGCGGCGGCATCGTCATTGACGACCAGTGCCGCACCAGCGACGCGCATATTTTCGCCATCGGCGAATGCGCGCTGTGGGAGAACAAAATTTTCGGGCTGGTGGCGCCGGGCTATCAGATGGCGCGGGTCGTCGCGGCGACGCTTGCGGGCGAGACGGCGGCATTCCGCGGCGCGGACATGAGCACCAAACTGAAGCTGCTTGGCGTCGAGGTCGCGTCGTTTGGCGACGCGCACGGGCGCACGCCGGGCAGTCAGAGCTATCAGTGGACCCACGGACCGAAGCGGATCTACAAGAAAATCGTCGTCTCGGCGGACGGCAAAACGCTGCTCGGCGGCGTGCTGGTGGGCGACAGCAGCGAATACGCCACGCTGCTACAGATGATGCTCAACGGCATGGCGCTTCCCGCCGAGCCGGAGACGCTGATCCTGCCCGCCAGCAGCGGCGCGCCCGCGAAAGGGCTCGGCGTGGCGGCGCTGCCGGAAAGCGCGCAGATCTGTTCGTGCCACAACGTCAGCAAGGCGGATATCTGCGCGGCGGTGTCGGGGGGCGCAGGCGATATGGGCGCGGTGAAAAGCTGCACCAAAGCGGCGACCGGCTGCGGCGGCTGTAGCGCGCTGGTCAAACAGGTGATGGAATATCAGCTCGAACAGCAGGGCGTGACGGTCAAAAAAGATATCTGCGAGCACTTTGCGTATTCGCGCCAGGAGATTTACCACCTGGTGCGCGTCAACCATATCCGCACGTTTGACCAGCTCATCAGCCGCTACGGCCAGGGCCACGGCTGCGAAATCTGCAAGCCGCTGGTGGGCTCGGTGCTGGCGTCGTGCTGGAACGAATATCTGCTGAAACCGGCGCATCTGCCGCTCCAGGACACCAACGATCGCTACTTCGCCAATATCCAGAAAGACGGCACCTACTCGATCGTCCCGCGGATGGCGGCGGGCGAAGTGACGCCGGACGGGCTTATCGCCATCGGGCAAATAGCCAAACGCTATCAGCTCTACAGCAAAATCACCGGCGGCCAGCGCATCGATCTCTTCGGCGCGCGGCTTGAACAACTGCCTGCAATCTGGGCCGAGCTGGTGGCGGCGGGCTTTGAAACCGGCCACGCCTACGGGAAATCGCTGCGTACCGTGAAATCGTGCGTCGGCTCCACCTGGTGCCGCTACGGCGTGCAGGATTCAACGGGGCTCGCGGTGGATCTTGAGAACCGCTACAAGGGGCTGCGCGCGCCGCACAAAATTAAAATGGCGGTCTCCGGTTGCACCCGCGAATGCGCCGAGGCGCAGGGCAAGGATGTGGGCGTTATCGCCACTGACAAAGGCTGGAATCTCTACGTCTGCGGCAACGGCGGCATGAAGCCGCGCCACGCGGATCTCTTCGCAAGCGATCTCGACCGGGAGACGCTGCTGCGCACCATCGACCGCTTTCTGATGTTTTACATCCGCACCGCCGACCGCCTGCAACGCACCAGCACCTGGATGGATAACCTGGAGGGCGGCATTGAGTATCTGCGCGAGGTCATTCTTGAGGATTCGCTCGGAATCGGCGAGGAGCTGGAGCGCGAAATGGCGCAGGTGGTCGAAAGCTACCAGTGCGAATGGCAGACCACGCTGGCGAGCCCCGACCGGCTGGCGCTGTTCCGCTCCTATGTCAACAGCGATAAACCGGATGAAGCCGTGCAGCGCCGCGAGCTGAGGGGCCAGCCGCAGCCGGTGGAGGTCGTGCAGCCGGTGACGCCGCGCGCGCCGGAGCGCCCGTGGCAGCCCGTGTGCGAGGTCAATGATATTCCGCCGCAGGCGGGCATCGGCGCGCGGCTTGGCGAGATGCAGATTGCGCTGTTCCGCTTCGGCGATCGCGTTTACGCGCTCGACAATCTGGAGCCGGGCAGCGACGCCAACGTGCTGTCGCGCGGGCTGGTGGGAGATGTCGGCGGCGAACCGGTGGTGATTTCACCGCTCTACAAACAGCGCATCCGGCTGCGCGACGGGCGGCTCGCGGAAGGGCTCGCCGAGGCGGTGCGCGCCTGGCCGGTGAAAGTGGAGGGCGGGAAGGTGTGGGTGGCCGGTCAGGCGCTGCTGTTACAGGCGCAGGCGTCATGAACACTGTGAAGACCACCTGCCCCTATTGCGGGGTCGGCTGCGGGGTGGTGGCGCAGCGCGACGCCAGCGGCGCGGTGAGCGTGCGGGGCGATGAAAATCATCCGGCGAATGTCGGGCGGCTGTGCGTTAAAGGCGCGGCGCTCGGCGAGACGACCGGCCATGACGGACGGCTGCTCTACCCGGAAATCGACGGCGAGCGGGCGAGCTGGGAAGCGGCGCTCGACGCGGCGGCCTCGCGGCTTGGCGCGATTATCGAACAACATGGCCCGCAGGCGGTGGCGTTTTACGCTTCCGGGCAGTTGCTTACCGAGGATTACTACGCCGCCAATAAGCTGATGAAAGGGTTTATCGGCGCGGCGAATATCGATACTAACTCGCGGCTCTGCATGTCTTCCGCCGTGGTGGGCTACAAGCGGGCCTTTGGCGCTGACGCGGTGCCGTGCAGCTATGCGGATCTGGAGCAGACCGATCTGCTGGTTTTCGTCGGATCGAACGCCGCCTGGGCGCACCCGGTGCTGTATCAACGCATCGCGGCCGCGAAACAGGCGCGCCCGGCGATGAAAATCGTCGTCGTCGATCCGCGGCGTACCGCGACCTGCGATATCGCCGATCTCCATCTGGCGCTGGCGCCCGGCAGCGACGCCGGGCTGTTTGTCGGGCTGCTGAACGCGCTTTCAGCGTCGCTCGCGCCCGAAACCTTTGACGGCCAGGGGCAGGCGCTCGCGGCCGCGCAGGCGTGGAATGTGGCGCGCGTGGCGCAGTTCTGCGGGCTGTCAGAAGCGGAAGTGACGCGCTTTTACGACTGGTTTTTGCGCGCGCCCAGGGCGATGACGCTCTACACCATGGGCATTAACCAGTCCTCCAGCGGCAGCGATAAGTGCAACGCCATCATTAACGTGCATCTGGCGAGCGGAAAAATCGGCCGGCCCGGCTGCGGGCCGTTTTCGCTGACCGGTCAGCCGAACGCGATGGGCGGTCGCGAAGTGGGCGGGCTGGCTAATCAGCTCGCCTGTCATATGGGTTTTGATCCGGCGGATATCGCCCGTCTCGGGCGGTTCTGGGGCAGCGAGCGCATCGCGCAGACGCCCGGCCTGATGGCGGTGGAACTCTTTGACGCCATCGGGCGCGGCGAGGTGAAAGCCGTCTGGGTAATGGGCACCAACCCGGCGGTGTCGCTGCCGGACAGCGACGCGGTGCGCCAGGCGCTGGCGCGCTGCGAACTGGTGATGGTGTCCGACATTACCGCGCAGACCGACACGGCCGGTTTTGCGCATTTTCGTTTTCCGGCGCTGGGCTGGGGGGAGAAAAACGGCACGGTCACCAATTCAGAGCGGCGGATCTCGCGCCAGCGCGCCTTTCTGCCCGCGCCCGGCGAAGCGCGCCCTGACTGGTGGATAGTCGCGCAGATGGCGCGCCGCCTGGGCTTTGGCGAGGCGTTTAGCTGGCAAAATGCGCACGAGATTTTCTGCGAGCACGCGGCGCTGTCGGGCTTTGAGAACGACGGCGCGCGGGCGTTTGATATCAGCGCGCTGGCCTCTCTCACCCGCGAGGCGTATGACGCGCTCGCGCCGGTGCAGTGGCCGGTAACGGTCAAACAGCCGCAGGGCACGCCGCGCCTGCTGGAGACGGGCGCGGGCTGGCGCGGCGGCAGGCTGAATATGGTTGCTGTTTCTCCGGCGCTGCCGCAGGCGCGGCCCGAGGCGCGTTACCCGCTGTGGCTCAATACCGGGCGCATCCGCGATCAGTGGCACACCATGACCCGCACCGGCCGCGTGGCGCGGCTGATGCAGCACCAGCCGCTGCCGCAGGTGGCGATGCATCCTGACGATGCGGCGCGCTACGGTTTGCGCGAAGGCGATCTGGTGGAAGTGTCCTCCACGCAAGGCTTTATGGTGGGCTGGGCGGCGCTCGATGACGCCCAGGCGCCCGGCGCGCTGTTCGCCCCGATGCACTGGAACGCGCAGTTCGCGAGCCACGGACGCGTCAATACGCTGGTGGCCCCGGTCTGCTGCCCGCACTCCGGCCAGCCGGAAAGCAAACAGACCGCGGTGCGCCTGCAACCGCGCCGCACCGGGTGGCAGGGCGAACTGTTCTGCCGCGATCCTCTGACGCTTGCGCCCGATCTGCTGTGGTGGCGCAGGGCGCTGGACGGGTGTCTGCACTTCACGCTGGCGGGCGATGAACCGCCGCAGCGCTGGCTGCGCGAGCTGGCCGCCCGCGAAAGCTGGCAACTGCAGTATGCGCAGGGCGAAGGATTCTTTCATCTGCTGGCGTGGCGCGACGGCGCGCTGATGCTGGCGTTTTACAGCGCGGCGCGACGCCCGGCGGTTCAGCGCGAGGCGATCGCGGCGGCCTTCGCCGAACCGCCCGCCAGCGCCGCCGCGCGCCATGCGCTGCTGGCCGGAAAAGGCGCGCGCCATGCGCCCGCGAAGGGGCGCGCGATCTGTAGCTGCTTTGGGGTGGATGAAAACGCCATCCGTGCCGCTATTCGCGCCGGGTGCGACAGCCCCGGAAAGCTTGGCGATGCGCTGCGCTGCGGCACGAACTGCGGCTCGTGCATTCCGGAGCTGAAAGCGCTGCTGGCGCAGACGGCGTCACTGCCCGAAGCGGCCAATCAGACCGGTGGCGGCGAGCGCGTGGCCCTTGAGTTTCGTGAAGAGTTCCTCGCGCGTCAGGCCGGGCGGGAGATCGGCCGGTAGGTCGGTCGCGATAAGCGTGAAAGTATAATGGTGCGCGCCGCTGCCGGGCGGCGGGCAGGGGCCGTGCCAGAGGCGGGTACCCGGCGTATTTTTCCCGCCGGTGAAGCCTTTGCCCTCTGTCAGCGCATTGGCGGCGAGGCCGGTGGTGCTGGCGGGAATGTTATAGGCCACCAGGTGCGTCACGCCGAGTCCCTTCGCGCCTTCCGGATCGTGCACCACCAGCGCGAAACGTGTCGTGCCCTGCGGCGCATGGCTCCAGACCAGCGCAGGCGACTGATTTTCGCCGGTACAGTTCGGGTTTTGCTTCGCGTTACCGGCGAATTTTTTCTCCATCATGCCGTTATCGGCGAATGACGGGGACTGCAACATGAAGATACCGTCGTCAGACGCGGCGGCGTTAACAGCGGCAACAGCAAACAGGCAAGCGAGCAGCGATTTTTTCATCAGCGTGTCTCACGCAGGGTGGGAACGTTAAGCGTAGCGCACCGCGCGCAAACAGGCTGCGGATTATCCTTAAAAGGGGCGCCGGGGCTTGTCGGGAGCGGTAAACCCGATATGGTATACTGTAAGAATGTATCCATTTTCCGGAAAAACCGGCCCAGGAGAGAAAAATTCATCCGTGATGCGGTGGTTATCTGTTGTCCTCCCCTCTGTTGTTACCGCCGCGCTGCTGCCGGTCCGGGCATACCCGGCCAGCCAGAGCGACGACTACGTGCGCCAGGCGCAAAACCCCTTCGATGAAAATGGCGATAACCTGCCCGATCTCGGCCTCGCGCCCGAAAATAACGCGGCGGAGAAGCATTTCGCCCGCGTGTTAAAAGCCTTTGGCGAAGCGAGCCAGACCGACAGCGAGCTCTCGCCCGGCCAGCAGGCGCGCCATTTCGCGTTTACCCGCCTGCGCGACGCGGTGAGCAGCAGCATTACCAGCGAGGCTGAGAGCCTGCTGTCGCCCTGGGGCAACGCCACGGTGGATCTGCTGGTGGATGAAGAGGGCAATTTTAACGGCAGCAGCGGCTCGCTGTTTACGCCCTGGCAGGACAATAACCGCTACCTCACCTGGAGTCAGGTCGGCGTCAGCCAGCAAAACCAGGGGCTGGTCGGCAACGCGGGCATCGGCCAGCGCTGGACCGCCGGACACTGGCTGCTTGGCTATAACACCTTTTACGATCGCCTGTTTGATGACGATACGTCGCGCGCCGGGTTCGGCGCGGAGGCGTGGGGCGACTATCTGCGCCTTTCCGCTAACTATTATCAACCGCTTGGCGGCTGGGAGCACCGCGCTGGCCTGCTGGAGCAGCGCATGGCGCGCGGTTACGACGTCACCGCGCAGGCGTATCTGCCGTTTTATCAGCACATCAATACCAGCGTCAGCTTTGAGCAATATTTCGGCGATCAGGTGGAGTTGTTTGACAGCGGCACCGGTTATCACAACCCGGTCGCGGTGAAAGTGGGGCTGAGCTATACGCCAGTGCCGCTCGTCACCGTGAGCGCGCATCACCGCCAGGGCGAGAGCGGCGTGAGCCAGAACGATCTGGGACTGAAGCTCAATTATCGTTTTGGGGTGCCGCTGAACAAGCAGCTGTCGCCGGACGAAGTGGCGGCTTCACGATCGCTGCGCGGCAGCCGGTATGACCGTGTGGAGCGCACTAACGTGCCGGTGATGGAGTTTCGCCAGCGTAAGACGCTGTCGGCGTTCCTCGCGACGCCGCCCTGGGATCTCAGCGCGGGCGAAACCGTGGCGCTGAAGTTACAGGTGCGCAGCCGCCACGGCATACGCCAGCTCTCCTGGCAGGGCGACACCCAGGCGCTGAGCCTGACGCCGCCGCTCGACAGCGCCAGCGCCGACGGCTGGACGGTGATTATGCCTGCCTGGGATAACTCGCCGGGGGCCAGCAACAGCTGGCGGCTGTCGGTGACGGTCGAGGATGAGCAGGGCCAGCGCGTGACGTCAAACTGGATAACCCTGAAACTGTCGGCGCCGGTACAGACGCTGCCGCAGGACGATCCGCGCTACGAACTGCTGGCGCCTGTTCCTTAGAAAATGCGTTCCTGATGTACCCAGACCGCCGCTTCGACGCGCGATTTGAGCTTCATCTTTTTCAGCAGATGCTTCACATGCACTTTGACGGTGCTTTCGGTGATATCGAGCTTGCGGGCGATCATTTTGTTCGGCAGGCCCTGCGCGATGAGCTTGAGGATGTCGCGCTCGCGCGGCGTGAGCTGGGAGACATCGCGGCCTGAGGTCGCGCGGCTCGCGCGCAGGCTTGCCGCCAGCACCGGCGTTAACGCTTCGCTTAACACCATTTCGCCTGCCGCCGCCTGTTGCAGCGCCTTGAGCAGATCTTCCGGCTCCATATCTTTCAGCAGATACCCGTCCGCGCCGCGCTTGAGCGCCGTGACCACGTCTTCTTCATGGTTGGAGACGCTGAACACCACCACACGGCCCGAGAGCGCTTTTTCACGCAGCTTATCAAGCGTTTCCAGGCCGTTCATACCGGGCATGTTGAGATCGAGCAGGATCAGATCCGGGTCGAGCGCTTCGGCCATTTCAATGCCTTGCTCGCCGTTTCCGGCTTCGCCGACCACCGTGATAGCGGGCGCCATGCTGACCAGCTGTTTTACGCCGCTGCGCAGCATCGGGTGGTCGTCTATCAGCAGAATGGTTGCCGGTTCCGGGTTATTCATGAACTTCTCCTTCTGGAAGAGCGGGTACGGATGAGAACGGCGCATCGGGGATAAAGGTCACCACCACTTCGGTGCCGCCTTCTGTCCGTCGCCGTACCTGACAGTCGCCGCGCAAACTCTGGGCGCGGTCGCGCATAATAATTAAGCCGTAATGGTTGGTGCGCCCGGCGTTATCCGGCAGGCCGCGGCCGTTATCGGCCACGCACAGCCGCACCTGGCCTTCCTGCAGCGTGACGCTGACGTGAATGTCGCTCGCGTCGGCATGCTTAAACGCATTGTTTAACGCCTCGCGCGCAATCTGCACCAGATGAATCGCCTGGTGCGACGGCACCAGCCGCGGCGGGAGCTGATAATCAAGCGCCACCGGGAAGCCGAGCCGCGCGCTGAATTCCTGACAGCTCGCCACCAGCGCCGCTTTCAGGCCCGGCTCGTTCAGCTGCAAGCGGAAGGTCGTCAGCAGCTCGCGTAGCTGTCGCCAGGAGGCGTTAAGTTCGTGGCGGATCTGGCCGAGCAGCTCCCGGCTCTCTTCCGGCAGCGCGTCGCCCTGCATTTGCAGGCAGCTCACCTGCATCTTCATGCAGGAGAGCGACTGGGCGATAGAATCGTGCAGTTCGCGGGCGATGGCGGCGCGCTCTTCCATCACCAGCAACTGCTGTTTGCGCTCCTGCTGACGCTCCAGCGCCAGCGTCGCGGTGAGTTGCTCCATCAGCGTGTCGATCATCTGCTGCTGGTCGCGGCTCAGGTGGCAGCCTGCGGGCAGCGTCGCCAGCAGAAGCCCGTACTGCGTGTGGAGATCGCCCAGACGCCACTTCAGCGTGGTGCCGGTTTCACTCGGCGCGGACAGGTCGCGCGGGCAGAGATGACAGCCGATTTCGTCGCAGCGCTCGTCCGGCTGCCAGACAAACTCCTGATAGTGCTCTTCATCATCCACTTCGTAGACGCGCAGCGCGATATCGCGCAATAGCGTGAGATGTTGCAGGCGCGTCAGCACCGGCGCCAGCCGCTCGCACAGCGGGACGTCAGAGTGCAGGCGGCGGTTCGCCTCCCACAAAAACGACAGGATCTGGTTTTTCTGCTCAAGCCCGGCGGTTTTCTCCTGCACGCGCTGTTCAAGGCTCGCGTAGCTTTCGGCAAGCTCCGCCGACATGCTGTTAAGCGCATGGCCAAGGGTTGCCATCTCATCGCGCCCGGAGACGCTGGCGCGCTGGCTGAAATCGCGGTGGCCGACCGCCTGGGCGATGTCGAGCAACTGACGCCAGGGGCGCAGCAGACGGCGGCGCAGCCACAGCAGGGTGAAGAGCAGTAACAGCCCCATCAGCAGCGCCATGCCGCGTTGCAGCATGACTATCCGGGCGATACGGTGTTCGGTGGAGCTGTCGAACGCGCTGACCAGCGCGTCTATCTGGCCGACAAACTGCGCCACCTGCGCGCTGACCTCCTGCGGCGATCGGGCGTCGCGCAGCGCGGGCGCCAGATGCTGACGCCAGTAGCGCTGGATCGCCAGCAGCGCCGCCTGCTGCCCGTCGCGCACGGCGGCCTGCTGAAGTTCATCGCTCCAGGCGGTGCGTTCCATCTCGTTAAACATATCGGTGCGGGTCGTGCCGACCGGCACGGCGGCCAGCAGACGGTAGCTCTGCATACGCAGCGAACCGGCTTTGTTAATCGCGTGCGCGCTGCCCTGAACGCCCTGCGCCAGCCAGCCCGCCAGCGCCATGCCGCCCATGCCGAGACCGGCGAGCAGCAGGACGATAATCGCCAGTTGATTGGCAAGCGTCAGCGGGGAAAAGCGTCGTTTCAGCATGGCGATGCGCGCTCCTTAACACGGCGTCGGGACAGGCGTGGGGCTTATTCTCAGTTATCCCCCGGAGTATACCCATACCCACTGTGGATTACTCCTTTATTGCCATTCATGTCACCCATTGTAAACCAGGGGCATGCGGACACGCGCCGCGCCTGAAAAACCACACTTTTTTTAGCGTTTCACTCTACTCCCTGGGGGGTAAGGCGATTTTTTGCGCAGCTTACAGAGAGTATATCCATTGATTTACATCAACTTAAGCGCGCGGGCAGGCTCTATCGTGGCGGCAGTATTCCCTTAATGTTTGAGGTGTTTATGAGTGACTCTTCCGCTGCGGCACGTCCCACAAGCGGGTTGATTACCGACTGGCGACCTGAGGATAATCAGTTCTGGCAGCGTACCGGCCAGCATACCGCTCGTCGTAATCTGTGGATCTCCGTGCCTTGTCTGCTGCTCGCTTTCTGCGTCTGGATGTTGTTCAGCGCGGTGGCGGTCAATCTGAATAAGGTGGGTTTTCGTTTTACCACCGATCAGCTGTTTATGCTGACCGCGCTGCCGTCGGTCTCCGGCGCGCTGCTGCGCGTGCCGTACTCCTTTATGGTGCCGATTTTCGGCGGCCGTCGCTGGACGGCGTTCAGCACCGGCATTTTGATTATTCCGTGCGTGTGGCTGGGTTTCGCGGTGCAGGATACCTCCACGTCGTTTGGCACGTTTATTATCATTTCACTGCTGTGCGGCTTTGCCGGGGCGAACTTCGCCTCCAGCATGGCGAACATCAGCTTTTTCTTCCCGAAACAGAAACAGGGCGGGGCGCTCGGCATTAACGGCGGTCTCGGCAACCTGGGCGTCAGCGTGATGCAGCTGGTGGCGCCGCTTGCGATTTCGCTCTCCATCTTCGCCGCGTTCGGCAGCGAAGGCGTGGCGCAGGATGACGGCACGCGCCTGTATCTGGAAAACGCCGCGTGGGTGTGGGTGCCGTTCCTCGCGGTCTTTACGCTGGCGGCCTGGTTTGGCATGAACGATCTGGCGACGTCAAAAGCCTCTTTCCGGGCGCAACTGCCGGTGCTCAAGCGCGGCCACCTGTGGATGATGAGCCTGCTCTATCTCGCGACTTTCGGCTCGTTCATCGGTTTCTCGGCGGGCTTTGCGATGCTCTCGAAAACCCAGTTCCCGCAGGTGAACGTGATGCACTTCGCCTTCTTCGGGCCGCTGCTCGGCGCGCTGGCGCGCTCGGCGGGCGGGGCGATTTCCGACCGTCTGGGCGGCACGCGCGTGACGCTGGTGAACTTCATTCTGATGGCGGTATTCAGCGCGCTGCTGTTCGTCACGCTCCCGTCAGGCGGCGTCGGCGGCAACTTCGCCGCGTTCTTCGGCGTGTTCCTGGCGCTGTTCCTGACCGCCGGGCTCGGCAGTGGTTCGACCTTCCAGATGATCTCGGTGATTTTCCGCAAGCTGACGATGGATCGCGTGAAAGCGGCGGGCGGCAGCGATGAGCAGGCGATGCGTGAAGCAGCGACCGATACCGCGGCGGCGCTCGGGTTTATCTCCGCCATCGGCGCTATCGGCGGGTTCTTTATCCCGAAAGCCTTCGGTACGTCGCTGGCGCTCACCGGCTCCCCGGCTGGCGCGATGAAAGTCTTCCTGGTGTTTTACATTGTTTGCGTGGTGCTGACCTGGCTCGTGTACGGGCGTAAATCAGCACGCTAACCGGTTAACCTTTTGGTTATCCTTTGCGCGGCCTGGCCGCGCTTTTTTTATACTTCAATTAGTTACAACATACTTTATGTTGGCGCGAGCGTTTCAGCGCGGACGGCGCACTGGAAAACCGCAAATTAGCGTGGTGGGGAGAGCAGTTACTTTCAGACTACCCCTTAATACCCGACGGTTAACCGAAACCGCTTAAAAACACGCCATTTTTGTAAAAAACATAATATATCCAAAGAGTTGTTTGATTTAGTCAGATCACCCTTTGGGGGTACTGGCGTTCTGGCGGGCATTTTCTAAGCCAGACCACGTTGATCGTTGTCAATTCTGCTGGTTAATCCGCGCGTTACCGTCCCGTCCATTGAGCCAATGTCGATTTGACCAGAGAGCCAACAGGCTCCACACAGGAGAACACCCCCGATGAGTAAATTCCTGGACAGGTTCCGCTATTTCAAACAGAAAGGCGAAACCTTTGCCGATGGGCATGGACAACTTCTGGATACGAACCGGGACTGGGAAGAGGGTTACCGTCAACGCTGGCAGCATGACAAAATTGTCCGCTCCACCCACGGCGTTAACTGCACCGGTTCCTGCAGCTGGAAGATTTACGTCAAAAACGGTCTCGTCACCTGGGAAACCCAGCAGACCGACTACCCGCGCACCCGCCCCGATATGCCGAACCACGAGCCGCGCGGCTGCCCGCGTGGGGCCAGCTACTCCTGGTATCTCTACAGCGCCAACCGTCTGAAATATCCGCTGATGCGCAAACGCCTGATCAAACTGTGGCGCGAAGCGAAAGCGCAGCACAGCGATCCGGTGAACGCCTGGGCGTCCATCATGCAAGACAGCGAAAAGGCGAAAAGCTACAAACAGGCGCGCGGACGCGGCGGTTTTGTGCGCTCCTCCTGGCAGGAAGTGAATGAGCTTATCGCCGCGGCCAACGTCTGGACCGCCAAAACCTACGGCCCCGACCGCATCGCGGGCTTCTCGCCGATCCCGGCGATGTCGATGGTGTCTTACGCCTCCGGCGCGCGTTACCTGTCGCTTATCGGCGGTACCTGCCTGAGCTTCTACGACTGGTATTGCGACCTGCCGCCCGCCTCGCCGATGACCTGGGGCGAACAAACCGACGTGCCGGAATCCGCCGACTGGTATAACTCCAGCTACATCATCGCCTGGGGCTCTAACGTTCCGCAGACCCGTACCCCGGACGCCCACTTCTTTACTGAAGTTCGCTATAAAGGCACCAAAACCGTCGCGGTCACGCCGGACTACGCCGAAATCGCCAAACTGTGCGACCTGTGGCTGGCGCCGAAACAGGGCACCGACAGCGCGATGGCGCTGGCGATGGGCCACGTCATGCTGCGTGAATTCCACCTCGACAAACCGAGCCAGTATTTCACCGACTACGTTCGCCGCTACACCGACATGCCGATGCTGGTGATGCTCGAAGCGCGCGACGGCTTCTACGCCGCAGGCCGTATGCTGCGCGCCTCGGATCTTGTCGATAATCTGGGCCAGGAAAATAACCCGGAATGGAAAACCGTCGCGTTCGATAACCGCGATGGCGATATGGTCGCGCCGAACGGCTCTATCGGTTACCGCTGGGGCGAAAAAGGCAAATGGAACCTGGAGCAGCGCGATGGCGCCACCGGCGAAGAGACCGAACTGCGCCTCTCGCTGCTGGGCCATCACGACGAGGTGGCAGAGGTTGGCTTCCCGTATTTTGGCGGCGAAAGCAGCGAACATTTCCAGAGCGTGAAGCTTGAAAACATCCTGCTGCATAAACTGCCGGTGAAACGCCTGCAGCTTGCCGACGGCTCCAGCGCGCTGGTGGCGACGGTCTATGACCTGACGCTCGCCAACTACGGCCTGGATCGCGGTCTTGGCGATGGTAACTGCGCGGCGAGCTACGACGATGTGAAAGCCTACACCCCGGCCTGGGCCGAACAGGTGACCGGCGTGCCGCGCGCGCAGATTATTCGTACTGCCCGCGAGTTTGCCGATAACGCTGACAAGACGCATGGCCGTTCGATGATCATCGTCGGCGCCGGTATGAACCACTGGTATCACATGGACATGAACTACCGTGGGCTTATCAATATGCTGGTGTTCTGCGGCTGCGTCGGCCAGAGCGGCGGCGGCTGGGCGCACTATGTGGGCCAGGAGAAACTGCGTCCGCAAACCGGCTGGACGCCGCTGGCGTTCGCGCTGGACTGGAACCGTCCGCCGCGTCATATGAACAGCACGTCATTCTTCTATAACCACTCCAGCCAGTGGCGCTATGAATCCCTGACGACCGACGATCTGCTGTCGCCGCTCGCGGATAAATCACGCTACAGCGGCCATCTGATCGACTTTAACGTGCGCGCCGAGCGCATGGGCTGGCTGCCGTCCGCGCCGCAGCTTGGCACTAACCCGCTGCGCATCAAAGCCGCGGCGGACGCCGCCGGAATGAGCCCGGTGGATTACACCGTGAGCGCGCTGAAATCGGGCGACATTCGCTTCGCGGCCGAAGAGCCGGAAAACGGCAAAAACCACCCGCGCAACCTGTTCGTCTGGCGCTCCAACCTGCTTGGCTCTTCCGGTAAAGGGCATGAGTACATGCTCAAATACCTGCTCGGCACCGAGAACGGCATTCAGGGCAAAGATCTGGGCCAGCAGGGCGGCGTGAAGCCCGAAGAGATCGAATGGCAGGACAACGGCCTCGACGGCAAACTGGATCTGGTGGTGACGCTCGATTTCCGTCTCTCCAGCACCTGTCTCTATTCCGATATCGTGCTGCCGACCGCCACCTGGTATGAGAAAGACGACATGAATACTTCGGATATGCATCCGTTTATTCATCCGCTTTCCGCCGCGGTGGACCCGGCCTGGGAATCCAAAAGCGACTGGGAGATTTACAAAGGCATCGCGAAGAAATTCTCTGAGCTGTGCGTTGGCCATCTCGGCGTGGAAACCGACGTCGTCACGCTGCCTATTCAGCACGACTCCGCCGCCGAACTGGCGCAGCCGCTGGATGTGAAAGACTGGAAAAAAGGCGAATGCGACCTGATCCCCGGCAAAACCGCGCCGCACATCATTGCGGTGCAGCGCGACTACCCGGCGACGTATGAGCGCTTTACCTCCATCGGCCCGCTGCTCGACACCATCGGCAACGGCGGCAAGGGCATCTCCTGGAATACCCGGAGCGAAATGGATCTGCTGCGCAAGCTTAACTACACCAAGCAGGACGGCCCGGCCAAAGGCCAGCCAATGCTGAACACCGCGATTGACGCCGCCGAGATGATCTTAACGCTCGCGCCGGAAACCAACGGTCAGGTGGCGGTAAAAGCCTGGGCGGCGCTGAGTGAATTCACCGGCCGCGACCATACGCATCTCGCGCTGAACAAAGAAGACGAGAAGATTCGCTTCCGCGATATCCAGGCGCAGCCGCGCAAAATCATCTCCAGCCCCACCTGGTCCGGGCTTGAAGATGAGCATGTTTCTTACAACGCCGGTTATACCAACGTTCACGAGCTGATCCCGTGGCGCACGCTCTCTGGCCGTCAGCAGCTCTATCAGGATCACCCGTGGATGCGCGATTTCGGCGAGAGCCTGCTGGTGTATCGCCCGCCGATCGATACCCGTTCGGTGAAAGCCGTGATGGGGCAGAAATCCAATGGCAACCCGGAGAAGGCGCTGAACTTCCTGACGCCGCACCAGAAATGGGGCATTCACTCCACCTACAGCGACAACCTGCTGATGCTGACGCTGTCGCGCGGCGGCCCGATTGTCTGGATGAGCGAGGACGACGCGAAAGATCTCGGCATTGCGGATAACGACTGGATTGAAGTGTTTAACGCCAACGGCGCGCTGACCGCCCGTGCGGTGGTGAGCCAGCGTGTGCCTGCCGGGATGACGATGATGTATCACGCGCAGGAACGCATCGTGAATATTCCGGGGTCGGAAATCACCGGCCAGCGCGGCGGCATCCATAACTCGGTGACCCGCATCAGCCCGAAACCGACCCATATGATTGGCGGCTACGCGCAACTGGCCTACGGCTTTAACTACTACGGCACCGTCGGCTCTAACCGCGATGAGTTTGTGGTGGTACGTAAGATGAAGAACATTGACTGGTTGGACGGCGAAGGCAACGACCAGAAACAGGAGAGCGTAAAATGAAAATTCGTTCACAAGTCGGCATGGTGCTGAATCTTGATAAGTGCATCGGCTGCCACACCTGTTCGGTGACCTGTAAAAACGTCTGGACCAGCCGCGAAGGGATGGAATACGCCTGGTTCAACAACGTCGAAAGCAAGCCGGGCGTCGGCTTCCCGAACGACTGGGAAAACCAGGAGAAATGGAAGGGCGGCTGGGTGCGCAAAATCAACGGCAAACTGCAGCCGCGTATGGGCGGCCGCGGGATGCTGCTGGGCAAAATTTTCGCCAACCCGCATCTGCCGGGCATTGACGACTACTACGAGCCGTTCGACTTCGACTACCAGCATCTGCATAACGCGCCGGAAGGTAAACACCAGCCGATTGCCCGCCCGCGCTCGAAAATTACCGGCCAGCGGATGAATAAAATCGAAACCGGCCCGAACTGGGAGGAGATCCTGGGCGGCGAGTTCGAGAAGCGTTCGCAGGACAAGAACTTCGAAAACATGCAGAAGGCGATGTACGGCCAGTTCGAAAACACCTTCATGATGTATCTGCCGCGCCTGTGCGAGCACTGCCTGAACCCGGCGTGCGTGGCGACCTGCCCGAGCGGCGCGATTTACAAGCGCGAAGAAGACGGCATCGTGCTGATCGACCAGGACAAATGCCGCGGCTGGCGCATGTGCATCACCGGCTGCCCGTACAAAAAAATCTACTTCAACTGGAAGAGCGGGAAATCCGAGAAGTGCATCTTCTGCTATCCGCGTATCGAAGCGGGGATGCCGACAGTCTGCTCCGAAACCTGCGTAGGCCGCATCCGTTACCTCGGCGTGCTGCTGTATGACGCGGACGCCATCGAACAGGCGGCGAGCACCGAGCATGAAACCGATCTCTACCAGCGTCAGCTGGATGTGTTCCTCGACCCGAACGATCCGGCGGTCATTGAGCAGGCGCTGAAAGATGGCGTGCCGCAGAGCGTGATTGACGCGGCGCAGCAGTCGCCGGTGTGGAAACTGGCGATGGACTGGAAGCTGGCGCTGCCGCTGCACCCGGAATACCGCACGCTGCCGATGGTCTGGTACGTGCCGCCGCTGTCGCCGATTCAGTCTGCCGCCGACGCGGGCGAGCTTGGCCGCAACGGCATTCTGCCGGATGTCGACAGCCTGCGTATTCCGGTGCAGTACCTGGCGAACCTGCTGACCGCGGGCGATACCGCGCCGGTGCTGCTCGCGCTGAAACGCATGCTCGCGATGCGTCACTACAAACGTGCGGAAACCGTTGACGGCGTGAACGATACCCGCGCGCTGGAAGAGGTGGGCCTGACCGAAGCGCAGGCGCAGGAGATGTACCGTTATCTGGCTATCGCGAACTACGAAGACCGCTTCGTGGTGCCGTCGAGCCACCGTGAGCTGGCGCGCGACGCGTTCCCGGAACGTAACGGCTGCGGCTTTAGCTTTGGCGATGGCTGCCACGGTTCGGACAGCAAATTCAACCTGTTCAACAGCCGCCGCATCGACGCTATCGACGTGACGGTGAAAACGGAGCCGCGCCAATGACCGAACTGCTGATTATCTCCCGCCTGCTGGAGTACCCGGATGCTGCCCTGTGGCAGCATCAGCAGGAGCTGTTCGACGCGCTGGCAGAGACGCAACATCTGTCGCTGCAAAACGCCCATCATCTGGGCGTGTTTATCCGCGATCTGCTGCAGGAAGATCTGCTGGATGCGCAGGCGGCTTACGGCGAGCTGTTCGACCGCGGTCGCGCCACCTCGCTGCTGCTGTTCGAGCATGTGCATGGCGAATCGCGCGATCGCGGCCAGGCTATGGTGGATCTGCTGGCGCAGTATGAACGCGCGGGGCTTACGCTTGACAGCCGCGAGCTGCCGGACCATCTGCCGCTCTATCTGGAGTACCTGGCGCAGCTTCCGGCGCAGGACGCCATCAACGGCCTGCGGGATATCGCGCCGATCCTGGCGCTGCTCGGCGCGCGTCTTCAGCAGCGCGAAAGCCGCTACGCGGTACTGTTTGATCTGCTGATGGCGCTGTCCGACACGCAGGTGGATACCCGCAACGTGCGCGAGAAAATCGCCGCTGAGGCGCGCGACGACACGCCGCAGGCGCTGGACGCCGTCTGGGAAGAAGAACAGGTGAAATTCTTCGCCGACCAGGGCTGCGGCGAGTCTGACATCGCCGCGCACCAGCGCCGCTTCGCCGGAGCGGTCGCTCCGCAATATCTGAATATCTCTGCCGGAGGACAGCAATAATGCACTTCCTGAATATGTTCTTCTTTAGTATCTACCCGTACATTGCCGGTACGGTATTCCTGGTGGGCAGCTGGCTGCGTTACGACTACGGGCAGTACACCTGGCGCGCCGCCTCCAGCCAGATGCTGGACCGCAAAGGGATGAATATGGCTTCAAACCTGTTTCATTTCGGTATTCTCGGGATTTTCTTCGGCCACCTGTTCGGGATGCTGACGCCGCACTGGATGTATGAATCGTTCCTGCCGATTGCCGTGAAACAGCAACTGGCGATGATCGCAGGCGGGATCTTCGGCGCGATGACGCTCGTTGGCGGCCTGCTGCTGCTGAAGCGTCGCCTGTTCAGCCCGCGCGTGCGCGCGACCTCCACCGGCGCCGATATCCTGATCCTGGCGCTGCTGCTGACGCAGTGTACGCTCGGCCTTATCACCATACCGTTCTCTGCACAGCATATGGACGGCAGCGAGATGATGAAGCTGGTGGGCTGGGCGCAGAGTATTGTGACGTTCCGCAGCGGCGCGGCTGAGCATCTGGACGGCGTGGCGTTTATCTACCGCGTGCATCTGGTGCTCGGTATGACGCTGTTCCTGGTGTTCCCGTTCACCCGCCTGGTGCATGTCTGGAGCGCGCCGGTCGAGTATCTGACCCGCAGATACCAGGTGGTGCGCGCGCGTCGCTAAGGTTTTTTCCGCAACGCCAAACGCCAGTCCCGTCGGGCCTGGCGTTTTTTTTACGGCTTTACAGGCGGTTACGGCGTTGCCCGCTTCTCTTTCTTTCCCTGATTTTCACCGGGCTAAAAAACGCTGTGACCGGTGATGCCCATCATCAGGTCAACGGCTCCTCCTTGTGCAGGGCTGTCTGAACCGACCGCGCAGTTCTGCTCCGGCGGCGAAATTCACCCGGCGGCATGCCGGCGTGTTTCGCGAAGGCGACGCTGAACGCGCTCGCCGACTGGTAGCCTGTTCGCAACGCAATCTGTTCGACGTTTTCCTGGCCGCTTATCAGGGCTTTTCTGGCAAGCGACATGCGCCAGAAAAGCAGGTATTGCATGGGAGACATGCCGACGATCTCGCTGAAGGTGGCGAAAAAAGAGGAGCGGGACATGGCGCACTCACGGGCGAGCTGCGCGATTTGCCAGTCCGCGCCGGGTTTTTCATGAATAAGATGCAGCGCGGTGGCGATCTTTTCGTGTTGTAACCCGCGCAGAATACCTGCCGTTTTCGCGAGCTCCGGATCGCTTCGCAACGACTCAACCAGCAACAGTTGCAAAAGATGCGTCATGACCACGTCACGCCCCGGACGTCGGGCCCGGCTTTCATCCAGCAGGAGTTCGAAGAGCGTGACGAAACGGCGTTGTCCTTTAATCAGGATCGCGTTCGGGAGTAACGCGACGATAAGCGCTTTGTCCGGCGTGTCGAATTCACAATGACCCACATTCATCAGCAGCTCAGCCGGCCCCGTCGTTGCGCCAATTCTTACGTGCCCGTCGCCGAGGAGGGTTGGCATTGAGATAGCCGCGGGCGGCGCGGCGCCCGCGCTGGTGGTCTCAAAGGTGTATGTGGCGGGGATCAGAATGAAATCACCGGCAACCAGCAATCGGGGAGCTTTACCGTTGATGCTCATCAGGCATTCGCCCTGCAGCACGGCGCAGTAAAACGCCTCGCCCGTAGACTCGCGGAGAATACGCCACTGGCCTGCACCCTCAACGAGTTTTGCACGCGTGGGCCTGGGATTGAGTAACGTAACAATATCGGTTAAGGGATCTGCCACTGGACGCTCTCTAAAGTTAAGCGGATTTTTGATTATATATTGTCCAGCTGGCGACGGCTATGATTGCCGCTCTTGCCAACAGAGAGGATTAACCATGTCAACTGCACTGATTACCGGATGCTCTTCAGGTTTCGGGCTGGCCACAGCACAACTTTTTTTAGACAAAGGCTGGAAGGTGATCGCCACCATGAGAACGCCGGATCCGACGCTTTTCCCTGAAAGTGACCGGCTGACTATCCTGCCGCTGGATCTCACGTCTGAAGAGAGCATCACTGAGGTCGTGAAAAAAGCGGGCGCGATTGATCTGCTGGTGAATAATGCAGGCGTCGGCGCGCCGGTCCCGGTTGAACTGACGCCGCTTGCGACCGCGCGGCAATTAATGAATACCAATATTCTGGGCACGCTGTTATTAACGCAGGCGTTTCTCCCGCTGATGCGAGAGAGACAGTCAGGCGTGATCATCAATGTGTCGTCCTCTGTCACCACCAAAGCGATGCCGCTGATTGGGGTTTATCGGGCGAGTAAAGCGGCGCTGAATGCCTGGAGCGAGTCATTAGCCCTTGAGGTTCGCCCCTTTGGTATTCGCGTTCATGTGGTGTTACCGGGGCGCTCGCCCGAAACGAAATTTGGCGAAAACGCCAGGGCGTATTTTGGCGGGCGTGACGATCTGGCGTATGGGAAAATGGTGGATGAATTTATCCGCCAGGCAGGCAATGCCGACTCGCCCGTGACGCACGCCGATGACGTGGCGAATGCTATTTTTGCCGTGGCTCGCGATCCAAACGCGCCGCTGTACACCGCGGCGGGTGAGGATGCCATGCAATTTCTTACACAAGCGCAGCAACATTCCCCGTTTGCTTACTGAGTAGCCGGGCGAAGGTATAGAAGAGAGGGGAGTCCCTCTCTCTTTCTGAGCCACGCGGCAAGCGCGCTTACGGCTTACGGGGGCGTCGCCTCTTGTTGTCGCGCGTAGACCACCAGCCTCAGATGCCGGTCTTCATCCACGGTCAGAGACGTAAATTCGAACGGCACGGGGTTTTCTTCTATCAGCAAACGGCGAACGCCGTTGCAGGGCGCGTGAACGTGGTGCTGACGCCACCAGGTTTTGAACTCTGGCGAGACATGTTCCAGCTCATCGACCAGTTCCTGAATATCTGTACTTTGGCTGGCGC
Source organism: Cronobacter universalis NCTC 9529 (assembly GCF_001277175.1). Classification (NCBI taxonomy): domain Bacteria; kingdom Pseudomonadati; phylum Pseudomonadota; class Gammaproteobacteria; order Enterobacterales; family Enterobacteriaceae; genus Cronobacter; species Cronobacter universalis. The sequence goes on along the minus strand of NZ_CP012257.1, from coordinate 2,441,596 downwards.
GCGTGAAGTCGCGGCGAAAGCTTGAGAGCATCAGCGGAGCCTGTTCCTCCCAGTCAACCACCCGCGTCCGAAGAGCGGGATCGGTGAACAGAAGCCAGAGAAGGTTACGCCGCTCGGGTTGATGACGCGCGAAATGAAACAGCGCATCGGCGGGGGCGTTAAATCCCAGCACGTCCCAGCGCAGATTGAGCACAAACGCGGGGTGCGGCAGGTCATGCATCAGACGCCGCACCAGGGGCGGCAGCACGCACCAGGTCTTACCGGGCTCGGCCGGCGGGCGCTCATGCGCCAGCATAAACAAGTGTCGACGTTCTGCGGCATCCAGTTTCAGCACCCGGGCCAGATTATCCAGAAAAGTGGACGACACCCCGATATCCCGGCCCTGTTCAAGCCAGGTGTACCAGGTGAGGCCGACGCCCGCCAGCGCCGCGACCTCTTCACGCCGAAGCCCCGGCGTCCGGCGTCGGGTGCCGCTGGGAAGGCCGACATCGGCGGGTGACAGGCGCTCCCGCTGCGCCCGCAGAAAGGCGGCCAGATCGGTACGCGTTCGGTTCAGTGTTCGCATCGCTTATCTCATTGCTTTAAGTAATAGCATAAACTGTTAAATTGTAATGGTTTAACAGGGCGGTGAGAATCGTCGCATATTCTTCAGACAATGGATATGCGATATGAAATCACTCCACTCCTTTACGATGCCGGCCAAACGCGCCTCCCGCGCCGCGCCGCCCTGGGCAGGTTTGTCCGTACTCCTCCTCGCGGGGTTCGTCACTATTTTCGATCTGTTTGTCGTCAATGTCGCCATTCCCGGCATTCAGAGCGGGCTGCGCGCGGATTTCGCGCAGATTAGTCTCGTCGTCGCTGGGTATGAACTCGCTTTTGGCGTGCTGCTGATTACCGGCGGGCGGCTGGGCGACCGGTTCGGCCGCCGCCGGCTGTTCATTATCGGTATGGCGGGCTTTACCCTGGCATCAGCGTGTTGCGGCCTGGCGCCCGGCATCGGTTATCTTATCAGCGCCCGTGTCTTGCAGGGGCTGGCGGCGGCGCTGCTGTTCCCGCAGGTATATGCCTCCATTCGGGTTAACTTTGAGGGCGATGACAGACGCAAAGCCTTTGGCCTGCTGGGGATGACGCTGGGCCTGGCCGCGATTGCCGGTCAGGTGTTGGGCGGTTGGCTGGTACATGTCGATCTGTTCGGGCTGAGCTGGCGTAACATTTTTCTCATCAATATACCGGTGGGGGCGATCGCCATTCTCGCGGCACGCGCTATTCCCGAATCTACCGCCCCGCAGAGGCCTCAGCTGGACTGGACGGGCGTGGCGCTGGTCAGCATCGGGCTGACGCTGTTACTGGTTCCGCTAATCGAGGGGCCGGCGCAGGGCTGGCCTGCGTGGAGCTTGTGGTCGCCGGGTGCGGCGCTGGTGTTGCTCGCGCTTTTTTACCGGCAACAGGAACGACGCCGCAGAGCAGGGAAGTGGCTGCTGGTTGATATGCGTCTGATGTCGAAGCGCCAGTTTGCGCTGGGCACGTTACTGGTGCTGCTGGTCTACTCGACCTCCAGTTCATTTTTCCTCTGCTTTGCCTTACTGGCGCAGACGGGGATGGGGCTGGATCCTTTTCTGGCGGGAAGCCTGTTTGCGCCCTGTAGCGTAGGCTTTGTGCTGGCATCGCTGGCGGCGCCGCGTCTGGTGGCGAAAAAGGGAACCCGGACCCTGTTTTGGGGCGGCCTCATCTATGCGGTTTTTATCGGGGTGTTAATGGCGCAGGTCGGAATTTCTGGCGCTGAACTAAAACTTGCGACGCTGATCCCGGCGCTGATGATGATCGGCGCCGGTCAGGGTTACATTATGACGCCCTTACTGAACCTGGTGCTGGGTTTCGTCGACGAAGCGGAATCGGGCATGGCATCCGGCGTGATATCGACCGTGCAGCAGGTTGGCGCGGCGCTGGGCATCGCCGTTGTTGGCATCCTGTTTCATGGCGCGCTTTCAGAGGCGACGTCTCTGCCACAAGCCGGACAGTATGCCTGTGCGTTTGTGTCCGGGATGCTGTACAACCTCGGAGCGGCTGTCGCTACCTGCCTGCTGTTGCTGATTCTGGTAAAAACGCAGCGGGCAAGATGCTGATGGCGCTTCATCCGTGCCGGTTATGCCGGATCGTCCCGGCGTGAGCGGATACCCAAAAGAATCATCACGCCTGCGCTTGCTAATCCCAGCGCCGCAATAAGTAAGGCTGGCTGGAGTGAGCCCGTCAGGTGGACGCTGGCCGACGATATCAGCGGGCCCGTAAGCTGGCCTGTCGCATAGCCGGAGGTCAGCAAGGCCACCGTTGTTGCTACCGGTCCGGTGGTCACCTGACGGGCAAGCCTCATGGTCAGTTGCATAATCGAGAGAAAACCCAGCCCGGTCATGATCGTGGCAATGAATAAACCCGCGGCTCCCGGCATCAGGACCGGCATGGCCACGCCCGCCCCCTGCAGCAGCATCGTCAGGGCAAGCGTGTTGCGCGTGTCAATGCGGGCGGCAAACAGGATAACCAGCAGTACGCCCGCGACCGCGGAGAGGCCAAACAACGGCCAGAAAAAAGCCGCCAGCGCTCCTCCGGCGAACACCTCCCGCGCCATCTGTGAGAGAAAGGTCGCGGGCAGGATGTAGCCAAAGCCTGCCAGCGTATAAGCGGCCAGGAGGATTTTGAGCTCGCGGCTCATGCTTACGGGCTGCGCCTGGGTCTGACGCACAGGCAATGACGCCGGAAGCTGTTTCCATATCAGCGCTGCGCCGACAACTGCAACGCCGCCATACACCATCCATGCGCCTTCAGCGTTTACATGATGGCCTGCCATAGCCCAGGCCAGCAAACCTGTCAGGGTGATACCGGCGCCCGGTCCGGTAAAGACCGCGGCTGACATGCGCGGCGCCCCGTGAGTGCCAAGCATCAACTGCGTCCATGATGTGACAATAATCAGCGCCCATGCGCCTCCTGTGCCAGCCACAAAGCGATACAGACACTGCAGCGAAAAATTAGTGGTAAATCCGGAGAGTAAGGTCACCAGCGCTGTAACCAGCAAACCGGTTTTCAGGTAGACCGCATGATGCGCTTTCAACCGGCTGACGTGCACGGCGCCGCCCAGATAGCCGATATAGTTCATCGCGGCCAGTATGCCGGCGCTGGAAAGGGTTAAATGCCCGTCTGCTATCATCAGCGGGATCTGAGGCGTCAGCGAAAATCGACCCATGCCCATAACGACAATCAGGGTTACCATCCCCGTCAGCATTGTCATGACGCTTTTTTTCAGGCTCCAGGCGTTTCTTTGCTCATCAGAGAAGGACTGCACAGACATACTTTGCTTTACTCCGGTTGGATGTCGTAATCTGGCCGGCGATACTAAACAACGATCGGTCTGTGAAAAATGGGGCGATTTATCCTGTGACTGAGAGTCATACCCTGGAGCCGCGAGTTTGCGCAGAGACGACGTTAAAAATTTCTTGACCCGCCACCGGGCGCGTCTGAACCCTGAGCGCTATGGCTTCAGCGTGCAGAACCGGCGCGTCAAGGGCCTGCGGCGTGAAGAGGTGGCGCAACTGGCGGCGGTAAGCGTCAGCTGGTATACCTGGCTTGAACAGGGCAGGGAGATAAGCATCTCGCCGGCCGCCATACAGCGCATCGGAAAGGTGTTGCAGCTTTCACCGGCCGAGCAGGAATACCTTGAGGCGCTGATTTTTGGTAAAAACAGCACTCATCAGGTGTATTCAGCGCTTCCCCCCGAAGTGGTCGCTATGGTCGATGCGCTTCATCCTCACCCGGCCTTCGTCCGGCTGGCTAATATGGATATCCTTTACTGGAACGAGGCCGCCCGAACGCTTTTCTTTGACTGGTCGGTGATGCCCGTAAAAGATCGCAACTCCCTGAAGCTGATGTTCCTGTGTGAGGATTACCGCACGCGTATTCACGACTGGGATAAGGCCGCCAGGCACACGATTTCCGCGTTTCGCTCTTACTATGCCGCCAGCAACCGGGCACAGGCGTTTGAAGAGGTGATCGACGATCTGTTATCCAGAAGCGCTGATTTCCGCACGATGTGGAACTGTCATGAGGTTAAAAAAGTGGGGGCGGGAAACAAGACGATTATAGATATCCACGGGCAGATTAACTCTTTTACCTTTACCTCGCTGGAGGTGGAAAGCGCGCCGGGCATGTACCTGATTTTTTATATGGCGCACGGAGCGAAAACCGGCTGAAGGCAAATGCCCTGATCTCTCGTTATCGCTCGACCCGAGTCCTTGTTGAAGGATCTCATCCTTCCCCGGTTCAAAGCATATGCAAGGCAGGAGAGTGTATCAGTCTGGGGAGATATTCAAAGGAGATGGTGGTGGGGGAAGGATTCGAACCTTCGAAGTCTGTGACGGCAGATTTACAGTCTGCTCCCTTTGGCCGCTCGGGAACCCCACCACGGGGTAATTCATATTGTAGAGGTACTGCGTGAGATGGTGGTGGGGGAAGGATTCGAACCTTCGAAGTCGATGACGGCAGATTTACAGTCTGCTCCCTTTGGCCGCTCGGGAACCCCACCACGGGGTAAAACGCTTTATTTGCATTATCGTAGTCAGGAAGGATTATTCGTCGCTTCGCGACTCACCCTACGGTCCGTTGCCTGCGGCAACGTTCTCTCACTACGCTCGAGTCGAACCTTCGAAGTCGATGACGGCAGATTTGCAGTCAGCTCCCTGATGTACGCTCGGGAACCCCACCACGGGGTAATGCTTTTTACTGGCCTGCCTCCGCTGCGGGAAGCGGGGCGCATCATACCAAATGTCGCGCCCCTGTAAAGCCTTCCGTTAGTGAATAACGATTGTTTGCGTACTTTTTGCCCGTAACGTTTTAAACCTAAACAGAAACGGGCAATAACTTACAGAATAATCGTCCGGTTGCCGTAAACAAACACGCGCTGGGCCAGCACCTGATAGAGCGCGCGGCTAAGCACGTTTTTCTCAACGTCGCGTCCGGCGCGCATCATATCTTCCGCGGTATAGGTGTGATCCACATGGATCACGTCCTGCATAATGATTGGGCCTTCATCCAGATTGTCATTCACATAGTGCGCGGTCGCGCCGATGATTTTTACGCCGCGCTCATACGCCTGATGATAAGGACGTGCGCCGATGAACGCCGGCAGGAACGAGTGGTGAATATTGATAATCTTGTTCGGGAAGCGGGCGACAAAATCCGGCGTCAGGACGCGCATATACTTCGCCAGCACCACGTAATCCGGCTCGTGCGCCGCGATGGCGTCCGCCATCAGGTTATCGTGCGCTTCGCGGGTCAGCCCTTCATGGCTCACCAGCTCGAATGGAATATCGAAACGCTCAACCAACGGACGCAACGTCTCGTGGTTGCCGATAACCGCGGCGATGTCGACATCCAGACCGCCGTAGTTAGCTTTCATCAGCAAATCGCCGAGACAGTGCGCCTCTTTGGTCACCAGAATGACGATGCGGCGGCGCCCGGCCGGGTTCAGTTCGCGTACGGAGCCCGCAGGCAGGGCGCTGTCGAGGTCGGCCAGCAGCGTGGCGTCATTGAAAATGCCTTCCAGCTCGGTGCGCATAAAGAAGCGGCCGGTGCGGTGATCGACGAACTCATTGTTCTGCACAATGTTCAGCTCGTGCTTGTAGCAAATATTGGTGATGCGCGCGATGAGCCCTTTCTGATCCGGGCAGATGGTGCGCAGTACTTTACGTTGTAATGCTTGCATTGCAGGGGTGATCCTGTTGATGGTTTGCCAGTGTGTTGTCAGTCAGCGGTATTATTGCCCGCAACACTTTTTAAATTTTTTCCCGGAGCCGCAGGGACAGGGGTCGTTACGTCCAAAAACCGGGCGGGCGCCGTCGATATAGTACCAGCGGCCCTGTTCGTTCAGAAAACGCGAACGCTCAATAATCGCGCCGGATTTGCCATTTTCCTGGAAACGCGCCACGAAACTGACGTACGCTTCGCTTTCGGTATGACCAGGCGCTTCTTCAAAAATCGTCAGGCCAAGCCACTGTGTATGGGCAAAACCCGCTTCGATATCGGTTCGAAAGCTGTCTGCCTGGCAGGCGGGATGCCAGGTCTTTATCAGATAATCCGCATTTTTCATCACGAAAGCGCAGTAGCGAGAGCGCATAAGTTGTGATGCAAGGGCTGCGCTCTTGTTACCAGAAAGATAAGGCTGGCAACATAGGCTATACTCCAGAGCGCTACCGCAAGGACAAAGTTGCGACACGATTTCTCCTTGAGGACAAAATTAAGGCGTTAAACGCCACAGCGGCACTATGTTAACCGAGCGACGGCCTTGATGCCACGCCGCCGCCTGATATGCAGACTTTTACGCCCGCGGCGCCTGATGCCGGGGCAGACCTACACACAGCAAGGCTTAGCCTTACACAAAGGTATAAAATAAAGTATCCACATGCTGCAGTTTATCTTTTGGTCACAGGGCCCTATCACCCTCGCTTCATTGCACCAGGCGCAAAAGCGTTATGTTTCTTCCTGTTGCGCTGACATTCTTCGGGCAATTCTGACAGGCACAGCCCGCCTGAGCATGCCAAACTTGGCAACAAGTCATTCAGGGGGGGAGAGATGACGCAACCATTAGCCGGCAAACAGATCCTCATCGTTGAAGATGAAGCCGTTTTTCGTTCGATGCTTGACGCATGGCTTTCATCGCTGGGCGCGCAGACGCATCTTGCCGAAGATGGCGTTGACGCGCTCGAGAAAATGCACGACGCCGCGCCAGATCTGCTGATTTGCGATCTGGAAATGCCGCGAATGAATGGCCTGAAGCTGATTGAGCGTCTGCGCAACGACGGCAATCAAACCCCGATTCTGGTGATTTCCGCGACGGACAATATGTCTGATATCGCCAAAGCGCTGCGCCTTGGCGTGCAGGACGTGCTGCTAAAACCCGTCAAAGATTTTAACCGGTTGCGTGAAACCGTTTACGCCTGTCTCTATCCCAATATGTTTAATTCGCGCGTCGAGGAAGAAGAGCGGCTGTTCCAGGACTGGGACGCCCTGGTCAATAACCCTCACGCCGCGGCGAAATTGCTCAAAGAGCTACAGCCGCCGGTACAGCAGGTGATGTCGCATTGCCGCGTGAATTACCGCCAGCTGGTCGCCGCCGATGAACTGGGGCTGGTGCTGGATATTGCGCCTATCTCCGACAACGATCTGGCGTTTTATTGCCTCGATGTGACGCGCGCCGGTGACAATGGCGTGTTGGCCGCGTTGTTATTACGCGCATTGTTTAATGGATTACTTCAGGAACAGCTGTCGCAACAACGCCAGCGTTTACCTGAGCTTGGGGCTTTACTTAAGCAGGTAAACCAATTGTTACGCCAGGCGAATTTGTATGGACAGTTTCCTTTACTGGTAGGTTATTACCACAGCGAATTAAAAAACCTCATATTAGTCTCCGCGGGTCTTAACGCGACGTTAAATACCGGAGATAACCAAATTCAGCTCAGCAATGGTGTCCCTTTAGGCACTCTGGGTAATACTTACTTAAATCAAATCAGCCAGCGTTGCGAGTCCTGGCAGTGCCAGGTCTGGGGCGCAGGCGGCCGCTTAAGACTCATGTTGTCTGCGGAATGAGCATTTGATTTATCTGATGCAGATAGCTTTTCTCGGCTATCTGCTCAGGTGGTAATATCGCGTCAGTTTTCTTCGTATTTGTCCTAAATTGCCATGACGCAAGGGTATTCAGACTCTTTCCCCATTTTTTAACTGATATACTCGAACGCGTTTTTAATTGACGAACAAGTGTGAAACTTGAACAGTCCAGGAGAATATTCAATGGCTGCCATTAATTCGAAAGTGAAAAAAGCAGTAATCCCGGTTGCGGGATTAGGAACCAGGATGTTGCCGGCCACGAAGGCGATTCCAAAAGAGATGCTGCCGCTGGTGGATAAACCGTTAATTCAGTATGTCGTTAATGAGTGTATTGCCGCCGGCATTACTGAGATTGTTCTGGTCACTCACTCCTCAAAAAATTCCATCGAAAACCACTTCGATACCAGCTTTGAACTCGAAGCGATGCTGGAAAAACGCGTTAAGCGCCAGCTGCTGGAAGAAGTGCAGTCCATCTGCCCGCCGCATGTGACCATCATGCAGGTGCGTCAGGGTCTCGCGAAAGGCCTGGGCCATGCGGTAATGTGCGCGCATCCGGTCGTCGGCAATGAGCCGGTGGCGGTGATCCTGCCGGACGTTATCCTCGATGAATTTGAATCCGATCTCTCCCAGGACAACCTGGCGGAAATGATTAAGCGTTTCGACGAAACAGGCCGCAGCCAGATTATGGTGGAGCCGGTAGAAGACGTAACCGCGTACGGCGTGGTGGATTGCCAGGGCGCGCAACTGCAGGCGGGCGACAGCGTGCCGATGGTGGGCATCGTTGAGAAACCGAAAGCCGACGTGGCGCCGTCTAACCTCGCGGTTGTCGGTCGTTATGTGCTTGGCGCGGATATCTGGCCTCTGCTGGCGAAAACCCCTCCGGGAGCGGGTGATGAGATCCAGCTGACCGACTCCATCGCGATGCTGATGGATAAAGAAACCGTCGAAGCCTACCACATGAAAGGCAAAAGCCACGACTGCGGCAACAAACTGGGTTACATGCAGGCCTTTGTGGAATACGGAATTCGCCACAATACGCTGGGTGAAGAATTTAAAGCCTGGCTTAACGACACCGTCGGCGACAAGAAGTAATTAATCACCCGGGACAACGTAATGAAAGTAACCGTATTTGGTATTGGCTACGTAGGGCTGGTACAGGCCGCTGTACTGGCGGAAGTTGGGCATGACGTGATGTGTATCGACGTCGACGCCAACAAGGTTGAAAACCTGAAAAAGGGTCTCATCCCGATCTATGAGCCCGGCCTGACGCCGCTGGTGAAGAAAAACTACGAAGAAGGGCGTCTGCATTTCAGCACCGACGCCGCAGAAGGGGTTAACCACGGCGTAATGCAGTTTATCGCCGTGGGTACGCCGCCGGACGAAGACGGCTCCGCTGATCTGAAATATGTCACGGCTGTGGCGCGCACTATCGCCCAGCATATGACCAGCCATAAAGTCGTGCTGGATAAATCCACCGTTCCGGTGGGTACTGCCGACAAAGTGCGTCAGGTAATGAGCGAAACGCTGAAAGCGCGCGGCGCGGATTTCCCGTTCGATGTGGTTTCCAACCCGGAATTCCTCAAGGAAGGGGCGGCGGTCGCCGACTGCATGCGCCCTGAGCGTATCGTGGTCGGTACCGATAACGACGACGTGGTCGAACTGTTGCGCGAACTCTATGAGCCGTTTAACCGCAATCACGATCGTATGATCCTGATGGATATCCGCAGCGCCGAGCTGACCAAATATGCCGCCAACTGCATGCTGGCGACCAAAATCAGCTTTATGAACGAGATCTCAAACCTGGCGGAACGCCTGGGCGCGGATGTCGAGAAAGTGCGTCAGGGTATCGGTTCCGATTCCCGTATCGGCTACCACTTTATCTACCCTGGCTGCGGCTACGGCGGCTCCTGCTTCCCGAAAGACGTTCAGGCGCTGATCCGTACCGCTGAGCATATCGGCTACGTGCCGCGTCTGCTGAAAGCGGTTGAAGACGTCAACAACGATCAGAAGATGAAACTGCCGGAGTTTATTCGCCGCCATTTCGGTGACAATCTGCAAGGCAAAACTTTCGCGTTGTGGGGCCTCTCCTTTAAACCAAATACCGACGATATGCGTGAAGCCTCCAGCCGCGTGCTGATGGAAGAGCTGTGGAAACATGGCGCGACCGTACAGGCTTACGATCCGGAAGCGATGGATGAAACCCAGCGTATTTACGGCCATCGTGCGGATTTGCGTTTGATGGGCACCAAAGAAGCGGCGCTGCAGGGCGCGGACGCGTTGATTATCTGCACCGAGTGGCAGGCATTCCGCGCGCCGGATTTTGATTTCATCAAAAATTCCCTGAAAGAACCGGTTATCTTTGATGGCCGTAACCTGTATGATCCGGCAAGGCTCAGCAAACGCGGCTTTGTTTATTATGCAATCGGCCGTGGAGCATCCATTAACATTGCATAATTAATGAGGATCGTATGAAATTTCTGGTTACCGGCGCAGCAGGCTTTATTGGTTTTCATGTTAGCGAACGTCTGCTGGCAGCCGGTCACCAGGTTATCGGTATCGATAACCTGAATGATTATTATGACGTCAACCTCAAACTCGCCCGCCTCAATCTTCTTAAACAACACACCGCGTTTCATTTCGAAAAAATTGATCTGGCAGATCGTCAGGCGATGGAAACGTTATTTGCCCAACACCAGCCGCAGCGCGTCATTCATCTGGCTGCGCAGGCGGGCGTACGTTATTCGCTGGAAAATCCTCATGCTTATGCGGATGCCAACCTGACGGGGCATTTAAACGTGCTGGAAGGTTGCCGCCATCATAAAGTTGAGCATTTATTATACGCGTCTTCCAGCTCCGTTTACGGGCTGAACCGTAAAATGCCTTTTTCCACCGACGATTCTGTTGATCATCCGGTCTCTTTATATGCGGCCACTAAAAAAGCCAATGAGCTGATGTCGCATACTTATTCGCATCTGTATGGTCTGCCGACGACAGGGTTGCGTTTTTTCACCGTATATGGCCCCTGGGGTCGTCCGGATATGGCGCTGTTTAAATTTACTCAGGCGATTGTCAAAGGCAGCAGCATCGATGTTTATAATCATGGCCAGATGCGCCGCGATTTTACTTATATCGACGATATTGCTGAGGCGATTGTTCGTTTGCAGGATGTTATTCCGCAGGCTGACCCGCAGTGGACCGTGGAAAACGGCTCTCCGGCCACCAGCTCCGCGCCATACCGTGTTTATAATATCGGCAACAGTTCTCCCGTTGCGTTAATGGATTATATTTCCGCGCTGGAAAAAGCGCTCGGCAAAGAGGCCCAGAAAAATATGCTGCCGATGCAGCCAGGCGATGTGCTTGAAACGAGTGCCGATACGTCCGCGCTGTATAAGGTGATTGGCTTTAAACCGCAGACCTCGGTAGAAGAGGGCGTGAAACGCTTTGTGGAGTGGTATAAAGCGTTTTATAACGTCGAAGGGTAACTCCTGCGGCTACTGCCGCTAAGCGCCTCTTGCTTGTTGTGAGGGGCCTTAAAAACAAAAATCCCGCCAGGGCGGGATTTTTTTATACAGCACCAAAAGCACTGTCTGAACGGAATTAATCCTTAATCAGGAAATCGTCCAGTTGTTTACCCTGCTCGTCGATCGCTTTTTTGATCACAGCAGGCGTACGGCCCTGGCCGGTCCAGGTTTTGCTTTCGCCGTTTTCGTCGGTATAACGATATTTAGCCGGGCGCGCAGCACGTTTAGCTTTAGTACCGGTTTTAGCGGCAGACATGCTGTTCAGCAATTCATTCGGGTCAATACCGTCAGCGATCAGCATTTCACGGTACTGCTGTAATTTACGAGTACGTTCTTCGATTTCCGCAGCGGCGGCGCTTTCTTCTTCACGGCGCTCATTAACAACCACTTCTAATTTCTCCAGCATCTCTTCCAGAGTTTCCAGAGTACATTCTCTCGCCTGTGCACGAAGAGTACGGATGTTGTTCAGAATTTTAAGTGCTTCGCTCATTGTAGTAATCTCAAACTTATAATGGGGTGGTGTGTTGAGGTAATAATAGAGCCTTAAATTCAGTTCTGCAATAGGCCGAAATGTAAGGAAGTCAAAATATCGGATTATTTGTGCGCATTTTAAAAAGTGACACTTAAATTTTTCTTGAACTGACGCACAACGTTACCGGGGTAAAATGTGCCCATCCTGTGCGGCATCAGGCGCCAATTCTCCAGAGAAACACCATTTTTTAAGGGATTATTATCGGCTATGAAAAATATCCGGCCTATCTATTAGTGGATGCTTCAGTGGCCCAGGACAGGTTCTTATTAGAATAGTCAGTAAGCCACGTCTATTAGATTAACAGGCTAAAATGGGCGTTCTCTCCACACTTTATCCACAATAGCAGGGGCAATTTGTTTCAAAGTGTTGAGCGTTGTTCCTTTCGCGTATCGCTATATAAGAAATGTCGTACCGGGCCTGGGCGGCTGCATGCCAGCCGCAGAGAATATGATACACTGGCGGCAACGTACCAACACTTAAGCCAGGGTTATCGAGCAGATGGCGCAACTTTATTTCTACTATTCGGCAATGAATGCCGGTAAATCGACAGCATTACTCCAGTCGTCATATAACTACCAGGAAAGGGGAATGCGTACGCTGGTTTATACCGCGGAAATTGACGATCGTTTTGGCGCAGGCAAGGTGAGTTCCCGTATAGGATTATCCTCGCCTGCACGGCTTTATAATGTTGAGACCTCTTTATTCGAAGATATTCGCGACGCCCACCATGAAGCCCCGGTTCATTGCGTGCTGGTGGATGAAAGCCAGTTTTTAACGCGTGAGCAGGTTTATGCGCTTTCTGAAGTGGTCGACAAGCTGGATATTCCCGTGCTCTGTTATGGTCTTCGCACCGATTTCCGTGGCGAACTCTTTGGGGGAAGTCAGTATCTGCTGGCGTGGTCCGATAAACTGGTGGAACTGAAAACCGTCTGCTTTTGCGGTCGTAAGGCGGGTATGGTGCTTCGTCTTGACCATGAGGGGCGGCCCTATAATGAAGGCGAACAGGTCGTTATTGGCGGGAATGAGCGCTATGTTTCGGTGTGCCGTAAGCATTATAAAGAAGCGCTGGAGAAGGGCTCTTTAAAGGCGGTGCAGGGTCATTAAAGCGCGCTCTTCAGGGATTCCTCGTTTCCTGTCGGAAAAAGCCTCAGAGACGCGCTGAGGCTTTTTTATGGAGGTCTGCATATGGGGCTGGTGCGGTGACAGGTAGTGCTGTAAGCCGTATTTATCAGGCCGGGGTTGCGCGCAGAGGCTGTTTCTTAAGATTACGGAGCGTGGCGGCATTCATGAGCCGCGCTTCTGTGTCCCGCCGCAATCAATTCATCAGCCTGGTTTGCAGAAGGCAAAAAAAACCCGCCAGGCGGCGGGTTTTTACGCTCAGACAATAACCTTAAACGGTTTTCTTCGCTTTTTTGTCCGCTTTCGCGACAGGAGCGGCTTCGGCTTTCACTGCCTCTGCGCCTTCCTTATATTCGCGACCGTAGAAGCTATCCAGCAGAATCTGTTTCAGCTCGGCGATCAGCGGATAACGCGGGTTAGCGCCAGTACACTGGTCATCGAAGGCATCTTCAGAGAGCTTGTCGACATTAGCCAGGAAGTCAGCTTCCTGAACGCCTGCTTCACGGATAGATTTCGGAATACCCAGTTCAGCTTTGATGCTTTCCAGCCATGCCAGCAGTTTCTCAATTTTCGCTGCGGTACGGTCGCCCGGAGCGGAGAGACCCAGATGGTCAGCCACTTCAGCATAACGACGACGCGCCTGCGGACGGTCGTACTGGCTAAACGCGGTCTGCTTGGTCGGGTTATCGTTCGCGTTATAGCGGATAACGTTGGAGATCAGCAGGGCGTTCGCCAGACCGTGCGGAATGTGGAACTGTGAACCCAGTTTATGCGCCATAGAGTGGCACACGCCCAGGAAGGCGTTCGCAAACGCGATACCGGCGATGGTGGCCGCGCTGTGTACACGTTCACGCGCTACCGGGTTTTTCGAACCTTCATGGTAGGACGCCGGCAGGTTTTCTTTCAGCAGTTTCAGTGCCTGCAGCGCCTGGCCATCGGAGAATTCAGACGCCAGTACGGAAACGTAAGCTTCCAGCGCGTGGGTGACCGCATCCAGGCCGCCAAAGGCGCAGAGCGATTTCGGCATGTCCATCACCAGGTTGGCGTCGACAATCGCCATATCCGGGGTCAGCGCGTAGTCCGCCAGCGGATATTTCTGGCCGGTTTCGTCGTCGGTAACTACTGCAAACGGTGTCACTTCAGAACCGGTACCGGAGGTGGTGGTGACGGCGATCATTTTCGCTTTCACGCCCATTTTCGGGAACTTGTAGATACGTTTACGGATATCCATAAAGCGCAGCGCCAGCTCTTCGAAGTGGGTTTCCGGGTGTTCATACATGACCCACATGATTTTCGCGGCATCCATCGGGGAACCGCCGCCCAGCGCGATGATAACGTCCGGTTTAAAGGAGTTCATCAGCTCGGCGCCTTTGCGTACGACGCTCAGCGTCGGGTCAGCTTCGACTTCAAAGAACACTTCAGTTTCAACGCCAGCCGCTTTCAGCACAGAGGTGATCTGATCGGCGTAACCGTTATTGAACAGGAAGCGGTCAGTCACGATCATGGCGCGTTTGTGACCATCAGTAATCACTTCATCCAGCGCAATCGGCAGTGAGCCGCGACGGAAGTAGATAGATTTCGGAAGTTTATGCCACAACATGTTTTCAGCTCGCTTAGCAACGGTTTTCTTGTTGATCAGGTGCTTAGGACCAACGTTTTCAGAGATGGAGTTACCACCCCATGAGCCGCAACCCAGCGTCAGAGACGGTGCCAGCTTGAAGTTGTAGAGATCCCCGATACCACCCTGAGAAGCCGGCGTGTTGATAAGAATACGCGCGGTTTTCATTTTGTCGCCGAAGAAGGTGACGCGAGCCGGCTGGTTATCCTGATCGGTGTACAGGCAGGAGGTGTGGCCGATACCGCCCATCGCGACCAGTTTTTCCGCTTTTTCTACCGCATCTTCAAAATCTTTCGCGCGGTACATCGCAAGGGTCGGAGAGAGTTTCTCGTGAGCGAACGGCTCGCTTTCATCAACCAGCGAGACTTCGCCAATCAGAATCTTGGTGCTGGACGGCACGTTAATGCCTGCCATTTCCGCGATTTTCACTGCCGGCTGACCAACGATAGCCGCGTTCAGGCCGCCGTTTTTCAGAATGATATTTTGAACTGCTTTCAGTTCAGCGCCCTGCAGCAGGTAGCCGCCGTGGCTCGCAAAACGTTCGCGCACCGCGTCATAGACTGAATCAACAACGATAACTGACTGTTCAGATGCGCAGATAACGCCGTTGTCGAAGGTTTTCGACATCAGGATAGAAGCAACGGCGCGTTTGATATCGGCGGTTTCGTCGATAACAACCGGGGTGTTACCGGCGCCTACGCCGATAGCAGGTTTACCGGAGCTGTAGGCTGCTTTCACCATGCCCGGGCCACCGGTGGCCAGAATCAGGTTGATATCCGGGTGATGCATGAGCGCGTTAGACAGTTCAACGGAAGGCTGATCAATCCAGCCGATCAGGTCTTTCGGCGCGCCGGCGGCGATGGCGGCTTGCAGCACGATATCCGCTGCTTTATTCGTCGCGTCTTTCGCACGCGGATGCGGGGAGAAGATGATCGCGTTACGGGTTTTCAGGCTGATCAGCGATTTAAAGATGGCGGTAGAGGTCGGGTTAGTCGTCGGAACGATACCGCAGATGATGCCGATAGGTTCAGCGATGGTGATAGTACCAAAGGTGTCATCTTCATCGAGGATGCCGCAGGTCTTCTCATCTTTATAGGCGTTGTAGATATATTCAGAAGCAAAGTGGTTTTTGATCACTTTATCTTCGACGATACCCATTCCGGATTCGGCAACGGCCATTTTAGCGAGGGGGATTCGAGCATCTGCAGCGGCCAGAGCGGCGGCGCGGAAGATTTTGTCAACCTGTTCTTGGGTGAAGTTGGCATATTCACGCTGGGCTTTCTTGACGCGCTCGACGAGGGCGTTTAGTTCAGCGACATTAGTAACAGCCATAATGCTCTCCTGATAATGTTAAACTCTTTTAGTAAATCATCTGCTCGAAACGACAGTATAGTCAGCCCCAAACAGCGCGCGTTACAGACAGGTTTACCAGCACAACGACCCTAAACCCCCGCTGATTTACTAAAAGAGCCTTGCCCGAAAACATTTCTGTGGGAAATGTCTTACTCCCTGGCGGCATCATCAAGATACTCACTTCTGGTTATCAAAAGCGTGATCTAAATCAATTTAACCCCATGCTGACTCCTTTCAGCAGCCCTTATAACGGCAATTCAGCGATGGTTAATATATTTGCTACAGTTGTAGAAACTTAAATTACCATAAACTCAACAAAAGCATAACACAGGTCGACGCGGTCAAACGGGCGTAAGATCAGGAATGTATAAAGGTGCAATGGCGTAGCGTAAGCAGGGGTTTTGGATTACATTACGCACGCCGTTGCCTTACCAATCTGCGGAGCTAACCTTGAATTCGATGCTGTTTGATTTGCCTACGTTTTTTAAATTCTTTATTGGCCTGTTCGCGCTGGTAAACCCGGTGGGCATCATTCCTGTCTTTATCAGTATGACCAGCTACCAGACGGCGGCGGCGCGCAATAAAACCAATCTGACGGCCAACCTTTCCGTCGCCATCATTCTCTGGACATCGCTGTTTCTCGGCGACGCCATTCTGCAGATTTTCGGCATCTCGATTGACTCTTTCCGAATCGCGGGCGGCATTCTGGTCGTTACTATCGCGATGTCGATGATCAGCGGGAAACTTGGCGAGGATAAACAGAATAAGCAGGAGAAATCAGAAACCGCGATTCGCGAAAGCATCGGCGTGGTGCCGCTGGCGCTGCCTCTGATGGCGGGGCCGGGGGCCATCAGTTCGACCATTGTCTGGGGCACCCGTTTTCATAGCTGGCAATATATGCTGGGCTTTACGGTTGCGATTGCGCTTTTCGCCGCGTGTTGCTGGGGCGTGTTTCGCCTCGCGCCGTGGCTGGTTCGTCTGCTCGGGCAGACCGGCATCAACGTCATTACCCGTATCATGGGCCTGTTGCTGATGGCGCTGGGTATTGAATTTATTGTGACAGGTATTAAAGCGCTCTTTCCGGGTCTGGTAAGTTAGTCGTTTTCTTTCCCTGTATAAGCGGAGCGGAAGCTTCGCTTTTTTCTTTTATTATTAGCATTTCCTATAACGCCCTACATTCCTCTTTTTTCTTCATAACTTTATCTGATATCTGGCAAAGCATTATTAAAACAATGAATTACAGTGTCAGTGACATCCTCTGCGTTCATAAATAAAGCAATCAGTCTGTTATTTTTATCACATGATACTTTGAGTATTGATGCGGGTTTAACGAAATGATATTAGTAAATTCATCGCCACCACAGATAAATGTGCTAATTTTTGTTCAATTGTTAATTTTATGTTGTGAGGCGCTGTGAGCGAAGTGACACGGCACATCTTTAGCGCGAAATCAGGTTAACTGGCTGATTGGTAAAAAGAAAAGCAAAGCTTTCGCGCTTTTTTGCCGGGTTGGCGGTGCGACTTCTTTCGCGACAAAAGAGAAGCGGTTAACAAATTTGTAAATTGTATTGGCGCACAATTCACGCATTTGATACTTTCCGGCAAAACATTTGCCTGCGAATTATCAGCAGACGAGAATGATTTTCGTATGAAAGCGCTTTCCTTCGACAGGTAGCGCGCAAAGAAACTGTCCTTAAAACAGGGAAGGGCAGTAAAGAATCGACGACAGGCTGCCAGAGAGCGGCCGTGATAAATAAAGTCGGTGATAGCAAGCTGTAAAAAAGAAAACCACCTGGCAGACGCGAAAGCTCCTGCGCTGCACAGGTCCCCATCAGGGGAGAACGGGCTGACTTTCGTCAGTAATAATAATGAGTGGAGTACCAACACAATGTCCATCATCACAAAAAAAAGTCTGGTAGCAGCGGGGATCCTTTCTGCGCTAATCGCGGGTAACGCAATGGCTGCGACTATTCCTGCGGGTGTGCAACTGGCGGAGAAACAGACGCTGGTGCGCAACAACGGTTCGGAAGTACAGTCGCTTGACCCGCATAAAATTGAAGGCGTGCCGGAGTCCAACATCAACCGCGACCTCTTTGAAGGTCTGCTGGTCACGGACGTAGAAGGCCACCCGAGCGCGGGCGTTGCCGAAAAGTGGGAAAATAAAGATTTTAAAGTCTGGACCTTCCATCTGCGTAAAGACGCGAAATGGTCCAACGGCGAGCCGGTCACGGCGCAGGATTTCGTTTACAGCTGGCAGCGCCTGGCCGATCCGAAAACCGCTTCTCCGTATGAAAGCTATCTGCAGTACGGCCATATTACCAATATCGACGACATCATCGCCGGTAAAAAACCAGCCACCGATCTTGGTGTAAAAGCGATCGACGACCACACGCTTGAAGTCACCCTGAGCGAGCCGGTCCCGTATTTCTACAAGTTGCTGGTTCACTCCTCCATGTCTCCGGTGCCGAAAGCCGTCGTTGAGAAATTTGGCGAGAAATGGACCCAGCCGGCCAACATCGTTTCCAACGGCGCGTACAAACTGAAATCCTGGGTGGTGAACGAGCGCATCGTGCTTGAGCGCAACGCCAACTACTGGGATAACGCGAAAACCGTTATCAATGAAGTGACTTATCTGCCTATCTCTTCTGAAGTGACGGATGTTAACCGCTACCGCAGCGGCGAAATCGACATGACTTATAACAACATGCCGATTGAACTGTTCCAGAAGCTGAAAAAAGAGATTCCGAAAGAAGTGCACGTCGACCCGTACCTGTGCACCTACTACTACGAAATCAACAACCAGAAAGCGCCGTTTAACGATCCGCGCGTCCGTACCGCGCTGAAGCTGGGTCTGGATCGCGATATCATCGTACATAAGGTGAAAAATCAGGGCGACCTCCCGGCCTATGGTTACACCCCGCCGTATACCGATGGCGCGAAATTCACCGAACCGGCCTGGTTCAAGATGACCCAGGAACAGCGTAACGCCGAAGCGAAAAAACTGCTGGCTGAAGCGGGCTATACCGCTGACAAGCCGCTGACGTTCGATCTGCTGTACAACACCTCCGATCTGCATAAAAAACTGGCCATCGCGGCCGCGTCCATCTGGAAGAAAAACCTGGGCGTGAACGTGAAGCTGGAAAACCAGGAGTGGAAAACCTTCCTGGATACCCGTCATCAGGGCAACTTTGACGTGGCGCGTGCGGGCTGGTGTGCGGATTACAACGAACCGACGTCCTTCCTGAACACCATGCTGTCCAACAGCTCAAACAACACCTCGCATTATAAGAGCGACGCGTTCGATAAAGTGATGCAGGAGACGCTGCAGGTAAGCGACGAAAGCCAGCGCAGCGAGCTCTACAATAAAGCGGAGCAGCAGCTGGATAAAGATTCCGTCATCGTTCCGGTTTATTACTACGTGAACGCCCGCCTGGTGAAACCGTGGGTCGGTGGTTACACCGGTAAAGACCCGCTGGATAATGTCTACGTTAAAAACCTGTATATTATCAAACATTAATGGCAATTCGTGGGGCAGGATCTTCTGCCCCACTGTGTCTTATTTTTCCGTGAGTCAAAGGCACACGCCAGAAGGTACGGGCAATGTTGAAATTTATTTTACGTCGCTGTCTGGAAGCGATTCCGACGCTGTTTATTCTGATTACTATCTCCTTCTTTATGATGCGTCTCGCGCCGGGCAGTCCTTTTACCGGCGAACGTAATCTGCCGCCGGAAGTCATGGCGAATATCGAGGCGAAATATCATCTTAACGACCCCATCATGACCCAGTACTTCAATTATCTGAAGCAGCTGGCGAAAGGTGATTTCGGTCCGTCCTTTAAATATAAGGACTATTCGGTTAACGATCTGGTGGCTTCCAGCTTTCCGGTTTCCGCAAAATTAGGCGCCGCGGCGTTTTTGCTGGCCGTTATTTTAGGCGTGGCGGCGGGGGTTATGGCCGCGCTCAAGCAAAATACGAAGTGGGATTTCGCCGTCATGGGGGTGGCGATGACCGGCGTGGTCATACCGAGTTTCGTGGTCGCGCCGCTGCTGGTGATGATCTTCGCGATCACGCTGCACTGGCTGCCGGGCGGCGGCTGGAACGGCGGGGCGCTGAAATTCATGATCCTGCCGATGGTCGCGCTGTCGCTGGCGTATATCGCCAGTATCGCGCGTATCACCCGCGGTTCGATGATTGAAGTGCTGCACTCCAACTTTATTCGTACCGCCCGCGCTAAAGGGCTGCCGATGCGCCGCATTATTCTGCGTCACGCGCTGAAGCCTGCGCTGCTGCCGGTGCTCTCCTATATGGGGCCTGCGTTTGTCGGCATCATCACCGGCTCGATGGTTATCGAAACCATCTATGGCCTGCCGGGCATAGGCCAGCTGTTCGTCAACGGCGCGCTGAACCGCGATTACTCGCTGGTGCTGAGCCTGACGATTCTGGTCGGCGCGCTGACCATTCTGTTTAACGCGATCGTCGATGTGCTGTATGCCGTTATCGATCCGAAAATTCGTTACTGACACTGGAGTACGCCATGATGTTGAGTAAGAAAAACAGCGAGGCGCTGGAAAACTTCAGTGAAAAACTGGAAGTAGAAGGACGTAGCCTGTGGCAGGACGCCCGCCGTCGCTTTATGCATAACCGCGCGGCGGTGGCGAGCCTGATTGTGCTGGCGCTGATCGCGCTCTTCGTGACCCTCGCGCCGATGCTGTCGCAGTTCAGCTATTTCGATACCGACTGGGGCATGATGTCCGCGCCACCCGATACCGAATCGGGCCACTGGTTCGGCACCGACTCCTCAGGCCGCGACCTGCTGGTGCGTGTCGCTATCGGCGGTCGTATCTCGCTGATGGTGGGCGTTGCGGCGGCGCTGGTGGCGGTGATCGTCGGTACGCTCTACGGTTCGCTTTCCGGCTATCTCGGCGGCAAAGTGGACTCGGTGATGATGCGTCTGCTGGAGATCCTTAACTCCTTCCCGTTCATGTTCTTCGTCATTCTGCTGGTGACCTTTTTCGGTCAGAACATCCTGCTGATTTTCGTCGCTATCGGGATGGTCTCATGGCTTGATATGGCGCGTATCGTGCGCGGCCAGACGCTGAGCCTGAAACGCAAAGAGTTCATCGAAGCAGCTCAGGTGGGCGGCGTGTCGACGGCCAATATCGTAGTGCGTCATATCGTGCCGAACGTGCTGGGCGTGGTGGTGGTTTACGCCTCGCTGCTGGTGCCCAGCATGATCCTGTTTGAATCCTTCTTAAGCTTCCTCGGCCTCGGTACGCAGGAGCCGCTCAGCTCCTGGGGCGCGCTGCTGAGCGATGGCGCCAACTCCATGGAAGTGTCGCCCTGGCTGCTGCTCTTCCCGGCGGGTTTCCTGGTGGTCACCCTGTTTTGTTTTAACTTTATCGGCGATGGCCTGCGTGATGCCCTCGACCCGAAAGATCGTTAAGGAGTGCCGCCATGAGCACCATTGAACTCTCTGCGCCGCAACAGACCGCGGCGTCTCAAGCGACGCTGCTTGACGTTAAAGATTTACGCGTCACTTTCGCGACGCCTGACGGCGATGTCACCGCCGTCAACGACCTGAACTTCAGCCTGCGCGCCGGCGAAACGCTCGGCATCGTCGGCGAATCCGGCTCCGGCAAATCCCAGACGGCGTTCGCGCTGATGGGCTTACTCGCCGCCAATGGCCGCATTGGCGGTTCGGCGAAGTTCAACGGTCGTGAAATCCTCAACCTGCCGGAGCGCGAGCTAAACCGCCTGCGCGCCGAGCAGATTTCGATGATTTTCCAGGATCCGATGACCTCGCTAAACCCGTATATGCGCGTCGGCGAGCAACTGATGGAAGTGCTGATGCTGCATAAAAGCATGAGCAAAGCCGAAGCGTTTGAAGAGTCGGTACGGATGCTGGACGCGGTCAAAATGCCGGAAGCGCGCAAGCGCATGCGGATGTACCCGCACGAATTCTCCGGCGGTATGCGCCAGCGCGTAATGATCGCGATGGCGCTGCTGTGCCGTCCTAAGCTGCTCATCGCCGATGAGCCGACCACCGCGCTCGACGTGACCGTCCAGGCGCAGATCATGACGCTTCTGAACGAGCTTAAGCGTGAATTCAACACCGCTATTATTATGATCACCCACGACCTCGGCGTGGTCGCGGGCATCTGTAATAAAGTGCTGGTGATGTACGCGGGCCGCACCATGGAATATGGCGCAGCGCGCGATGTGTTCTACGATCCGGCGCACCCGTATTCTATCGGTCTGCTTAACGCTGTCCCGCGTCTCGATGCGGAAGGCGAATCTCTGCTCACCATTCCTGGCAATCCGCCAAACCTCCTGCGCCTGCCGAAAGGCTGTCCGTTCCAGCCGCGCTGCCCGCACGCGATGGAAATCTGCAGCACGACGCCGCCGCTGGAAGCGTTCGCCCCTGGCCGCCTGCGCGCCTGCTTTAAACCGGTGGAGGAGCTGAAATGAGCACCGTAGCTGAAGAGAGAAAAGTTCTGCTCGAAGTGGCCGATCTCAAGGTGCATTTCGATATTAAAGATGGCAAGCAGTGGTTCTGGCAGCCGGCCAAAACGTTAAAAGCGGTCGATGGCGTGACGCTGCGTCTGTATGAAGGCGAAACGCTGGGCGTGGTGGGGGAATCCGGCTGCGGAAAATCCACCTTCGCGCGCGCCATAATTGGCCTGGTGAAAGCCACCAGCGGCCGCGTGGCGTGGCTTGGCAAAGATCTGATGGGCATGAAGCAGGAAGAGTGGCGCGACGTGCGCAGCGACATCCAGATGATTTTTCAGGATCCGCTGGCCTCGCTCAACCCGCGTATGACCATTGGCGATATCATCGCCGAGCCGCTGCGTACTTATCATCCGAAAATGCCGCGCCAGGAAGTGCGCGATCGCGTCAAAGCGATGATGATGAAAGTGGGCCTGCTGCCGAACCTGGTTAACCGATACCCGCATGAATTTTCCGGCGGCCAGTGCCAGCGTATCGGCATCGCCCGCGCGCTGATCCTGGAGCCGAAGCTGATTATCTGCGACGAACCGGTCTCCGCGCTCGACGTGTCGATTCAGGCGCAGGTGGTGAACCTGCTGCAGAAACTGCAGCGTGAGATGGGGTTGTCGCTGATTTTTATCGCCCACGATCTCGCCGTGGTGAAGCACATTTCCGATCGCGTGCTGGTGATGTATCTGGGACACGCGGTGGAGCTTGGCACCTATGATGAGGTTTACCATCATCCGCTGCACCCTTATACCCGCGCGCTGATGTCGGCGGTGCCGATCCCGGACCCGGATCTCGAAAAAAACAAAACCATTCAGCTGCTGGAAGGCGAGCTGCCGTCGCCTATCAATCCGCCGTCAGGCTGCGTATTCCGCACGCGCTGCCCGATGGCCGGGCCGGAATGCGCCCAGACGCGGCCGGTGCTGGAGGGCAGTTTCCGCCACGCGGTTTCCTGCCTGAAGGTGGACCCGTTATAATCGCAAGGGCTGGCAGGTGCCAGCCCTTTTCTTTAGCGAGGACAACGTGTCACGGATAACCGAATATCGTCAGCGCGCCTACCATTTCCTTTTCGATCAGCATCAACGCAGCGGCCGGCGCTTTGAAGCGTTGTGCGGGCTGTTCGCGCTCTTCAGCGTCATCGTCGTTTTTATCGAGTCCGGCATCGGCACGCAGTATCATCTCTCTTATGACGAATGGCATATCTTCGTCCTGCTGGAGATAGGCATTACGGGCGTCTTTACGGTGGAATATCTGCTGCGCCTGCTGGTCTGGCCGAATCCGGCGCGCTATGCGCTGAGCTTCTGGGGCCTTATCGATCTGGCGACGACGTTGCCGCTCTATGTGCTGTGGCTCTGGCCGGAACTGGGCCTTAACTATCTCTTTATCTGGCGAGCCTTACGCGCTGTGCGTGTGCTAAGGATCCTGAAGCTGCTGCGCATGATGTCATCGACCAGCATGCTGTGGCAGGCGATTGTCAACGCCCGCCATCAGCTCATTGTCTTTTACGCGTTTATTTCTATTGTCATGGTCATTGCCGGCGCGCTGATGTATGGCATTGAAGGGGCATCCAGCGGCTTTAATACGCTTGGCACCTCAGTCTACTGGGCGGTGGTGACGGTGACGACGGTCGGATATGGCGATATTACGCCGCATACCGCAGGCGGCCGCGCGGTGGCCTCGCTGCTCATTCTGATTGGCTATTCGGTGATTGCCATTCCGACCGGCATTATTACCTCGCAGATGACCAACGCGCTGGCGGAGAAAAAAGAGGCGCGGCGCTGCCCGGCCTGCGGGGCGAAATATCAGAAGCAGGCGAATTATTGTCAGGCGTGCGGAGTGAAGGTGACGGGCGGGAAGCCATAGCGCGGCGAAAAGCCGCGCCGGTTGCGGTTACTCACGCCACAGAATGTGGCACAGCTTGTGATCTTTTTCGCGGCACAGCAGCACGCGGGCGAAGACGTCGGTAATTTCATCGCCGTCTTTCTCCGCAAGGCCAATAACGACTTCCGAGAAGAAATCCGGGTTCAGATCGTAATCGACATGCGAAAGCCACTCTTCGGACGGATCGAACAGCTCCGCGCCGCCGCGTTCTTCAAACTGTAAATTAAACAGAATGATATCCGCCGGATCGAGATTGTCCGCCGCCAGCTCCAGAAAAATATCGTAAGCCTGTTCGAGCGTTTCGTCTTCCGTCAGGCGGTTATTCAGATCCATTTCCATCGTGACTACCCCAGTAAATGATGTTGGGCACGTTTTACAGCAACGGGCTGAAGAAGTAAAACAGTCGCTCCACCACGCGCTGCCAGAACGGACGTTTTACCCACAGGCGCGCATCCAGCAGGCGCGAACGGGAGATATAATCATCCTGCACTTCAGCCAGATCGGCGCCAAAACCGGCGTCGTCGATAACCAGCGTAATTTCAAAGTTAAGCCACAGGCTGCGCATATCCAGATTGACGGTGCCGACCAGGCTTAGCTCGCCATCGACCAGCACGCTTTTGGTATGCAGCAGTCCGCCTTCGAACTGGTAAATTTTCACGCCCGCCGCCAGCAGCTCGCTGAAGAATGCGCGGCTCGCCCAGCCCACCAGCAGGGAGTCATTCTTACGTGGCAAAATAATACTGACGTCCACGCCGCGCTGCGCCGCCGTACAGATGGCGTGCAGCAGGTCGTCGCTCGGCACGAAGTAGGGCGTGGTCATAATCAGATATTCACGCGCCGCATACACCGAGGTCAGCAGCGCCTGATGAATAAGGTCTTCCGGGAAGCCAGGCCCGGAGGCGATGGTATGGATAGTGTGCCCGCTGGCCTGCTCAAACGGCATAACATTGGCGTCCGGCGGGGGCGGCAGCAGGCGTTTGCCGGTTTCAATCTCCCAGTCGCAGGAGTAGACGACGCCCATCGCGGT
Source organism: Cronobacter universalis NCTC 9529 (assembly GCF_001277175.1). Taxonomy (NCBI): domain Bacteria; kingdom Pseudomonadati; phylum Pseudomonadota; class Gammaproteobacteria; order Enterobacterales; family Enterobacteriaceae; genus Cronobacter; species Cronobacter universalis. The sequence continues at coordinate 2,416,408 of NZ_CP012257.1, read as the reverse complement.
GGCGACCGGCCCTTCCATACGCGCCATCAAATCCACCCACTGGCCGACGCCCGCGTCCTGCTTGAAGTAGCGCGGGTCGACCATATTCATACTGCCGGTGTAAGCAATATAGTTGTCGATCATGATCATTTTGCGGTGCTGGCGCAGGTCCATGCGGCGCAGGAACACACGCATCAGGTTAACCTTCAGCGCTTCGACGACTTCGATACCCGCGTTACGCATCATGCCGGCCCAGGGGCTGCGAAAGAACGCGACGCTGCCCGCGGAATCGAGCATCAGGCGGCAGTGCACGCCACGCCGGGCCGCCGCCATCAGCGATTCGGCGACCTGATCGGCCATTCCGCCGGGCTGCCAGATATAAAAGACCATCTCGATATTATGGCGCGCGAGCTGGATATCGCGGATCAGCGCCTGCATTACGTCGTCGGAGGAGGTCAGCAGTTGCAGCTGGTTGCCCTTAACGCCCGCGATGCCCTGACGGCGTTCGCAAAGCTGAAACAGGGCGCTCGCCACCGCGCTGTTTTCTTCGGCGAAAATATGTTTACAGGCTTTAAGATCGCTAAGCCATTTCGCGGTCGACGGCCACATGGCGCGGGCGCGCTCGGCGCGGCGTTTACCCAGGTGCAGTTCCCCGACAGACAAATACGCGACGATGCCTACCAGCGGCAGAATATAAATGACAAGCAGCCAGGCCATGGCGGACGGGACGGCGCGACGTTTCATCAGGATGCGCAGCGTGACGCCCGCGATGAGTAGCCAGTATCCCAGAATGATCAGCCAACTCACTACCGTGTAGAAGGTGGTCATAGTTTAAAAATCCTTTAAAAAGCGTATCGTTAAGAGTTTACGCACAACCCTGTCGCGCTCCAATAAGAACCTGTCAGAAAAGGGCTGGTCTGCGGGCGGGAAGGGGCTATAATGACGGTTCTGTTTCAGTCAAGAGTATCAGAAATGAGGCGTAGTAGAACCGAAGTTGGGCGCTGGCGTATGCAGCGACAGTCTCAACGACGTAAAGCTCGCTGGCTGGAAGCACAATCCCGACGCAATATGCGAATTCACGCTATCAGAAAATGTCTTGTGAATCGTCAGCGCAATTCGTTGCTGTTCGCCATCCACGATCGCTAAACGTAGTGAAAGGGCACCGCCCGCGGTGCCCCGAAATATCCCTTCTGACAGCCTCCTGGTTCACCCGCAGTACCGCCATCCGAATTACGGCAAAATCCTCTTTTGTTCGCCGCATTACGCTTCCCGTCGTTAAGATAAATTTTGCGAAGCGACTTCCCGCGTCGCGCTAATGGGTTTAAATAAAATTAGGAATATTCTGGTATAAGAAATCGCCAGCCTGCGTGAGCTCAATTTAAATATTGGCTGTCTGGGATTATGCTGATGAAAACGGAATAATCATTTTCCTATCAATAACTTAAAATACTTTTCTAAACTTAACATAAATTCACAAATTGTAATATATGGTGTATTCCCGCCGGTGATAATTGCTCTTATGTAAAATGAAGCCTTTTTAATGTTATTTCCGGCGATTGTTTCTGGTCAGGCCAGGTTAGATTATCTCCATCGACAGCTTGTATTCCTACAGGTGCAAATTTCATCCGTGACTGCTGGAGCGTTTATGACTAAGCAAGAGGAATTTCTGACAGAAATCCATAAATTTTTGTTACGCAAGGGAGCCTGCGGCGCACGACCCAGAACCATTGAAGACAGAACATTAACGAGTGGAATCTTCGGCTTTGCTAAAGAAGCCGTGACCGTCAGCCAGCGCCTGCCTGAGAGCGTCTCCGCCTGCGAGGCGGCACGTCAGTTTGTGACGTCCCATAAAGGCCATAGCACGCGCAATCCTGCCCCGGCAACGGTGCTGCACCTGGTGCAGAGCGGCAAATAACGCCGCGAAAGGTAAAATGACCGCGCAAAAAAAGGGCACACCTGTGGTGAATGCCCTTTGCACTACGCAGCCTGTCGGCCGCGGTCAGAATACTTTTTTATAAGGCTTCACCGCGACGGTTTTATAGACGCCCGCGGCGATATACGGGTCTGCTTCAGCCCAGGCCTGCGCCTCTTCAAGCGAGGCGAACTCCGCAATCACCGTTGAACCGGTGAATCCCGCCGCACCCGGATCGTTGCTGTCAACCGCAGGCATTGGCCCTGCGGTCAGCAGACGACCTTCATCGCGTAACAGCTGTAAACGCGCCAGATGCGCAGGGCGCACCGACTGACGCTTGTCCAGTGAATCAGCCACATCTTCCGCGTAGATGACATAAAGCATGTCGGACTCCTTTTTATGAAACGGCAAGGTAAATAACGGTAGGTGAAAGCTGTCAGGTGTGCAACGCAAAGTTAAACAGCCTGTTAAATCCTTAACATCAAGGCGGGAATTTTCAGCGGTTCGCCAGAGAAACCGCCCGGAACCGGGCTGAGTTGTTGAATATGATTGCTATTTGCATTTAAAATTAAGCTCTCATTCATTCAGTGAAACGACTATGACTTCAATGACCCTTGATATGCCTCGCCGTTTTCCGTGGCCGACGCTGCTCTCCGTCGCGATCCACGGCGCCATTGTGGCGGCGGCGGTGCTTTATACCTCGGCAAATCAGGTGGTTGAGATGCCTGCACCATCGCAGCCGATTTCCGTAACGATGGTCGCCCCTGAATCGCTGGAGCCGCCGAAGCCTGAAGTCGTACAGCCGCCCCCGGCGCCTGTCGCCGAGCCTGAGCCGGAACCAGAGGTTGTACCGGAGCCGCCGAAAGAAGCACCGGTCGTTATCGAAAAACCGAAGCCGAAACCCAAACCGAAGCCGAAACCTAAGCCAGTTAAAAAAGTGGAAGAGGCGCCGAAGCGGGAAGTGAAACCGGCTGAGCCGCGCCCGGCGTCGCCGTTTGAGAATAATACGCCGACGCGCACCACCGCGACCGCGTCGCGCCCGGCACCCGCCGCGCCCGCGAATGTCGCGCCCGCCGGCCCGCGCGCGTTAAGCCGCAACCAGCCGCAATACCCGGCGCGCGCTTATGCGCTGCGAATGGAAGGGCAGGTTCGCGTGAAATTTGACGTCGCACCAGACGGCAGCGTGGAAAATGTGCAGATCCTGTCCGCTAAACCCGCCAATATGTTTGAGCGCGAAGTGAAACAGGCGATGCGCAAATGGCGCTACGAAGCCGGTAAGCCCAGCACGGGACTGATTGTGAATATCGTGTTCCGCATCAATGGCGGCGCTACCATGCAGTAACGCGGCATGTGAACAAAGCCAGAGCATTGTCTCTGGCTTTTTTATGCCATCACGCCACCGGCGGAAGCGGGCGCGGTTTGCCGTCGTCATCGACCGCGACATAGATGAACAGCGCTTCGGTCGCGCGGTAGCGCTGGCCAAGCGGCTCGGAAGAGACCTTTTTCACCCACACTTCAATATTAATCGTCACCGACGTGTTGCCGCGCTTCACGCAACGGGCGTAACAGCACACCACATCGCCAACCGCGACCGGGCGCAGGAACGTCATACCGTCGACGCGTACCGTCACCACGCGGCCATGGGCTATCTCCTTGGCAAGGATCGCGCCGCCAATGTCCATCTGGGCCATCAGCCAGCCGCCAAAAATATCGCCATTGGCGTTGGTATCGGCGGGCATCGCCAGGGTACGTAAAACCAGTTCACCTTGAGGAGTGGTTTGCTCTGTCGTCATGGGGCTTCTCAGCTAGTGTTATCAGTGAATTGCCTGCGGCCTGAAGGGCGCGAAGCGACGGTATAATAACACCGGTTGCGGGTGGGTGAAGGCTGGAAAAAACGGGAAAAGCGGGGTTATCTTGCTGTGGTGGAAGGGGAGGCGCGAACCTCCCCGGCTCTTATCAGAATGACATCGTCACACCGGCGTAGTAGGCGCGGCCCGGTTCGTTGTAGGTGGAAGCGCCTTCGTTTTCGCGATACAGCGTTTTATCGAACAGGTTGCTGACGCCGCCGTTAAGACGCAGATCTTTCGTCAGCGCATAGTTAACGCCCACGCCGACGATAGAATACGCGCCGACTTCTTTACGGGACAGATTGCCTCCGTCTTCGAGACGAATTTCCGCCGCCTGGCGCGGCTTCTGGCGACCGTAGAAGGTCCAGTTCAGGTTGGTGGAGAGCTTGTCAGTCACCTGCCAGTCGAGCATAGTGTTCACGGTATATTTCGGGATAACCGACAGCGGGTTGCCGTTCTTTTTCATCTCCGACTTGATCATATACGTGGCGTTGGTGCGCCAGTTTAGCGCGTCTTTCACCACCGGAATCGTCAGGTTGCCTTCCAGCCCTTCGACCACGGCTTTACCACCGTTTTCCCAGCGCAAAATATTGTTGCCATTAGAGGCGATGCCCACCACGCGATCGCCGGAAACGATTTTGTTGCGGTAGTCGTTACGGAACCACGTCAGGCCCGCGTCAAAACCGTCTTTGGTGTATTCCAGTCCCACCTCTTTGTTGATGCTGATTTCCGGCTTCAGATCGTCATTGCCGAGCAGATAGCAGCTGCCGCTCACGCCAATCGGGCAGCCGTTGCCACGCGTGGAGAGCAGATAGCCTTTGCTCGACTGATACAGGTTTGGCGCTTTAAAGGCGCGCGCGATACCGGCTTTCAGCTTCACGTTGTCGCCAAGCTCCTGAGAAACGTTCAGGCTCGGGCTCCAGTTGCCGCCAAACTGGTTGTGGTGATCGTAGCGCAGCCCCGGAATAACCGCGGTGCCGGGCAGCAGGTCGATATTATCTTCGAACCAGACCGCGCCCGTCGTGGCGCTGTTTTTACTGCTGCGCGAGGCGGCGTCGCCGGAGATGTCGCCAATGGTCGTGCCACTGGCATTGGTGGCCTGCATGGAAGCCGGATCGTTAAGCTCCTCGCGATCCCATTCGGCGCCGAGCGTGACCGTTTGATCCACCAGCAGCGTCAGCGGTACGTTGATTTCACTGGTGGCGCGATAATTTTCCAGACGGCTGGTGCTGTATTTTTCGTTGGTGATCATGCCTTCGACGCGGCCCGTGGTGCCCTCCTGAAGGCGGGTATTGTTGGTTTTTTCGTAATAAAAACCGGTTTTCGACTGGCCCCAGTCCCAGATGCCGTTATGGGTAATGCCGTAGCTCTGGCGATACATCCGGTTGGTTTCGTGGCCGTAAAGCGACGGAACAAGGCCGTTGGGGCTGGCGTTACTGTTGCTGTTCTGCGTGTCGCCCGCATAAATATTGCCCTGGCGGCTGTAGCCATATTCGAAATCCAGGATCTGCTCCGGGGTGATTTTCCAGGAGATAACGCTGTTGATGTCTTTGTTGCGCACGCCTTCGCGCCCGGCGGCGTAAGAGCCGTTCTGCGCGGTATTGATATCGTAATCGTCGGCGTCGGTTTTATTGATATTGCCGTACAGGCGCATCGTCAGCGCATCGCCCGCCAGCGGGCCGCTCAGGCTGAAATTCGCGCGGCGTGTCGCGCCTTCTTTGTCGTTTTCCGGCTGGTTAGTAAAAAGCGACAGTGAGCCGTGCCAGTCATTCGTCGGGCGTTTGGTGATGATATTCACCACGCCGCCCGCCGCGCCGCTGCCGTAACGCGCCGCCGCCGGGCCGCGCAGCACTTCGATTCGCTCGACCATTTCCGCCGGCACCCAGTTGGTATCGCCGCGCGTGTCGCGCTCGCCGCGCCAGCTATAGCGTACGGAATTGCGCGAGCTGACCGGGACGCCGTCGACCAGGATTAAGGTGTTTTCCGGGCCCATGCCGCGAATGTCGATCTGGCGGTTATTGCCGCGGCTGCCGCTGGCGCTGTTGCCGGTCAGGTTTACACCGGGCATTTTACGAATAATGTCTGAAAGGTCATTCACAGGCGGGTCTTTCTCGATGTCATCAGCGGTGATAATGGAGACGCCGGGCTGCTGTTTCAGCGCCTGTTCGGCCGTTGCCTGAACCACCATTACGTCGCCGTCGTTCATTTCCGCCGCCTGCGCCACACCAGCTCCGCTACCGAGAAGAGAGGCTACCGCCAGCGCAAGGGGTCTGCGAATGCCATGTTTTTTTTCAAACATTATCAATTATTCCATTATGTGTAGAAATGTAATCACCTGCCCGCATGATAATGATAATAATTATCATTACAACACGAGATCGGGATTCTCCATCATTTCTCCACAATTGCTTCATCATTGCGCAGGTGGCTGTATTGGCTTAAAAAAGGGGAGGGATTAAGGGGCGAAAGCGCAAAAAAAAACGCCCCGGGCGTTAACCACGGGGCGTTGTTTTCAGCAAAGCGGAAGGGCGGTTATTTCTCTTCCTGCGGCATATGGCGGTAGATGTAAACACCGCTCAGCAGGGTGAAAACCAGCGTCAGGCCAGGGATGCCAAACACTTTGAAATTCATCCATACCGCTTCCGGAAGCCAGAACGCGACGTAAATATTCAGCAGACCGCAGAAGATGAAAAAGAGCGCCCAGGCGATATTAAGGCGCGACCAGGCGTGCGGCGGCAGCGTGATCTCTTTGCCCAGCATGCTCTGGATCAGCGGCTTTTTCATTACCCACTGGCCAATCAGCAGCGCGCCTGCAAAAAGCGCGTAAATGATAGTCACCTTCCACTTAATGAATTCCGCGTTGTGGAAATAGATAGTCAGCCCGCCGAATACTGCGACCAGCACAAAGGTCACCAGCGTCATTTTTTCGACCTTGCGGTATTTGTACCAGCTATAGATCACCGCGAGCGCGGTGGCGACGATCAGCGCCGCCGTCGCCCAGAAAATGTCATGCAATTTATAGACGACAAAAAAGACGATCAGCGGCAAAAAATCGAGTAACTGCTTCATACATCGGTTCCGTAAGAAGGCCCGCGAGCGACCATCGCCGCGGGCAAAAAGGGTTATTCCCGGATAAGCATATACAACCGGAAGAGATAAATGAGGAGCAGCGCGGTCAGCAGGTTGCTCAGCGTTCCCGCGACAACCGCGCCGATTTGCGGCGTCAGCGCGGCAAACGCGGGCGCGAACAGCAGCAGGGCGGTGCGGGCCAGCAGCCACACCAGCACCGCCGGCGCGACCAGACGCATATTGCGCCACGCAAGACGCATGCTGTTACGCATCGCGCCGAAAATCCCGGCTTTATCCTGCGCCAGCATCACCGGCGCCAGAGAGAGCAGGATCGCGAGGATCACGCCCGGCACCACAACCAGCAGGATACCCATCTGCACCAGAAAAGTGGTCAGGAAGATAAGGATAAACAGGCGCGGCAGCAACGGGGCGGAGGCGCCGATAGCGCGCAGCGCGCTGACGTTCTGCCCGGCAGAGACCGCCTGAATAAGCAGCAGCACGCCGCCCACCAGCAGGGTATTGCCGAACATGCCGGAGAACGTCGACGCCGCTGAGGCTTTCAGCAGAACCTGCTGCTGCTCCGGCGTCATGTTCTGCACCAGTTCGAAAAGGCTGGCGCTATTGCTCAGCGCGTCGCCCTCGCTGAGAATCGCCAGCTGATCCGCGTCAGGCGTAAAGGCGTGGCCGAGAATCATAGAAATAAAGGCGCAAAGCAGCGCAATCAGCAGGATGGTTACGAGCTGATTGCGGAAAAAATTACCCGTGTCACGGTAAACGGATTTTGCCGTGATAGACATGCACTCTCCTTGGGTTGGCAGATATTATTCCGCCGGCAATTGTACCCTGGATGATGGCGCAGTGGCAGCGCTGTAAAGCGGCGCGGCGGGTAAGGAATTGTCAGGAAGCGGCGGCAGGCCGTAACGGGCGCGGGCGCGATTGCACGCCTCATTGATGACGCCGCCCTCGCCAGACATGGCGAACTCACGGCAGGGCGACGGCCGGTTTTCATACACCGTACAGCGCACCGCCTCGCCAGGCGTACCTTCCAGCGCCACGCAGCGGCTCTGCTTCTGGTTGGTGCCGCTCATGCAGCGCAGAAAAGGGGTGAGCGGCTCGGTAAGCGCCGCCGGGACAAGGCCGCCCGCGTCATCCGCTTCGGCCCAGTAGAAAGAGACACGAAAATAAGCACAACAGGCTCCGCACGTCATGCACGGGTTCAGATCGCTCATCATTCACCTGCAACTAAACAACGCATCGTTTCAACATTGTGAAGAAGCTAAATTATTCCCGGCAGGAACGACTTTCAAGAGGGGACGAGAGATATATTTTTAAGCCGTGAAAAGGGAAAAATTGACCTGAAATCAAATTCATCGAAGCAGCAAGGGTGGCAAAAATTAATTCAGATCAATGAATGTTAAATTAGCGGCCCGAATGTGATCTGTGTTGGATCACTTCTTAACTCGTAGTGAGTATATTCACCCGGCAAATAAAACCACAAAAGGGAAACGGGAATGAAAAAACTTATCGTGGCGCTGGCATTAGCGGGTTGTTTTTCGGGTATGGCCTCTGCGCATGAAGCGGGCGAGTTCTTTATGCGCGCCGGTACGGCGACCGTACGTCCGTCAGAAGGCTCTGATAACGTGCTGGGCATGGGCGGCTTTAAGGTCAACAACAATACTCAGCTCGGCCTGACCTTTACTTATATGGCGACCGACAATATCGGCGTGGAACTGCTGGCGGCAACGCCGTTCCGTCATAAAGTGGGCCTCGGCCCGACGGGCGATCTCGCGACGGTGCATCAACTGCCGCCCACCTTAATGGCGCAGTGGTATTTCGGCGATTCGCAAAGCAAAGTGCGCCCGTATATTGGCGCGGGCATTAACTACACCACGTTCTTTGACGAAGACTTCAACGATACCGGTAAAAAAAGCGGCTTAAGCGATCTGAGCGTTGACGACTCCTGGGGCGCGGCGGGTCAGGTGGGTCTGGATTACATGGTGAATAAAGACTGGCTGATTAACATGTCCGTCTGGTACATGGATATCGACACCACCGTGAAATTCAAGGCAGGCGGCCAGCAGCAGAATATCGATACGCGTCTCGACCCGTGGGTCTTTATGTTCTCGGCGGGCTACCGTTTCTGAGGCAACGCCCTCGCGTTTCTCAGCAATAAAAAAACCAACCTCGACGGGTTGGTTTTTTTATTGCTGCCGGGTGAAGCGGAAAACCGGCGTCTCGCATCTTGCTGCACTTAACATCCTGAAGCTCCGCGCCTCAGTTGAATGCGCTGGCGGCAGCCTGGCGCATAATGCGGTTGGCTTCATCCCATTTGCGGGCGTTTCGTTTGGTTAACGCTTCGCGTGCTGCGCGGCGAGCTTTATTCATCATATGCTGGTTAATCATCTTCACCTCCACCCTTTCCCGTAATCCAGCCAGACCGTTCTGGCTGCGATTGCGCGTTACGTTTTCACGCGGTTTATGGTCTGAAGTCAGTTGCCACATCCTCCTCCGGCGATCCTTCCGGGGCGGCGTCTGCGCCGCTGTATGTGGCTCCAACGCTTTCTGTCACCGAAACCTGCCGTCTCCTTTCCGGCGGGCCTGCAATTGCGGCCGGGCTTCGTTGTCATGAGAATAAGTTTTGGTCAGGAATGCGACGCCTGCCTTAAGATTTTGCTCAAAACGCGATCGTAATGCTGGACTCGACGGGGAAATTGTGAATGAAAAACGGGATGTCCCTGATATTCAGGGAAATAAAAAGCGCGAGAGCTCGCGCTTTTTTTTTCGAAAGAAAGCGGTTATGCCGGCAAACTGGCGGCTTTCAGCTGGCGGACAAACGTTTTCAGCGCCTCCAGCATCGCCGCGCGATCGTTGAGGTTGTTCTCGATGATCTTCACGATCGCCGAGCCGGAGATCGCGCCCGCGGCGCCAGCCTCAATGGCGGCTTTCACCTGTGCAGGCTCAGAGATCCCGAAACCCTGCAACGGCGGCGCGGCGTGGTATTCGGTCAGCTTATCAATCAGATGGTTCAGCGGCAGCGCGGCGCGGTTTTCCGCCCCTGTGACGCCTGCGCGTGAAAGCAAATAGGTATAACCACGGCCGTAAGAGGCAATCTGGCGCAGCAGATCGTCATCGGCGTTCGGCGGGCAGATGAAAATCGGCGCGACATTGTGGCGCATCGCCGCCTGGCGGAACGGGGCGGATTCTTCCACCGGCACGTCGGCCACCAGCACCGAATCGACCCCCACGGCGGCGCAGCGGGCATAGAACTCATCCACGCCGCGGCTGAACACCAGATTGGCGTACATTAACAGCCCGATGGGTAGATCCGGGTATTTCTGGCGCACCGCGGCCAGCATTTCAAAGCACTGATCCGGCGTGGTGCCAGAAGCGAACGCGCGCAGCGTGGCGCTCTGAATCGTCGGGCCATCCGCCAGCGGATCGGAGAAAGGAATGCCGAGCTCCAGCGCGTCGGCGCCGCCTTCCACCAGCGCGTCGATAATCTGCAACGACTGCTCAGGCGACGGGTCGCCCAGCGTCACAAAGGGAACAAACGCGCCTTCCTTACGGGCTGCCAGGCGGTCAAACAGCTGCTGATAACGCTCCATTACATTTCCCCTCGTGCTTTGAAAATATCGTGAACGGTGAAGATATCTTTATCGCCGCGCCCGGACAGGTTGACGACCAGCAACTGCTCTTTCTCCGGGTCCGCGCGCATCATTTTCAGCGCATGGGCGAGGGCGTGGGACGATTCCAGCGCCGGGATGATCCCTTCCTGACGGCAGAGCGTTTTAAAGGCTTCCAGCGCTTCGTTATCGGTAATCGAGACATATTCCGCGCGCCCGGTGCTGTTCAGGTACGCATGCTGCGGCCCGACGGACGGGAAATCGAGACCGGCGGAGATAGAGTAAGACTCTTCAATCTGGCCATCATCCGTCTGCATCATCGGCGCCTTCATGCCGAAGTAGATCCCCACGCGGCCGTGCTTGAGCGGCGCGCCATGTTCGCCGGTTTCGATGCCGTGGCCGGCAGGCTCGACGCCAATCAGGCCGACGCTCGTTTCGTTAATGAAATCCGCGAACATGCCGATGGCGTTGGAGCCGCCGCCGACGCAGGCGATCACGGCATCCGGCAGACGGCCTTCTTTTTCCATGATCTGCGCGCGCGTCTCTTCGCCGATCATGCGCTGGAATTCACGCACGATAGTCGGGAACGGGTGCGGGCCTGCGGCGGTGCCGAGCATATAGTGCGCGCGGTCATAGCTGCCGGACCAGTCGCGAAGCGCCTCGTTGCAGGCGTCTTTCAGCGTCGCCGAGCCGCTGTAGACCGGAATGACTTCCGCGCCCATCAGCTTCATGCGGAACACGTTTGGCGACTGGCGCTCGACATCTTTCGCGCCCATATAGATGCGGCACTTCAGGCCGAGCAGGGCGCTCGCCAGCGCTGACGCCACGCCGTGCTGGCCTGCGCCGGTTTCGGCGATAATTTCGGTTTTGCCCATGCGTTTGGCAAGCAGCGCCTGTCCTAACACCTGGTTGGTTTTATGCGCACCGCCGTGCAGCAGATCTTCACGCTTGAGATAGAGCGTGGTGCGGGTGCCTTCGGTGAGGTTCTGACATTTGGTCAGCGCCGTCGGGCGTCCGGCGTAGTTCTTCAGCAGGTCGGTAAACTGCGCCTGAAATCCCGCGTCGCTCTGGGCGCTGACGAACGCCTCTTCCAGCTGACGTAGGGCGGGCATCAGGATCTGCGGCACATACATGCCGCCAAATTCGCCAAAATAGGGGTTTAACAGTGTGCTCATTATTGCCTTCCTTTAGTAAGCCCGCAGGGTTCTGAATACTGCCGCCAGTTTGTCGCTGTCTTTGATGCCCGGCGCGCTCTCCACCCCGGAGTTAAAATCGAGTCCCGCGCAGCCGAGCTGGGCGGCCTGCACGCAATTATCCGCGCCGAGACCGCCCGCCAGCATCACGTTGTCCAGCGTCTGTCCTTCGAGCAGTGACCAGTCGAAGCGCTGGCCGCTACCGCCCTGGCCGTTATCCAGCACGTAGCGATCTACGTACTGCAGATTACGCGGCGGCAACACATGGCTGACGCTCTGCGCTTTCCAGATAGCGGTCGTTTCCGGCAGGCTGGCGCGCAGGGCGCTGATATAGGTCTGGTCTTCGTCGCCGTGCAACTGGACGGCGGCAAGGGAAAAGGCGTTGGCTTTCGCGACCACATCCTCCACCGGCGCGTCACGGAAGACGCCGACATAGCGCAGCGGGGCGGCGTTAATTACCGCACGCGCCTGTTCATCGGTGACGGCTCGCGGCGACGAGCCGACAAAAATCAGGCCGCCGAAGACCGCGCCCGCCTGCAGGGCGCTCTGCGCGTCCTCCGGGCGGGTCAGGCCGCAGACCTTATTTTCGCCAAGCAACACCTGACGCACCGCGGTTTCCAAATCGTCATGCTCCATCAGCGCGGAGCCAATCAGAAAGCCGTTGGCGAAGCGGCTCAGTTCGCGCACCTGGCCGTAAGTATGAATGCCGGATTCGCTAATCACCGTCACGCCGTGACCCAGACGCGGCGCCAGTTCGCGGGTGCGGTTCAAATCGATGGAGAGATCGCGCAGGTCGCGGTTATTAATGCCGACCACTTTCGCCTCAAGGCGCAGGGCGCGCTCCAGCTCCTCTTCATTGCTCACTTCGGTCAGCACGCCCATGCCGAGACTGTGCGCCACCGCCGCGAGCTGGCGGTACTGGTCATCGTCCAGCACCGAGAGCATCAGCAGGCAGGCGTCCGCCTGGTAAAAGCGCGCCAGGTAAATCTGGTACGGGTCGATAATAAAGTCTTTGCACAGCACCGGCTGGTGGGCGACAGCGCTGACGATAGGCAGAAAATCGAAGCTGCCCTGGAAATATTTCTCATCGGTCAGCACCGAGATCGCCGAGGCGTGGTGTTTGTACACGCCTGCGATGCGCGCCGGGTCGAAATCGCTGCGGATCACGCCTTTGGACGGCGACGCCTTTTTGCACTCCAGGATAAAAACGGTGCGGGCGCCACGCAGCGCGTCATAAAAGCGGCGCGTGCTCGGCACGACATCATTCTGAAAGCTCGCCAGCGGCTGTTGTGCCTTGCGGGCTTCCACCCACAGCGCTTTATCCGCGACGATTTTCGCTAAAACGGTTTCCATCTCTTATCCTCTTGCTGCCAGTGCGGTAACACGGTCATAAGCGGCGCCGCTGCGCAACACCGCCAGCACTTTACGTGCGTTGGCCTGTAAATCCTCTTCGCCGTGCAGACGCATCAGCATGGCGACATTGGCGGCCACGGCGGCCTCGTGAGCACGCTCGCCTTTACCTTGTAACAGGCGGCTGAGAATGTCACGGTTTTCTTCCGGCGTGCCGCCAGCCAGATCCGCCTGCTCGTAGGGCTCAAGGCCGAAATCCGCAGCCAGAAGCTGATAGCTGCGGATCTCACCGTCGCGCAGCTCCGCCACTTGCGTCGGCGCGTGCAGCGACACCTCATCCATACCGCCGCTGTGCACCACGGCCGCGCGCTGATAGCCCAGCACCCGCAGCGTTTCGGCAATCGGCAGCACCAGTTCCGGGCTATAGACGCCAATCAGCGCCAGCGGCGGATGCGCCGGGTTAATCAGCGGCCCCAGCACGTTAAACAGCGTGCGGGTTTTCAGCTGCTGGCGCACCGGCATGGCGTGACGAAACCCGGTGTGGTATTTCGGCGCGAACAGAAAGCAGACGCCGAGTTCATCCAGCGCCTTGCGCGACGCGTCGGCGTTCATCTCAAGATTAATACCGAACGCGGCCAGCAGATCCGACGACCCCGAGCGGCTGGAGACGCTGCGGTTGCCATGCTTGGCGACTTTCAGCCCCACCGCGGCGGCCACAAAGGCGCTGGCGGTGGAGATATTAATACTGTTGCTGCCGTCGCCGCCGGTGCCGACGATATCCGCAAAGGCGTAATCCGGGCGCGGGAACGGCGCGGCGTTTTCCAGCAGGGCGCTGGCGGCTCCGGCAATCTCAACCGGATGTTCGCCGCGCACTTTCATACTCACCAGCGCGGCGGCCAGTTGTTCGGGTTTCAGCTCGCCGCGCACCACCGCGCTGAAAAGCTGGTGGCTCTCCTCGCGGCTCAGCACCTCGGCCTGATAGAGTTTTTCCAGGATCGGCTGGACGCTGTTTTGCTGCTCGGCGCGGGTCAGCGCCCAGGCGAGCGTCTGCTCCAGCAGGCGAGCGCCTTGCGTGGTCAGAATCGATTCCGGGTGAAACTGAAAACCGCAGACGCGATCGGCGTCGTGACGCACGGCCATCACCATGCCGTTAAAGTGCGCGTTCACCGTCAGCCCGGCCGGAATATCGCTGCCCACCAGCGAGTGGTAGCGCGCCACCGGCAGCGGATTCATCAGACCGCTGAACATCGCCTGGCCGTCATGTTCAATGCTGGAGGCTTTGCCATGCAGAATTTCGCCCGCCTGGCCGACATAGCCGCCGTAGGCTTCGACGATAGCCTGATGGCCAAGGCAGATGCCGATAATCGGCAGTTTGCCGCGCAGGCGGGTTAACAGCTCCGGCATACAGCCCGCGTCTGACGGCGCGCCGGGGCCGGGTGAAAGCATCAGCACCGGGTTGTCCATGGTGGCGAGGCGCTCAATCAGCGTCTGTGCCGGGATATGGTTACGGTAGATAACCACGTTATGCCCGTTCGCGCGCAGCTGATCCGCCAGGTTGTAGGTAAAGGAGTCGATATTATCGAGCAGCAGAATGTCGGCCATCAGAAAGTCTCCTGTGCGTGATGGGCAGCGGCGATGGCGCGTAGTACCGCGCGGGCTTTATTACGGGTTTCGTCAGCTTCGGATTGCGGGACGGAGTCGAGCACCACGCCCGCGCCCGCCTGTACCGTGGCGATGCCGTTCTCCACCCACGCCGAGCGGATCACAATGCAGGTATCGAGATCGCCATGAGCGGTGAAATACCCGACCGCGCCGCCGTAGCTGCCGCGACGCTGGCCTTCCGCTTGCGCGATAAGCTGCATCGCGCGCACTTTCGGCGCGCCGCTCAGCGTGCCCATATTCATGCAGGCGCGGTAGGCGTGCAGCACATCGAGATCGCGGCGCAGTTCGCCGACCACGCGGGAGACCAGATGCATAACGAACGAATAGCGGTCCACTTTGGTTAAATCCGCCACATAGCGGCTGCCCGGCGTACAGATACGCGCCAGATCGTTGCGCGCCAGATCCACCAGCATCAGGTGTTCTGAGAGCTCTTTATGGTCGGTGCGCATTTCAAGCTCAATGCGGCTGTCGAGATCGCGGTCCAGCGAGCCGTCCGCACGGCGGCCGCGCGGGCGGGTGCCGGCTATCGGGTAGATTTCAATCTGGCGGGACTGCGCGTCATATTTCAGCGAGCTTTCCGGCGACGCGCCGAAGAGCGCGAAATCGCTGTCCTGCATGAAAAACATATAGGGGCTGGGGTTGCTCTTTTTCAGCGTGTCATAGGCCGCGAGCGGCGACGGGCAGGGCAGGCTGAAGCGGCGCGACGGCACCACCTGAAAAATCTCGCCAGCGCGAATCGCCTTTTGCATCTCGCGCACGACTGCGCCGTACTCTTCATCGCTCTGGCTGCATTCGCACTGCATCTGCGGCACGCTTTCTACCGGCAGCGGCGCGGGCGGCTCCTGGAGTTGCAGTTGGATCTGCGCGAGGCGCTGGTTCAGGCGGGCTTTTTCCGCGTCATCCGGCGTAAACAGGCTCGCCTGAATGCGGGTGGTGCGCGTCTGGTGATCGATAATCAGCAGCGTTTCGGCGAGATAAAAGCAGTAATCCGGGCAGCTATTGTTGTGCGCAAGCGGCGGCAGCTCTTCAAACCCGGCGACCAGGTCATAGGCAAACAGCCCGCCGAAGAACATCGCTTCGCGCTCGTCCTGCGGCAGCGTCACCAGCTCCTGCAACAGGCGGAACGCGTCAAACACCGACAGCGAACGCAGACGTTCATCTTCGTCCAGCAGCGCGCTCACCGGCGGGAAGCGCAGCGTGCGTCCCTGCGGGCGGGTTTCAACGGTGACCGTCTCCGGCAGGGCGTTATCCAGCAGCGCAAGCAGGGACGCGCCATTGGCGCTCAGCGCCTCAACCGTGACAGTGTCACCAAAGGCGGTGATGCGCAGCGCGCTGTCCACCAGCAGCAGGCTTTTCAGATCGTCTTTGCTGTCGATATCCGCTGATTCCAGCAGTAGCGTCGCCGGGCGGTCGCCGCAGAGCTGATGGAACACCGCGGTCGGGTTTTCGCGATAAAGGCCGTCGCAGGTAAGCAGTTCGAGTGCCGGTTTGTCTGTTTGCATGGTCTGTATCTCTGTTTTGTGTTCAAAAAAAAGCCCGCGGTGAGCGGGCCTGGTATCTGATTGCTTGCGCATACGTGAAGACACCGCCCGGGATCAGGAGGTACGCCACCAGCCATGCAGAGAAAAAATGTGAGTCATTATCAGATACCTTCTTCGTGTGAACTTGCGTACTAGTTAACTGGTTCATGGCGAGAATGTCAACACTGATTTTTGATAATTTCCACAAACCGTTATGATGAAGAGGACGATATAAAAGACCATAGCCACGGGA